>JBBIKV010000015.1:0-27414 GCA_037445285.1 Nevskiaceae bacterium | reverse complement strand
ATTCAGCTCGACCATCCAGAACACGCCCATCAGCATGTCGGCGTTGAGCGGGGATCAACTGGTCGCGGCGGGCCTCACGCGGATCGAGGACATCGCCCACGACATCCCGGGGCTGTCGATGCGCTCGGCGGGACCGGGGCTCACCGAGTACGAAGCGCGCGGACTCGCCTCGAATGGCGGCGCGGCGCCCACCGTGGGCTTCTACCTCGATGAAATTCCCCTCTCGCCGCCGGCCCTGTCCCAGTCCGGCAAGGTGGTGATCGACCCCAATCTGTACGACGTGCAGCGCGTCGAAGTGCTGCGCGGGCCGCAGGGTACGCTGTACGGCTCCGGATCGATGGGCGGCACCGTCAAGGTCATCACCAATCAGCCCAAATTGGGTGCGTTCGAGGGTTCCGTGCAGGGCACGGGCTCCTACACGGACGGCGGCGGCGGAAATTACGGCGGCAATTTGATGCTGAACCTGCCGCTCGGCGACAAATTCGCGCTGCGCATGGTCCTGAGCGACCAGTATCGCAGCGGGTGGATCGACGTCAAAACCCTGAATCCGTTTCCGATCAATCTGGCGTCGACGAGCTACGGGAGCCTGACCAACGCGCCGGTGCAAAGCGTCATTCACAACGCGAACGACGAGCGGCTCTCGAGCGGACGGGCGGCTCTGTTGTTCAAGCCGAACGACGATTTGTCGGTGCTCGCGACCGCGATGACGCAGCACATGGCGCTCGGCGGCTACGACCTGCTCGACAGCACTCCGACCAGCGCGTATCCGGGTCCCGTCTACAACGCGCACTACGAGGCCTTCCCGCTGCGCGAGGGGGTGCACGACGACATCCACATCTACGGCCTGACCGTGAATGCGAACCTGAATTTCGCCGATCTGACCAGCGCCACCTCCTATTTCGACCGGCTGGGGTGGCAGACCCAGGATGCCTCGGCGTCCATTTACTGGTCGAACCACGGCGCGACGCCGTTGGTACCCGTGCCGTACTCGGAGGTGGACCCCTCCCGCCAGTTCACCCAGGAATTCCGGTTGGTGTCGAAGGACGATGGGGCATTGCATTGGGTCGCCGGCGTCTTCTACAGCAGCTTGCATTCGGTGTGGCAGGAAGAGAGCAGCAACCCGGCCGTCGCCTCGGCGGCGACGCCGGACGGCTCGTATTTCACCTCGTACAACCCGTACACGGTGAAGCAGACCGCCGTGTTCGCCGACGGCTCCTTCAAGTTCACGGATCAATGGAAACTGGCCGCCGGTGTGCGCTGGTATACCTACAAGAGCGAACAGGACGAGTACTCCTGGGGCGTCGACGCGCCCTATCCGTCCGCCGCGGCCGCGCCCGTGCTGGTGACGAAGGCGTCGAACCGGGGGTTCAACCCGCGGATCAACCTCTCCTATGAGCCCAGCGGGGATTTGAACCTGTACGCCACCGTGTCGAAGGGCTTCCGGCCCGGCGGCGCCAATCAGATTCTCGACACGGCGCCGCCGGTGAGCTGCCAGGCGGGTTCCCTGTCCTTCGGACCCGACAGCGCCTGGAATTACGAGATCGGCGAGAAGGCCAAGGCCTTCGGCAATTGGTTGACCGTCAACAGCGATTTCTACTACATCAAGTGGACCGGCGTGCAGCAGGTGATCACGCTGCCCTGCGGCTACCAGTACTACAACAACGCGGGGGACGGCCGCTCGTTCGGGCCGGAAATCGAGATCAACGCGAAGCTGTCGGATGCCTGGACGGTGTCCTTCAGCGGCGCGTACACGGACTCCAAGCTGACGAGCCCGAACGCGTCGTACACGAGCTTCCTCACTTCGGTGGCGCTCAGGCCGGATGGCGTCACCCCTCCCTGTGTGAGCGCGAGCGGCTGCACGGCGCCGATCATGAACGTCGTCAAGGATACGGCCAGTCTGACGCTGACGTATTCGACCGAGGTGTTCAGCGGCTACCAGCTCGCGGCGAGCGTGGCCGACTCCTTCACGGGAACCTCTCACGACGTCGCCTATTACTTCGATTACGTGCTGCCGTCCTACAACCTGGCCAACGCGAGGGTGAATCTAACGCACGACGACTGGTCCGCCAGCCTGTTCGTGGACAATCTCACCAACAAGGTGGCATTGATGACGGCGAACAACACCAGCTTTCAGTTCAACATTCCGCAGCTGGTGCGCTACTCGACCAACCAGCCGCGGACGGTGGGCATGCAGGTCAACTATAAGTTTTGACCGTGCGGGAATGACGGCGCACCCGCCCGGCATGCGCGTCATCGCCGGGCGGGTGCGCCGATTACGGCGTCGTGCGCTTGTCTGAACGCACGGTTCGCGATACTTTGCTCCACAGAGCCATCCGACCCCTCCCTCCGATCCCCAGTGGGTGACCACGATGCCGAGCATTGACGGGCTGGCCCCCGCCCCGACCAATTTCTTCATGACGCTCCGCGATGTCGCGTTTTGGCTGCGATCCGCCCGCGCCGACGCGCGATTGGGCCGGTTTCGACGGGAGCATGCGGCCGGTTCGGCCTTCGATCGGCTGTACGCCGGCAGCGACGATCCGTTCGGCGCCGAGCTGCCGCAATACCGCTATCAGCAGCGAAAATACACCAGTCTGCTGTCGATGCTGCCGCAGCGGGGCTATCGGAACGTACTCGACCTGGGCTGCGGACTCGGGGCCTTCACGCGAATGCTCGCGCCGTTCGCCGAGCACGTTCTCGGCACCGATATCTCGGCCGAGGCGGTCAGGCAGGCGACCGCACTGTCGGTCGGCCACCCGAACGTGGCCTATGGGCAGTGCGACATGCTCGGGGCGCCGCAGCAGGACTGCGCGTTCGATCTCATCGTCATCGCCGACACGCTCTACTACCTCGATCCCCGGACTCCGGCCAGCCTGAAATCCATCGCCCGGTCCATTTCATCGAAGCTGGCGCCGGGCGGTCTGGCGCTGATCGTGAATCACTATTTCTTCGGGTTCGATGCGGCTTCCAGGGACACCCGCGAGATTCACGACGCCTTCCGGTGGGCGCCGACCTTGGAGTGTGTCGCCGAGCACCAGCGGGCGTTCTTTCTGGCCACGCTCCTGCGGCGATCGGCGTCGTGATCCGACGCGGCATCGCCTCGCGCGCCTGACGCGCCGTTCGGCGCGGCCGTCCCGACCTCGTGAAAACTCTGACGCGCATGGCGGTAACGCTCGGTCTCGCCGTGATGATCGGCTTCGTGGTCCGTGAAGGGGCGCGGTCGATCGCCGATCTGCTCGCGCAGGCCGGCTGGTCGCTGCTGTGGCTGGTGCCGCTTCACCTGGGGCCGCTGTGGCTCGACGTCATGGGATGGCGGGTGCTCCTCTTCGAACGCACCCGCCTCCGCACGCTCTTGCGGATCGCCGCGATTCGGGAGGCGATCAACCGGCTGCTGCCGGTCGCCAACGTGGGCGGTGAACTGGTCGGGATCCGCATGCTCTCGCGCCTGGGAATCGGCGGCACCGAGGCCACCGCGAGCGTGATCATCGAGATGCTGCTCAACCTGGTCGCTCAGTACCTGTTCCTGGGGATCGGCGTCGCCGTTCTCCTGCGCCTCGCGGGCGGCGTCCGGGCGAGCGGCGCGCTGCTCATCGCCGGCGCGGCGCCCCTGCCGCTCCTGATGCTGCTACTGTGGCTGCTGCGCAGCGGCGCCTTGTTCCGATGGGTGGAAAGGATCGGGGCGCGGATGCTCGAGTCCAGCCTCGGGCGGTTCGGTGCCTTGAGCCGGTGGACGGAACTCGATGCGGACGTTCGCCGCCTCGTTGCCGCGCACGGACGCCTCGCCTCGGCCACGGCCTGGCAACTCGCCGGTTTGATCGCCGGTTGCTCGGAGACCTGGCTGGCTCTGCGGTGGCTCGGGCATCCGGTGAGTCCGGCGGCCGCGCTGGCGCTCGAAAGCGTGACCCTGGCGGCGCGCAGCGTGTTCTTCGTGGCGCCTGCCGGACTCGGCGTGCAAGAGGCCGGGTTGGTGGGGGTGGGACACCTGCTCGGACTCGGCAGCGACGTGGCCATCGCCCTCTCGCTCGCAAAACGCATGCGCGAAATCCTCTTCGGCCTGCCGGCCCTCGTCCTCTGGCGTCTGGCGCCGCGTACCGGCGCGCGGTGATCCCGCCGCGGCGCGGCGGTCAACTCTCCAAGGCCGCCAGCGACTCCGGCAATATCTGTCCGCCGTCGATCACCAGGCTCTGGCCGGTGATGTAGGCGGCTTCGTCGCTGGCGAAGAACAGCGCGGCATTCGCGATGTCCGTGACCGTCCCCAGGCGACGCATCGGAATCGATGCCGCCATGGTCTTCTCGTATTCCGCGCCGAGGTCTGCGAGGCCCTCGGTGGCGATGTTGCCCGGCAGAACCGCGTTGACAGTGATGCCGTGGGGCGCGAGTTCGATGGCGGCCGTGCGCATGAACCCCAGTTGTCCGGCCTTGCTGGCGCCGTAATGCGACCAGCCGGGAAGGCCGGTCACCGGCCCGGTGATGGACGAGGTGAGAATGATGCGGCCGGCGCGTTTGGCCCGCATCGCGGCCAGGCAGGCCGAGACCGACAGGAAGGTGCCCTTGAGGTTGGTGCCGATCACCGCGTCGAAGTCCGCTTCGGTCATCGATCCGAGTTTCGCCGCCGGAAATATGCCGGCATTGGCGCACAGGATGTCGATGGCGCCGAAGGCGTCGAGGGCGGCTTGCGCCATGTCGTCCATGTCGGTGCGGCGCGTGACGTCCGCGGCGAAGGCCCGTGCCGTCCCCCGCGCGGCGATGATGTCCGCGGCGACCGCGCGCGCATCCTCCAGTTGGCGCGATACCACCAGCACGTGACAGCCGGCCAGTCCGAAGCGCCGGGCGATGCCGCGGCCGATGCCCTTGCTGGCACCCGTGACGATGACGCTGCGACCCTCGAGCGAACTGAACATGCGGATCTCCTCGATCAGTTGATGGAAGGCCGGGCGAGAAATCGCCCGGCGAGAAAATCGCCCGCGAGGCGCGCCGTGCCCGCGGTGTATGCCGTGCCGATCTGTCGCGCGAGCGGCACCTCGGCGTGGGACGCCAGCCATGCGGTCAACAAGATGCGGCGCAGGATGATGAACGTCGGAATTTCGGCCTCATCCGCCGCCGCGAGCGGCGCCGCGCGGCGATAGCCGCCCACCCAGGCGCGCAACAGGTCGGGCATGATCGCTTCATGTTCGATGAAGCTGACGGCCGTGGCGAAGTCGTAGACGAACCAGCTGAATCCACAGTCGTCGAAGTCGATGATGCGCAGCGTCGCGCCGTCCGCCAGCAGATTGGCGAGCCGCAGGTCCGCATGCACCAGCCCGAACCGTTCCGGCCCGGCGCCGAACTGTGCGAGCCGCCGGCGGATCGACGTCAGGGCGTCCTCGATCGTGGCGCGCCCCGCGGCATCCAGACCGATGCCGGCCTGCCACGGACCCCAGAAGGCCTGCGGGCCGACCATGGCGTCGACATCCCAGCGCTTGCGGCAAAAGCCCTCGGGCAGCCGCCACGAACGGGCGTGCCGATGCATGCGCGCCGTGACTTCGCCAAGTCGCGCAAACCAGGGCGCGGCATCCGCGCCGGCGGCGGGTTCCCGGCCCGGCAGGCGCTCGAACGCCACGGCCTGCCGGTGCGGACGGGCCGACGGCGATACCAGGGTCTGAACCCACTCGCCGTCGCGGCCGCGCACCGGCGCCGCGGTCTCGACCACGCCGTCGCGGCTCAGCGCCTCGATCCACTGGAGTTCCGAGCGGATCTCGAGGGGCGACGAATAGCCGACCCGATGAACGCGCAACACGAGATCGCGGCCGAACGCGGGATCGCTGAGGGCGAAGGTGGCGTTTTCAGAGAGGTTCAGGAGGCCGATCGACGTGGCGGGAGACAGACCCCAGCGGGGCAGTCCCAGCGCCACCATCCGTTCGAGATCGGCCACGACGTCGGGGTCGTACTCGCCGGTCAAGGTCGGGGCGCCCGGGATGCGGGCGTCGGTCGCGACGCGTGCGTCAGGACCTCGTCCAGTGCGGCGATGACCAGATCGGCGTTGGCCGCCGAGAAGCACAGCGGCGGGCGCAGTTTGAGGACGTTGCCGAAGCGGCCGGCCGCTCCGATCAAGATCCGCCGCTTGCGCAGGTCGTTGATGACCGCCGTCGCCAGCTGCGCCGCAGGAGTGCCGGCGTCGTTCTCCACCAATTCCACGCCGAGATAGAGACCGGCGCCGCGTACATCGCCGATCACCGCGTGCCGCCTCGACAGGGCGGCGAGACCCTCCTTGAGGCGGCCGCCGACCGTCACGGCGTTCTCCAGCAGCCCGTCCTCCCGCAGCACGTCGAGCACGGCGAGACCCGCCGCCGCCGCCACCGGCGAGCCGCCGAAGGTGTTGAAATATCCGACCTTGCGGCAAAACCCATCGAGGATTTGCGGGCGGGTGATCGCCGCGCCGATGGGATAGCCGTTACCCATGGGCTTGCCCAGCGTGACGATGTCGGGATGCACCCCATGCCGCTGAAAGCCCCAGAGTGCGGTACCCGTGCGGCCGAAGCCCGGTTGTACTTCGTCGGCGATGAACAGTCCTCGAGCCCGATGGACGACGTCGACGGCGGCGCGGAGGAATCCCGGCGGATCCGCGAACACGCCGTCGCTGGAGAAGATGCTGTCCACGATCAACGCGGAAAATTTCACGCCGTGGTCCGCGAGATCGGCGATGGCCGCGGCCACGTCGGCCGCGAAGGCAGCCGAGGAATCCGGCGCCGGGATCACGCGCACGTGCGGCGGCGGCATGCCGCGCTTGTACGAGCTCGGGCTGACCTCGGTGACCCGCGAGGTGTTGCCATGGTAGGCGGCGGCCGTGACGATCACGCCGTCGCCGCCCGAGAAGCTGGAGGCGAGGCGCAGGGCGAGATCGTTGCTTTCGCTGCCGGTGCAGGTGAACGCGATGTTGGACAGATCCGGCGGCATGCTGGCAAGCAGCCGCTCGGCATACTCCATGATGCCCGGATGCAGGTAGCGGTTGTGGACGTTGAGCCGGCTCAGTTGGCGCGTCACCGCGTCCACGACCCGCGGATGGCAATGACCCACCGAGGGCACGTTGTTGTAGGCGTCGAGATAGGCCGTTCCGGCGGCGTCGTAGAGCCAGCAGCCCTCGCCGTGCACGAATTCCAGCGGCTCGTCGTAGAACAACACGGACGCCGCGCCGAACAGGCGGGTGCGGCGGGCAATCGCGGCCGCCAGCGCGTCGCCCAGGACGGCCGTGGAACCCGCGCCGAAGGCGTTCAGTTCGAGGATGGGCTTCGTCATGGCCCGGGCGCCCTCATGCCGAGTAGTCGGGCAGGGGTGCACGGGCGACGGCCGGACGCGCCCTGATGAGCGCCACCGAAGCCGCCACCCAGGCCATGGCGACGTACGGCCACCAATTGTTGGGGGCGTCCGGCACGGGATAGAGGTTGCGGAACAGAACCCACGACAGGACGACCGGACCCAGCAGACAGATGCCCGACCAGGATCTGCGGTGCTCGCGCCAGGCCTCCACCGTTTCTGCGCCGCCCACGGCGATGTAGATCAGTATCAGCGCGAGCACGCCGATGGTGCTGGTGTAGCTGTAGAAATTGCCCGCTCCGACGAACGGCGCCCACAGCAGGAACGGCAGGATGATGAGGATGGCGGCCAGCGAGACGGCGCGCGCCGGCGTGCCGTGCACGCTGTGCACCTCCGCGAGCGCGGGCGAGAGGCCGGCACGCCCCAGCGCGAACAGCACCCGCGCGGACGCCGCCACCCCGCCGACGATGCCCGAGAAGCAGCTCACCGCCGCGGCAATGTCGAGCGCGATGGCCAGTTCCCGCGAGACATAGCGCAGCGCCAGATCGTTGAGGGGTGCCGGGGAACTGCCCAGTGCCTTGAGGCCGGCCGAACCGAATCCGATCACCTCGCAATAGGCGACGAAGATGAAGAAGGCCCCGGAACCGAGCACGGTGGAGAGCAGGGCGATGGGAATATTGCGGCGTGGATCGACGGTTTCCTCGCCGAGCGTGGCTGCACCCTCGAAGCCGGCGAAGCACAGGATGCTGTAGACCATGCCGAATCCGAGCCCGGTCCAGCCGCCATAGGGCGCCGAGGGGCGCATCGTATTCAGCGTCTCCTCGGCGGTCGGGTGAACGCGGCCGAGGATGCAGACGCACAGGGCGAGGATGCCGACGATGGCCGCCGCCTCGAGGACCAGCATCAAGCGCCCGGCGAGGCGCATATCCCGGAAGGCCAGCCACCAGGCGAGCAGCATCGAGACCGCGCCGATCACGATCCACAGCGGTCCGGCATCGACGCCGACCGCCGCCAGTGCGGCGCAGGTGAAGCTGCCCACCAGCGCGGCGAATCCCGTGGTGAACCCCAGATAGGTCAGCAGCAGAGTCCACCCGGCGATGAAACCCATGCGGCTGCCGAAGGTGTGCGAGATGTAGGCGTAGGCGGACCCGGCGTGGGCGACGCGGTGGGTGAAGGACATGAACGAGAGCGCCACCAGCGTCATCGCGACCATGCCGATCGCGAACGTCAGCGGCGCGGCGGGTCCTGCGGCCTGGACCACCAGGGTGATGTTGAATGCCGCGGTGACGGTGGGGCTGATCACGGCCAGGGACAAACCGATGCCTTCCGGCAGACTCAATCGCGCTTTCAATCGTCGCATGCATCCCCGGCCGGAATTCACGTCAGGCAAGACGCCCACAATGCACTAGTTTCCGCCCATCGTGAAGGGCGCCGCGTCGGCGGGTGGCGGCGGTTGCCGGTGCGCTCGTGCGCGGCTTCGGGCATGATTGCCGGCCAACTGCGGGAGCGATCAGCATGACCGGAAAGAACCCGACCCTGGGCGGCCGAAATTTGGGCGACGGCACGAACGCCGTGTGGGCGGCCGAGGAGGGCCCGTTTCCCTATGGGGCGGCCGTCATGCCCATCGTCAACGCGGCGACCTTCGCCTATCCGGATCTGGAGAGTTGGCAGGAGGTGGCCACCGGACGTACGGCCGGCCACATCTACAGCCGCAATTCCAACCCCACCGTCGCCGTGCTCGAGGCCAAGATGGCGGCGCTCGACGGCACCGAGGCGGCAGCCGCGTTCTCGACCGGCATGGCCGCCATCAGTTCGACGCTGTTCGCGTTGCTGTCGCCCGGCGACCGGGTGGTCAGCATCAAGGACTCCTACGGCGGCACCAACGTGCTGTTCGAGGAGTTCCTGCCGCGCTTCCACATCACGGCGACGTTGTGCGAGACCGCCGATCATGCCGCGCTCGAGGCGGAAATCGCGCGAGGCTGTGCGCTTCTGTACCTCGAGACTCCGACCAACCCGACTCTGAAGGTGGTGGATATCGAGCGCCTGGCGCGCGCGGCCAAGCGGGTGGGCGCGGTCGTGGTCACCGACAATACCTTTGCCACGCCGTTCAATCAGAAGCCGGCGGCGTTGGGCTCCGACCTGATCGTCTACAGTGCGACGAAATTCCTGTCCGGACACTCGGATGTGATGGGCGGCCTCGTTTCCGGCCGGGCCGACCTCGTGGCGAAGGTGCACCATTTCCGCGAAATCGCCGGAGCGACGCTGCAGGCCGACGCCGCTTACGCCATCTTGCGCGGCATGAAGACGCTGGCGCTGCGCATGGCGCGGCACAATGCCAATGCCGAATCCATCGCCCGGCACCTTTCGGGCCATGCGCGCATCGAGGGCATATTCTATCCCGGCCTGCCCGGGCACGAGGGACATGAGATCGCCGCGCGCCAGATGAGGGGCTTCGGCGGCGTGCTGTCGTTTGCGCCCCGTGGCGGGTTCGAGGCGGTGCGGGCGGTCGTCGACGGGCTGCGGCTCGCCCAACGGGCGGCCCATCTGGGCGGCGTCGCCACCACGGCCGGCCCTCCGCAGGTGACCAGCCACGTCGAATTGACCGCGGAGGAGCGGGCCCGTGCGGGCATTCCGGAGAACCTGATCCGCTATTCGGTGGGCATCGAGGACGCGGCCGATCTGATCGCCGATCTCGACCGCGCGCTGGCACTCGGCCGCTGAGTTGCGGCACCGCCGGCCGGTGCCGTCAGCGGGATGGTGCCGTCAACGCGGCGGGGCGGTCAGGCGCGCGATCTCGTCCAGCACTTCCCGGGTGGTGCGCTGACGGCAATAGCCGCGGTTGTTGCGCAGCGACCATTCCTGCCGCTCCGGGGACAGCGTGACGCACGCGTCCGTGGGCACCGTCACCAGATACCCGAGATCACAGGCGTCGCGGATCGCCGAATCGACGCATTGATCGGTCAGGCAACCGGCGATGATGAGGTAGCGCGTGCCGAGATTGCGCAGCACGTAGTCGATGTTGGTGGAAATGAACACCGATGAGGAGGTTTTGGGAAACAGGATTTCGTCGTCCGCAGGGGCCAGTTCATCCACCATGCGAGCATCGGGCGAGCCTTTCGGCACGTTGAATCCGGTGATCTTGTAATCGAGAGACCGGTCGCGCCCGTCGGCGGTGAGACTCTCGATCACGGTGTAGGTCACTTCGATGCCGGCGCGGCGGCAGGCCTGTTGCAGCAGCATCATGTTGGGCAGTCCGCTGTCCTTCAGCGTCCGGAAAAAATGCCCGTAGGTCCGCTCCCGCTCGGCGGCGTCGAGGTGTGCATACTCGCCGCCATTCCAGGTGCAGTTGTAATTCTGCACGTCCACGAACAGCAGTGCGGTGTGGGCCGGTTCGACGGCAATTTCACGGCTGAGGGGATGAGTCATCGGCGGGCTCCGGATGTCGGTGGGTGGGCGTTCAGTAGACTTCCGCATAGCGGCGGCAGATTTCGGCTTCGTCGTACGCGTCCAGACCCTTGATCTCGGCCCGCTTGAACTGCAGGTAGGCACGGTGCAGATCCGCCCCCAGCCACTGCGCCGCCTCGGGGCTCGCCTCGAGCAGCGTCAGCGCCGAATCCAGGCTGCCCGGCAGGGACGCGGGGTTCTCGATCTCGACCGTGAGCTGCCGGCGGATGCCGTCGAGTCCGGCCTGAATCAGCATGGCGAGCGCGAGGTAGGGGCTGGCGGTCGCGTCGGCGACCCGAAATTCGATGTTGCATTGCCGGGCGCGCTGCGCGGAATCGGCGCCGCTGACCGGGCAGACGCGGATCGCCCTGCCGCGGTCCACCGGGCCCGCGTCGGCCCGCACGGGCGCCCACCGATGCGGCCGCAGCCGGAAATACGAGGGCACGGACGGGGCGGTGATGGCGCACAGGGACGGCAGGTGAAGCTGAACCCCGGCGATGAACCGGGTGCCGAGCGACGACAATTGCCAGGGGTGGGTCTCGTCGTACAGCACCGGCCGGCCGTCCGCGTCGAGAAAACTCCAGTGGATGTGGGTGCCATTCGCGGTGCCGTCGGGCTCCGGCGCCGGCGTGAAACTCACCCGATGTCCGAGGCGGAAGGCGACGGCCTGCGCCAGTTCGCGCACGATCACCGCGTCGTCGGCGGCGCGTAGACCCTGCGCCGGCGCGCAGGTGACCTCGAATTGCCGGGGGCCGTACTCCGACAGGAAGGAGTCGGGAATCACGCCGACCTGGCGCATGGCCGCGAGCAGCGCCTCGCCGAAGATCCCCTGGCGCCGGTAGGCGTCGAGTTCATAGGGCTGCGCGGGGTGCGCGGCAACGCCGCTGTAGATGAACTCCTGCTCGAAGGTCGCGAGCAGGCGCAGTCCGGTCTCGGCGTGCAGGCGGTCGAGCGCACGGCGCAGGACGTGGCGCGGACAGTAATCCCACGGAGCGCCTGCGGCGGTCCTGATGTCGCCCAGGAAGAAAAACTCGGGTGCGCTTCCCTCGAAGGGCACGAACACCCGGGTGGCCGGATCCGGGATGAGGAACACCTCGCCCTGCGTGCCGAAGGGCGTGACCTGGATGGGGCCGAACGCGCCCAGAAAAATATTGGCCGGCGCCAGGCCCACCCCCCGCACGAGGCGCGCGGGCAGGTCGGCCGCCGGAAAACTCTTGCCGCGGAAGTGTCCCGACAGGTCGCTGGTGCCGACGAAGGCGATGGATTCCCGCTGCACGTGCGTCACTCGAGGACGATGCGCGGAAAATAGAACGAGACGGTCCAATTGGGCAGGTCGACGATTTCGCTGATGCGAAGGTCGCCGCAGACGCTGCACAGCAGGTAGGCGTCGATTGCGGCCATGCCATGCATACGCGTCAAGAGATCGATCATCGATCGCACGGCGTCGCGGGCGCCCTGCATCAGGTCGGGGCCGATACCGGTGGTGACTTCATAGCCCTTGGCATCGAGATGGCGCGTCACGGGCCCCGGCGTTCGGAAGCGCGGAAACGTCAGGGGTTGCCGCTTGATGACGTCGAAGCGCAGCGCCACGCGCATCGGGCTCTCGATCGCCGTGCCGCAGGCCTCGCCGTCACCCTGCGCCGCGTGGGTGTCCCCCACCGAAAACAAGGCGCCCGGGACCTCGACGGGCAGGAACAACTCCGTCCCCAGCGAGATGTCGCGGACGTCCATGTTGCCGCCGACGCGCCGCGGCGGGACGATGCTGTGCAGGCCCGCTTCGGCCGGCGCCACGCCGATGGTGCCGGTGAAGGGCTTGAGCGGCACGTTGCCCCAGCGGCCGAACGCGGCCGGTGCGAGCGTGTCCGGGTCGTATTTCCACAGATGCAAAGCGGCATCCTTGAAGTCGTTCGCCAACAAGCCGAACCCCGGTATGTTGGCGGTCCACCCCCATCCCGACGGGGCAAAGGACAGCAGCGTCACCTGAAGCACGTCTCCGGGTTCGGCGCCCTCGACGAAGACGGGCCCGGTGACAGGGTTGATCTTCGAGAAGTCGAGGCGGGCCACGTCCGCCACGGTCGAGGCCGGACCGATCTGGCCGCCCGCCGCATCCAGGACGTCGAATTCCAGCGATTCCGCAGGTGCGATGTGCACGACCGGCGCGAAGCTGCGATCCCAGCCAAAATGGTGCCGGTGGATCGTGTGTGTGTGGGAGGGTGAGGTCAAGGGTTCGGGGCCGGCCGGCGTTGCGTTCGGCACCGAGTGTACGGGCTGGATTGCTGCCGGTGCAAGGGTCGGCGGGCGCTGCGGTTGTCGCGCGGTCCGGTGTACCATGCGGGTTCCCAGGCAGCCCTGCGCAGGAGTCCCCGATGAGCGTATACGATTTTTCCGCACGAACTATCGACGGTGCCGACCTGCCGTTGTCGCAATACCGGGGCCATCCCATGCTCATCGTCAACGTGGCGAGCAAGTGCGGCTTCACACCGCAGTACGCCGGTCTGGAGGCGCTGTACCGGAAGTTCCACGCCCGGGGTTTGGAGATCCTCGGCTTTCCCTGCGATCAGTTCGGGCATCAGGAACCGGGGAGCGAGGCCGAAATCAAGGAATTCTGTGCGTTGAACTACGAGGTGAGCTTTCCGCTGTTCGCGAAGATCAAGGTCAACGGCGCGGACAGCCATCCTCTCTATCAGTATCTCAAGGAAGAGCGCCCCGGAATCCTGGGACTCGAGGCGATCAAGTGGAATTTCACGAAGTTCCTGGTCGGCAAGGACGGTGTGCCGCTCAAGCGCTTCGCGCCGGCCGACAAGCCGGAGAGCCTGGAGGCCGACGTCGAGGCGGCGCTGCGCTGATCGGCCGTCCTCGCGCCGACGAGGCGGGGCCTAGATCAGTTCGACCTCGACGAAGCGGAATTCGTGGGCATTCGCGTTGATGACGTTGTGGGCGACGCCGGCCGGACGCGCGTAGGAGGCGCCGGCCTCGAGACGCACCTCGCGCACGCCCGCAGGCTCCTCCAGGCGCAACGTGCCGCTGGTCAGGGGCACGACCACGTAGTCGTGGGCATGCACATGGGCTCCGGTCTCGGCACCCGGAGCGAAACGCCATTCGGTGACGATGACCCGGTCGTTATTGACCTGCGGGTGCGCAGTCGCTTTTTCCATGGTCGTCCTTTCGAAGCATCTGGACCCGCAATCATGCACGATTCGCCGACGAATTGCCGGAGCGGCGAAAATTGGTGTATTTTCGATCCGGCGGCGATCCATCAAGCGAAAGGCGACCTCGAAGCATGGCAAGGCTGGATCTGTACGTCGTCATCGCCTACATGGTCGGGATATTGGCGGCGGGATTCTGGGCGCAGCGCAAGGCCACCACCCAGGACCAGTTCCTCGTCGCCGGGCGTTCCGTCGGTCCCTGGCTGTATTCCGGAACCCTCGCCGCGATCGTGCTCGGCGGCGCCTCCACCGTCGGCGGGGTGAAGCTGGGTTATCAATACGGCATTTCCGGCATGTGGTTCGTCTTCATGTTCGGCCTGGGGATCCTCGTCCTCAGCACCGTTTTCGTCAAACGCATCCTCGGTCTCAACCTCTACACCGTGCCCGAGCTGCTGGAACGGCGCTATACGCCAGGGGCGCGCGTCGCCGCCGGTGTCGTGATGGTCGCCTACGACCTGATGGTGAGCGTCACGGCCACCATCGCCGTGGGGTCGGTGATGGAGGTCATCGTGGGCGTCCCCCGGACGCCGGCGATCCTGGTGAGCAGCGCCGTCATGGTGGCCTATTCGGCGCTCGGCGGCATGTGGTCCCTCACGCTCACCGACATCATTCAATTCGTGATCAAGACGATCGGCATCCTGTTCATTCTCCTGCCCGGCGCGATCCTGCATGCCGGCGGATTCGCCGGCATGCACGCGCATCTGCCGGCCGGATTTTTCTCGCTCTCGAACATCGGCCCTGGGCGGGTGGTCTCGTTCTTCGTGCTGTACTTCTTCGGCATCATCATCGGCCAGGACGTCTGGCAGCGGGTGTTCACGGCGCGCAGCGTCGAGGTCGCGAGGAACGGGGGAATCCTCGTGGGGGCGTACTGCCTCTGCTACGCGCTCGCCGGCGCGTTGATCGGCGCGGCGGGGCGGGTGTTTCTGCCGGCGCTGGCCGACGCCGATGCGGCGTTCGCCGAGATCGTCAATCGGGTGCTGCCCGTCGGCCTGCGGGGGCTGTTGCTCGCGGCCGCACTCGCGGCCATCATGTCGACGGCGAGCGCCTGCCTGCTGGCGGCGTCGACGGTGCTCCTCGAGGATGTGGTTCTGCGGCTCAAGGGGGCGGCCCGCGGCGTCCTCGACACGGGGTCGGTCGCGCAGAGCCGCGCGGTCACGCTGGCGCTCGGCGCCCTCATGACGGTGATGGCCTGTCTCATGCACGATGTGATCGCGGCGATCACGGTTGCCTATGATCTGCTGGTCGGCGGATTGCTGGTGTCGATCGTGGGAGCCATGCTCTGGCCGCGCGGCACGGCCAGGGGAGCCGTGGCCTCCATCGTCTCGGGCATCACCCTGGTCGTGGTCGTGCTCATCGTGCGCGGTATCGATTCCGATCTGCCGATTTATGCCGGCCTCGGCGGCAGTCTCCTCGCCTTCGTCGCCGTGAGCCTCGCGTCCGCCCGGAGTCCGGCGCAACCTGCCCTGGAATGACGCATGAAGCATCCGAGCTACATCAAACGCGACCCCGTCACCGGCGAGTCCTATGATCCGATCAAGGAGGCCCGCTACACCGACATCGCGACCTTCATGCGGGCGCCGCTGGCGGGCTCGCTGGACGGCATCGACATCGGGTTGATCGGCGTACCCACCGACCTCGGCGTCACCAACCGCCCGGGCGCGCGTCACGGTCCGCGCGAGATCCGCAACGCCTCGAGCCTGATGCGCACGTTCAATCTCGGCCTCGGCATCGATCCGTATGCGCTGTGCCGGATCGCGGACCTGGGCGACGTGCGCTTCGCCCACCGCTACGATCTGGAGAAGCAGGTCGGGGAGATCGAAGCCTATTACCGCAGGATCAAGGCGGCCGGCATACGGCCGGTGAGCGCGGGCGGCGACCACTCGATCACCTACCCGATCTTCAAGGCGCTCGCCGCGGATGCGCCCATCGGCATGGTGCACATCGACGCCCACACCGACACCTGGGCCGAATTCGGCGGATCGAAGTTCACCCACGGCGCGCCTTTTCGGCTGGCCGTGCTGGACGGGCTGCTCGATCCGAGGCGCACCATCCAGATCGGCATACGCGGCGGCCAGAACACCCTCGACGGCATCGAGTTTTCGCGGGACCGCGGCATGCGCGTGGTGTACATCGAGGAGTTCGCCGCGCTCGGCGTGGAGCGGGTGATCGAGGAGGCGCGCCGGGTCGTGGGTGACGGCCCGACCTATATTTCGTTCGACGTGGACGGACTCGATCCGGTCCATGCGCCCGGCACGGGAACGCCGGAGATCGGCGGGCTCACCACGCTCGAGGCGGTGCGGCTGCTGCGCGGGTTGCGCGGCTTGAATCTGATCGGCGGCGACGTCGTCGAGGTGGCGCCGCCCTATGATCAGACGGGCAACACGGCCCTGGTCGGCGCCTCGATCATGTTCGAGATCCTGTGCCTCATCGCCGATCGGCATTTCGGATGAGGCCGCGTCCGTCGGTGCGCAAGCCGCGGCCGCGCAAGCGCCGGAAGAAGTCCGCGGCGGGCCTGCGGCTCGCCCGCTTCTGGCCGGGTGCGCCTTCGCGTCGCCGCGCCTCGCGCGCGTTTCGCCGGGCCCCGGGCGGGTTCAAGGTGCTCATCGCGCTGGTGATCGTCGTGATCCTCTGGTTTCCGGTCAACTGGCTGTACCAGGTGGTCCGCAAGCCGTCGGAGCTCTTCTTCCCCGTCAGCGGCACGCTCAACAAAGCGGCCCCCGAGACGTGGCGGGAGTACGGCACGCTGTTCGAACGCTATTCCACGGACCTGATCGCGCCGGAACTCCTGGCGGCGCTGGCGCAGGTGGAGGGTTCCGGCAATCCGGTGGCGCAAACCTACTGGCGCTGGTCGTGGCGGACGAGCCCGTTCGAATTGTATCGACCGGCCTCGAGCGCCGTCGGGATGTACCAGATCACGAACAGCACGTTCGACGAGGCGAAGCGGTACTGCATCCGTAACCATCTCGTCCTCGAGGAGGGGTCCCCGGGGGGCTCCGAGGCGTGCTGGTTCAACGGTTTGTACACCCGCGTGCTGCCATCCCACGCGGTGGAACTCACGGCCGCCTATCTCGACCGGCGGGTTGCGGGTGATCTCGCCCAGCGTCGCACCCATCAGGTCACCCGGGACCAGATCCAGGAATTGGCCGCCGTGATCCATCTGTGCGGTGCGGGCGCCGGCGCGGCGTTCGTGCGGCGGGGCATGCGGCTGACCGACGGGCAGCGCTGCGGCGATCACTCGGCGCGCGACTACGTGGAGCGCGTGATGTCGGCGCGACGGCTGTTCGCGGATCTCAGAAGCCGGTCCGGGTGAGATCACGCCGGATGCTTCGTCACAGCATCTGCATCAGCGCCCGCCCGCCGGTGAGCACCGCCAACACCATGAGGAGCCGCAGCACCCAGCGACGGAAGACCGCCGGTTCGGCATTCTTGAAGCCGCGATTGCCCAGCCAGATGCCTGCGATCAAGGCCGGCAGGAAGATCAGCGCACGCCACAGCGTCGTCCAATCGAGCAGTCCGTTCCAGCCCTGCCATGCCAGGCCGACGACGTCGGTGATCAAGAAAAAGGCGATCATCGAGGCTCTGCCCGCGGCCGCTCCGGCCGGGGAACTGAAGAAGAACAGGATGACGGGCGGTCCGCCGATGCCGAAGCCGCCGTTGAAGAGTCCCGACGCGGCACCCGTCGCGAAGGTGGCCGCGGGGCCGGGCAGGGACTCGAGGGCGTGGCCCCGCGCCAGCAGGATGGCGGCGGTCATCACGAAGACGGCGAGACCCAGGGTCATCGGGGCGGCCGGCAGGTGAGCGAGCGCATAGACCCCGAGGGGCGTGCCGGCGAGGCAGCCCACCGTCAGCCACCGCAGCGCCCGCCAATGGATGTCGCGCCACACGCCGGGCAGCAAGTGCAGGCTGGCGGCGACTTCCATGATGAAGATCGACGGCACGATCTGGGTCGGCGGCAGCAGCAGCGACAGGGACGTGATCGCGAGCAGTGAGAAGCCGAACCCGCTGTAGCCCCGCACGACGGCCGCTCCGAAGATGCAAGCGACCGCGAAGAAGACGATCACGCGCGCATCGCGGAGGTCGCCGGCGGCGCGGCCATGACCGTCGAGCGCAGCCGCCGGGCGAACCCGGGAATGTCGGCGGCGTCCATCGGCCGGCCGAGCAGGTACCCCTGGATGGAAGTGCAGCCGGCCCGGCGCAGGAACTCGAGCTGCGCTTCGGTCTCCACGCCCTCGGCAACCACGTGTTTGCCGAGGGCGGCGCACATGACGACGATGGATTCGGCCAGGCGGCAGGCGCCCAGGTCCCCGGGCAGTTCGGTGACGAAGGAGCGGTCGATTTTCACGGTGTGGATCGGGTAGGCGCGCAGGTAGCTCAGCGACGAATAGCCGGTGCCGAAGTCGTCCAGCGCCAGGCGTACGCCCAAGCCGGCGATGTCCGATAGAGTGCCGGCCAATTCACCGCCGTGGGCAAGTACGCTCTCCGTGATTTCGAGCTGCAATTCCCGGCTGTCCATCCCGCTGTCGGCCAGCGCGGAGGTCAGGGTGGACAGATAGCCGGGTTCCCTGAGTTGACGCACGGATACATTGACCGAAATGTAACTCAGCCTCAATCCCTCGGCGCGCCATTCGGCGAATTGCGCGCAGGCACGGCGTAGGATCCACTCTCCGAGCTGGACGATGATCCCATTCTCCTCCGCCACCGGCACGAAGACCCCCGGCGGCACCCAGGATGCGGGGTCCTTTCCGGGCCAACGCACCAATGCCTCGACGCCGATGGCCCCATCGGCCGCGCAGGAGACGATCGGTTGGTAGTGCAGCCGGAAATCCTGGTGCGCGAGGGCGCGGTGCATGCCGGTCTCCAAACCCAGGCGCTCGAGCAGCTTGCGCTGCATCTCCGCCTGGAAGAACACGGCGCGCCCGCGCCCGGCGTCCTTCGCCTGGTACATCGCGATATCGCCCGCCTTCAGCAGCTCCTCGAGGGTCGACCCGTCGACGGGGAACACCGTGATGCCGATGCTCGCCGACACGTGATGTTCCCGGCCGTCGATCGCGAAGGGTCGCTGCAGATCGGCGAGGATGCGCTCCGCCAATTGTCTGACGCTGTCGGGATCGGCGATGCTGGGCAGCAATACCGCGAACTCGTCTCCGCCCAACCGGGCAATGCTGTGGCCCGCGCCGACGCTTGCCGTGAGGCGTTCTCCGACGATGCGCAGCAGGCTGTCTCCGGCCGTATGTCCGGCGGTGTCGTTGACGCGCTTGAAGTGATCGAGGTCGAGGTACAGCAGGCTGCCCATGCCCCGCAGTTCCGCGGCGCTCTCCACGGCGGCGCGGACCCGGTCCGAGAACACGTGCCTGTTCTGGAGCCCCGTGAGCGAATCGAAATTGGCCTGACGATGCAGGCGGGCGGATTGTTCCAGATTGGCGAGGATCAACGACAGGCGGTCCGCAAAATCGACGATGCCGATCGCCGAGTCGTTCAGGCCCGCGCGGTCGTCCGCGAAGCCGATGCACAGCAGTCCGGCGCAATGCGCCTCATGCTGCAGCGGCTGCAGGCGCAGGGTTTCGATGCGCCGCGCGGCGATCGGTGCGAGGCAGGCGAGCCGGGAGGCCGCATCGGCGTCGAGAACCGGCTGTGGAGTCTGTGCGCAGACCGCGCTCATGGCGGATCTATCGGTGGCGATGCGGCGCACCGGCAGCTTTTGCGGCTCGGAGACGAAGAAATCGTAGGCCCGGGCGTGAGTGTTCGAATCCTGGTCGAAGAGGATGACGGAGACGCTGTCGCAATCCAGGATGCTCGCGATCCGCGGCAGCAGGGCGTCGAGGATCAGTTCCAGTTCCGGGGCGCGCAGCAGCAGCCGGTCGACCTCGGCAAGGGTCTCGAGCGCCGAGAACTGCATCTTCAAGTGCTGCGACATCGTGTCGAACGAGCCCGCGAGGTCGCCGAACTCATCGTTCCACTTCATGTCATGAAAGGCGTCGAAGTCCCGTTGCGCGATGCGCTTCGTCGCCTGCGTCAGCAGGCCGAGCGGTCTGAGCTGCCGGCGGATCGCATTCATGGACAGCCAGGCGATCAGGAGGATGGTCAGGACGATGAAGCCGACGAAGTACGGATAGGCGTTGCCGCGCCCGTCGAGCGGCGTGGCGCGGGGAGTCATCGCCACCAGGCGCCACGGCGGTGCGGAGAAGCGGCTCCCCAGAAATATTTCCCACGAACGCTGCAGCCACCCGTGCGCCGGCAATGCCGGCGGCAGCCGCCCGGCCGACACCATCTCCCGCTCATTCCCGTCGAGCACCCGCAAGCCGGCATCGGCGGCGAATTCATCCGCCGCGGCCCACAGCCATGCGGAGGACAGTTCCGCATAGAGCCAGGCGCCGCTCGGCAGGGTGCGCACCAAACGCACCTGCGAATGGCCGTTGTCGTCGAGGTTCCAGACCAGCACCGGTTTGCCGGCCGCCAGGGCTTTGCGCTGTCGGGCATCCGGTTCCGGCAGCGCAGGTTCCCCGTCTCGAAAGATCCGGTCCGGCCGGATGCGTCTCGAGCCCCGGACCCAGGGCAGCTTGCCGACCCGCTCCTGCACGGTGTCATCGGTCGCACCGGGGGCGGCAATGAGGGTGTGCAGCACGTCGTCGGCGCTGTCCAGGCGGCCGAGGACGGTCATGCCGAAACTGCGGACCATTCCGTCGAGGCTCTGCGCCTGAGTCCGGCTCAATTCGGCGTCGAAGGAGCGGTAAAGCATGACCGCGCACAGGCTCAAGGGTATGAGCGCGCTCACGATGAAGAGCGCCACCACGCGCCGGCCGATCCGGCTCTTCAGGAGCGGTGTAGGCATCGCGTCGCCGCCCCGCTCAGTAATTCGACGCGAGGCCGATGTAATTGCCGTCGTTGGCCAGAATCACGTCGTCCTTGCTCACCGGCGTCGTCAACGGCGGCTTGCTCTGCCCGTCCGCGCCGACACTTTAGAGGTCGTATTGCGTGTTGAGCGGCACGAGGTTCTTGTCCTTGCGCATCTGGCCCTTCCCCTTCAAGCCGGTGAAATCGAGATACACATAGGGCTGCCCCCAGGGGTCGAGGACGTTGTCCGCGTGGATCGCGGCGAGATCCGGCGGCAGGGAATTGTTGACCGTGGCGTATTGGGCGATACCCTGGGCGATCGTCATGATGTCCGCCGTGGCGGCCGCCACCTTGGCGGTTTGCAGGTGCGACTGATACGCGGGTATGGCGATGGCCGCGAGAATCGCGAGAAGGGCCGTCGCCGTCAGCAACTCGAGCAGCGTGAAGCCGCGGGCGCGGTGACGGCCGCCGGCGTGTCGTGCGCGCGGTGGACCTGAGTTCGAGAGTGTCATTCAACCCGCCATGAGTGTCGTCCCAAGGACCGTAGGGGCGCTTGTCGCATGACCATGGGAAAGTATCGGCCGCTATCGAGTGCACCAAAATGCGGCGGATCACGGCCTGCCGAATCCCGGCAGATTCGGGTGTCAATTCGTGGCGCGCCTCACACCGGCGGGACGGACTCAGCGGAACCGGTATTTCGCCTGAAAGCCCACGGTGAAGGGCAGATTGTCGGCGGGAATCGGCGGCACCAGGATGAAATTGACTCCGAATCGTCCGAAGCGGGTGAAGGCCGCCGGCGCCAGCAGCGGCCCCACCGTCGAATTGCTCGGGCCGATGCCGAACCGGCCGTAGTTGTACCCGGAAATGATACCGCCCATCAGGCCCAGCCGGAACCATCGCCAATGGGCGAACTCCGGCGTGTAGATGCCTCCGCCATAGAACGAGGGCCGGTTCAGGGAGTTGCGGAAGTAGCCCGCGGTCGCGGCCCATTGCGGGGTGACCCCGCACTCCACCCCGATGCCGGGATCGAAATCGTCGAAGTGTTTGTAGGGGTGGACGTGGTACGCACCCAGCATCACGTCGGCAAACCATCCCTGGGGGCAGAGCGAGGCGGCGTTTGCACGGGCGCCGCCGAACGAGATGGCGAGCGCCAGAGCGATGACCCGCCAGCGGAGCGCGATGTGGACGGTCAGGAATCGATGTCCCATGAAGTGTACCGAGAGCGGTGCCGAATCCTAGCATCGCCGGGCGCACCGATCCGTGATCTGCATTCGCCTTCGGAGTCGCGCGAAAACCGGGGTAGACTCGATACTGCCTGAGCACACGAGGTTCGCATGAAAGCCGGCCGGAGTCTGATGCTTGCCGCCTGTCTGTTGGCCGCGCTGCCGGCGTTCGCCGCAGCGGCCGGGCGCGTCGCGGCCGAGCGCGGCCCGGCGCATCTCACGCGGCAGCAACTCGTCGGCGCCTGGCGACTGGTGCGCATCGAGTATGCGGATCCTCGAGGACCGCGGGACGATCCCTTCTATCAGGCCGGTTCCGTGGGCATTCTCCTGTACGACGTGTCCGGCCGCATGAGCTGTCAGATCGCCGCGCCGCACCGCCCGGCATCGGAAATTCCCGCGGTGCGGGCGGCCGGGGCGGAAACCGGCACACCCGGGGCCTTGCGGCGCAAGGCGGCGGCCTTCGACACCTACTACGCCTATTTCGGGACCTGGGACTTCGACGCGGCGACATCGGTGGTGACCCATCATGTGGAGGCGTCGCTCATTCCGGCCGAGGCCGGGTTGAACTACCCGCAAGGCGTGACGCTGGAGGGCGACCGGCTCATCTTCACGGTGCGCGACGCGACGCCCGGCAACGAGACCCTGCGCACGAAGGTTTGGGAGCGGCTGAAAGGTCCCGCTCCGTAGCCGCCGGTGGCGCCGATCAGCGCCGCACCCAATGACCTTCGCGCATCCGCCAACCGCCGCCTGCGCGCACCCAGGCGTGCGGCACCCAGCGGTACCCCGGGCGACCCGGCGCCCAGCGACCCCCCACCCACTCATGTCGGCCGCCCACCCAATTCCAATAGCCGCCGATCCAGACATAGCCCGGCTGCGGTGGCACGCCGATGACTTCCACGCGCGGAGGCGGCGGCGGTACGGTGACCGCGCCCACGTAGAGGGCGGGAGCGGGGAGGCCGACGGTGCCGCGGACCACGCAGCCGCCCAGCAGCAGGGCTCCCAGCCCTGCGAACAGCAATGGACGGGCCAAGCGCGCGTGTTTCATCATGTTGCCTTCCTCGGGGTCCCTTGCGAGACGGTACGATGAAGAACGCGGCAACCAGTCCGAGGTTGACCTTCCGGTTCGGGTCCCGGGACCGCCGACTCCGCCGTCAGCGGCGCTCGGCGCTGCGGCTCTCGATCTCCTGAACGGCGGGGGTCGACCAACCGGCGACGACGCCCCACCGGTAGAACACCAGTGCGGCGAGCGTCACGCACAGCTGATCCCAGCCGTAGCGGATGAAGTCGCGGCCCTCGAATTCCTTGCTGCCCGCCCAGGAGAGCAGGCAGATCGCCATGAGATAGGCGATGAGCCACCAGGCGCCGCGCAGGGTCTGCGCAAAATGCGGCCAGCCATTCTGACCCTGGTAATACAAATAGAACGGCAGGGGCAGGATCAGCAGCAGCATGATTTGTGCGGTGTGCGGCCAACGCGCCCAGTACAGCATCAGCGTCGCCAGTACGAAGGCCGTCGGCGCGAGGAACCTCAAGCCCGGTACCCGCAGGGGGCGATGCAGGTGCGGCGCGGTGCGCCGCAGCACCATGACGCTGATGGGTACCACCAGATAGGTGATGATGGTCGCGACGGAGATCACGGCCGCAAGCTTGCCCCAGCCGCGAAAAAAGAAGAGAAAGGCGAACGACACCAGCAGATTGAACCACATGGCGGGCCGTGGAATGCCGAACTCGGGATGCACGCGGCCGAATATCCGGGGAATGGTGCGGCTGCGCTGCATCGCATAGATCATGCGGGCGGTGGTGGCGGTGTACGTGGTGCCGGTGCCGCTCGGGCTGACGAAGGCATCCGCATACAGCAGGATCGCCAGCCAGTTGAGGTTCAGGGCGAGCGCCAGCTGCGCGAAGGGCGAGCTGTATTCCAAACCCGCCCAGCCCTCGTGCAAATGTTCCGGGGCGACCGCGCCCAGGAAGGCGACCTGCAGCAGCAAGTAGACCACCGTGCTCAGTGCGATGGAGCCGAAAATCGCGATCGGCACGCCGCGCCCCGGGTTGCGAGCCTCGCCGGCCAGATTCACCGGACTCTGGAAGCCGTTGTAACTGAACACGATGCCGCTCGTCGCCACCGCCGTCAGAATGGACGCCACGTTGCCGACGTGCACTCCGCCATGGATGCCCACCTGGAAATTTTCCCAATGAAATCCGGCGCACATCAGCGTGATCGCCGTGGCCGCCGGCACGATCAGTTTGAAGAAGGTGATGGCGCTGTTCGTGCTCGCGAACACCTTCACGCTCCAAAAGTTCAGCAGGAAATACCCGATGACGAGCACCGCCGAGATGCCGAGCCCCCCCGGCGTGAGCTCGCCCTGTCCGTTGGCCGCGTGCACGTAGAGGGCGCGGGCCCAGCTCCAGGGCCAGGAACTCATGTACTGCACCGAAGCCTCGGCCTCCACCGGGATCACCGAGACGATGGCGATCCACGCCGCCCACCCGGCGACGAAACCCACGAGCGCTCCGTGCGAGTAGTGGCCGTAGCGAGCCGCACCGCCGGACTCCGGAAACATGGCGCCCAGTTCCGCGTAGGTGAAGGCGACGAACAGAATGACCACCGCACCGATGATCCAGGCGTAGATCGCGCCCGGGCCGGCGAGCTGCGCGGCCCGCCAGGCCCCGAACAACCAGCCGGAGCCGATGATCGACCCCAACCCCGTGAACATCAGGGCGACGGTGCCGACCTCGCGACGAATTGCGCCTTCATTTGCCATGCGATGATCCCTGGTCGAACGCGTCCGTTGCCACGCGCGGTCAGCGATTATTCACGGTTTTCGGAGCGGACAAGGAAGTAAATTGCACCGCCGACGGCGGTTCCGTCGCGCAGTGCGCCCGCAATGCGAGCCCCTGGGGGCACCGGCCGGGGTTGCCGGCGCCCCCGGGGACTGCGGTCAGGCGGTCACGTTCAGACTGGTGCCGAGCGTGCTGGTCGAGGCGGCCGCCGAGTTCCCCTGCAGATCCTGCAGGAAGGTGGTCAGAAAGGACTGCAATGCCGACGTGGCGGAGGACGACGGGCCGGTCGATGCCGTGGTGGGGCTGCTCGCGGCGGCGCTCGGCGTGGTGGCGCCGGCCGTCGACGTGCCGCCCACGGCGGCGCCGGAGGTGGTGCCGCCGAGATCGGCAATCAGCTTGCTGAAGTCGGAGACCAGGGCCGACAGGAGGGGCGACAGACCGTTGGTGGACGCCGTCGTTGCAGGGGTCGTCCCGGCGGTCGTAGGCGCGGCGGTGCTGTTGCCCAGCGACTGAATGAGTGCCCTGAGTTCCGAAATGACGCTGTGTTGACCGTAGGCGGCGACACCGCCCGTGTAACTCGCCGTCGCGGGCGCCGTTGCAGCGGCGGTCACTGCGGGTGTCACCGTGGTCGCGGGCGTCACGACGGGGGCGGGCGTGACGGTGGCTGCGGGCGTGGCCGGGGTCGTGGGGGCAACCGTGGTCGAGGCGGCAGCCAGCGTTGTCGCCGGGGCGCCGGTCGTCGCCGCGGGCGCCGGCGGGGGGGCGTTCGATTGCCGCGCCTCCCGTCCCGAATCGCCGTCGCCGTCGCCATGGCGGTGGCCGCCGGTTTGGCGCAGGGCGCTCGACAAATCGTGCAAGAATGCCTGCAGGTCCTGGGACAACGAACCCGTCGATGCGGTCGAACTGCCCGTGCCGCCCGTGCCGGTGGAACTCGGGGTCGTGGTGCTCGAGGCCGCGGGGGCGGCGCCGCCGGCGGGATGGCTCGTGACGAATTGGGTCAGCGCGCTGTAGAGGGCGGAGAACAGGGTCGAACCGCCCACGGCCGACGCGCCGCCGGAATCTGAATCGTTGTCCTGTCGGCGCAGATTGCTGCGGGGGCCGCTCAGCAACGACGCGAGCGTGCCGCCGATGCTGGAGGCTGAGATCGGAGTGGTTGACATAATACGTTCCCTGTTGGAAATGACTGGCAACTGGGGAGTCGGCGCGCGGCGCAAAACCTTGAGCGCCATGCGTCGAGGACGTGAAGAATGCACGATTCCGGGCGCGGGATCGAAGTGGGGTAGGATTTAGCATGCGAATTCGTTCGATTTTTGCGGCGTTCGCCGCGGGTTTGGTGGCGACCGGCGGACTGGCGGCGGATTCGCCCACCGTCCGAGTCGCGGTATTGACCGCAGAGCAGGTGATTCAAATCCTGGACGACACCGTCGACTGGTATCGGACGCTCGGGGTACAACAGCAAAACGCCACCCAGCCGAGTGATCTGCTCATCCTGTTCGCCAACCGACAGACGGCCGACAAAGTGGTGAGCCTCGCATTCGAGATCGCGCGCGCCAATGCGGAATTGCTCAGCAGCGAAGCCTCCGCCGCACAGACCGCCGCCGATGCATCCTCGCCGCAGGCGCTCGCCCAGCAGTTGAGCCAGTTGCAGGCGCAGCGTCAGTCCATCCAGGAGGAGATCGACGCCGACCGGCGGCGCCTGGGCGCGGCCGGCAAGTCGAAGCCGGACATCGAAGCGAAGCTGACCGAGCTGCAGGGCGAGCTGGCCATGACGGATGCCCGCAGGAACCTTCTGGAGACGATGGCGGATTTCGTCAACGAGAGCAATCCGCGGGGCGCGGGCGCAAATGCGTTGAAGGCGCATATCGATGCGATTGCGGCGACCATTCCGAACGGCGGTGCCGCACCGGTCACGAGTACATCCGCCCCACCGGCCGCTGCGGCGGCGACGCCGGCGGCGCCCGTACCGTCGGCCGTGGCCGCGGACGGGCCCACGCAATACGGCATCTGGGATCTCGGCGCCAGCGTGCTCAAATTGCACGGCAAGCTCGCCACGATCGACGTCATCGATCGGCATACTGCCACGCTCGCGGCCACCTTCAAGCAGATCAGTGCGCCGCCGCTCGATCAGCTGAAAAGCCTGTCGGCCCGCAGCGAGGCGCTGGCGGCGCAGGCGGACCATGCCGCGAGCGACGGATTGAAGGACCTGCGCAACCAGTTCGACACCCTGGCGTGGCTGTTCAAGCAGACTTCGGCGATCCTCATTCCGCTCACCGAGGAACAGGTGTTGTTGCAGCAATATCGTCACAACCTCGGCAACTGGCGCGACGCGACCCGGCGCCTGTATCACGACGCGCTGACGGCGCTCGGCGTGCGGCTGATGATCCTCGCCGCCATCCTGGCCGCCGTGTTCCTGGTGGGCGAAGCGTCGCGGCGGGCGGTGATGCGCTATGCGCATGAGCCGCGTCGCCGGTACCAGCTGCTGCTGGTGCGGAAAATCATCGTCTGGACCGCCGTGATCGTCATCGTCGGCCTGAGTTTTGCCACCCAGATCAGCACCTTCGCGACCTTCGCCGGATTGCTGACCGCCGGCGTTGCGGTCGCGATGCAAAGCGTGCTCGTCTCCGTCGTCGGATATTTCTTCCTCA
>JBBIKV010000014.1:0-60471 GCA_037445285.1 Nevskiaceae bacterium | reverse complement strand
GCCAGGATCAAACTCTTCAGTTAATAACACTTAGTCACTGAAGCAATCGAGATCCAGAACTCTCACTCATTCAAGTCGTGTTTTTGATGCACGAATGAACGACTGGTCGTTTTGGAAACTCATCATCAATTGCACCAAAGGCATATGACGCGAGTCCCCACACAAGTTACCTGTTCGAATTTTTAAAGAGTGACCCGAGACGACAAAGGTCCGGGGAAAGACTTTCAAGTATAGCGAATTTTCAGGGCCCGTCAATCTCCGGGAAGTCTCAAAAGCCGCCTTTCACTTGGAAGGGCGCGCAGTATAGCCGGGGGTTTGGGCCTGTCAACGGATTGTAGTAAATCTTTTTTCGAAGTGGCGCACCCAGGCCCTCGGCTGGGAATTCCCGGGCGTCCCTTGGCCCTCGATTCGGCCGACATGCGGGGGCGGCGGTCGTCGCGGGACCCGGTTCCGATTGACCCGCGCGGGGGTGACCGCTAGCCTAGCTCATTGTTTCGTTTAAGGAATTACCGGTGGGCGCATGTATTTGAATCCTCGAACGCCGCCCACCGGTGCCGCGTGACCAACAACCGGCCTTTGCTGCCCTGCGTGACGTCCCATGATTGACCTGGATCTGCAGTCTCCCGCGCTCTACATCAATCGGGAGCTCTCGTTCCTGGAGTTCGATCAGCGCGTGCTGGAACAGGCCAAGGACGCCAGCATCCCGCTGCTCGAGCGCGTCAAATTCCTGTGTATCGCCTGCACGAATCTCGATGAATTCTTTGAGATCAGGGTGGCCGGGCTGAAGGAGTTGCGCGAGGCGGGCGCCGTGCAGGCCGCCCCGGACGGCCTCTCGGTGGTCGACACCCTGCGGGCCATCCGCGACCGCGCGATGCGGCTCGTCGATGAGCAGTACCGGCTCCTCAACGACGTGCTGCTGCCCGAACTCGCGCTGCACGGAGTCGTGTTCGTGGAGCCCGACACCTGGACCGATGCGCAGGCAGATTGGCTGACGGCGTATTTCGCACGCGAGGTCGAACCGGTGTTGAGTCCGCTCGCATTGGATCCGGCGCGCCCATTCCCGAAAATCCTCAACAAGAGCCTGAATTTTGCGATCGTCGTCGAGGGCGAGGACGGCTTCGGACGCAACAGCGGTCTCGCCGTGGTGCAGGCGCCCCGCTCGCTTCCCCGCCTGATCCGGCTTCCCGACGAACTGGGCAGCCGCCACTTCGTCCTCCTGGGCACCATCGTCGAGGCCTTCGTTTCGCGGCTGTTCGGCGGGATGCGCATGCGCGGCTGTTATCAGTTCCGGGTGACGCGCAACAGCGATCTCTTCGTCGAGCAGGAGGAGGTGGACGACCTGTTGCGGGCGGTCGAGGGCGAACTGGCGTCGCGGCGGTATGGCGACGCGGTGCGGCTGGAAACCGCGCACGACTGCCCGGACGAGATCCTGGGGTACCTGCTCGAACAGTTCGCGCTGTCGGGCGACGATCTCTACAAGGTGCCTGGTCCCGTGAACCTCAACCGGCTGATGGCCTTGTACGATCTCGTGGACCGCAACGAGTTGAAGTACGCGGCATTCACACCGAGCGTTCCCGAGCGGCTCCGGATGGGGAACGACCTGTTCGCCACCCTGCGCGCCGGTGACGTGCTGTTGCACCATCCGTTTCAAGGGTTCGGACCCGTGATGGACTTCATCAAGCAGGCGGCGGACGACCCGCAGGTGCTCGCGATCAAGCAGACGCTGTACCGCGCCGGCAGCGACTCGGCGATCGTCGGCGCGCTGGCTGATGCCGCCCAGGCCGGCAAGGATGTGACCGTGATCATCGAACTGCGGGCGCGGTTCGACGAGGAGGCCAACATCGAACTGGCCAACAAGCTGCAGGAGGCCGGTGCGCACGTCATGTACGGGGTGTTTGGCTTCAAGACGCATGCCAAACTCGTCATGGTGGTGCGGCGCGAAGAGAAGGGCCTGCGCCGCTACTGCCATTTGGGGACCGGCAACTACCATCCAAAGACCGCCAGGCTGTACACGGACTACGGCCTGCTCACCGCCGACGAGTTGATCGGCGAGGACATTCACGAGATTTTCCTGCAGTTGACCGGACTCACCCGGGTCCCGCGGTTGCGCAAGCTGCTGCACGCGCCGTTCAGCCTGCACCAGGCGCTCTTGACCAAAATAGACCGGGAGGCCGGGCATGCGCTCGCCGGCCGGCCGGCGCGGATCATCGCCAAGCTCAACGCGCTGACCGAGCCTGCCGTGATCCAGGCGCTCTACAAGGCATCGCGGGCGGGCGTCGACATCGAACTGATCGTCCGCGGAGTGTGCTGCCTGCGTCCCGGCATGCCGGGAGTGTCGGAGCGGATCAAGGTGCGGTCGATCGTCGGCAGATTTCTGGAACATTCCCGCGTGTATCACTTCGAGAACGGCGGCCAACGGGACATTTATTGCGGCAGCGCGGACTGGATGGACCGAAATCTGTTCCGCAGGATCGAAGTGGCGTTTCCCATCGAGTCGGCCGAACTGCAGACCCGGGTCACGGACGAATTGAACCTGTATCTCAAGGACGACTGCCAGGCATGGAACCTGTCATCCGACGGCCATTACTCCCGCGCCGGGACGGCCTGCCGGATCAGTGCCCAAGCGAGGCTTCTCGGCCGGTACGACGAACGGGTCGCGCTCACCGAGTCTTGAACCGGCGCCGAAGACGCACCCGCAACTCACCCGAAGCTCAGGCGGAAGCCGGCCTCCTTCAGGTAGTTCCGCTCCTGCTCGAGGTCCTCGAGGGTCAGCGGATGTTCCTTCATCCAGCGTTGCGGCAGCTCCAATTGCACCGCACGTCCCTTGACGCGCAGCACGACGTCCGGCAGCGGCTGCGGGCTTCGGCCGCGATGCAGCACGACCGCCAATCGCAGCAAAACCGTGAGGAATTCGGCGAGGCGATCCCAGGGCGGCAGCAGATCCTCCAACGCGTCGAGCGACAGCTGCCGGCGGTGCCCGCCCACCAGGGCCGACAGCAGCAGTTGCTCCTCGCGGGGGAACCCCGGCATGTCGGCATGCTCCAGGAGATACGCGCTGTGGCGGTGGTATTTCGAGTGGGCGATGTCCAGTCCGGCCTCGTGCAGACGGGCCGCCCAGCGCAGAGCGGATTCCGCCAGCGGGTCTTCCAGCCCCCAGTCGGATTCGACCTGCGCCAGGAGCGCCACGACGGTCGCCTCGACCCGGTCGGCCTGCGCCGAATCGACGTGATAGCGCTCCTCCATGGCGCGTACGCTGCGCACGCGCGCGTCCTCGTCCGTGAAGCGGCCCATCATGTCGTACAACAGCCCCTCACGCATCGCACCTTCGGCGACGCGCACGCGGTCGATCCCCAGGCTTTCGACGACTTCGAGCAGTATGGCGAGACCGCTCGGAAATACGGGCGCGCGCTCGGGATCGACGTCCGGCAGCTCGAGTTCGTCGATATGGCCGGCCGCAATGATGCGATTGGCGAGACCGCGCAGATTGTCCAGCGTGATATGGGGCGACTCGGGATTCAGCCGGCGCACGACGTCGGCGATCACGCGCACAGTACCCGAGCTGCCGAATGCCTGCAGCCAGCCCAGCTTCTTGTAGGCCTCCTGGATGGGTTCCAACTCCAGCCTGACCACGGTGCGCGCACGCTCGAACCGCTTCTCCGAGATTCTGCCGTCGTCGAAGATGCTGGTGCTAAGGCCGACACACCCGACGGACAGGCTCTCGAGCAGCAGCGGATCGAACCCCTCGCCGATCACCACCTCGGTGGAGCCGCCTCCGATGTCGATGACCAGGCGCTTGTCGGGACTCAAGGGACTCGTATGCACGACTCCCGAGTAAATCAGCCGCGCCTCCTCCAACCCGGAAATGATCTCGATGGGATGGCCCAGAGCGGCCCGCGCGCGTTCCAGGAACCACCGTTTGCGCTTGGCGCGCCGCAGCGCATTAGTGCCCACCACGCGGACACTGTCAGCCCGCATCGCCCGCAGGCGTTGGCCGAAGCGCTCGAGACAGCGCAGCGCACGCTCGGTCGCAGCGTCGTCCAGCCGTCCGCTGTCCCCGAGTCCGGCCGCCAGTCGGACCATTTCCCGCAATCGATCCAGGATGACGAGCTGGCCGTGCGAATAGCGCGCGACGACCATGTGGAAGCTGTTCGAACCCAGATCGACCGCGGCGAGCACGTCGGGTACGCCACGGGCGCCGCTGCCGGCCGGCATTGCTCAGCCGCCTAGGCTGAAAAGGATGAGCCGCAGCCGCAGGTAGTTTTGGCGTTCGGGTTGCGAATGACGAATTGCGCCCCCTGCAGATCTTCCTTGTAGTCGATTTCCGCGCCCATCAGATACTGCGCGCTCATCGGATCCACGAGTAATTGGACGCCCTGCTTCTCGACGCAGAAATCGCCGTCCTCGATCTTCTCGTCGAAGGTGAAACCGTACTGGAAGCCCGAACACCCGCCGCCGGAGACGAACACCCGCAGCTTGAGGTTCGGATTGGCCTCCTCACGGATCAATTCGCCGACCTTGCCGGCGGCGGCGTCGGTGAACACCAGGACGTCCGGCGGCGGCGGCGCCACTTCGGATTGGAACACAGTCTCTGAAGTTGTAGCCATGGCTTTAAGTGTACTCGGCAAGTGGTGTTCGATCAAAGTCAGGACCCGCCCTCGGGACCCCCGTCACGGTCCTCGGCGCCCCCGCTCCGGCCCGTGACCTCGTGGTGTACCAACTTACCATTAATCTGGGCTCCGACGGCCGTTTCAATGACCGCGTACTGCACGTTTCCCAGGACGCGCGCCTTCGCACCAAGCTCGACGCGGCCGGCGGCGTGGATGTCGCCCTTGACCAGACCGTTCAGCACGATGTCCGACACCGACACGGACCCCTCGATGCCGCCCTCCTCGCTGACCGACAGCGTGGCTCCCGCAGCCAGGTCGCCCCGGACGTCCCCATTGATGTAGCCGTCCAAATGCAGCCCGCCGGAAAACTCGACGTCGCCGTCGATCCGGGTCTTGGCGCCGATCAGTGTATCGATCTTCAGTGTCTTACTCGGTTTGCGTTTGAACATTCACCCTGCCTTTTGACTGCGCATCGTCGGCCGGACCGACCCCGGTCAAGCCCGGACCGGCCGCTCCCGTGCCGGAGGATTCAGCCTCCAAGGACATGCCCTGGGCCTTCCAGACGAACGCTTGGCGAAATCCGTGGACCGAATCCCTTCCGGTATGGATCTCGACCCCGATACGGGTCGGCTCGAATCGCGGCGGAAGTTGCACGGATTCATCGTAGTCCTGGAAGTACCGAAAAGAGTATGCCAGCCCCGAACGGCGGCCGGGCGACACCTCGGCAAAACTCAAGGTGACGGGCTTTCCCCGCAGCAGCCCGTCGATCGAGACGACGGCGTTGCCGTTCACGACACCCTCCGGTTTGCCGGTCTGCGTGAGCACGAATTTGAGGCGGAACTGGTTCGCCGCCACGGGCACGATCTGCATCTGCTGCACCTTGACGTGCACCAACGAGTCGGGCTGGACCAGTCCCCGGTAAAACGACAGGTCCTGGGTGAGACGGGCGATTTGGCTCTGCATGTCGCCCAGGCTGCGCTCGACCTGCTTGTAGCCCTCGCGATCGACGCGCCGCGCCACGTCCGCAGCCGCCAATTGTTCGCGCTGGCGCTCGTTTTCGGCCTCCAGGCCGCGGATGCGCGCGCTCGCCGAAAGCGCGCCCCGCACGGAGTCCACCACACGAAAGCCCGCGTCGTAGCGCCCGATCTCGAACACGGCGTAGATGACGACGAGGGCCAGCGAGGCGGTCGCCGCCAGAATCACCGCGCGCCGCTTCGGCGCGTAGGCCCGGACGACGAGTTTGCCGAACAAGTCTGCCATGGAGCGTTTTTCCTGCCTTCCGACCCGCGAGGGTACGAGACATTACACGAAGGGGGGGCCTACGCGTTATCATCGCCGGCCCTGGACGAGTAAGGAACGGCATTTGCTCTGGTTGAAAGCGTTACACGTAATTGCGATGGTCACCTGGTTCGCCGGTTTGTTCTATCTGCCGCGGCTGTTCGTTTATCACGCCGATGCCGGGGATTGGATCAGCGTCGAGCGCTTCCGGATCATGGAACGCCGCCTTTTCTGGATCATGAGCATCGGCGCGGTGGCGACGGTCGCACTCGGCGTTGCGATGATCGTGGCGGCGCCCGGCTACCTGAAGATGGGGTGGCTGCATGCAAAGCTCACCCTGGTGCTGTTGCTGATCGTCTACCACGGACTCTGCTACAAGTTCCTGCTCGACTTCGCCCATGATCGCCGTACGCACAGCGCCCGATGGTTCAGGGCGTTCAACGAGGTGCCGTCCCTGCTGCTGGTGGGCATCGTCATCCTCGCCGTCGTCAAGCCGTTCTAGATTGCGCCGGCGCGCCCACGTCCGACCACCAATCGGGATAGGGCGGCAGGCCGTCGGGAAAGATCAGGCCGCCGAGATCATGTAGGGCACGCACGTACACCCGACGTTTGAAGTAAACCACCTCGCGGACGGGGGCCCAGTAATCCGCCCAACGCCAGCGGTCGAATTCCGGTTGGTTGGTGCTGTCGAAATGCAGCTTGACTTCGTCGGCCATGAGCCGCAGAAGAAACCAGCGCTGCTTCTGACCGATGCAACGATCCCGCACGTACTGTCGGGGCAATCGGTAGCGCAGCCAGCCGCGGGTCGAACCCAACACCTCGACGTCGTCCCGCTCGAGGCCGATTTCCTCCTTCAGTTCGCGAAACAGGGCGTCTTCCACCCGTTCACCCCGATTCACTCCGCCCTGGGGAAACTGCCAGCCTTTGCCGCCGACCCGCCCTCCCAGGAACACTTCTCCGTCGCCACGGGTCAACACGATGCCGACGTTCGCGCGGAAACCGTCCTTGTCGATGTAATCGGTGGCTGGATGGGCGGGCATGGGCCAATTGTTCCATAACGACGGGCGCTTGTGGTCGCCCTCGAATCCGTTCCCGAGGACGGGGTCAGCCGGCCCCCAGCTGCACGCGGTTACGGCCCAGCGCCTTGGCCCGGTAAAGCGCCGCGTCCGCATCCGCCAGCAGCCGGTCCGCCAGGCTCTTCAAGTCCGTCTCATCCCGGCCCGGCGAGACCGACGAGACGCCGACGGACACCGTCAGGGAACGCTTGATCTGCGCAGTGAGGGTGAACGGTCTGGCCGCGATGGCTTTACGAATGCGCTCCGCCAGGCGGGCCGCGTCGGCCGAACTCGCCTCGGGCAGCAGAATCGCCAGCTCGTCGCCGCCGAACCGCGCGGCCGTGTCCATCGTACGGATCTGCTCCTCGACGCGTATCGCAATCTCCTTCAGGGCCTTGTCGCCGGCGAGGTGTCCATAGCCGTCGTTGATGCCCTTGAACTGGTCGACGTCGATCATCAGACAGGCGATGCTGGCGGAACGCCGCTGCGCCCGCGCCAACTCCTCCTTCAGGCGTTGCTGCAGGTAGCGGCGGTTGTGCCAGCCGGTCAGGAAATCGGTGATCCCGGCACGCAAGAGCCGCGAACGGTTCATGGCATTCTCGATGCACACCGCGGCGACCGCGCCCAAATGAGCGAGAAAGTCGGCGCCATGGTGACGCGTGAAGCGGGTCGGATCGCCGCTGCCGAAGCACAGTGCGCCGATGGGCCGATCCATGCGGGGCAGCGGAATCAGCGCGGCGCTCTTCAGATTGGGGCTTCCCGGAAACAGCAGATGGTGATCGGCGCCGACGAACGGGCCGAGCCACGGCTTGTGCAGGGCGGCGAGCTGCGGAGCCAGACCCACCAGCGAATCGACGAAGAAAATCTGCTTGAACTCATCGGGCCGGTCGCCGCCCGCGATCAACAGGTGGCGGATTTCGTGCTGCGGGTCGAGGAGCACGACGCTGATCGCGTCGAGCGCATAGGACTCGCGCAGGCCGTCCACCATGGTTCGCAGCAATTGAGACAGGGTCTCGGCACGCAGCAGGGTCAACTCGCGAGCCTGGGTCCGTTTCAAGATGGTTTCGTTGTTGGCCGCCTCCGCGGTCATCTCCCGGAGCCGCTGCTTGAGCTCTTCGTTCTCGCGGATCGCTTCATCCATTGGCGGAATCCCTTCGATAGGACTTTCAGACCGTGCGGGCGGCCGCCCGCACGTCGAGATACGCACGGCCCCGGGTCATGAGGGCGGTGAACTCGGCGGCATCGCCGGACTTCACCGCAGTCACCAGCCGTTCGACCGCCACCCGCAGGGCTTGCAGCGACTCGCCGCCATAGTCGTTCAGGTTTTGAATTTCAAAATACAGCTCGGGACTCTCGGCCGCCACCCGCGCGGCGACGTCGAGCTGCGAATCGAAGGTCGTGCTCGACAGCTTCGCCAGGCGCAGGGCCGCCTCGCCGCTATCGGCGAGCGCCGTGAAGAAGGCTATGTTGAGCGCATGCGACAGCCCGAGCACGTACGCGATCAGGCGATCGTGCTCGTCCAGGCCCATGACCACCCGCTCGGCCATGGTCGGTGCAAACAGATCCTGCGCCTCCTGCAATGCCGCTGCATTGCCCAGATCGATGAAAATGACGTGCCGGCCGGACAACAGCTCCGTATCCGGGCCGAACATCGGATGCAGCGAGGTCACCCGGCAACCCGCCTCGACCAAGGCGTCGAGACCCGCGCGCACCGGCGTCTTCAAGGAACCCAGGTCGAAAATCAGCCCGCGCGGCGCGCGTTTGGCCAGGGTGAGGAGCAGCGGCGTCGTGGCGCTCAACGGGGTTGCAAGCACGATCAGATCGAAGTCGAGTGGATCGCTCTCCCAGTCGGCCAAACCCGCAAACCCGGGCAGGGATCCCGCCGGATCGGCGATGACGACGTGGAATCCCTGGGAGGCGAGGAATTCGGCGAACCACCCCCCCATCTTGCCGCAGCCTCCGAGCACCAATGCCCGCTTGCCGCTGCCGTGGGCCTGGGCGGCGACCCGCGCATGCTCCTGGGTCGCGAGCGAGGACTGGATGAGCTGGCGCAGCAACGATTCGGCGAGGTCGGGCGAAATGCCGAGCCGCTGTGCCGCCGTGCGGCCGCGCAGGATGACTTCCCGCTCACGACCGAAGTCCCGGGTCGCGCGGCCCGTGGCACGCTTGACGGACGCCACCTCCTCGCTCAGGTGCTGGCGTCGTGCGACGAGTGCGAGCAGCTGTTCGTCGAGTTCGGTCAATGCGGTCCGCAATTCGTCCAATGTCATGTCGGCAGGGTCCGGGTGTGTTCTGATGGGCACGGCCACGCCGGGGATTGCCGCGGACGGGGGCGCGGCACGCTCTGGCGCCAGTACGATGTCCGACTATAATCACACATGAGCGCAACCATGACGACCCATTGGACCGAGACCCTCCCCGAACCCCTGCCCGCCAATCCGTTGCAGGTGGCCGCGGACTGGCTGGCGCAGGCGCGCCGCGATGCCGCGCAGCCGAACCCCAATGCGATGGTGTTGGCCACCGTCGATGACCGCGGTCAGCCCTCGGCCAGGGTGGTGCTGTGCAAGGACATCGGCGCGGATCCCGGATACCTCACCTTCTACACCAATTACCAATCGCGCAAGGGTCGGGAGCTGCAGAAAAATCCGCGGGCGGCCGTGGTCTTCCACTGGGACCACCGGCACCGGCAGGTGCGCGCCGAAGGGCGCGTCGAATTGATGTCCGACGCCGACAACGATGCCTATTTCCAAAGCCGCCCCTGGCAGAGCCGACTGGGCGCGTGGGCCAGCCGTCAGAGCGAACCGGTGGCGTCGCGCTCCGCCCTCGCGTCGGCGGTCGCGGCCGCCGCGCGTCGTTTCGGCATTCCGTACGCGGGTCCTGGCAGCCCGGAACCGCAGGGCGTCACCGCAGAAGTGCCGCGTCCGCCGCACTGGGGTGGATTCCGGCTCAATGTGGAGGCGATCGAATTGTGGGTGGAGGGCGAATTTCGCGTCCATGATCGCGCCCGCTGGACCCGGCAGCTGGCGGACGCACCGGGATTGATGCCGGCCTCGCCCTGGTCGGTGACCCGACTGCAGCCATGAACCTCCTGCAGGGTCAAGAGTCCACCTGCCCCCACTGCTGGGAAACCATCAGTTTGACCCTCGATCTGTCGGTGGCCGAGCAATCCTACATCGAGGACTGCCCCGTGTGCTGCAAGCCCATGCTGGTTGCCTACTCCGCGGCCGACGGTGAACTCGACGGGTTCAGTGTCGAGCCTGCCGATTGACTTCGCCCGGGCAACCCGCCGGCGGCGCCATACCCTGGTTCAAGGTGCTCCGTGTCTCGGTATTGCTGTCGATCCTGGTGCTGGTCGCGGGGACCGCCTGGCAGGATCGCCACCGCAGCACCCGATGGCGCGAGCCCCTGTTCGTCGCGATCCATCCCATCGCGGCCGATGACAGTGCGGTCACCCGGGCCTACGTCGACTCCCTGGACGCCGGGCGCTTCAAGGCAGTGGACCTCTTTTTCGCGCGCGAGGCGCTGCGGCATCGCCTGACCACGAACGAACCGTTCCGGACGCGGCTGCAGCCGGAGCTGTGGCAACGCCCCCCCCGGCGCGAGGTTCCGTCGGGCATCCTGAACAACATACTCTGGAGCCTGAAGCTGCGCCTGTGGGCGTGGAACGTGACCCGGCACGCGCGCGAACCCCAGGACATCCGGTTGTTCGTGCTGTATCACGATCCGGCACACACGCCGACCGTGCCGCACTCGCTGGGGCTCACAGAGGGGCTGATCGGCGTCGTCTACGCGTTCGCCGCCGCCGACATGAACGAGGAAAACAACGTCGTGATCGCGCACGAATTGCTGCATACCGTGGGCGCGACCGACAAATACGATCTGGCGAGCGACGCGCCGCGATTTCCCGACGGCTACGACGATCCGGATCAGAGGCCGCTGTATCCCCAGGCGCGCGCCGAGCTGATGGCCGGGCGCCGCATGCTCGCACCCGACCGATGGCAACAGGCATCCAGTCTCGACGAGGTGGTCATCGGGCCCGCGACGGCGCGCGAGATCCGCTGGCCGGCGCCGGCCGACTGACTGACTGACTGACGGGTCCCGGCCGCCCTCGCTCACTGCGGTCCGTCAGGCAGGCTGGCCGCGCAGCGCCGCGAGCACCGGCGCGTGCAGGCGGCCATTGGTCGCGAGCACCGATGTCGACCGCAGCGTGATCGGCCCGCCTTCGAGGTCCGTAAACCGCCCTCCCGCCTCGGTGACGATGGCGACGCAGGCGGCGATGTCGAGTATGTTGACGTCCGATTCGATCACCGCCTCGAGCTTGCCCGCCGCCAGCAGATGGTAGTGCAGGAAATCACCGTAACCGCGGATGCGATCGACCTTCGCCACCAGGGCACCGTACCGGCCCCATCCTGCGCCGGCGGCCAGGGTTTTCAGGTTGCCCGCCGACAGCGCCGCCGACTCGAGGTCGGCGATCACGCTCACGCCCAACGGCTTGCCGTTGAGGAATGCTCCGCGGCCGCGCTCCGCATACGCGAGGTCGCCGTACACCGGCGCACTCGAAACACCGAGCACGATCTCGCCGCGCCGCATGAGGGCGATCTGGGTGGAAAACATCGGATACTCGCGGACGAACGCCTTCGTGCCGTCGATCGGATCGACCAGCCAGAGATTGTCAGCGTCCAGCGCTCGAGCAGCGGTCTCCTCGCCGAAGAATCCGTAGGCCGGGAATCGGGATTCGAGTATCTCCCGGATCGCGGCTTCGCAGCGGACGTCTGCCTCGGTGACCGGCGACTTGTCAGCCTTGAGCCGCACCTCGATATTGTGCTGGTACAACGAGCGGGCGATCGAGGCGGCCTCGCGCGCCGCGTCGAGGGCCGCCTGTAGCTCCGGGGAAGGGTTCATGGACGGTCTCCCATTTGACCGCCACCTTACCAAACCTTGTGCTACCGTCGCACCCCACCCAAGGAGGTATCGCGGCATGGGCAACCGGCTCACGAAGATCTATACGCGCACGGGAGACGACGGCAGCACCGGCCTGGGCGACGGGACCCGCGTGCCCAAGGAGAGCCTGCGAGTCGAAGCCTACGGCACGGTCGACGAGGCCAACAGTGCGATCGGAGTGGTGCTCGCCATCGCGGCGTTGCCGCCCGCCGTCCGGGACTGCCTCATCGAGGTGCAGCACGACCTGTTCGATCTCGGCGGAGAGCTGTGCATTCCGGGCCACCGGGTGATGACGGCCGCCCACGCGGAGCGCCTCGAAGCGCGGCTCGACGGCTTCAACGAGCATCTGCCGCCGCTCAAGGAATTCATTCTCCCCGGCGGCGGCCCGGCCGCCGCCGCCTGTCACGTGGCGCGCACCGTTTGCCGGCGCGCAGAGCGCCGCTGCTGGTCCCTGGCCCGCGGGGAGGACGTGGCGGCGGAGGCGCTCAAGTACCTGAACCGCCTGTCCGATCTGCTGTTCGTGATCGCGCGCCTGCTGGCCCGCCACGAGCGGGGCACGGAAACCATCTGGCGGCGCACGCCGGCGCCGTGAGCCGCGCGTCAGGCGACGCTCACCCTGCACAGCGGGTTTGAGCGCGGCCACTGCGCCTGCCAGCGTTCGAATTCGACGACAGGCAGCGGTTTGCAGAACAGGTACCCCTGTACCTGGTCCGCGCGTTGATTTCTGAGGTAGTGCCATTGCGCCTCGGTTTCCACCCCCTCGGCTACCGTCGCCAACCCCAGGCTCTTCGCCATGGCGATGATCGCATCCACCAGCGGGGCGTTGCCGGCGCCCTTCGAGGCGATGTCGCGCACGAAGAGCCGGTCGATCTTCAGCGTGTCGATGGGGAAGTGACGCAGGTACGACATCGAACTGTAGCCGGTGCCGAAATCGTCCAAGGCGGTCGCCACTCCCAGATCCTTCAACGATTTGACCGCCTTGCTGACGGCGCTGGAGTACTCGATCAACGCGCCCTCGGTGAATTCCAGTTCGATGATTCGCGGGTCGATCCCCGCGGCATCGATGGCGCCGGACACGCGGCGCACGAGGCTGCCGTCACGGAACTGCACGCCCGACACATTCACGGCGACGCGCCAATGCGGCGCGCCGGCGTCGCGCCAGCGGCGCGCCTGGGCGCAGGCTTCGCGCAGCACCCAGTCGCCGATTTCGACGATGAGACCGCTTTGCTCCGCCAGCGGGATGAACTCGTCGGGCGGCACCGGGCCGCGTTGCGGATGCGACCACCGCAGCAGCGCTTCGACCGCCTCGACACGCAGATCGTCGAGCGCCAGGCGCGGCTGGTAGTTCAGGCTGAATTCCTGCCGCTCCAGGGCCTTGCGCAGATCCGCCTCCAGCGACAGGTGCTTCGCCGCGCGCGCGCTGATCGACTTCTTGAAGAGTTCCACGCCGCGCTGGGCGCCCTTCTTGGCATGATGCAGGGCCGTCTGCGCGTTCTTCAAGAGTTCGCCGGCGGACGATGCGTCGCCGGGAAACAGGCTGATGCCGATGCTGGCCGACAGCGGAATCTCCTGCTGCGCGAAGGCGAAGGGCCTGGCCAGCGACGACTGCACGCGCCGCGCCACGGCTTGGGCCGCCTCGGCCGTGGAAACACCCGGCAGGGCGAGCGCGAACTCGTCGGCACCGGTGCGCGCCACGCAGTCCTTGATGTCCTGGATGCCGACATCCGCGGCCGGCGTCCCGGCGTCATTCTGGCTCTCGCGCAGGCACGATTGCAGACGGCTGGCGATCTCCTTCAAGAGCGCATCGCCCACCGCCTGACCCTGAGTGTCGTTGATGCGGGAGAAATTGTCGACGTCGAGCATAAGCACGGCGCTGCCGCGGTGACGCAGCACCGCCCAGGCAACGTGCTGCTCCAGAATTTGCAGCAGCCGCTGCCGGTTGGGCAGTTCGGTCAGCGGGTCGTAGTAGGCCAGGTACCTCACCCGCGCTTCGCTGTCGCGCAGCTGATCCTGGGTGAGCTTGGCCCGCAGCAGAAACTTGACGCGCTGCGCGAGCAGCATGGGATTGATGCCCTTCGACGAAAAATCCGTGGCGCCCGCCTCGTACGTCCGATTCACCGATTCCATGTCGTCGAGGCTCGTCTGCATCAGTACCGGCACGTGCCGGCCCGCCGCCCCCGCGCGCAGCGCGTTGCACACGTCGAACCCGCTCATACCCGGCATGACGACGTCGAGAATGACGCAGTCGGCCGGATGGTCGCGGAACTCCCGGAGCGCACTGACACCGTCCGCGGCCGGGATGACGCGAAACCCCGCCATCTCGAGCGCCGTGCCGATCAACAGCCTGGCGCCCGGGTCGTCGTCGACCACCAGCACCGTCGCCGCTCTTTCGAACGGCGCCGCCCTTTCCGGGACGATGTCCGGCGTCTCGATCGCCTCTTCGTCAAGCGGCATATGCGGACCTTTCGCGCGTGAGCGCGGCACAAAATTCCTGGTATTCCCTTCGCATCCGCGCAACCAGCGGACCCGCTCCCGCGATGCCCCCCCCATTGCGCAGCAGCAGTTCGCATTCTCTCGCGGCAAGCGCCAGCCGCGAGCCGCCGAGGTTCGCGGTGCTGGACTTGAGCGTGTGGACCGCCTCTGCGAGGGCGGCCGACTGCATGCCGGCGGCGGCCGCCTCGACCGCCGCCATCAACCCCGGCGAGTGCTGCAGGTAGAGGTCGATCAACGAGTTGAGCAGCAACGGCTGGGCCAGCGCGTCGATGTTGCGCAGCACCCCGACGTCGATCAGCGGTGCGCGGGACATGTCGCGCCGGTCGGCATCGTTCATGGCCCGCGCGGCAAGCCACCGCTTGAGCACGGCCGCCAGCTGTTGCTGGGTGAATGGTTTGCTGAGGAAATCGTCCATGCCCGCCGCGAGGCAGCGCTCCCGGTCGCCGTCCATGGCATTGGCGGTCAAGGCGATGATGGGAATCCGGAGCCTGCCCGCCGCGCTCTCGCGCCGGCGTATCTCTCCCGTGGCCGTCATTCCATCCATCACCGGCATCTGGCAATCCATCAGGATGGCGTCGTAGTGCGCACCGTTCATGGTCTCGATCGCCTGCCTCCCGTTGTCGACGTACTGCGTGCGGCAGCCCAGGCTTTCGAGCATCCCTGCCGCGACTTCGCGATTCACGGCATTGTCCTCGACCAGCAGGATCAATGGTCCGGTCTTGCAAGCCGGGGCGGGCTCGACCGCATGCGCCGCCGACCCCTCGTGGGCGGGTTCGATCGCCGCGGCCATGATGCGGCTCAGGCAGACCTGCAGTTGCGATCGCCGCAGCGGCTTCGCAAGCACCGCCGCGAAGAGGTCCGCACGCTCCGGCGTGTCCCCCTCGTCGCGGGAACTGAGCAGCACCAGACGCATTCCGTCGAAGCGCGGCTCGCGACGGATCTCACGCGCGACATCGAGCCCTCCCATTCCGGGCATGCGGTCATCCAGGAGCGCGATGTCGAAGGCGGACGGGTCGCCGCCGCGCAACGCCGACAGCGCCGCCGCCCCGCCATCCACCGGGACGACCGCGATTCCCCAGGACTGCAGGTGCTGGTGAAGGATCTCACGGTTGTTGGCGTTGTCGTCGACCACCAACGCGCGCAGACCGGCGAACATGAATCGCGGCAGCTGTACGCGACCGGCATCCGCCGCGTCCGTCGCGAGTGCGGCTTTCGGCGCCAACCTCACTTCGAACCAGAAGGTTGAGCCGATGCCCGGCGCGCTTTGGACCCCGATCTCACCCCCCATGAGCGAGGTGAGCTGCCGGCAGATCGCGAGGCCGAGTCCGGTCCCGCCGTAATTTCTCGTCGTGTAGGAATCGGCCTGGCTGAACGCCTTGAATATGTGGCCTTGAACGTCCTCGCAGATTCCGATGCCGGTGTCCTTCACCTCGAAGCGCATGAGCCCTGCCGCATCGAGAGACTTGACGCGGACGATCACTTCCCCGGCCTCGGTGAATTTGATGGCGTTGCCGACCAGATTGATGAGGATCTGCCGCAGGCGCATCGGATCGCTGCAGACCCTGGACGGCAGATCGGGCTCGATGATGCAGGCCAGCTCGATGCCCTTCGCATGTGCGGGTCCGGCGAACATCTCGATGGTCTCCTCCACCGCCTCGCGCAGATCGAAATCGATCCGCGCGAGCTCCATTTTTCCCGCCTCGATCTTGGAGAAGTCCAGGATGTCATTGATGATCTGGAGCAGCGATTCCGCGGAGCGCGAAATCGTCTCCGACAGGCGCCGCTGCCGGGGTGTCAGCTCCGTCCCCTGAAGCAGCTCGGACATGCCCATCACGCCGTTCATCGGCGTGCGGATCTCGTGGCTCATCCGCGCAAGGAATTCGCTCTTCGCGCTGCTGGCCATCTCCGCGGCGTCCTTGGCGCGGTTCGCCTCGTCGATCGCACGCCGCAATTCGCGGTTGGCGTTGCCGAGGTTCACCGTGCGTTCGGCAACCTGCTGCTCCAGGAATTCGCGGTAGCGTTCCAAGCGCGAGTCGCGATGCCGGATCTGGCCGAGCATCTGATTGAAGCCGTCGATGAGCGTGCCGATTTCGTCGGCCGCACCGCGCTCCACGCGCAGCGTATAGTCCTGCTCGGACGACACCCTGTGCATGGTGTGCGCCAGATTCACGATCGGTCGGGATATCTGCTGCTGGAGCCGGGCGGCCAGCCAGTACGACGTGCCCAGGGCGGCGGCCAGCGCCGACAGCGAAATGACCAGATAAGCCGGCCACTCCGGATACAGCGCGCTCACCGGCACGGCCACGTGCACGAACCCCCGGGCACTGCCGTCGCGCACCACGGGTGTGACGACATGCAGCATCCCCCGGCGCAGGCTGATGGCGGGATCGGCGGACGGCCGCGGCAACGGCGGCGGCAGCACCGCCCAGCCCGCGCGCTCGTCGCCCGCGGTTCGGCGGTAGACGGCCAGTCTGCTGCCGTCCAGGCGGAAGACCTCGGCGAGGCTGACGAGCGGTTCGTCGCGCAGCTCGTTCAACACCGCCGCGGCCGCGCGCCCGTCGCCCGCGGCCATGTCCGCGACGACCGCGCCGCCGATGACCTGTCCGATGCGCGCCGAGCGGCGCAGCATATCCTCGCGCAGATGCAGCACATTCGTCGCAACGTGCATGAGCATGGCGAAACCGAAGGCGGCCATGGCGGGCACGGTGATGAGCACCCGCAACTTGCGCTCGATAGGGAGGTCAGCGAACCAGCGTATCAATGGCACTCCTCCGGAGGGACGATGGGCGGAATTGCCGCCCCAACGAAGCGTGTCGGCCTGCCCGGCGGATTCTGCTGGAGCGCAATGTGACCGGGATCACGTTGGACCGAAAGCCGGGTTTCCCTGCTTAAGTTATGTCCTATTGCCCCGGGTCGCAGGCCGCTGCGATCAGTGCGCGGGCGTGCGACCAGTCGAAAGCGGGTCCTGGATCGGTCTTGCGGCCCGGCGCAATGTCGCTGTGTCCGACGATCCGATCGGTCGAGAGACGCGGATAGGCCGCGCACAGCGCGGCCACCACACGGGCGAGCTGCCTGTATTGGATCTCTTCGTAGGCCAGCGTGTCGGTCCCCTCCAGCTCGATTCCGATCGAGAAATCGTTGCAGGCCTCCCGTCCATCGAAACTGGACTTTCCGGCATGCCAGGCGCGTTCCGTGAATTTGACGTATTGCGTGACCGTGCCGTTCCTGCTGACCACCAGGTGCGACGACACCCGCAACCCGCCGATTTCCGTGAAATAGGGATGGGCGTCCTGCGGCAGCTCGTTGGTGAACAGGCGGTCTATCCACGGGCCGCCGAACTCGCCGGGCGGCAGGCTGATGCCATGCACGACGATGAGATCGGCTTCGAGGCCGGGCGGCCGCGCGTCGCAGTTCGGCGAATCCACGTGCACGGCGCCGCGCAGCCGTCCGCTTGCCACATCGACACGCAAATCCGCGCCCTCACGACCTGGAAGGGCCATAGCATATGCGACAATCGGCTGGATGACGCACGCCAATCCCCTGAAGCCGCCCGTCGACGAGTCGCTGGCCGCACGCGATGCCCGCGTTCTATGGCATCCCTGCACCCAGATGAAGGACCACGAGATGCTCCCACCCGTCGCCGTCGCGCGCGGCGAAGGCGCATGGCTCGAGGATTTCGACGGGAAGCGCTATCTGGACGCCGTGAGCTCCTGGTGGGTGAACCTGTTCGGGCATGCCAATCCGCGCATCAATGCCGCCGTCCGCGATCAGCTGAATCGCCTGGAACACGTCATATTCGCCGGATTCACGCACGAACCCGGCGTGCGGCTGGCCGAACGCCTGACCACGCTCGCCCCGCCGGGAATGACGCGCTGCTTCTATGCGGATAACGGGTCCGCGGCGGTGGAGGTGGCGATCAAGATGAGCTTCCACTATTGGCGGAATCGGGGCCGGCCGCGCAAGACCCGCTTCATCACCCTGGCGAACAGCTACCACGGCGAGACGCTTGGAGCTCTCGCCGTGGGCAACGTCGATCTCTACAAGTCCTTGTACAAGCCGCTGCTCATGGACGTCCTCACGGCGCCGTCGCCGGACTGCTACTTCCGCGAGAGCGGCGACTCCTGGGAGCAGCACTCGCTGCGACAGTTCGAGCACATGGAGCGCATGCTCACGCTGAATGCCGGGGAAGTCGCCGCTGTGATCGTGGAACCGCTGGTGCAATGCGCCGGCGGGATGCGGATGTATCATCCGGTCTATCTGTCGCGTCTGCGGGAAGCCTGCGATCGTCATGGAGTGCACCTGATCGCGGATGAGATCGCGGTGGGATTCGGGCGCACCGGGACGCTGTTCGCCTGCGAACAGGCCGGCATTTCCCCGGATTTCCTGTGCCTGTCGAAGGGTTTGACCGGCGGCTATCTGCCCCTCTCGGCCGTCTTGACCACGGATGATGTCTACACGGCGTTCTACGACGACTACGCCAACCTGACCGCGTTCCTGCATTCGCACAGCTACACCGGCAATCCCCTGGCATGCGCCGCGGCGCTGGCGACGCTGGACATCTTCGCGACGGACGACACCATCGCGGTTAACCGGGCCAAAGCCGCCTACCTTGGCGGCCGCGCGCGGGAACTCGAAGGTCAGCCGCACGTCGCCGAGGTCCGACAGTGCGGAATGATCGTGGCCGTGGAATTCGCGAAGGACAAGGGGCGGCGGGAGCCCTATCACTGGGCCGAACGCCGCGGCCGGCGCGTGTACCGGCATGCCCTGGAACGCGGGGTGCTGCTGCGGCCCATCGGCGAGGTGGTTTACTTCATGCCCCCCTACATCGTCGGCGAGGCGGAGATGGATCTGATGGTCCGGGTTGCCGCCGAGGGAATCGAGTTGGCGACATGCGATTGACCCGCGTCCACGTTGACGGGGTGTTGCAGCCGGGCACCGTCGTCGAGCTGCCGCGCGAGACCGCCGCCCATCTTGCCAAGGTCCTGCGCGCACGCAGCGGCGATGAGATCGTGCTGTTCAGCGGGGACGGACGGGAGTTCATGGGCGCGATCGAGGGCGTGCGCGGCTCCCGGGTGACGGCCTCCGTCGGAGTCGGCAGGGAAGTCGGCCGTGAATCGACCTTTGGCATCACCCTGGTGCAATGCGTGCCGCGCGGCGACCGCATGGATATGATCGTACAGAAGGCGACCGAACTCGGCGTGACGCGGATCGTGCCCGTGGTGAGCCAGCGCAGCGTGGTGCGTCTCGACGCGGCTCAGGCAAAGGCCAAGGCCGCGCATTGGCGGGCCGTCATGGTGAGCGCCTGCGAACAATGCGGGCGCAACCGGCTGCCGCTCATGGAGACCCCGCTGCCGCTTCTGCACTATCTGGGTAGTTCCTCCGCGACCGCGGCGCGGCTCGTTCTCGAACCCGGCATGCCGCCGGGCACCACCAAACTCGACCCTGGGGCGGCGGTGGAGGTGGCCATCGGACCGGAGGGCGGATTTGCGCGGGAGGAACTCGAGGCGCTGGCGGTCGCCGGGTTTGCCGGCATCGGTTTTGGACCGCGCATCCTGCGCACCGAGACGGCGGCCATCGCGGCGGTCACGTGGCTGCAGACGCGCTACGGCGACATGCGGCCGGGTCCGACCCCGGCCTAGGTCGTCCGCGAGGCCATCACCGAGGTCTCTTCGGCGATCATTTCCTCGAGCCGCTGCAGATCGGGAATCAGCGGCGTCTCGTTGACCATGCGCACCTGACAGATGACCGGAGACCGCTCGGAGAAGCTGCGGGACGGATCCGGGTGCACCACGTCCGCGTTGACGCGCACCAATTGCGGAAAGCCCTGCGTGAGCATCCCGAAGTAGCCCGCCTGCAGCCTGCCCCCCGCGGCGTGAAAAATCACGATGCGGGTGCGGTTCGACACGCTCGGCAACGCCTGCCCGAAAGCGCCCTCGAACGACACGATGGGCACGCTGCGGCCGCTCCAGCTCACCAGTCCCGCGTACCACGGAGGCGCATTGGTCATCTCGGCGGGAGGCTGGTAGCTGATCACCTCGGCCACGCAGGCGCGCGGCACGATCAGCCGCTCCCCGGCCAGGGGAACGAGCAGGCTGTACAGTTCTTCACGCAGATCCGACATTGCGCTACCGGACCGCGGCGCTGCGGCGGTTGACGAGCGGCTCGATGGCGTCGAGCAGCTGGGTCTCCTGGTAGGGCTTGCCCAGATAGTCGTCCACGCCCAGTTCGATGGCCCGCGCCCGATGTTTCTCGCTGACCCGGGAGGTGATCATCACGATCGGGATGTGCTTCAAACGGGGATCGTTGCGGACGTGCGCGGCCACCTCGTAGCCGTCCATGCGCGGCATCTCGATGTCGAGCAGGATGATGTCCGGCAAATTGTCCTGCAGCAACGATACCGCGTCCACGCCATCCTTGGCCGTCAGGACGCGCATGCCGTTGCGCTCGAGCAGACGCTGCGTCACCCGTCTCACGGTGATCGAGTCGTCCACGACCAGCGCAAAGGTGCGGCGGTCGCGTTGATCGAGAACGGTCGTCTCGGTGGCCTTCGCGCGCCACTCGGAGCGCACGAGGGAACCCATGTCGAGAATGATGACGATGCGCCCGTCGCCCAATATGGTGGCGCCGGCGATGCCGCGAATTCCCGAAATCTGCGGTCCGAGGGATTTCACGACGATCTCCCGGCTGCCCACCAGTTCGTCGGTCACGAGCGCCGTCGAATGCTCGCCCGCACGGACCAGCACGACGGACATCGACACATCCGACTCCGGCAGCCGCGTGGGTCCCAGGCCGACGAACGACCCAAGCTGCTGGAAGCGGTATTTCTGGCCGCCGTACTCGAACAGGGGGGCATCCTTGCCGAGATGCCGCGCCACGATGTTGCGGGGCAGCCTCACCACCCCCTCGACGGTTGCCAGCGGCAGCGCATAAGTCTCCTCGGCGACACGCACGATCAACGCCTGACTGATTGCGAGGGTGAACGGCAGGCGGATGGTGAACCGGGAACCCTTGCCGTGTGTGGACTCGATGAAGAGCCCGCCGCCCAGCTTCTTGACCTCGGTGGCCACCACGTCCATGCCCACGCCGCGACCGGCGGCCTGCGTCAGGTGGCCCGCGGTGCTGAAGCCCGGTTCGAGGATGAGCTGCATCGCCTCTTCGTCGGTGAGCTTCGCCTGCCGGTCGACGAGCCCGAGCGCCACCGCCTTCTCGCGGATCAATTTGACGTTGATCCCGCCGCCGTCGTCGGTCACGACGATGACGACTTCCGCGCCGTCGCGAGTCAGGCTGACCGAGATCCGGCCCACGTCCGGTTTGCCGAGGGCGGAACGCCGTTCCACGGGCTCGATACCATGAACCACCGCATTGCGCAGCATGTGCTCGAGCGGCGCGACCATCCGTTCCAACATCTGCCGATCGAGTTCGGCAGACGCGCCCTGCACCACCAGTTCCGCGCGTTTGCCGGTGTCGTTCGCGGCCTGACGCACCAGTCGCGTGAGACGCTGCACGTGGCGCTGGAACGGGACCATGCGCGTGCGCATCAAACTGTTCTGCAGCTCGGTGATGACGCGGGACTGCTGCGTCAGCAAGTTTTGCGCCTCCCGGGTCAGCGTTTCCAACAAGCCCTGGATGCTCGCCACGTCGCCCGAGGTCTCGGCCAGGGCCCGTGAAAACTGCTGCAGCGCCGAATAACGGTCGAGTTCGAGGGGATCGAAGTCGTTCCTGCGCGAATCCTCGTCGTGATGCCGGTTGAGGACCTGGGCCTCGGTCTCGATCTCCAATCCGCGCAACTGCTCCTTCAGCCGGGTCACCGTGCGTGCGAGTTCCGCCAGGTTGAAGTCGATCGAATTCACCTGTTGATCGAGGCGGGCGCGGAAAATGCTCACTTCTCCGGCGTTGTTGAGCATCGTGTCCAGCAGTTCGGCATCCACTCGCGCCATTTCGACGCGTTCCGCCGGCACGCTTTCACGCCCCGGCAGCACCGGAGCGATGCTGACTTCGAGACTCGAGATCGAATCCTCGCCGACGGCGGCCAACGGCGGCACCAACGGCAGCGGCGGAGCCACCGCTGGCGGCGGGCCGGGCGACCAAGCCTCCTCGGCAACCGCGGCAGGCGGCGCGGAAACCGCCGGCGGGATGGCGGGCACGGCTGGAACCGCCGGCTCCGCGGCGGCAGGCGGCGCGCCCGAACCCATGGTGAGGTCGCGTATTTGACCGTGCAATGCCGTGGCGGGAGCGGGCAATGACCCGGAACTCACCAGATCGCGCATGCGCGCGAGTTCATCGAGACTCGCCTGCATCACGGCGTGTGCGTGGTCATCGGCCGGGACCGCGCCGGTATCGATGTGGAGCACCAGGGTTTCGAGCTCGTGGCTCAGGTTTCCCATGGCGGTGATCCCGGCCATGCGCGCTCCGCCCTTCAGGGTGTGCAGCTGACGCTGCAGTTCGGCGACCCGGTCCTTGGCGCCGCGGTCGCGATTCCACGCGCTCAGGGAGATTTGAGCCGCCTCGAGCAGCTCCGTCGCCTCCTCACTGTAGATGTTGGCGATCTCATGATCGAACTCCTCGACGGCAGGCGCGGGAGCGGCAGGTTCGACGGCCGCGGGCTCCTGCAGCACGGATTGCACCTCGGACTCGAGGATCTGCGGCACGATGACGGAGCCACCCGCCTCACCGGCCTCGCGCGCGAGAGTGGCGTCGAGTTCGGCTTCCAGATCGTTGAGACGGCCGAGCAGCGAGGGTTGATCGACGAAGAATGCCGTGGACTCGTTGATGTGGGAGACCACGTCCTCGATCGCGCGCACCGCATCGGCCAGGGTGGCAAGACCGGCGTCGGTCAAGCCATGGCCGCTGTCGTAGACCTTGCGCATGAAGTGATTCAACGGCTCGGTGATCCGGATGCCATGCCGGGCCTCCGCCATCTTCGAACTGCCGGAAAGCGTATGGATCGCGCGATAGACGGTCTCCGGCAGGTGGTGCGGGGCCGGCTGGTCCGCCCGCTTGCGCAGGTACTCGCGGATTTCCGCGAGGTGGCTCGAGGTTTCCTTGCTGTAAATGTCGTGCAGCAGCGGGTCCATGACCGGCGCCGCGCCGCCGGCGGGCGTCCCGTTCGCCGCTGACGGCGACGCCTCACGCCCCTCCGCAATGGCGAACGCCCGGGTCATGATGTCGGCCACCGAAGCGGAGTGCGGTCGCCCGGTTTCCAACTGTTCGACCAGTTCGGGCAGTGCGGCGACCGCGCTGCGCAGCAGCGCCATCATCGAAGGCGTGCGCGACAAGGTCTTGTCGACGAGGCGGTTCAACAGATTCTCGATCGACCAGCCGAATTCCGCGATGAGCCGTGCGCCCACCATCCTGCCGCTGCCCTTCAGCGTGTGGAAGCTGCGCCGCAGGACGCTCAACGACTCCAAGTCCATGGGATTCTCGTCCCACAACGGAAAGCTGCGCTGGATCGACGCGATCTCCTCCTTCGCCTCCTCGATGAACAGCTCGATGAACTGTGGGTCGACGGCTGCGGGGGCCGCGGTATCGATCAAGGGCTGGGTTGCGGCGTGTCCGGGAGGCGTCGGTTCGAGCGCCACGATGGGCGCCGGTTCCAGCCGCACCGTTTTCGCCAGGTCGCCGGCCGGCATCTCGACGCTCGGAACGTGTGCGAGTCCCGAATCGGTGAGTGCCTTGATGCAGGTCTCAGCGTTGTCCAGCATGTACCATGGATCGTTGCGGCCGCTTTGCAGCGTCTCCATGTAGTACTCGATGCTGACGATCGCATCGGCGATGCGCTCGAGCCGGGCCGCGTCGGGGGTGGGCGCGCCGGGCTCGATCAGCTTGCGCACCTGGGCGCCGATGGCGTCCATCAATTCGACGGCGCGCCCCTTGCCGAGCATCAGCAGACCCGCCGTGATCCCGCGCACCAACTGCGGCACATTGTCCAGCCCCTGCGGCGGAAAGTCGGTCGGCTTCTGCACGGAGACCGACACCGCCTCCTTGATGCGGGCCAGATTGACGATGCATTCGCGCAGCACGGCCTCGCTGACTTGACGGAACTCGAAATCATGGTCGACCGGCATGTCGGCGGTCGCGGCCGCCGGCAGAATCAGCCGCACCAGCTGGTCGTCGAGGCTGTCCTCGACCGACAGCAACACACCCGCCACTTTGACGAGCGCCGCCTCGGAGGGCGTCCTGCCGTCCGTGACGATTTCGGAAAGCTCCGACACCTCCTGTTGAACGCGCTGGCGCAGCTCGCCGAGGCCGAGCACTCCCAGCGTGTCGCTGATCTTCTTGAGCAGATCGAGCTGCGGTACGAGCTCGTCGGTCCGTCCGCCGCCGCGACGGGCGAAGATATCGAAGACGTCCTTGACCTTGGACAGATCCTCCTTGATCGCCGCGCCGACCGTGCGCATCAACTTGACGCTGGGCGCGGACAGGCTCTCGCGCTCCTGTTCTATCGTGTCATCGACGGGGAGCAATTCGGACAGTTTGAAGGAGGCGCGGACGGCGGCGATGCGGCCGCCCCCGGTCGACGCACGGGCCACGTAGTACAGGAGGTTGTTTAGAAGATCCACGGGGGGATTTTCCGCAAAGCGCGCCTCGCCCATTTCGTAGAGCGCCTTGATCTGCCGGTCCGCCTGACCCAGCAGGCGCTTCGAGGTCGCGCTTCCGTCGAGTCCGTTGGTCCTCAGGGCCTCCAACACCGCGCCGACTACCCACCACAATTGGAACACCGCCTGAGTGGTCGCCACCTGTTCCAGCTTCTCGGCGACCTTGGCCAGAATCTCCAGGTTTTGCGCGGTGCGTTCGCCGCGAATGTAGCCGAGCAGACCCACCTGGAACCTCGGGCGCAGGCGCCGCGCCCACTGCACCATCGTGATGGCGGCTTCACCCTGGCGTTGCGACTGCGGCTGCGCGGGCTGATCGGACTTGAGGTTGAGCAGCAGCAGCGTGCCCTCGGAGAGCAGCGGGCTGCCGCGCACCGAGCGCAGATCGTTGAGCAGCGGCAGAAGGACCAGGGCCAGATCACGCCCGCCGGAAAGCACGCGCTCCAGATACGTGGGGAGCTGCACCATCGCGCGCATCAGCCCGTCGAGCCCTTCCATGTGACGCTTCTGGTCGGTGCCGGCGGCCAGCAGGTGGCGGGTGACGTGCTCCATCTCCTCGGCGAGCAGCGCGGCGCCGTACACCTCCACCAGGCGCAGCACGCCATGCGCCAGATGCAGTTGTTCGGCGCACTTCTCCAGATGCGCAACCTGGTCGGTGCGTTCCGCATACGCCTCGAGGGCGGCGCGCGCCTCGTTGAGGGTCGCCGTCAATTCCTTGGCGACGATGTGCAACGTTTGAGAGCTGATGTCGGTGGCCGGCATGTTTTTCTATCGATCGGACTGCTACGCGCCGGCGCCGCTCGCCTTGCGCATACGGCCGGTGTTGCTCAGATCGACGGCTTCCTGCGCCGCCGGCAAGGCTGCCGGACGCGATCCGACCGTGGTCGTGCCGTCGCCGTAATCGGGCAGGCGGAATCCCGCGACGGACTTGCGGAGCTGGGCCGAGAGGGCGGCGAGTTTGGCGATGGAGGTCGACGTCGCGGTGGAGCCTTCGGCGGTCTGCGAGGATATTTCTCGTACGACTTGCATGTTCTTGGAAATATTTCCGGACGCAACGGCTTGTTGACGGGCACTGGCCGAAATATTCTGCACCAGACTCGCAATCTGATTTGAGACCTGTTCGATCTCTTCGAGCGCCGCCCCGGCGTTCTCCGCGAGCAGCGCGCCGCCGACGACGTCGGTGGTGCTGCGCTCCATCGAAACGACCGCCTCATTGGTGTCCGTCTGAATGGTGCGGACCAGAACCTCGATCTGCTTGGTGGCATTGGCCGCGCGCTCGGCCAGCCGCTGCACCTCGTCGGCCACCACGGCGAAGCCGCGGCCCGCCTCGCCCGCCATCGACGCCTGGATCGAGGCGTTCAACGCGAGAATGTTGGTCTGCTCGGCGATGTCGTTGATGAGTTCGACGATGTTGCCGATTTCCTGGGAGCTTTCACCCAGACGCTTGATGCGCTTGCTGGTCTCCTGGATCGTTTCACGGATTGCGTTCATGCCGTCGATGGTGCGCCGGACGGCGTCCCCGCCCTTGTGGGCGATGTCCACCGAATGGCGCGCGACGTCGGAGCATCGCTCAGAATTGCCCGACACCTCCTCGATGGAGGCCGCCATTTCCTGCATGGATTCGCTGGCCGCGGAAATCTGCCGGGACTGCGCGCCGCTCGCCTTCGCCATATGGGCGGCCGCGGCCTGGGTCTGCTTCGTTGCCCCCTCCAGTTGGATGGCGCTGTCGTTGATGGTCGTGACCAGCTCACGCAGCGCCTCGATGGCATAGTTGATCGAATCGGCGATCGCACCCGTGATGTCCTCGGTCACGGTCGCCTGAACGGTCAGATCGCCGTCGGCGAGGCTGGAAAGTTCGTCCAGCAGCCGCATGATCGCCTCCTGATTGCGCTCGTTCTCGCGCACCCGCAATTCGGTGGTCTTGCGCGCACTCACCGACTTCAGGAACACCCAGGCCAGCGCACCCAGCAACGCAAGGGCCCCGCCCAACAGCACCAGGATGGCGCCCTTGTAACCCGCGCCGGACGACTCCACGGGGGGCGCCGACTCGTCGATTTTTGCAGCCAGGGCGGAGGTCAGGCTCGGCAGGACGGCAGCGGCCATCTGCGCCCGGGACAGCGGCTCGGCGGCGCCGATCGCCTTGCGAACGGCCGCAGCAAACTGTTGATTGCGCTGAACCACCGTCTTCAGACGCTGCTCGGCGTCGGATCCGTTCACCCGCGGCAGCGTCAACCCGGAATCCTCGCCGGAGAGCCCCCGCATCACCTGGTTCAGGAACTCCAGGCTGTCGGCCAGTCGTTGGGCCGCGGGCGCGGCATCGCTCACGCCGGTCGACAGGGCGTTCATTTCCTGCTGCACCCGCTGCACCGTCAACTCGAACCGCTCCAGGTAGCGGTTCATGTTCTCGAGCTTCTGCACACCGACCGCGCTCGCGAGATCGCCAAGCTCGGACAGCAGCTTGGGCGCGAGTTCGCGCACCTCACGATTGGAGGCCTGAATCGCCTCCACCGCGTGCCGGGCGTCACCGATCTTGGCGGCGCCCTCAGTCAGCTTGGTGAAATCCGCGGGAAACTTCGACCTCGCGTCGGCCAGCGGACCCGCCGCCGTCAGGAGGTTGAGGCGCGCCGAGCTCTTGGCGAGGGCATCGAAGGCACCGGAATCGCCCCGCAGGGCATTCTGCGCCTCGAACGGAATACGCTGCATGACGAGCGTCAGCAGTTCCGGCTCCGCGGCGCGCGGCGCCGCGGCGTGCGTCAACAGGGTGAGCACCGCCGCGCCGGCGAGGCACAGCACGACCAGCGCCAGCAGCGCCGGCAGCAGGTTGGCCTTCGCAAAGTCTTTGTCGGGGTTGTTCATGCGGTGATTCCGGCCGCGCTCAGCTCGCGGCCTGTAAAAAGCTCTGACTCTCCACCAAACTCTTCAAACTCAGCACGGGCCACACTTCTCCGCCGCGACGAAAGGCGCCGGCGAGGTAGTTTTCGCAACGGATCACGGTCGGCGGCGGGTCGGCGTTGAACTCGGATTCGGCGAAGCGCCTGAAACCCAGCACCTCGTCGACCATGAGTCCGGCGGGGATTTCCCGGTGGTTGGCGACCACGATCCGGGTGTTGCGCCCGGGGGTCGTGGCGCCGCTGCCGAGGAACTGCCGCAGGTCCAACATGGGCAGGAGCTGCCCGCGGATGTTCGCGAGTCCCTTGACCCACGGTTTGGCGCCCGGAATACGCGTCACCGCGGCCGGATAGCCCAGCACCTCGCGGGTTTCCTCGCGGGCCACCAGAAACGTCTCGCCGCCCATCCTGAACGCCACTCCCACCCACTCGTGCCCGGCGGCCGCGTCCGGCGCGCCCCCCGCGGTCACGTTGCGGCTGCGCTTCTCGAGCTCCTTCAGCAGTTCAAAAGGACGGTCGCGCAGGTGGCGCAGGCTGCCGTCGGTTCCGCTCGGCGCGTTCGTCATGTGGCCAGCGCGGCCTGTGCCTTCTCGACCAGCGCCTGAGCCGATACCGGTTTGACCAGATAGTCCACCGCCCCCTGGCGCAGGCCCCAGACACGATCCGTCTCCTGACCCTTGGTTTCCGGGTCGTTGATCAGCATCCGCGTGGCCTGGTAGCCGTTCACGCCCGGCATGACGATGTCCATGAAGATAAGGTCCGGCTTCATGGCCTTCGCCTTGCGGACACCCTCTTCGCCGTTCTCGGCCGCGGCCGTCTTGTAGCCGTGCTTTTCGAGCGCCTTTTGCATGACAAAGACTTCGGTCGGCGAGTCATCGACAATAAGAATCAATGCCATTCTGGGATTCTCCGTCATTTCCCGACGTGTGCTTCAATGGCCCCAAGCAGCTCATCTTTGGTGAACGGCTTCGTCAGATAATGCTCCGACCCCACGATGCGGCCGCGGGCCCGGTCGAACAAGCCGTCCTTGCTCGACAGCATGATCACGGGGATCTGCTTGAAGACCTTGTTGTGCTTGATGAGCGAACAGGTCTGGTAGCCGTCGAGACGGGGCATCATGATGTCCACGAAGACGATGTCCGGCTGGTGATCGGCGATCTTCGACAGCGCGTCGAACCCGTCCACCGCCGTGAATACCTCGCAGCCCTCCTTGGTCAGCAAGGTCTCGGCGGTCCGCCGGATCGTTTTGCTGTCGTCGATCACGAGGACCTTCAGCCCCGCGAGTTTCGGCTTTCCGTTGGTGATCATGCTCTCCATGAGGCTGCCTTTCGGGACTTGAGGCTACGCATTCGTAGGTGCTGGATTACTGTGGCTTTTTAACATATCCAGGGCGCGCAAGCCACGGTACGGGGTCGACATTTCGAGGCATTGCGGGGCAAACGACGGTGGCCTGGTTCACAGTTTCCCCAAGAAGACGGATGCGCTCACGGCTTGCGTTAAACTGGCGAGCCACAATACGTCTGTGCGCCCATGAAAGGATCGAGCATGAGTTCCCGAGTGCGTCTGGTAGTGGTCATGGACCCCATCGAAGACATCAAACCGGCAAAAGACAGCACGCTCGCGATCCTGCTGGCGGCCCAGTCGCGTGGCTGGGAGCTCTTTTACGCCGAACAGAGGCATCTGTACCTGCGCGACGGGGTGGCCTGGGGTCACCTGGCACCGCTGCGGGTGGCCGACGACCCCGACGCCTGGTTCACCCGCGGAGCGGCCGTGGCGGCCAGACTCGGCGATTACGACGTGATTCTGATGCGCAAGGATCCGCCATTCGACACCGAATACATCTACAGCACCTACATATTGGGCCGCGCCGGCGAGCAGGGCGCCCTGGTGTGCAACCGGCCGCAGGGCCTGCGCGACATGAACGAGAAGGTGTACACGGCCTGGTTTCCGGAATGCTGCGCACCCACCCTCATCACCCGCGACATGCACGACATGCGCGGGTTCCTGGGGGAACACGGCAAGGCCGTCTGCAAACCGCTGCACGGCATGGGTGGCCGTTCCATATTCGTGCTCGAGGAGGGTGACAAGAACGCCAATGTGGTGTTCGAGACCCTGACCGACTACGGCTCACGTTATGCGATCGTGCAACGCTACCTGCCGGAGATCGTCACGGTCGGGGATTGCCGGATCATCCTCGTGGACGGCGAGCCGGTGCCGTACGCACTGCAGCGCATACCCGGGGCGGGCGACCACCGGGGCAACCTGGCCGCCGGCGCCAGCGCCGAAAGCCGCGCGCTCAACGAACGCGACCGCTGGTTGTGCGGGGTCATCGGGCCCAAACTCAAGGCGGCGGGAATGATCTTCGTCGGCCTGGACGTGATCGGCGACTATGTCACCGAAATCAACGTCACGAGCCCGACGGGCATTCGCGAACTAAACAAGAAGCACGGTGTCGACATCGGGGGGACGTTGATAACGGCCATCTCGGGGAGATTGAACGCCGCGTGACTTCCGAACTGCTGCAAACCGGGCTTCCGCCGGCCGGCGACCGCATGCTGACCACGTGCTTTCTGGCCGCGCTTTTCCATGGAATCGTGATACTCGGCGTCAGCTTCAGCTCGCCCAATCGGGGCCAGGCCGGTCCCGACACCGCGGAACTCGAGGTGGTGCTGGTCAACGACCAGGTGCCGAAGGCAGACAAGAATCCCAATGCGCAATACGTCGCGCAGCGCACCCAGATTGGATCGGGCAACTCCCTCCGCAGCGCAAATCCCCTGATACCGAAATCATCCCAGGTACGGCTCGACCAGCTGGGGATGCCCGACGGCGAGGGCCTGGCGCCCCGGCAAGCCGGTATCGATTCCGGCGACGACGAATTGGTGGCCACCCACCTGCCCTCCGTCCGGATCCTGTACTTCTCGGCTCCGGTGGCCGCCACGGAGGCGTCGCAACCGCCCGCCCTGCTGCAGAACAGGCCGGACCTGGGCATGGCCCCGAACGACGACGGGATCGAGCTGCGCATGCGCGGCGAGTCGCGAAAACAGCTTTGGATCGCGGCGGATACCCGCGAATCGGACGTGGCGGTATATTTGGACGGTTGGCGCCGCAAGGTCGAGCGGGTCGGCACCATGAACTTCCCGGATGCCGCGCGGCGCCAAAATCTGTCCGGCACGCCGGTGATCGAGGTGACCATCGGGTCCGACGGCCGGCTGGTGCGAACCGTGGTCCGACGCAGCAGCGGTCACCCCGAGATCGACGAGGCGGCGATCCGAATCTTGAAGCTGGCCGCCCCCTACGACCCGTTTCCCGCCGGACTCGATGCCAAACATGACGAAATTCGAATCGCCTACGAATGGCAGTTTCTCGGCGGTTCGCCCCAGGGTTCGAAGGTGCTCTACGCCGATCCGAACGCAGCGGGCGCTGCGCCGTAAGAGTCGAGGTTCTTCACCTGCGGTGGTTGACCCATGAGCGAATCCGGTTATCTGACGAACCAATTGCTGATCGCGATGCCGACGATGGGAGACCCGAATTTCGCCCAGACCGTCGCCCTGGTGTGCGACCACAACCCGCGGGGCGCCCTGGGCCTGATCCTGAACAAACCGCTGCCCATGCGCATGAGCGAAATTTTCGAGCAGCTCGAGATCGATCTCAAAGCCGGACCCCTGAGCGAGCGCCAGGTCCTCAGGGGCGGGCCGATGCAGACCGACCGCGGCTTCGTCGTTCATCGGGCCGGCGGCGACTGGGATTCGACCCTCAGGGTCTCCGACATCCTGCATGTCACCACGTCGCGGGACATCCTGGCGGCCATGGCCCGCGGACAGGGACCCGACGACGCGGTGGTGGCGCTGGGGTATGCGGGCTGGGACGGCGGCCAGCTCGAGGAGGAGATCCGGGCCAATGCCTGGCTTTGCGCGCCGGTCGAATCCACGATCATTTTCGACCTGCCGTTCGAATCGCGCTGGCATGCCGCAGCCCGTCTGCTGGGTGTGGAACTGTCGCGCATGAGCCCGATCAGCGGCAATGCCTGAACGGACGCCGGCAGCGCCCGACCCCGCTCCGCGGCTGGTGCTGGCGTTCGACTTCGGCCGCCGCCGGATCGGTGTCGCCTGCGGCGACACGTTGAGCCGCACGGCCCGGCCGCTCAGCGCAGTCGCCAACGGCCCGGCCGGTCCTCGGTGGGAGGAAGTCGCGGCGCACATTCGTGCATGGCAGCCGTCCTTGATCGTGGTCGGACTGCCGTATAATGTCGACGGCACGGAGAGCGGCATGAGCGGCTCCGCACGCGGATTCGCCGGCGAGTTCGCGGCGCGCCACGCCCTGCCCGTCCGTCTGGTCGACGAGCGCTATTCGTCGCTGGATGCCGAGTCCAGACTCAGGGCCGCGAGGACGGCGGGCCTGCGCAGGGGCCGCGTGGCGAAGAGCGATATCGATGCGGCGGCTGCGTGCGTCATCCTGGAACGCTGGTTCCGCGAATCAACCTGAAAGGACAAGATGCGTTCACAACAAGACAGCGCAGGCGGTCTGCGGCACCTCATCACGCTCGACGGCCTGACACGCGATGCGTTGACCGCGCTGCTGGATCGGGCGGAGACCTATCGCCGGCTGCCGGGACAGCCGGCCTACGAGGGGCGCGAGCTCGCGGGCGTGACGCTGGCCAACCTCTTCTTCGAACCGAGCACGCGCACGCGCGCCTCGTTCGACCTGGCCAGCCGCAGGCTCGGCGCCCATGTCCTCAACCTCGATCTGCAGTCCAGCTCGCGTGCCAAGGGGGAGACCCTGCTCGATACGATCTACACGCTCGAGGCCATGAATACCGACGTGTTCGTGATACGGGATTCGGAACCCGGCATGCCGGAGTTCCTGATCGACCATGTGGCGCCGCACGTCTCCGTCATCAGCGCCGGCGAGGCGCACGTCTCGCACCCCACCCAGGGACTGCTGGACGTGCTGACGATACGCACCCACAAACGCCGCTTCACCGGTCTGAAGGTCGCGATCGTGGGCGACATCAAGCACTCGCGGGTCGCCCGCTCGACCGCGCATGCCCTGACCGCGCTGGGCACGACGGATCTGCGGCTGGTCGCGCCGGAGTCCCTGCTGCCCTCGGAGTCCGAGTTTCACGGCGCACAGCGGTTCGTACGCATCGAGGACGGGATCGCCGGGGCGGACGTGGTGATGATGCTGCGGATACAGAAGGAGCGCATGGCTCAAAGCGCCTCCCTCGACGATGCGGCCTACTTTCGAGATTTCGGCCTGACCGCCGGAAGGCTCGGGCTTGCCTCGCCGGGCGTGCTGGTCATGCACCCGGGCCCCATGAACCGCGGCGTGGAAATCTCCTCGGAAGTCGCCGACGGCCCCCATTCGGTCATCCGCGAACAGGTCAACAACGGGGTCGCCGTGCGCATGGCGGTGCTGGCATCCATCGCGGCCACGCTCACCCGCCATCGCCGGCCGCTCTAGAACCGCAGGAGCGGCCGCCCCATCCATAGCCGGCCGCCCTCGTGAATCTCCCCGTCCAGGGTGAATCCGCGCGGTGCGAACACGATGATCGTCGAGCCGTGTTCGAACCACCCCATCTCCTGGCCCTTGGCGAGCGGCACGGCGCAGTCGATCCGGTTGGGCCCGCGGTACCGCAGATGCAGCAGCACGTCGAGAAACGTCAGCCGGATGCTGGCCACCAGGATCGCCGCCACCGGCACCAGGGTGAGCAAGGCACCCGACGGCAGGCGGCAGCGGATGGCGGCACGTTCATTCTTGCAAAACAACCGCTCGATCCGCCGCAATGCGATCGGATTGACGTTCCACGTGTCGCCCGAGATGTAGTTCACCTGCTCGACCCGGCAGTCGTACGGCGCATGGAAGCGGTGATACATGCTGGAGGTCAGCCGCAGCGTCACGAACCGTCCGCCGCGGTAGTACGCCGCCAGTTCGGGATCGCCGAGCAGGTCGAGCAGCGGGTAGGGAAATCCCTTGGCCTGCAATACCGTGCCCTCCTGCACCTCGCCGCAGGCGCCGACCAACGCATCGCATGGGCTGGCGAGGACATGGGGGTCGGGATCGACCGGACGTGCGCCCTCCCGCAGCTCCCGCGTGAAGCACTCGCGCAGACTGTTGAAGCGGGTCTGCTTCGCCTCGGCGAGATCGAGATCCGAGAACAGCCGCCACACCCTGATGCAGACCGCGCACAGCCAGCGGTTTTCGATGCGGCTCAGCCAGCCGACGAACAGCGTCAGGCCGCGGCGGGGAATGCGGTTCGTGACCAGGAAATTGATGTCCTCCTGCTGCACGATCCGGTCGATGGCGGCGCGGACGGTCACGGAAGTGTCACTCGATTGCAATAGAGTTTCCCCGGAGGAGCGCCATGACGAAATATTTGCTTTTGTATGCCGCCGGGGCCTGCATCCTGGCGGCGCTGATGCCGCGGATCCGCTCGCGAATGCAGTTGTCGCGCGCCAAACATCGCTCCCTGACGGGCCACTCCCGGATGTCGCGTCGGTTCGCCGCGCTGGTACCCTACTACGAATATGGGGAGGACCGGTTTTTCCGCATCGACGACGCTCCCGAGGCCGTCGCGGCCGAGCGCCGCGAGGGATTCATGCGCCTGTCCGCACTCTACGCGGCGCGCTTCGCCAAATCGGCCGAGCTCACGGCCGGGATCGTCGATGCGGTGTCCGACCTGCAGTTCACCTCGCGCAACCGGGTTCCGTTCCAATTCAGCCGCCTCGTGCGCAGCCACTTCAAGGCCGGGGCGTTCCTGCAGTCCTCCTCGGGCGTATCGGTCACCGACCTGGACGGCAACCGGCTCTACGACCTCACCGGATCCTACGGCGTCAACGTGTTCGGCTACGACTTCTACAAGGAATGCATCGAACGCGGCGCCGAACGGGTGCGGGATCTCGGCCCGGTGCTGGGCACCTATCATCCCGTGATGGCGGGCAACGTGCGGCGGCTGCTCGAGATATCCGGTCTCGACGAGGTATCGTTCCACATGTCGGGAACCGAGGCGGTGATGCAGGCCGTGCGGCTCGCACGCTACCACACGCGGCGCAGCCACCTGGTCCGGTTCTGCGGGGCGTATCACGGCTGGTGGGGCGACGTGCAGCCGGGTGCGGGCAATCCGCTTCCCGCGCACGAAACCTACACCCTGTCCGAGATGAGCGAGGCCGCACTGACCGTGCTGCGGAACCGCAAGGACATCGCCTGCGTGCTGGTCAACCCGCTGCAAGCCCTGCATCCCAATGCGGCGGCGCCGGGCGATTCGACGCTGCTGGACAGCGGCCGCGGCGCCCATTTCGACCGCGCCGCCTACGCCGCGTGGCTGCGCCGGCTGAGGGAGGTGTGCAGCGCCCGCGGCATCGCGCTGATATTCGACGAGGTGTTCGTCGGCTTCCGCCTCGCCCGCGGCGGAGCACAGGAGTATTTTGGCGTGCGGGCGGACATGGTGACCTATGGCAAGACCGTCGCCGGCGGCCTGCCCGTCGGCGTGCTCTGCGGCCGGCGCGAATTCATGCGCCGCTACCGTGAGGACCGCCCGGCGGACGTATGCTTCGCCCGCGGCACCTTCAACTCCCACCCCTATGTCATGGGCGCGATGCATGAGTTCCTGGATCGCCTCGACAGCGACCCCGTGCGTTCGCTGTACGTCGATCTGGACGAGATCTGGAACCGGCGCGCGCGGACCCTCAACGAGCGGCTCGACGCCGCCGCTCTGCCGGTGCGCGTCGCCAATCTGTCGACCATCTGGACCATCACCTACACGCGGCCGGCCCGCTACAACTGGATGTTTCAATACTATCTTCGCGCTGAGGGGCTTGCGCTGAGCTGGGTCGGCACCGGCCGGCTCATTTTCAGCCTGAACTACTCCGAAGCGGACTTCTCCGCGGTGACCGACCGCATCGTCGCGGCCGCGGCAGCCATGCAGCGGGACGGTTGGTGGTGGGCGGACCCCCGGCTCACCAACCGCGCCATCAAGCGCCGGGTGCTGCGCGAACTGGTTCAGGCGCGCAGTTTCCCGGCCCTCGGCTCGACGAGTTCGCCCCGCAGCAGGTAGAGCGGCGACTTGCAGTAGAGCTTCACGTCATTGAACGGGTCGGTCAGGATCTTGGTGAACCACACGAGGCCGGTCTGCACGTCCTTCAGATAGAACAGGTGGAAGGTGCGGAACAGCAGCGCGCCGACGCCGAGGCACAGCCAAATGGCGCCGACGTGGCGGATGAACGCCTCCGCCCCGGCGGACGGCGGAAACACGCCGAACCCCGTCGGACTCATCCACAGCAGCAGCGGCACCGCCGCCCAAATGACGTGCAAAATCACCTTGCGGTGCAGGTTGTAGCCCACCTTGATCTCTTCCTTGTACTCGTGGGTCACGTCATTGGCCTCATCGTAGCCCTTCGGCTCGAAGAAGAAGTGGCCCGACTGACGGCTCACCATGGCCACCAGCCAGCCGATGAGCGCGGCCATGACGGGGTCTTTGAACATCATCACATACGCGACGATGAAGCTGATGGCGCTCAGGAAATGGAGCGATTGATTGATGCGGCTGTGGTGATAGAACCGATGATCGTCCCAGCGCTGAGTTCTAAGTTCCGCCAAAAAACTGTGCATGTAGGTCCCTCGTTGAAATTGCTTCAAATCCACGCATGGATGAAATATAGGATTTCGGTTACAGCGGCATGACAACCGGGACGTTCACGCATTCGTCACGTCGAGATGCGATCTTCGGCGCACATGAGAATCATGATCGTTACCGACGCATGGATTCCCCAGACGAACGGCGTCGTGCGCACCCTGGCCCAGACCGCCGAGTGGCTCGGCCGCTTCGGCCACCAGGTGCGCATGCTGACGCCGCTCGACTTCCGCAGCATCGCCTGCCCGACCTACCCGGAGATCCGACTGTGCGTGGCGCCGCGCAGGGCGGTTGAACGACAGATCACGGACTTCGCCCCTCAGGCGCTGCACATCGCCACCGAGGGGCCGCTCGGTCTCGCGGCGAGGCGCCACTGCCTGCGCCATCAGCTGCGCTTCACGACGTCCTACCACACGCAGTTCCCCCAATACCTGCGGGCCCGGCTGCCGGTTCCGCTCGCATTCTCGTACTGGGTCCTCGGCCGATTCCACGGCGCCGCGGCGCGCTGCATGGTCAGCACGCCGTCGTTGCGCAGCGACCTGCAGTCCCGCGGCTTCAAAAACCTGGCCACGTGGCGGCGGGGCGTCGATACGCGCCTGTTCACCCCCGGATCGAAGGATTTCCTGCAGATGCCGCGTCCGATCGCCGCCTACGTCGGCCGGGTTGCGGTCGAAAAGAACGTCGACGCCTTCTTGCGCATGCCCTGGCACGGCAGCAAGATCGTGATCGGCGACGGCCCGGAGCGCGGCCGTCTGCAGGCGAACTATCCCGACGTCCGCTTCACCGGCTACCGGTTCGGGGAGGAGCTCGCCGCCCATCTGGGTGCGGCGGACGTGATGGTCTTTCCGAGCCGCACCGACACGTTCGGACTGGTCAATCTCGAGGCGATGGCCTGCGGAATCCCGGTGGCGGCCTATCCCGTCAATGGTCCGAAGGATGTCATCGAGGAGGGGGTGACGGGGGCGCTGGACGAGGATCTGGCCCTGGCCGCCCTCCGGGCATTGGACCTCGATCCCGGGATCTGCCGTCAGAATGCCCTGCGCTTCGGCTGGGACGTGAGCGCCCGCGAGTTCGAGGGCAACCTCGTTTCATGCCGCCCGAGCCAGACGCCGCTGCAGGGTGCCTGGCAGATGGACTCCGGACTCAGCCGAAATTGATCTTGGCCTCGAGGTTGGTGCGGGAGTCCGCGTTCGAGAGAGCCTCCTCGAGATCGATGCGCCCTTCCCGCACGAGGTTGTACAGCGAGCTGTCGAAGCTCAGCATGCCGCGCTCGGTGCCGGTGCGTATGGCCTCCTTCACCCCGATCACGTCGCCCTTCTTGATGAGCTCGGCGACGTACGGCGTATTGACCATGACCTCGGATGCCGCCACCCGCTGGCCGGTCTTCGCGGCGACGAGGCGCTGCGACAGAATGGCCCGCAGGTACTGGGAGAGATCCAGGAAGATCTGATTGTGCTGGTCCCGCGGAAACATGTTGATGATGCGATCGAGTGTTTCCGCGCAATTGTTCGCGTGCAGGGTGGCTATGCACAGGTGCCCGGTGCCGGCGAGCGCCAGGGCCGCCTCCATGGTCTCTCGGTCGCGAATCTCCCCCACCAGGATGACGTCCGGTGCGGCGCGCACGGCGCTGCGCAGCGCACGCGCGAACGACTTCGTGTCGAGTCCCACCTCGCGCTGATTCACGATGGATTTCTTGTTGGTGTGCAGGAATTCGATCGGATCCTCGATGGTCAGGATGTGGTCCGAGGAAGTCTCGTTGCGGAAGTTGATCATCGCGGCCAGGGTGGTGGACTTGCCGGCGCCCGCGGCGCCCACCATGAGAATGAGGCCACGCTTCAGCATGACCAGGTCCTTGTAGATTTCAGGCATGCCGAGGTCTTCGAGTTTCGGCATGTCGGCCGTGATGTATCGAAGCACCATCGCCGGGTAGCCGCGCTGATAGAAGACGTTGACGCGGAACCGGCCGAGGCCGGGCTCCGAAATGGCGAAATCGATCTCGAGTTCTTCGTTGAAATATTCGAGCTGGTCCTGGGACATGAGCCCCAGGGCGGCCTGGCGCACCGTTTCGGGGCTCAGCACCTGTTTGTTGACCGGGAATATCTTGCCCTCGATCTTGATCTTCACGGGAGCATTGCAGCTGAAGAACAGATCGGATGCCTTCCGCTCGACCATCAGCTTGAAGAGCGGCTTCGTATTCATCACGAAGGCCGGTTCGGGGGCGGCTGACATGGCTCAGAACACCTGGCCTTCTTCTTCCTCGACGATCTGGAGCGCCGCGCCGCCGTCGTCCGGCGCCTTGATTTCCCGCTTGCTTTCGAGCTTCACCTTGAGGCGCAGTTCGTTCTTCGAGTCGGCATTGCGCAACGCGTCCTCGTAGGAGATCAGTCCCGACTCGTACAGCTCGAACAACGCCTGATCGAAGGTCTTCATCCCCAGGCGATTGGAGCGGGACATCACGTCCTTGATCTTCGCCACGTCGCCCTTGAAGATCAGATCCGAAATCAGCGGCGATGCCAGCATGATTTCCATGGCGGCGATCCGGCCGGAGCCGGATTCGCGCGGGATGAGGCGCTGGGATATGAGCGCGCGGACATTGAGCGACAGATCCATGAGGAGCTGTTCGCGCCGCTCCTCGGGGAAGAAATTGATGATGCGGTCGAGCGCCTGGTTGGAGCTGTTCGCATGCAGCGTGGCCAGCACCAGATGGCCCGTCTCGGCGAATTGGATGCCGTATTCCATGGTCTCGCGGTCGCGGATTTCACCGATGAGGATGACGTCGGGCGCCTGCCGCAGCGTGTTCTTGAGCGCGAGGTGCCAGCTGTCGCAGTCCACGCCCACTTCCCGGTGCGTGACCACGCAGCCCTTGTGCGCGTGGACGTATTCCACCGGATCCTCGATGGTGACGATGTGACCGCGGGTCTTTTCGTTGCGGTACCCGACCATGGCCGCCAGGGACGTCGACTTGCCCGAGCCGGTGCCGCCGACGAGGATCACGAAGCCGCGTTTCGACAGGACGACCTCCTTCAGAACCGGCGGCAACTCGAGTTCTTCGAGGGTCGGGATTTTCGCATTGATCGTCCGCAGCACCGCGCCGGTGAAGCCCTGCTGCACGAAGGCGCTGACCCGAAACCGGCCGATTCCCGGCGGCGAAATGGCGAAGTTGCATTCCTTCGTCGAGTCGAACTCCTTGGTCTGCCGGTCGTTCATGATGGCACGGACGAGGCCCGAGCTCTGCTCGGGGCTCAGGGTGCGGTCGGATTGGGGTCGGATTTCGCCGTCGATCTTGATGGCGGGAGGGAACCCCGCCGTGATGAACAGGTCCGATCCCTTCTTCTCGACCATGCGCCGCAGCAGGTCCTGCATGAGTCGAATGGCTTGATCGCGCTCCATTTAGATGCTGTCCTTGTTCTGCGCCTTGTATTTCGCTTCTTCGCGGCTGACCACGCCCTTCTGGACCAGGTCCTGGAGACATTGATCGAGGGTCTGCATGCCCATGCCCTGGCCGGTTTGGATCGCAGAGTACATCTGGGCGATCTTACCCTCCCGGATCAGGTTGCGGATGGCCGGGGTGCCGATCATGATTTCATGTGCTGCGATGCGGCCGCCGCCGACCCGTTTCATCAGGGTCTGGGAGATCACGGCGCGCAGGCTCTCCGAGAGCATCGCCCGCACCATGTCCTTTTCCGCCGCCGGGAACACGTCGACGATGCGGTCGATGGTCTTGGCGGCCGAACTGGTGTGCAGCGTGCCGAACACCAGATGTCCGGTTTCGGCGGCCGTCAGCGCCAGCCGGATGGTCTCCAGGTCGCGCATTTCGCCCACCAGGACGACGTCGGGGTCCTCGCGCAGCGCGGAGCGCAGGGCCTCGGTGAACCCCAGGGTGTCCCGGTGGACCTCGCGTTGGTTGACCAGGCAGCGCTTGCTCTCATGGACGAACTCGATCGGATCCTCGATGGTGATGATGTGATCCGGGCGATTGTCGTTACAATGATTGACCATCCCGGCGAGGGTGGTCGACTTGCCGGAGCCCGTGGGACCGGTGACCAACACGAGGCCGCGGGGCAGCATGCACAAGTCTTTGAATGTTTTCGGCGCGTTAAGCTCGTCCAGGGACAGGATGGTCGAGGGAATGTTGCGGAAGACGGCGCCGGCGCCCCGATTCTGGTTGAAGGCGTTGACGCGGAACCGGGCGAGTTTGGGAATCTCGAAGGAGAAATCGGTCTCGAAGAACTCCTCGAACGCCTTTCGCTGCTTGTCGTTCATGATGTCGTAGACCATGCTATGCACTTCCTTGTGCACGAGGGCCGGCATGTTCACGCGCTTCATGTCGCCATCGACACGTATCATCGGCGGCACGCCCGCCGACAGATGCAGGTCCGACGCATTGTTCTTCACCGCAAAGGCGAGAAGCTGCGCGATATCAACCGCCATTTACGGCTCCTAGTTCAGGCGATGTTCGACCGCCGGCAGTATATAAGAGGGTGTCGCCACCCAATATGTTAATTGGTCCGCAAAATTTAGAGGATCGTGTGACCCACGTCCGATCCCGGATACGTCAGGCGGCGCTTGCCGCAGGCCGCGATCCCGGCTCGGTCACCCTGGTCGCGGTCAGCAAGTCCAAGCCTGCCGAATCCATACGTGCCGCCGCTACGGCGGGCGTCACGGATTTCGGGGAAAATTATCTGCAGGAAGCCCTGGTCAAGCTGGACCAGCTCGGAGATCTCGGACTCTCCTGGCATTTCATCGGCGGCCTGCAGTCGAACAAGACGCGCGACGTCGCCGAGCGCTTCTCCTGGGTGCACAGCATCGACCGCTTCAGCATCGCGCGGCGCCTGTCCGAACAGCGGCCCTTCCATGCCCCGCCCATCAACCTGCTGATCCAGGTCGCCCTGGTGGCGGAGCCGTCGAAGGGCGGCGTGCATCCCGACGGCCTGCCGGAGCTCGCCGCCGCGATTCGCGACCTTCCCCGCATCAGGCTGCGCGGTTTGATGTGCGTGCCGCCGCCCCAGCCGACGGTGGCAGCGCAGCGCGCGGTGTTTGCGCATCTCCGCAGACTGTACGAGGGGCTCAAGGAACGGGGATGCGAACTCGACGCATTGTCGATGGGAATGAGCGGCGACTACGAGTCGGCAATCGCCGAAGGGGCGACCCACGTGCGCATCGGCACCGCCCTGTTCGGCGGCCGATGAGGAACATCGGACGGAAATTGGAGACGGGCATGAACAACATACGCAAACTGGCATTCATCGGCGGCGGGAATATGGCGGCCGCGCTCATCGGCGGACTCACCAAGCGGGGACTTGCGCGGGAGCGCATCGTGGTCTCCGATCCGAACCGCGAGCAGACCGACCGTCTCGCGCGCGACTACGGCGTGGTTGCCGCGGCCGACAATCAGGGCGCGGTCGTCGGCGCCGAGGTGGTGATTTTGGCCGTCAAACCGCAGCAGATGCGCAGCGTGGCGCTCGGGCTCGCGCCGCACCTGGTCGCCCCGGTGCCGTTGGTGATCTCGATCGCCGCCGGCATTCCCCATGCCGCGCTCACGCGATGGTTCGGCGGCCGGGCCGCGGTCGTCCGGACCATGCCGAATCGGCCCGCGCTCAACGGCTTCGGTGCGACCGGCCTGTACGCACCGCCCGGCGTCGGCGCCGCCAACCGCGCGCTGGCGGAGGCCATCCTGTCCGCCGTCAGCGCCACGGTGTGGGTGGAGCATGAGTCGCAGATGGACACCGTGACCGCGCTGTCGGGCAGCGGGCCGGCCTACTTCTTCCTGTTCATGGAAGCGCTCGAGGCCGCCGCCCACGCGCGCGGATTGCCGAACGACATTGCGCACAAGCTCACGCTCGAGACCGCATTCGGCGCCTCGCAAATGGCGAGGCTGTCGCGCGACTCGCTCAGCACCCTGCGCGAGCAGGTGACCTCCAAGGGCGGCACCACGGCTGCCGCGCTCGAGGTGCTCGACGCCGCGGGGCTTCGTGCTATCGTCGCACACGCCGTGGCGGCGGCCGATCGCCGCTCCGCCGAACTCGCGGCCGAGTACTCGACCCCCTAGGGCATGACGGTGGATTGATATGGAAGCGCTCAGGTACATAGTCGATACGTTGCTGTGGCTGCTGACCCTCGCCTTCCTGCTGAGACTGCTGTTCCAGCTGGTGCGCGCGGACTTCAGGGACCCGATGGCCGATGCCATCGTGCGTGCGACCAATTGGCTGATTCTGCCGCTGCGCCGGTTGCTGCCGCCGATCCGCAAGGTCGACACCGCCACGGTCGTCGCGGTGATCGCCGTGGCCGCCGTGCGCACCGCCGCCCTGCTCGGGTTGAGCGGCCTGGGACCCGGCGACGCTGCCGACTTTCTGCGCATCACGGTCGTCGATGTGGCCGATCTGACGCTGCGCGTCTATCTGTTTGCGCTCTTGATCTACTGGCTCACGACCTTCGTCACTCCCGGCGGCTATGCGCCGGGAGTGCGTCTGCTCGGCCAGCTCTGCGAACCGGTCTTGAGACCCGTGCGCCGTATCATCCCGCCGATCGGACAAATCGATTTCTCGGTTCTGTGGGTGTCGATCGCGATCGGCGCGCTGCTGACACTTCTACGCTGAATATCGCCCGTACGTGCTTGAAATCCCTCTCATCGCGGCGTCGGCGCCGCATCCGAACGGCGCCTGAATCCCGGGAAGCCTGAAAAATAAGGCTCGCGCGTGTCCCGCCCGAGGTGCATTTTTCAAAATAGCGCTAAACACGGGCATTTTTCTATGTTATTTTCGGCGCCGAGTTGACTATGTGGGTATTTTCTACCCGCGTTCGCAAACAACAGCAGGAGATTTTTTATGGCGAAAAAGAATGCAGCACCGACCAAGTCTGAAATTCTCGCTACGATTTCAAAGGAAACAGAGCTCTCCAAGAAGCAGGTCGGAGCCGTGTTTGACTCGCTTTCCGCCGCGATCAAGAAGAGTCTGCGCAGTCATGGGTTGTTCACGCTGCCCGGACTGCTGAAGATGAAGGTCGTCAAGAAGCCGGCGACCAAGGCTCGTGAAGGCGTCAACCCCTTCAATGGCGAAAAGATGGTGTTCAAAGCCAAGCCGGCCAGCAAGAAGGTCCGCATCGCCGCGTTGAAGACGCTCAAGGAATTCGTGAACTGATCGGCGTCTCGAGTTCCGGAACGGTCGAGGCCGACTCGACCGTTCCGGACCGCATCGAGTGACGGCCCGCCTCGCTTCGAGCGGCCGTCACTCGATGGCCACGAGGTCGACGTCGAAGATCAGCGTTGCGCCGGGAGGAATGACGTCTCCCGCGCCGGACTCCCCGTAGCCGATATCGGGCGGAATGACCAGCCGCCGCCGGCCGCCCGCCTTCATGCCGGGAACGCCCATGTCCCAGCCCTTGATGACCTGCCCCGCCCCGATGACGAAACTGAAGGGATGCCCGGAGTTCCTCGAGCTGTCGAACTCCTTGCCCTTGTTGTCGGGTGCCGCCGCTTCGTAGAGCCAACCGGTGTATTCGACCACCGCCTTCTGGCCCGCGGCGATGGCAGGACCCGACCCGGGCTTCAGTTCGGTGATTTCCAGGGCGCCGGCCGCGCGCGCCGCCGCCGGGACCGCCGGACCCGGGGCGGTGGGCGGCTTGCCGCTGCAGCCGAGGAGGACGGCGAAAGCCGAGCCGAGAATCCATTGAAGTGGTTTGATCGATGCCATGGTGCGGGCATCTTAGAGGATTTCGCCGCTTTCGTCGTTCAGGAGCGCGCCCACCGGCGCCCGTCGGGAGCCCTCGGAGTCCCGCCCCACAGGGAGTCGACCGCGGCGGCCACTCCCATGCAGGCGTGCCGGAGCGCACCGACGGCGTCATCGAACTCGTCCATCACCTGCAGCACCCATTCCATGCGGATCAGTCTAGCGGGGGACCGTTCGAGCCGCCGTGCAGGGAGTCACAGACTTGCCACGATGCCGACGGCTGCGTAGGCTCGGTCCACATGCAGCGAATTCTCATCCTGAACCCAAAAGGCGGTTCCGGAAAAACGACATTGGCCACCAATCTGGCGAGCTATTTCGCGAGCCTGGGCGACCACCCCTTGTTGTCGGACAACGACCAGCAGGGCTCCAGCACGCGCTGGTTGAAGAAGCGCAAGCCCGAACAGGCCCACATCCACGGCATCGCCGCGTTCGAACGGAACAGCCGGACGACCCGCGCCTGGCAGATGAGGGTCCCGTCGGATGCGGCGCACGTGGTGGTCGATACGCCGGCCGCGGTGCTCGCCCAGGAAATGCCGGAAATGACGCGGACCGCCGACGCGATCATCGTGCCGGTGCTGCCCTCCGACATCGACATTCACGCGTTCTCGCGATGCATCGCGGATCTGCTGCTGATCGCGAAGGTGCGCCGCGATGAAAATCGGATAGGCGTGGTGGCCAACCGCGTCAAGCGCAACACGCTCGTCTATCAGTCGCTCATGCGCTTTCTGGAAACACTGCGGATCCCGGTCATCGCCACTCTGCGCGATTCGCAGAACTACGTGCGGGCGGCGGAACAGGGCGTGGGCCTGTACGAGATGAAACCGAGCCTGGTCGGCCGGGACCTGGAGGATTGGGAGCCGCTGATTGGCTGGCTTCGGGCCAAGGAGTCCGGGTCCGCCGCTCGATCGGCGCCCCCCCTGCCGGAAACCGCCTGAAGCCCGGGCCCGGAGGCGCGAGGAACGCGCCGGACCGGTCTACTTCTTGTCCTCCCAGCTGCCGCGCACTTTGTCGGCCCAGTTCTTGTAGCTGTGCCAGTTGTAGAGGTTGGTCGTGATCGCCGCATGACGACCGCCGGTCTTGAACGTCTGCCGTGGCGCGGGTGAACCCGGTTTGGCGACACCCGGCTCCACGCGCGGTGAGCGCCGGTCGATCCCCGTGTATCTGGTTTGGTTCTTGATGTCGCTCATCTTCGCGTGCCTCTGTGATGTTCACGACAGTAAGTGTCGCGCCCCCGCTAGGGCAGGAACTGTGTCACAGGCAACTCGGCGCTGTCGCCGGGCAAGCGTGCGCATTGCGATGCGCATCTCACGGAGTGCCGCGGTAAGTTAAATCGCTGAATTTCCGTTGATTTTCCACGCATCGAACAGCGGCCTGAGTTCGTCGAACGAAGACTCGAGCGCGATGGGCAGAAGCGTCGTGTACGAATCGAGCAACGCCATCGCATTGCGCGCCGGATCGGTCCGCGTTGCGGAGCCGAGCAGGCGCGACATATCGCGATTCACCACATGCAGGTTCCTGCAGAGTTCGTCGAGCTCGGTGAATCCGCGGGTCGCGGGGATTCCGGTGATCTCGCGTGCCAGCAGGAACATGCCAATGCTCCGGTACACCGTTTCGGCTTCGCTGGCAAACGGCAGATGAAAGCGGGCCATTGGCCGCAGATGGTCCGTCCATGGACAGCCGGCGGTCGCCATGACCAGTCCGAGCACGGAGCTCATCGCCTGCTGCGCGGAGGTTTCGGCATGCATGGTCCGCTCGGCCTGGATCACCGTCACCCCCACCGTGTCGAAGGAGACGAGAGCCTTCAACTGCTCCACCGCCCCGGCCATCTGCAGCGCGGCCGGGCAGTGGGTCGTGGAGCGGGCGTCGAGCGGACAATTGGCGCACCGGCAAAAGCCCAACTCCGTCCAAGGCGGCGGATTCGCCGGAGGCGGCTTGCGCATCTTGAAGTCGGCGGGATCGAAAAGGAATTCCAGGGCCTTCGTCGACCCATCCGGCAGATCGAACCGATACAGAATTCGGTGGGGTGGCGTCATGCAACCAATCGATAGCAGGGAGTGTACTCGCTGCCGGCCAGTTTCATGCGACGCTGCGCCACGAACGAACGGAGCAGGCGGTCGAGCGGGTCCATGATCGACTCCTCACCGACGAGTTCGAAGGGCCCGTGCTTTTCGATCGCGTTGATGCCGTACTCCTTGATGTTGCCCGCCACGATGCCGGAAAACGCGCGGCGCAGATTCGCGGCGCGCTCGTGAGCGGGCTGCGCGTGGGACAGGCGCAGACCCCGCATCGACTCGTGGGAAACCTCGAACGGAAGTTGGAATTCGAGGGGTATGTTCAGGAGCCAGTTGAAGCCGTAGGAATCTTTTTCGGCGCGGCGGTAGTCGCGCACGCTCTCCAGACCGCGCACCATCGCACGCGCCACCCCGGCCGGATCGTCGATGATGATCTCGTATTTCGATTGCGCGGCGGGCCCGAGCGTCGCACCGAGGAACTCGTGAATCTGCTGGAAGTATTCGGCGGTGTCCGCCGGGCCGGTGAACACCACCGGAAACGGCATCGCCCGGTTCGCCGGATCGAGCAATATCCCCAGCAGATAAAGGATTTCCTCGGCCGTGCCGGCGCCGCCGGGAAAGATCACGATGCCGTGACCGAGCCGGACGAAGGCCTCCAGGCGCTTTTCGATGTCCGGCATGATCACGAGTTGGCTGACGATCGGGTTGGGGGGCTCGGCCGCGATGATGCCCGGCTCCGTGATGCCCAGATAGCGGCCGTTGGTGATCCTTTGCTTGGAATGCCCGATGGTCGCACCCTTCATCGGACCTTTCATCGCACCCGGACCACAACCCGTGCAGACGTCCATGCTCCGCAGTCCGAGTTCATAGCCGACCTTCTTCGTGTAATCGTACTCCGCGCGTCCGATCGAATGGCCGCCCCAGCAAACCACCAGATTCGGCCGCACCTGCAGTTCCAGCAGCCGGGCGTTGCGCAGGATGTGGAATACCGCGTTGGTGATGCTTGGGCTGGTCTCCAGGTCGAATCGACCGCTCTCCTTGATCTCGTTGGAGATGAACACCACGTCCCGGAGCACGGCGAACAGATGATCCTTCAAGCCGCGGATCATCTGGCCGTCGACGAAGGCGGCCGCCGGCGCATTCTTGATTTCCAGCTTGATCCCCCACGCCTGTCTGACGATCCGGAGGTCGAAGTCCTTGTATTTGGCGAAAATGACCCGCGAATCGTCGATGTCGCTGCCGGAATTCAACACCGCGAGCGCGCACTTGCGGAACAAGGGATAGAGTCCGCCCTGGCCGGAGTCCAGCAGCTGGGCTATTTCCTGCTGCGAGAGATGTTCGAGACTGCCCTTGGGGGTGACGCGCGCGTCGACCAGGTCGGACGAGAGAATGGTGGTTTCCACGGGGCACCCGCTACGGATAAATGTCGATGGGGATATTGTCTTGGGTGCGCATCCACACTTCGACCATATCGGAGTTGGACAGGGCGATGCAGCCGTCGGTCCAATCATTGGACTGATAATACGCCGCCGGATGCTTCGGGGTGTTGGGCGCCCCATGGATCATGATCGACCCGCCGGGCGCCCACCGGTTCTTCCTGGCGCGCCGCTCGTCGTTCTTGTTCGGGTACGAGACCTGGATCGAGAGGAAGTAGTCGCTGTGCGTGTTGCGGCGTGCGAGGAAATACCGGCCCTCCGGCGTGCGGAAGTCATGCTCCCGCTCCTTGGAACCCACCGGATTCAGCCCCAGGGCGACATTGTAGGCCCCCAACAGGGTGCTGCCATTGTACAAATACAGTTTGCGCTCGGACTTGTGCACTACCACGTGGTCGGCGGGGAGCGCTGCGGTCGCGGCGGCGGGCAGCCCCCGGGCCCCACCGACCGCGAGGACGAGCAGCAACCACATCTTTCCGAGCGCCAGGCGGCGGATTTCATCGATCATGGGAAAATTATAGCGTGGTCCGAGCACGGCATGAGGAGGCGTGGCTCACGGACCCGGTATAATGGAATCCATGCACCGCCACCTGTTTCCAGCTGCCTTGGCCCTCGGTTTGCTGGCCGGCTGCGCGGATCGCGGCTCCATAAGGCCCACCGAGGTCATGGACGCGAGGACGGGGATGACGGTGGGTGCGCTGCAGGAGCCGATCGAATTCGTCGCCAACGCGCAGGGGGCCGCACCTACCGGCGCAAAACGCGTGAGCTTCGCCTACCTCGGCCCGGTGGAGTGGGATCGGATGGGCGACATCACGTACGGACTCTGGGTGCACGTTGCTCCCGGAAACGACCGGCAGTTTGCCGACATTCACTCGCCCGGCGCGGTGACTCTGCAGCTGGACGACGGCGCGATCGTGCTGACCACCGTCGATGCGCCGGCACTCGGCGTCGGCCCCTATCAGCCCGTCGCCTCCTGGGGCCAATCGGCGTACTTCGCCCTGGACGTCCCGATGCTCAAGCGGTTGACCGAAAGCCGGAAAATCGCGATCGACTTCCGTTCGACCGATGGGACGCCCGTGGGTTTCACCGCCACTCATCCCACCGCCACGGCGCTGATCCAATTCGAGCACGCGCGCGGCATCACTCCCGATTGATCCCCACGACCTGGGGTAGCGTGATGCTCGTCCCCGGGCGCATGTCGTTCAGGTCCACGTCCGGGTTGTACTCAGCCACCAGCCAGATCGGCATGTCCGCATGTTGCTGCACGATGGTCCACAGCGAATCGCCGCGTTTGACGGCATAGGTCTCGGTCCCGGCGATGCGGTGTGCGGCGAAATACGCATCTTGGAGATGTTGGTGATAGCCGCGGCGCGACGCGACGAATTGGGCGGCCGACACCAGGGACAGGTCGATCCGGATCTTCCGGCCCTGCGTCACTCCCGCATTCGGGTGCAGCTTGTTGAGGGCGCGCAGTCGCCGCACGCCGACCCGGGTCCAATCCGCGAAATGGCCCAGCGTTTCGGCGGCCTGCACGGTGACGGTGCCGTCCGCGCCGACGCCATAGTCCGCGGTATCGACGTTGCCGGTGGGACTCGCGGCCGGCAGCAGCGCGTTGGCGTTACCCGTCTGATGCTCCGACACCGGCTCCTCGGGGGGCCGTGAGGCCATCGTTGCCGGCGGCGTGGCCGGCGGCGCGCCCGCGGAGTTGGCGGGACCCGCGGGATTCGCGGCAAGGACGGTCGCCTCGCCGCCCCCGATCTCGGCTCGGGACGCGGGCATCGGAATTCGCACCCACTCGCCGCGAATCGGTGCGTGGGTTCCCTTCCAGCCGTTGGCGGCGGACAAGCTCGCCAAACTCACGCCGCTGGCCGCCGCCACCCCAGCCGGGGTTTCGCCGCGGCGCATCCGGTGCCTGCCGTCGTTGCGTTGGGCGAGGAAGCGCTGCGTCGGGGGCAGACGTGCCCAGGCCGCGGCGATCGCCGATTGCGGAGGGGTGCCGGGAATCCGCAGACGGTAGCCGCGCGGCACCAGCTTGGCTCCGCTCCAAATCGGCGGTCTGAGGGCCGGATTCAACACGCGCAACGCGCCCATGTCGATCTCGAACGCCTTCGCCAAGGCGTCCACCGGGATATAGTCCGGCAGTTCGACGGGCGTGCTCTCGGTGTCGGGGGGATGGGTGATCGGACCGAAGAATTTCTCGGCGTTCCGATCCACCTCGAGCGCCGCCAGGAAGGACACGTAGAAATTCCGCGAGGCAAACCCGAAAGTCGCGCCCTGATAACGCTTCACGATCACGGCGATGTCGCTCGTGCCGAGTGCCTCCTGCGCGCGACGCAGACCGCCGGGTCCATGATTGTAGGCGGTGACCGCGAGGGGCCAGGTACCCACGAGCCGGTAGTTGTAGAGCATCAGATTGGCGGCGGCCTCGGTCGCGCTGCGGGGATCGAGGCGTTCGTCGACCACTCCGTCCACCCGCATATACCTTCGCGCCGTCGACGGCATGAACTGCCACAGGCCGGCGGCACCGACTTTGGAGTAGGCCGCCCAGTTGAATGACGACTCGACGTGAGGCAATGCCGCGATCTCCGCCGGCACTCCATGCTGCACCAGGGTCCGCGCGATCTGTTTCTCCCAGATCGCCGACCGGATCAACCCCTCGTGAAATCGATCCGCCTGGCCCAGTTGAAAGCGGATGCGGCCGACGGCCTCGCGAAAATCGGCCGGGGTCGCATGATCGCCGAAGGCATGAAGGATCCGCCGCTCGTGGCCGGTCAGATCTTCGGTATCGCCGGCGGCAAACCTCCTGAGGAGTGCCGCATAACGCGCCTTCGCCTCGACGACTCGGCGTTCGCGCTGACCCGGGGAGGACGCCGGATCGAAGCGCAGGACTTCGTAAACCAGGCCGAGATCGCGATCGTCGTGAATCAGGCCCTGGTCGGTCGTGACTTCGGTATAGACACGGATCCAAAAGCGGATGTCGCGCTCGAGGGCGGGCGGATGCACGAAAGGATCGGCCGCATCGGCCACCGCCACGCGGACGTGCAGGAACGGCACGAGGAGGAGGGCAACTACCGGGATCGGCAACCAGCGGCCGAGCCGCAAACTAATGACTGACAAGATGATGAGCTTTGAAAACTGACGGTCTCGAAATGGGCCCTGGATGGGGCCGCGCAGATCTTAGCCAAATTTGCAGATCCGCGTAACGTCCTTTCGACGATGCGGGCCTTCAACGCCAGTCGATGTCGAAACGGCACTCTCCTGCGCCCTCGGCAATGCACGCGATTTCACGCGCCCGGGCGTGGGGGTGCACCAGACGGGCGAACAGGCGGGTGAAGCAGGCCGAGTAGTATCCGCAGACCGGAGCGGCCGCCTGGGTGCCGCGGCAGAGGGGGCAATCGCCGATCGTGATGACGATGGGACGGACGCCCCGCGCCGCGAACGTGCCGCTTCCGGCAAACGTCCAGGAATGGCGGGTGATGGCCGCCAACAGCAGCCGGCCCGACACCACCGACGGGAGAAGCCGCAGCAAGGCCTGGGCCGGACGCGGGATCCGATGCGCGAGCAGATAGTCTCCGGTGGCGAGGCCCGCGTCACGGGCCACCTCGCGCGCGTCCGTTGCCGGCAGCCGGTCGCGCACCGCGGCATGCAGCGCGATGACCTCCCGTTCGTCGACCATTTGCGACGGCGGCGCATCGGCATAGCCGCCCAGCCCCACCGAATGCAGCAGCTCGCGCGCCGGGATCCTGCCCAGGCGGCGCTCGAGGGCGTCGGCGACCTGGGTGATCGCATTCGGACCGATCAGAGCACGCATTGCAGCTCCCATGGATCTTTCTCGTGGCCCCACCCGCTCCTACGGACGCTCCGGCACAGCGCGCCTGCTCCCACGGGCCCGGGTTTCGGTCAGCGCGGACATCATCAGGCGCTTGACCGGAACGAGGCGATCCACCAGCCCCAGCCCCACGGATCGGCCCAACCGATGCAGCGGCCGGGGATCGGTGTAGAGGCGCACGATCGCATTGGTCGCGAAATACAGCACCCTCGAATTTCGCCGGTGTGCCGCCTCGTAGCGGTCCAGAGACGCCCCGGCACCGCAGTCGCCGCCGGCGGCACGCTTCAATTCGCCGGCCAGGCAATCCTGACCCTGCAACCCGAGATTGAAACCGTGCGCGGTCACCGGATGCATGCCCACGGCCGCATCGCCGATCAGCGCGCAGCGCGATGCCACGAAACGCCTCGCGTAACTCGCAACCAGCGGATATACGTGCCGGGTGCTGACGAGGCGCATCGCACCCAGCCGATGTTCGAAGCGCGATTCGACCTCCCGACCGAATGCGTCGGCGTCCTGGACCTGCAGACGCCGCGCCTCGGCCGCCGGGACGGTGATGACCACGGACGACTCACCGCCGTTGAGCGGCAGCAGGGCCAGCGTGGACTTCTCCTGGAACCATTCCCACGCGGTCTGCAGGTGCGGAGTTTCGTGGCGCATGCGACAAACCAGCATCGATTTGCCGAAGTCGACCATGTCGGCGCCAATGCCCGCCGCGCGGCGCGTGTCGGAAAACCGGCTGTCGGCCCCGATCACCACGCGGCAGGACAGTTCCTCGTGCCGATCCGTGCGCACGCGCGCCGCCGCCGGGTCGAAACGCAGCCCCTCCAGTTGACGACCGTGGAGCAGGGTCACGCGCGGTTCGGCGACCGCGCGCCGGTGGGCGGCGGCACGGATCGCATGATTCGGCACCAGGTAGCCGAGTTCGGCGCAGCGCGTTTCCCGGTGATCGAAGAACAGACGGCCGGTCGAGCCGCCGGTCATCACCTGCGCATCCTTGAGCGGCGCAACGTCGCCGGCCGCGACATGAGGCCACACACCGAGATCCGCGAGCAGCTTCACGGATCGGTGCGTCAGGGCGATCTCGCGGCCGTCGAAGGCGGGTTGGGCGAGCGAGTCGGCGCTCTGCCGTTCGATCAGACCGACCCGGAGGCCGTCACCGGCGAGCGACAATGCACAGCACAGCCCGATAGGGCCGGCGCCGATGATGATGACGTCGAAATCGCACGAGTCACGCATGCCGGGCCGCCGCGCGCGTCCGGGCGGCGGCGCCCCTGCGATTCGAATCCGGACGGAATTCGCGTCCGCGCATGCCCGGCCCCCAAAAGTGGTCGATGGACGCAGCCTATGACCGTGACCCGGGCCGGGGCTATCCGGATTTACCGCTAACGGCCTTCGCGAACTCGCCGGCCGTGGGGCTCGATCCATCCCCATTCCCTATTGCAGCCGGCGGCCGTAAACTCCGGCTCTGCGTCGCAAAGCATGGATCGACGCCCGCACCGCTTCCGGCCCTGGATACCCGCCGCCGCATGGATCTTCATTTCAACTGCACGCTCTGCGGCAGGTGCTGCCAAAATCTCAAACTGCCGTTGACGGTGGGGGAAGCCATCGAATGGCTCGCGAGAGGCCATCCGGTGCAGGTCATCTGCGATGCCATGCCGTGGCCCGGGGAGCCGGCGGTGGACGACCTCCAGGCCTTGCACCGGCGCCGGCGATCCTTCCTGGCGAAGAGCGGATCGATGACCTCCAGCGTCGTGGTCATCCTGGCCGCCAACCTCGCCGGCCGCTGCCCGAACCTGGGTTCCGACCTGCGATGCGGCCTCTATGAGCGCCGACCGCTGGTCTGCCGGATCTATCCTGCGGAAATCAACCCGTTCGTGCGGCTCGATCCGCGGCACAAGGCGTGCCCACCCGAAGCCTGGACCGCCGATCAGCCGCTGATCCAGCGCGAAGGTCGGCTGGTGGACGCAGGCATCCGCGAAAACATCGAGCGCTCGCGTGACGCCGACAGGAGCCATGTGGGGGTCAAGCAGCGGGTTTGCCGCGCATTGAACATCGACTCGGCGGCGCTGGCGAACGAGGGGTTCGTCGTGCACTCCCCCGACCAGACCGCGCTTCAGGCCGAGTTGACCCGCGCTGCCGCCGACCCCGCCGCCGCCGCGCCGGACGCAGCGTGGCGCTTCGTCTCGAATCGGAGCGAATCGGTCGCCGCCCTCGTGTCGCAGGGCGCGATCGCATCGCTGCCCGCCGATTGCCCGGACGGCTCCGGCGACTATCTCGGATTCCGGTGACTCACTGGCACTTGGAGTCGCCGCAGTTCAGGCACGTCTGACAGCCGTCCATCATCACCATGGCGGCCGTGCTGCACTTCGCGCACAGCTGCGCGCCTTCGGGGAAATGCGATTTGGAGAATGCGTCGGTCTGCTTGGCGCGGGCCTCGAATTCCGCACGCTTCTCCTGGACCAGCTTGCGCTGATGCACGTCGAGTTCCGGCTTCTTCAGGAGGCCGATGGACTGCAGATGCCGCTCGATCACGTATCCCAGCTCCGCGATCGTCGACGGCATGAACTTCCCGCCCGGCTGCCAATAGCCGCCCTTGGGATCGAACACCGCCTTCAACTCCTCCACCAGGAACGTCGTGTCGCCACCCTTGCGAAACACCGCCGAGATGACCCGCGTGAGGGCGACGATCCATTGGAAATGATCCAGGTTCTTGGAATTGATGAAGACCTCGAAGGGCCGGCGCTGCTCGTGCGGTGTGCCCTCGTTGAGGACGATGTCGTTGATGGTGACGTACATCGCGTGGTCGGAGACCGGCGTCTTTATCTTGTACGTCGAACCGATCAGGACCTCGGGGCGCTCGAGCTTTTCATGCATCCAGATGACGTTGTCTTCGGCCTTCAACGACCCCTTTGCGGGAGCGGCGTCCTTCTGCTCGGGTTTGAGGACGCGGTACTTGGCGATCTTCTTGTCGATTTTGATGTGTGCCATGTCAGAACTTCCCGTAATAGCCTTCCTTCAAGGCGTCGAAGAGATTGGCGGCGGTGTGCATCTCGCCGTCGTACTCGATCTCCTGATCGCCGCGGGCCTCGACCTCGGTGCCGTCCTCGAGGGTGAACACGTAGGTCGTGTTCTTGAGATCCTCCTCCTTGACCAGCACGCCCTGGAAGGCCTCCGGATTGAAACGGAATGTCGTGCAGCCCTTGAGACCCTGCTCGTAGGCGTAGAGGTAGATGTCCTTGAAGTCCTCGTACTTGTAGTCGGTGGGCACGTTCGCCGTCTTCGAGATGGACGAATCCACCCACAACTGGGCCGCCGCCTGAATGTCGACGTGTTCCTTCGGCCCGATGTCGTCCGCGGAGATGAAATAGTCGGGCAGCTTTTCCGCGGCGGCCTGCGAATTCGGCATCGCCCGCGGGTTCACCAGCTGGCGGTAGGCGAGCAGTTCGAAGGAGAAGACATCGATCTTCTCCTTGGATTTCTTGCCCTCACGAATCACATTGCGGAAATAATGGTGGGCGAACGAGGGTTCGATGCCGTTCGACGCGTTGTTCGCGAGGGACAGGGAGATCGTGCCGGTGGGTGCAATGGAGGTGTGATGCGTGAATCGCGCGCCCACTTCGGCGAGTTCATCCACCAACTCCGGCGAAGCCTCCGCGATTCGCTGCATGTAGCGGCTGTACCGGGCGTGCAGCACCCTGCCGGCCACCTTGGCGCCGACGCGCCAGCCGTCCTTCACCATTTCCGGGCGCTTGCGCAGCATTTCCCGGGTGACGGTGAACTCCTCGCTCATGATGGGCGCGGGACCCTTTTCCCGGGCCAGTTCGAGACCGGCCTCCCAACCCGCGATCGCCATTTCGCGCGAGACGTTCTGGGAAAAAGCGACCGACTTCTTCGATCCGTACTTCATGCACAACATGGTGATGGTCGACCCCAGGCCCAGGAAACCCATGCCGTGCCGTCGCTTGCGCCGGATTTCATCGCGCTGCTGCGGCAGGGGCAGACCATTGATCTCGACCACGTTGTCGAGCATGCGGGTGAAAACCTTCACCACCTTCCGATAGGTTTCCCAGTCGAACCGGGCGTCGTCGGTGAAAGGATCCACCACGAATTTGGTGAGATTCACCGATCCCAGCAGACACGAGCCGTAGGGCGGCAGCGGCTGTTCGCCGCAGGGATTGGTGGCGCGGATGGTTTCGGTCCACCAGTTGTTGTTCATCTCGTTGACCTTGTCGATCAGGATGAACCCGGGCTCCGCGAAGTCGTAGGTGGAGGACATGATGACGTCCCACACGCGACGCGCCGGCAGCGTCTTGTAGATCTTGCAGGCCACCAGGCCTTCATCGTTCGCGACGTAGCCGTCGGTGTGCGGCCACTCCCGCCAGACGAATTTCGAGGCGTCGTCGAGGTCGGGGCGTTCGGCCTCGTATTCCTTCAGCCCCAGCGGGAAGGCCAGCTTCCAGTCGCCGCCGCTCGTGACGGCCTTCATGAACTCGTCGGTGATGAGCAGCGACAGGTTGAACTGGCGCAAACGCCCGTTCTCGCGCTTCGAGCGTATGAACTCCAGCACGTCGGGATGTCCGATGTCGAAGGTGCCCATCTGGGCGCCCCGGCGGCCACCGGCCGACGACACCGTGAAACACATCTTGTCGTAGATGTCCATGAACGACAACGGCCCCGACGTATAAGCGCCAGCTCCGGAGACGTATGCGCCGCGGGGCCGCAGGGTGGAGAACTCGTATCCGATGCCGCAGCCCGCCTTGAGCGTCAGACCCGCCTCGTGAACCTTGTTCAGGATGTCGTCCATCGAATCGCGTATGGTACCGGAGACCGTGCAATTGATCGTCGAAGTCGCCGGTTTGTGCTCCAACGCACCGGCATTCGACGTGACGCGGCCGGCGGGTATGGCGCCGTGACGCAATGCCCAAAGAAACGATTCGTACCATTGTTCGCGGAGTTCCTCCGCTTCGACGTCCGCGAGGGCGCGCGCGACCCGTTTGAAGGTGTCGTCCATCGACTTGTCGATGGGCGTTCCGTCCTTCGCAGTGAGCCGGTATTTTTTGTCCCAGATGTCGAGCGACGCTTCCTGGAACGTGATGCTCGCGACGTCTTTGGGCTGTATTTTGACCACCGTGTTCATGGGTATTGAAAGTGCTCCCTCGTAGATATCGCGCGAACGGTCGAGACGCAAGCCGCTTGTCCCGACTCGATGAATGCCAGCAAAGAGGTGAAAACAATCAGGGTCGACCGGAAAATGCCGACCACAACATATTGTGTCCGGACGCGCAGGTTAAGACTCGAGGGATGCAGCGTCAAGGTTTTTTTTCGGTATTTTTCGTGCACGCAAATTCATTGTTATCATAACGTTACTGTATATATCAGATAAAACACATTCCCCCACTTTGTAAAATCTCGGTCAAGGGGGAATTCACCCAATCGCAAGATCTAGTGTTTTCACACCTTATGCACATTATGTTCACTTGACGGTGCCGCCCGCTGGCGCTCCGGTGAGCGCGAATGCCGCGCGAGCGGTTGAAATGCCCTCGTCAGTCCCAATTCTTGAGCGCAAGCGGAACTGTAAGACCTGGCGCTTCCTTGGCCGGCACTTCCGATTCATTCTTCAAGAGGAGCATTGCCATGACCGTTGTACGTTACGAACCCTGGGCCCTCGCCGGCAGATTTCAGAAGGACCTCGACCGCCTGTTCGGCGCGCCGCAGACCACGGCCGCCGATTCCGGCGCCTGGTTGCCGCCCGTCGACATCCACGAGGAAGCGAATCAATTCGTCCTCTCCGTGGATTTGCCGGGGGTGGATCCGAAGGCCGTCGAGATCACCTCCGAGCAGGGCGTTCTGACCATCCGCGGCGTTCGCGAACAACCGCACCGCGACGCGCCCGACGGCTATCGCCGGGTGGAGCGCGCCCGCGGGGAATTCCAAAGGCGCTTCAGCTTGCCGGAGGCCGCCGATGTGCAAAACATCCGCGCAAAGTCCGTCAACGGGGTGCTGGAAGTCTCGATTCCCAAGGCAGCCCGGGCGCAGCCCCACCGGATAACGGTCGAAGCGGCCTGACGAGGACGGTTGCGCCCGACCTTGAGTGTAAGATCGTGATGCGGGCGTTTGCGCGCGCCTGCGCCTGCTTGAACGAACGCCGGGATCATTCGCAAGGCCACACATGAACTTCCGCTCCGCCCTGGCGACGGCCGCAGTCGCGGCCGTCTTGGCGACCGGGGAGGCCGCTCACGCGGTTCTGCCGTTGGCTCCCGTCGCGGATTCGCCGATGCCCTCCCTGGCGCCGATGGTCAAACGCGTTTCTCCATCGGTCGTCAACATCGCCACGCGCGGCACCGTCAAGGAGAGCGCCGGCCAGCACAATCCTCTGATGGACGATCCCTTTTTTCGTCGATTTTTCGGCCCGCCGCAGGACGCCAGGCCGCGTGAGCGGCAGTTTCAAAGCGCCGGCTCGGGCGTCATCGTGGACGCCAGGAACGGCTACATCGTCACCAACTATCACGTGGTGGAGAACGCCAGCGAGATCACGATCACGCTGCTGGACAATCAGAGTTTCACGGCGAAAGTGATCGGCAGCGACGAGGGCGCGGACATTGCGGTGCTGCAGGCCAAGCAGCAGAACCTGGTCGCCATGCCGCTCGGGGATTCCGGCCATCTGGAGGTCGGCGACTTCGTCGTTGCCATCGGCAATCCGTTCGGGCTGCAGAACACGGTGACGGCGGGCATCGTCAGCGCACTCGGCCGGTCCGGCATCAACCCGGATGGCTACGAGGATTTCATCCAGACGGATGCCTCGATCAATCCGGGAAACTCGGGAGGCGCCCTGGTGAACCTCCGCGGGGAACTGATCGGCATCAATTCGGCCATTTTTTCCGGCAGCGGCGGCAATATCGGCATCGGATTCGCCATTCCGGTGAACATGGTGAAGGGCGTGATGGACCAGCTCATCAAGTATGGCCAGGTGAAGCGCGGCGTACTCGGGGTGACCATCGTCACCGTGACCCCCGGCATTGCGAAGGAATTCGGCCTCGGCGACTCTCACGGCGCGTTGGTGACCGCGGTGGCGCCGGGTTCGGCGGCGGAGCATGCCGGAATCAAGGCCGGCGACATCATCACGTCGGTCAACGGCGCTGCCATGAAGGGCCAGGGCGAACTGCACAACGCCATCGGCATGATGCGGCTCGGAGACAAGGTCGAGGTCGGCCTGTTGCACGACGGCGCCCAACGCAAGGTCACGGCATTGATTGCCGATCGCAGCGAGGCCGCGGCCGCGAGTGCGCTGGAGATCAACCCCGGATTGGAGGGTGCGGAGCTCGCCGATGCCCCCGGCGGCGGCGTTCTCGTGCGCTCGATCCAGGAGGGCAGTCCCGCCGCGCAGTCCGGAGTCAGGGCCAACGATCTCATCGTCGGCGTCGGCCGGACGCCGGTTTCGAACATCAAAGCGTTCCGCGAGGCCGCAAAGGGCGCTAATGTACTCGTGCTCAACGTCCGGCGGGGTTCCGCCGCATTCCTCATACCGATCCGATGACCTCATGAAACCATTATCCATTTGCATACTGGGCGGCACCGGCTTCCTGGGCACCCGGCTGGTCGCGCGCCTGATCAAGGAGGGGCACCAGGTCACGGTGCTGTCCCGCGACCGCGAACAGCACAAGCACCTGCTGGTCCTGCCGGGCCTCACGCTGGAGAATTGCGACGTTTATGACGAGGCGCCGCTCAGCGAGCGCTTTCGCGGAAAGGACGTGGTGGTGAACCTCGTCGGCATCCTCAACGAGAGCGGCTTCGGCGGCGGCGGATTCCGGCGCGCCCATTCGGAACTCACCCGGGTCGTGCTCCAGGCGGCAAGATCCGCGGGCGCGGCGCGGCTGTTGCAGGTCTCGGCGCTCAAGGCGGCGACCGATGCGCCGAGCTACTACTTGCGGTCGAAGGGAGAGGCGGAAAAGCTGATCCGCGAGAGCGGCGCCCATCTGGACTGGACCATATTCCAGCCGTCGGTCATTTTCGGTCCCGGCGATTCCTTCCTCAACCGCTTCGCCGCTCTCCTGGGGGCGATGCCCCTGGTGTTCCCCCTGGCCAGGCCGAACGTACGTTTTCAACCGGTCCTGGTGGATGACGTGATCTCGGCGCTGTTGCGCTGCCTGCGCGGCGGCGCTTCCAGCCGGCAGACCTACCAACTCGGCGGGCCGCAGGTGTATTCGCTGCGCGAGATCGTCGAGTTGGTCGCAAAGCTCACCGGACGGCGACGTTGGGTGATCGGGCTGCCCGATTTCATCGCCCGATTGCAGGGTCTGATGATGAACTTCGTCCCGGGCCGCCCTTTCTCGAGCGACAACTATCGTTCGCTCAAGATAGACAGCGTCTGCACGGAGGACGGATTCGCGAGGCTCGGCATCAAACCGCAGTCCATGCTTGCCTCCGCGCGTCAATACCTCGGCGCCCTGGAGGACAACGCCAGGCTCAGCCACGACCGGGAAACGGCCGGCCGGGCCGGGCGATTGGCCGCGCCGCGCACGTAGCGCACACCGCCCGCCGGACCCGCGCCGCGGCGCCGCTTCAGGGCAGGGGCGGCACCGCCTGCACGACCGCCAGCGGCGGCAAAAAATACAGCCGCCACGCGATCAGCGCGCCCAGCCCGAGCATCCCGGCGACGAAGGCGCACACGCCGGCCCACCCGTGGCGCTCGTAGAAGACGCCGCCGGCGGCGCCCGCCACGCTCGACCCCAGATAATAGACGAACAGGTACATCGAGGAGGCCTGCGCCTTGGCGTTGCCGGCGCGGCGCCCCACCCAGCTGCTGGCGACCGAGTGGCCGCCGAAGAAGCCGAACGTGATGACGACGACGCCGGCGACGATCAGCGGCACCGGACTGAACACCGTCAATGCGAGGCCGGCGAGCATGAGGGGGAACATCGTCCACAGCACCCGGCGCCGCCCGAGCCGCGCGAAGCGGATCAGTTGTGTGGCCACCGCGTAGCTCAGGATCGCCC
>JBBIKV010000013.1:0-65996 GCA_037445285.1 Nevskiaceae bacterium | reverse complement strand
GAGGGTATGCACTCCGTGCATACCGCTCCTGATCTCAGCTTAATAAGCCGCGTAAAATACCGAGCGGGTCACGAGTTACCGCGACCGATACGATTAACCCGTACACCAGCAGCGCCACCACCATGAAAGCCGCTCGGATTTGGCTGGTGCGACCCCGATGTAGGGCCATCATCCCGAGGCCGACGTAGGCAATCAACAGTCCCAACTTCACTGTCAACCAGGCGTCGATGAACGGAAACTGGTGAATTTCGAACGCCAGCATTATGGCGGCGACGAGTAACGTCGTGTCGATGATGTAGGAGCTCAAACGCAACGCTCGATGATTCACCATCGAGGATCCCATGATCATCATGATTCCGCGAAACGTGAAAAGAATGCCGGACAGCACGACACACGTGATATGCGCAATCTTGCTGCCGACATAGAGCTCAGCACCCCGAGCGGTTGGCCGCGGCGAAAGTCGGTGATGCGCGCCCCATTCTGGGCGAACAGAACGAGGAAATAATTACAGTAAAACGCGTCGCCCAGCATGATATCGCCTCGCGCAAAGGCTCCTTGCAACTGGCGCAGCAATCCCAGTTCGCTGTTTCCCTTGCCGCAAAACGGCCCCATCGCCGCATCGATCACAGCACCGGTGGCCAGGCAGATCACGCCGACGAACCGAGCGATCGGAAAGCCCACTCCTGCGGCTTGAGTGCTCAGCTGTGGAAAGACCCGCTGGTTGTCCTCGGTGTCGGGCATCGTAATCCCGGTCCCATCGACCAGCTTGACCGTCCGTCCTTGCCAGAGCCAGCTTCGCGCCGCCCGTTTGCTGAGCATCCGGCCACTCTTGCAGGTCAGCTCTTTCACCATCCGCACGGTCAGGCGCTGGCGCGCCTTGCAGTACGCCCCGGTTCGGCTGCTGCACTCGCTCAAACCTTCCGCTGCGCGCCAAACTGCCCACGCGTTGACCGCGTACTGACACGATCCGCCGGCATTCATCGCTTGCCCCATAAACATCGACAGTGCCACCGTCGGCGTATACAGCCGCTCGCGGTGCTCGGGCGAATACGCCTCCGTTATCTCCAACAACTCAGGCCCCGTGAGCGCGTTGAAATAATCCATCGCATCGACGCCTCGAATGGCGCGCTGGATGCTTCTTTGATGTTGCCGGGATTCAAACTGGGCATTACGATTACTCAAGACTGGCCTCGCGGTTGTGAAAGACGCTGTGTGGTAACAACATCCTACCAACCTCGACGGTCAGTCTTCTCCTGTGTTTTCAATCCTTTAACCCTCAGCCCTGATGCTGCTGCGGCTTAAGTAAGTGCCATTCGGCTTAGGAGAACTCGATACCTCGACCGGGGGAATCTCGAGCGGCGAATCGGGTTGACAGATAGTTGCCGGTTCGCGGCGCCCGTTCGCGTTGACTCTTACGCGTAGTCAGCGAGCTGCAGGACGCGAGTCCCAGGAATGTCCGGGATGCGGCGGTCGTTCGTCACAAAGGTACCGCAGCCGGACGCTATCGCCGCGGCAAGCTGCAGCGCTTGCGGAGTTTTGACGCCGGTGACAATGCGCAGCTGGGCAGCATCCCGCAACTGTTGATGCGACAAATCAATGACTCGAATGCCCCGGCTGCGGGTGAGAAGTTGTTCGTACCGATCCGCGAGCAAGCGATCGCCGACACGGTATGGAATCACCAAGACCTCGAGCAGCGTCAGTGCAGACGTGACCAACTCTCGCGCACCCGCGTCAGCCTCGCCGAAATGAAGGGGTTACCAAGGCCCAGACGGAATCGGTACGGAAATCCGGCACCGGAATTCTAGGCCGCAAAAGGCTGCGGCAGGGATCGTGCCTATGTCCTCCCCAACCGGACGGACAGCGCCCGTCCGACTCGAATCATGTCGGCGTTGCCCAGACGGCTCACCCGTTTGCCTATCTTTTCGCGCGGCGAGGTCCGCACTTCGTCGACCATGATCTGTGAGACAAGATTGGGGCCGTTTTGCCGGCTCGGATCGAAAGTGATGCGAAACAGCGGTGCGTCGATGATCGTACTCGTCAACGGCACGACCGTTATGATGTTGTGAATATCGTGGACATCCGCCTGGATAATCAAGGCCGGGCGAGGTTTACCGTAATCCCCCGGCGCCGCCATGGTCACGATGTCGTCTCGCTTCAAGTCCAGCCTTCCACGGATCCCGCCGCAACATCGAGCAATTCATCCGGCCGCGCTGACCGGTCGGCGGCACTGGCAAGCCGCGACGCGCCTGCCTGCCATAGAGTTCAAGTCCATTACTGTCACGACAACCATTAACGTAGCACAGCGTCCTAACATCCGGTGAACCGCCGGACTATCAAGTAGACCTCGCGATTGTAGGTCAGGAAGATATCGGGCGGGCAGGACTCCAATAGCAAGTAAAGAGTGTGTCGTGGTCAATCCGGTGAGCACCCGCCTGTACTCATGCCGACCCCCGGGATGCATCCCATATCGTTGTCGGGAATCACCGGCGGACGACTTCTGTTGAGCAGCTGCTGCATCACTGCGCGGATCTTCTCGTCTGTCCAATAGGGTGCATCGTAGGCGCGGCGCCAGGAGAGAATCCCGCCGGTTTCGGCACTGACGGTAATCGGGAATTCCGGACCATGCGGCGCGATCACGCGCCAGGCCAACAGCGAGCGGGTCCCCTTGGCGCCGACCATTTCCAGTTGCATTGAATCGATCGACGTGTGGAAACCGAGCGCCCAAACCGCGGCCAGCGCCTGGCGCAGATCAATTCGGGTACCGGAAAAGGCATCCCGGACCGCGACCGCACGCGCAAGGGGAGTGTCGTCCGGAGGCGCGTCGATCACCGTCCCCCCATAGTAGTCGCCGACATCGTAAAATCGACGGGCGCCGTCCCGAGGCGAACTGACCGTCACCACCGCCCAGTAATATTTGGGTGTGGCGTCCTTCGGATACCAGGTGTATTCCACCTCGGTGACGTTCGCGTCGCCGCGCCAGCTGCGACGAGCGAGGATGGAAATCTGTCGGATCAACTCGTCCGTGGGCTGCGGATAGTGCGCGGCGATGTTCGCCGCGGTCGGGGGCCCCACCTCGGGATCCGCCGAACTACCGGAGGCCGCACTGCCGGAGGGGGGCGAACAGGCGGCGAGAAAGGTGACCGTAAGCAGCAAACCCAACGGTGTCCGGAATCTGGTATTCACCGGCGGTTTCTCGGCCCGCACCCTGGAGGAAGGTTCGGGGCGGAACAGCCGGCCACACAGAGCGGTCAAGTTCTCGAGCGCCATGGGCAGAATTGCCATTCGACATGCAGTGGATTCTCGATGCGGGGACATCTTCCTGGTCTGCACTCGACGGGGCGTACCGACGATTCCATGCGCTTGGCTCCGCCGGAACGTGAGCCGCTTACGGCGTCGCGCCGTAGACGATCCTGCCGCCGAACATGGTCCAGAGAACCTTGGCATCCTTGACGTCGGCCACCGGAACGGTAAGCACGTCGCGGTCGACAAGCACGAGGTCGGCCCGCTTGCCGGGGGCGATCGACCCGATCTCATCGAGCTGATTGAGGACCTTCGCTGAGTGGCGCGTGTAGGCAAGGAGCATGGCCTCGCGGGGCATGCGCTGGCCTGCATCGAGCACCCCCTGGGGTCCGACCCGCGTCTCTGCCTGGTAGATGGCTTCGAAGGGGTTGGCCGAGCTTACGGGCCAGTCACTCGCTCCCGCAATGGTGGCCCCGGATTCCAGCAGCGACCGCGCCGGGTACATGCGGGCGTAGATGGCCGGATCGATGTACGGTTTGACCTCCTCGTTGGTGCTCGGATCCGCGACGGCCCATAACAGTTGGAGCGCGGCGATGACCCGGTACTCCGCGAAGCGCGGGACGTCCTCGGCATCGACGAACTGCAAGTGCGTCATGGTGTGAGGCAGCGTACCGCCTGGATTCGCCTTCCGAGCCGCCCCGAAGGCGTCGAGCGACGCCTTCACGGCGAGGTCCCCGATGGCATGGATGTGCACGGTCATGCCGCGCCGGTCCGCCTCGACGACCAGATCGTTGAAACGCGCGGGGTCGAACAGCACGGGCGTGGATTTGCCGGTGTTCAGATACGGCTTGGTGAGCGCCGCCGTTTGTGAGGGATACTCGACCACCCCGTCGGCGAACACCTTGGGGCCAGGGACGGTCAGGTTCGGCACGTCGGCGTACTGCTTGCGCAAAGCCTCGACGACATCGAGTTGCTGCACGCCTTCGTTCGGCTTGATCACCGGATACGCCACGACATGCGCCGTCAACTCACCGAGTCGGGCCAGTTCACGGTACACGGGCAGCGCGCCCGGGTCTTCGAGGGTGAGCGGCAGGTCACCGCCCACCACCCCCGCGACGGCGGCATCGAGCCAGCCCGTGATGCCGAGCGCATTGAGGTAATGGACCCCGGCCCGGCCGAACGACAGCAGCGTCTCCATGGAAGCAGGCGGCAGGCTCAACCTCAATCGAGTGAGCCCGACGTCGACGACGAAGCCATTGGGGGCAAAACCTGACCCAAACCCGTAGTACGCCCGCTGCGCCGGTGCCAGCTTGCGCAGGTATGCCGTGGTGATGCCCGCCCGTGCCCGTGCCATTTTATTGGCCCAGCCGGTGTGGCCATCCGACCCGAACAGGACGATGGGAAGATGCGCAAAGCGCCCGCCGCTCAATGCCGCGTCGATATCGGCTGCATGAGCCCAGTAGCCGATGTCCAGCCCATTGACGATGACGGTATCGCCCATCAGGCTGGCTCGCGAGTCGACCGTTTTACCGACGAAGCTCACCAGATCCGGCAGCGAGTCGCTGGTAGCCGGAAAATTCGCCAGCACCAGGATGGCCCCTCCTCCCAGCACCTTTCTGCCGCCGATGGGATGGGCGTGGGCATCGAGCATGCCGGGCATGAGAAACCGGCCGCCGAGATCGACGTGCCGCGCCCCCGGGCCGGCAGCCCTTTCAACCGATGCCAGCGCACCCACCGCCACGATACGATCGCCCCGGATCGCCACCGCTTCGGCGTAGGGTGCCTTCGGCTCGGCCGTGAAAACATGAGCATGATAGAACAACGTCGTAGAATCCGGCGCATCCGCCGCGTCGGCCGGGGATTCGGCGGCAAGCACCAATGCCCCGACGCACCCTGCGGCGGCGAGGACCGCCGCGCGCGTAAACCCAACTTTTCCCATTCGAGCACTCCTCAACACCACTATCCCCGGAATTGCGCTCTCCGATCCCCGAGGGATGGCCTCCGACCGCAATCACGCCTCAGCCCTGCATCGACGCACGGACCCCGATCAGTCTATGGGCAGAGCGGCATCATCGTCCACCACATCTCCCTCCGGCGGCCGGCGTGCCGGAAGCAGGGCACGCGCAGCCTGGTCGAGATGCCGAAGTCTACGGCTCCTTGCCGGTCCTCATCGCGTACGCCGCCTCGCGCCACGCCTTCATGCCACCGTCGAGCGCCACCGCGCCCTGGAATCCCATCTGACGGAGCGTCGCGGTTGCCAGCGTCGAGACTCGACCGAACTCGCAATAGCTGACGATTCTCCTGGTCGGATCGATCAGTTCCTCGTTGACGCGCAACTCCAACTGGCCGCGCGGCAGCAATCTCGCCCCAGGGATATGACCCGACTCGTAGGCATCGCGCTCGCGAACGTCGAGCACGACCAGCTCATCCCGACGGGATGCGAGGCGGGCTTCGAGTTCGACGAGTGACATGAACGGCACCGCCGCCTCCGCCTCGGACAGCATCTGCGCCACGGTCTTGCCGCCGCTCATGTTGGTGCGCAACGCCTCGGTGACGTGAGTCGGCATGGTCAGGTTCAAGTTGTGCATCATGTCGATGAAGGCGGCACGGTCGCGCACCTGCAGCCACGGATTCCCGGCCAGCTCCTGGCCGATGGTCGAGTGCGAGCGTCCCTTGTATTCGTGCGCCGGAAAGACTTTCAGCGCCGGATCGAGGCGCAGCAGGCGTTCGAACAGGCTCTCATGGAGCGCTCCCGCGTCTCCGCCCGGCAGGTCTGTACGGCCGGTTCCTCCGATGAGCAGCGTGTCGCCGGTGAACACGCGATCCTCGACGTTCAGGCACATGGAATCCTGTGTGTGTGGCCCGGCGTGTGCAGCGCGTGCACCTTGAGCCGGCCGACCACCAGGAGTTCGCCGCCCCGCAGGCGCAGATCGACGAAAGGCGCCGGACTGGCGTGATGCATGACCACCGGCACCCCGAGTTGGCGCGCGAGCTGCTGGGTCGCCGAGAAGTGATCCGCATGGGTGTGCGTGTCGATGAGGTAATGAATGCGCAGACCATCCCGTGCGGCCAACGCGACGTACCGGTCGATCTGGCTGAGTTCCGGGTCGATCAGTACCGCGGCACAGGACTTCTCGCAGCCGATCAAGTAGGAACGGCAGCCGCCCGTGGCTATGGTGTCGAATATCATGGTTGCATGCTCCGTTTCCCCGCGATGACCGCCCACGCCCGCCCGATGAGCGTAGCACGCGGACTCTGTCGACGATGGGGAGGGTGCAGCCGATCCCTCGCCCCCTGACGATTCCTCCTCGAAGGGTTGACATGAACGGGACGCCCCGCACCCGCAATTGGCCGGCCGATGAGACTCAGGTAAACTCGATCCCGACGAACGGGCCCCGCGGAATCGACATCGTCCTCGGGAGTTGCGGCGGGTAGATACCCCAACCGGATGCCGAGCATGGATTCTCGCACCTCGCCGACCACACGATCCGCGCCATTCTGCATCGCGCGCCACTCGGCGCCGCGCCGACCCGCAATCTGAGCCCACCGACCGTATCCATCCACAGGAGCATTCACCGTGAGTCTATTTGGCAAGGGAAACGATCTCAATCGGCAATTCATTGCGCGTCCGGACGATGCCAAGGAGTTGATCCTGTACAAGTGGCCGGATCAGACGATTCGCCGTCTGACGCAATGCACGGTGCAGCCGGATGAAACCGCGTTGTTCGTCAAGGAGGGCAGGATTGCGGGAACGCTGCCTCAGGGACGTTCGACGCTGGACGGCGCGCTCATCCCGTTCCTCGGCGATATCGTCGATTTTGCGAGCGGCGGAAACATGTATCGGGCCGAACTGTATTTCATCGGCACCCGTGAATTCGTCGGCCTGCCCTTCGGTGGCCCGATCGACGACATCGAAGATCCGCAGACGGGCCTCGCGGTGGGCCTGCGGGTGTTCGGTGAATATGCGCTGATCGTCAAGGATCCATCCACCCTGATCCTGAAGCTGGTGGGCACGCGCCAGGCGTCCAACGACTTGATCACCGACTGGGCGCGCGAACAAATACTGAAGACCTTGCGCACGGGCGTCGTGCGCAAATTGACCGAGGAGAAGTGGCCGGTGCTCGGCATCGCGGGCCGCTCCGCCGACATCGAAGCGGCGCTGCTTACCGACGTACAGGCCGCCGTGGCGCCCTACGGACTGACCGTGACACGGCTCGGCAACTTCACGATCAGCCTCAAGCCGGACGACGAACAGACGTTGAAGGGTCTGCGCAAGGATGCGGCGTACACGCGGCTCGCGGGCGGCTTTCGCGAATACGGCGTCGGCGCCGCTTTGAAGGGCATCGGCGAAGGCGCCGCGGCGGGGGGCGGCAATGGCGCCGCCGTCCTCGGCATCGGCATGGGATTGGGCGGAATGGTCGGCGGCATGGCGAATTCGGCGCCCCCGCCGGGCGGTGCCCTCGGCGCGCAACCCATCCCCGCCCCCTCGCCCGGTCCGGCGGGAGGCGGGGCCGCAACGGTGCCGTGCGCTCACTGCCATGCCCCCAACAGTCCGGGAAGCAAATTTTGCGCAAGCTGCGGCACCGCGATGGCGCCGCCGGCCGCACCGGCTCACTGCACGCAGTGTGGTTCGCTCCTGACCCCCAATGCGAAATTCTGCGGCAACTGCGGGACGGCACTCACGTGACGCCCTCCGCGGTCCGGCTTGCTCGAGGGTCGGTCGGCGCCCTCGCGCTCGCTCTCGGTACCGCCGGGTCGGCATTCGGCAGAGCCGGCGGCGGCGCGCATGCCGGGGCGGTACATGGTGCGGTCAGCCACTTGGGCGGTCACACCTCCTACGGCGGGGGTTCGTCCATCGGCTCCGTCGTCACCCTCATCATCATCGCCCTTGTCGCGTGGTACCTCTACCGCCGCTTCTTCGGTTCGCCGGGGGAGGCGCTGCGAGCGAATGGGTCGGGCGTCCCCCTCGCCCGCGAGGCGCTGAGTGCGGTGCTCGGCGCCGCAACCGTCGGCCGCCTCGGCAATGGGGCGGCCTCCGGACTCTTGGCGCCGACCCGCCCGGGCCTGCCGGCGGCGCTGGACACGATACGTTCCCAGGATCCCGCGTTCGAAATCGAGACCTTCCTGCAGCGTGCCGAGATGACTTTTTTCCTCGTCAAGCGCGGGATCCAGAAAAATGACGCGACCGCCATCCGCCCCTATCTGAACGACGAACTCTTCGCCCGCTCTGCGCGCAGCGTGGCCGAGAGCGCCGCGAAGCACCGTCATGTCCTCATGGAGAGTCTGAACGTGCGCGCCGTGCACCTGGTCGACGCCCGCTGCGGCGAGACCGGTCAGCGACTGTCGGTGCATTTCGACCTCGTGTATCGCACCAAGGTGCTCGATGACGCCAATCACGTGCTGGAAGACGAAGGCGAGGACGGCCGCCACGGCGAGATGTGGACATTTGCGCGGTCGGACTCGGCGCATACGCCGGAGGGCGGCGGTGTCATCGCCTCCAAATGTCCCGTCTGCGGCGCGGAGTTGCGCTTGAGCCTCGACGGGACCTGCACTCATTGCCGCGCGAGCGTCACCAACGGACAGGTCGACTGGGTGGTAGCCGACGTTCAGCCCGCGGCCTTCGTCGGTTTTGGGGCCGATCCGCTGCTGGGAATTGCCGCCCCCACGCCCGCCGCGGGCATCGCAAGCCTGATCGCGACGGACGCCGCCTTCAAGTGGGAAACTTTCGCGGCGCGCGTGACCACCGGATTTCAGACACTCCAATCCGCGTGGTGCGATCAAAATTTGGAGGCGGGCCGGGGATTTCTGAGTCCCGGCGCATACTTTGCCTGGCGCGCGCAACTCGAGACGCTGGCGGCGGAAGGCCGCCGCAACGTCATGGAGAATCTGACCGTGCGGGCGATTCAACCCGTACGCGTCATACATGGCCGCGTGTACGACGATCTGACGGTGCGCATCGTCGCGGAATCATCCGACTACGAGGTGGATCCGACCGGCAAGATCGTGTTCGGCGATCGCAGCGTCCGGCCGTTTGCCGAAGAGTGGACGTTCCAGCGATCGGTCGGCGTAGCCACATCCGAGAAGGCCGGCACGCTCGAGAATACCTGCCCGAATTGCGGCGCGCCGCTGGCGCTGACCCAGATCGGCGAGTGCCGCTACTGCAAGGCGGCCGTCACCAGCGGACGCTTCGACTGGGTGGTGTCCCGCATCGAACAGGAGGAGGACGTCGCACGAGCGGACGGCCTTCCACGGGATCGCGGCACCGAAGTCGCGAAGATCGTCGGCGGCGCGCTCGTCGGCAGCCTGTTGAGCAATTTGCTGTCGAACGATGACGACTGACGACGTGCGCACCCGCCGGGCAGTCCCGGCCGGCCGGTTGCCTCGGCGTGCGCCCCGGGGATGCGATGACCGGCAGAATCGGCATTCCGCCGACGGCGGCCGTCAGCCGACGTCCGCCGTCGGCTCCCTCACCCGCATGAGCATGAGAAGCCCGGCGACGAGGAACGCTATGCCGCTCGCGAAGCCGGCGCGCTGGCTGTGAAACAACGTGGTGACGACGCCGATCGCGAGCGGTCCCAGGAATGACGTCGCCGTACCGGACATGGCATAGACACCGAAGAACTCGTTGAGCATCGGTGGGGGGGTGAGCTTCGCCATCAACGCACGGCTGGAGGCAAGGCCTCCGGTCACGAACACCGCGGCGGCGACCTGGCCGCAGGCGAACACACGATCCGGAAGCGTCGGGAAGAGTCCTCCGAAGTTCCTCAGCGGGCGGTCGAGCCGCAGGAAGAACGCGCTGTCCGGCGTCGTCGAGCAGACGACGAGGATGGCCGCCAGCGAGCCAGCGACGAAGAATATCGCACTGAGCCGGGAACCGATTCGCAGATCGAGCCACGCGCAGAAGACGCCCGCCAGGGTGGCGGCGACACTGTTGACCAAGCCCTGCACGATGAGCGCCTCAGGGTGCCAACGCAGCACACCGGCGGCGTAGATGCCGCTGAACAACATCAGCACGACGAAGCCCTCGTTGAAGATCATCCGTGCCACGAGAAAGGTGCCGATGTGCCGGAAATCGCCGAGACGCCGAAGGGTGCCTGAGAGGCGCTCCATCCCCTGGCGCACCGTCCGTCCCAGACTCAGCCGGCTGGGAGGCGTGTCCGGTGTGAAGAGAAACAACGGCAGCCCGAACAACAGCGCCCACAGAGCCGCCAGCACGCCCACCGCCCGCTCCGGTTCATGCCGCGCCGGCGACAGGTCAAACCACGGATGGGCGTTCCAACTCCATGCGAAGAGAAAGAACAGGAACAGCAGAACACCGGAGAAGTTGCCGAGCGCATACCCCATGCCGCTCCAGTACCCGATCCTGCCGGGTGCGATGTTCGGCAGCATGGCATTGCAGAAGATGGCCGAATACTCGAAATACAACATGCCCCCGACGATGGCCGCCATCACCCAACCGAGTCCGGAGGTCATGGCAGGGGTGGCGTACCACAGCGACATCATGCAGGGGATGCCGACGATCAGGGTGGCGGCGAGCCATGGTTTGCGCCGGCCTCCGGCGTCCGCGATCGCCCCCAGTACCGGTGCGCCGAGCGCGACCAACAGCGCCCCGAAGGAGCTGGTGTAACTCCACAGGATCTGCCCGCGCACCGTGTCCGGCACGACGATCGTCGTGAAATACGCGGAGAACACGAAGATGTTGACGAGCACGTTGTAGGGGCTGCGCGACCCGTCGAAGAGCGCCCACGCCAGCCGGCCCGCCGCACTCGACGGAGGCGCCGCCGGCGCCGAACCATGGCCCGCCGCGGCGCCGGCATGAAGTTGTGAGGATGACATGGCCCGGTAGTGTCCCATAACGTTGTAACATGGGTCCATGCAAATCGATCCCGCCCAGCATTCCCAAACCGACAACTACAAACTGCTGACCAACGTCGTCGTCCCCCGGCCGATTGCGTGGATCACCAGCGCAGGTCCCGAAGGGCTCGTCAATCTCGCACCCTTCAGTTTTTTCAATGCGGTGGGGAGCGATCCCCTGTACCTCGTGGTCAGCGTGGGATCACGGGATGACGGCACACCGAAGGACACCGCGAGGAACATTCGGGCAGGCGGCGAGTTCGTCGTGAATCTGGTCACGGAGGAATTGCTCGCGGCGATGAACGTCTCCGCCGCCGATTTCCCGCCCGATCAGAGCGAACTCATCGCCGCGCACCTGCATACGGCGCCGTCCGTTCACGTGACGCCACCCCGCCTGGCGGAAGCCCAGGTGAGCCTCGAGTGCAGGCTGTTCCAAACCCTCGAACTCGGCTCGAACACGCTGTGCATCGGCGAAGTCGTGATGTTTCACATCGCCGATCACCTGATGGGACCACGGTTGCACGTCGAGAACTTCGCCCCGCTCGGCAGGCTGGGGTCCCCGTCGATGTACTGCCGCACCACCGATCGGTTCGAACTGCCGCGCCTGTCCTATGCCGGCTGGCTGAAACAGAACCGCTGAGCGGGTCCGCGGCGTCGCTCAGGGCGGCAAAGAGGCCGTGAAGGCCGCCAAACCGATCATGTCGTCCGTCGTCAGATTTGCGACGACCGCACGCATGGGTGCTGCCGCATCGCCGGCACGCGCGCCCAGTCGAAACCCGAGGAGCTGGCGGAAGACATAGCCTGGGAAGCGCCCCGCCAAGGGGGGAGCCGGCAGCGACGCCGTCCCCCTCAAGCCCGGCCCATGACAGGTGGTGCACGGTTGGGGCCGTCCGCCACCTCCGGTGGTCGCCAGCGCGCGGCCGCGTTCGATGCTGCCCCTGGGCACGTAGGCCACGTAGGCCGTGTGCGGGTCGCGGCGCTCGAACCGCCGCACATCGACCGCCATTTCGACGATGCGTGATCCCAACGGCTCGACGCCGCCGCCGGCGGAAACGAACATGAAGCAGCCAAGCTCATGGCGGGGCACGTCGGAGCGCTCCACGACCCGCACGAAGGATCTCGCCGCCTGCTGCGAAAAGTACGTGGCGGCGGCGGCAATTTCGTCGGGTGCAAGATCGGCGGTGGCATCGATCATCAGACGGCTGGGCGCCCAATCCGGGCGTGCCGCACGGCGGGTCCCCGCGTGAAGTGCGGCGACTTGAGCAATGATGTATGACGACGGCAACCCCGCGAGCTTGGCGTTTTCCGGCCGTCCGCTGCCATCCGGCAAGTGGCAATACCCGCAGGCCGCTCTGCCCGGCGAATGGCTGGCGGCAAGAATCGCGGGCAGCGCGGAATGTTCCCGCGGAAACCAATCCCGGGTTTTCGACCAGTCACCGATCTCGGCGCTCGTAAATCGAATGGAGGATCCCGGAACGCCGACCCTTGCGGAGCTCACCTTCTGCGCCCCGGTCGGCTGCGCGCGGCATCCCGGATAGGCCCAGTCGGGAGCCTCGCCCGCCCACGAGGCGCCGACAGTCGCCCACGCGGTGGTGAGCGCGATCAACCATCCTCGACGTGATGGGCCGTACATGCAAAGCCATCATATACAGGGTTGGCGAGCCGCGAAACCTGGATGGACGCGGCCGGACTCGCCCACCACACTCTTGCCCATGCGCCCCCAGCGTCACGCCATCTACACGACCAGCCGCACTCCACGTTACATCGTCGTGTGGTCCGTTCACTGGCAGATCGTGGAGACTCAGGTGATCGCGCCCATGACGGATTTGGCGGCTGCCATGGCCTCGACGATCGCTCGCCTGCAAGGACAGGGGTGGAGGACGGAGAGCACCGCCGATTTTGGCTTCACCTTCCTCTGCAAGGACGGCGATCGACGACTGCTCACCATTACTGCGCGCGATCCGGCCTGCGGTTCGTTGCAATCCTTCAATCCCTTTCGGGCGGAGTGACGCCCGCTCGTTCGCTGCCGCTGGCCTCAAGCGACGTCGGCATTTCGCGACATCCGGCCGCGTCAACGCGGTTCGCCGAGATCCGTTGCTGCATCCAATGAATACGCCCACGGGCGCAACGAACATCCCATGAACGATTATCGTCAAATAAAGGAGTTGACCGACATGAATCCATCGAGCCCACGACTTATTTCCGCCGCTCTGGCCACCGCACTGCTCGCCGCCTGCGGTGGAGGAGGCGGTGTAGCGGGCGGCGGCGCCTTGCAATCATCGGCACCCCAGACCGGCAGTGTCGCCCTGCTCTTGAGCGACGCGTCCACCGAGGATTGGGCAACCATCGGCGTGAAGGTGCTCTCGATTGCCTTGGTGCCGCAGGCCGGTGGTGCGAACGTCTTCGTCTACACCGCGCCGTCGCCGGCACCCACCGTGAATTTGGCCCAACTCGATCAACTCGGGGAAATACTGGGCAATGCCGGCGTGCCGGCGGGAACCTATACATCCGCGCTGCTCACCATCGGCGGCAACCCCGGAGATGTGCTGCTGACGGCGGCGGCAGATCCGGAAGCGGGATTTGCCGCCGCGCCGGGATCGACGATACCGGCCTCACAGATCCAGATACAGCATACCCAGGGCAGCGGCTCGAATCTCACGGTGCCCGTCACCGTGCGCTTCGGGTCGCCGCTGGTGGTGAGTGCCACGCAGAACAACTCACTGGACCTGGAATTCGACCTGGGACATCCCGCCTTCATCGTCGGACACGTGCCGCCGGCCGCGGGTGGCAGCACGATCTGGGCCGTGAACTTCGACGGCCCGGTGCGCCATCATCCGCTGCATGACCTCGCCCGCCTGGTGCTGCGCCACACCTACGGCAGCGTGACGGCCATCGCGGCCGACAACGGTTCCATCACCGTCACCAAGGAGTTCCCGACCGAACCCGCAGTGAACCCGGAAACGGCGGTGAGCACGACGCAGTCGCTGCAAATACTCGCCGATGCCGCCAACGGGACCCTTTTCTACGACGTCGACGCGCAGGCGCACTCCGTCATCAGGGATTTCTCCACCGAGATGTCGTTGATCGGAAAATCCGTGCGGATCGCCGCCCGCTATCAATCGGACGGCACGCTCGTTGCGACCCGCATCTGGGCCAGCAGCCAGTTCAACAAGGTCTGGCTGAGCCCCGAGGGCCACGTGCTGCATGTCGATCCCGCCCAGAGCGTCGTGACGGTGGCCAGCGAGTCGGGCACGGGCGTCGCCCTGACCATTGATGCGAACACCCAGTTCTATTTCCGCACACCGCAGAACGCGCTCGCCGATGCCACGCCGATCGGCACCGGCACGGGGTTCATCACGAACCACGACCTCGTGAGGGGCTTCAAGGTCCATGCCACCGTCGTCGATCCGCTCGCCACGCCGCTGGTGGCCCAGAGCATCGACATCGAAACGGCGAAGTACGACGGTCTGATCTCCGCGGCGAACACCACGGGATTCACCTACACCCGCAATTTCCGCACCCCCGCGGACGACTACGTTCATATGCTCGATTACATCGCCGACTCGACACCCAACGGCTCCGACTCGAGCGGCAACGCAGTCGCCGGCTACAAGTGGTGGAACTTCGCCTATCCGACCGTGCTCGACAGCGGCGTGAATGCCGTCTCGGACTTCGCGACGGCAACGGGCGGGAGCGTGAGCTTCGGAGGTTCCGTGGGCGCGGTGCCGTCGCGCGGCGCGAGTTTCGCGATCTGGAACGACCCCGCGAATCCTTCGGGCTGGTCGGCGCGGGCGAGCATCCTCGAACCCTCCCTCCTGCCGTTGGGATTCGTGGCAACGGGTTTGGTCAACGACGCCTTCACGCTGTCGCTTCCGGGCGGCGCCGCCCCCGCCACGGTGGTCGTCGACACCACTGCGGGGACCGCGACCCTGGCCTATCAGGTCGATCGCACGAACGGCGTCGTCACCGTGAGCGCAGTCGATGTGACCACCAGCGCCGGTCTCGCGACGCTGACCACGGGGCTCGCAGCCGGCGCCCCCGTCCGGGTGTACGGCATACCCCGGGCCGATGCAACGCTGCGCGCCTACGTGCTCACTTACTTTACGGGGGATCTGCCGACACGGTGAACCGGACGAACGGCGAATCCGGCACCTTGCGCCGTGAAGGCCCTCGAACAACCTTCACGGCGCCCTTCTCTCCGCCGGCCGGGCGCCATCGGCACCTGAAAGCGCGGTGCGCGACGGCGCGACACCGACGCCATAACGGTAGACATTTTCGCCGCCGCGGTAGCCGGTCACGATCAACGCGACGGTCGCGGCCCACAACACAAGCATGAACGTACCGGCTGGACGCGATTCCGCAACGCCACCGGCGCAGCGCCACACGGCCGCGAGCAATACGAGACAGCCGGTCACCACGGCGGATTTCGCGTGCATCGATATCGCCCGGTGCGCCGCCGCCCCCACCTGCAGATCGATCACCGCGGCAAGCCCGGTGCCGAGGGCAAAGAGGACGCCAAACGCGCCGAGGCACAGATTCCACGTGCCCACCACGGCCAGCGTCCGAGCGTATCGGTGCTCGGGCAGCGCCCACGCCAACGTCAGGCACAGGGCGGCCAAAATGAGGAGTGCGAGTGGAAAATGCACCACCATCGGATGTGCGGGCATGGCTCAATCGTCCCAGAGCTTCCAGGGCGCCGCGCCACTCTCCCACAGCGCGTTCAAGCTGTGTTTGTCGCGCAGGGTGTCCATCGGTTGCCAGAATCCGCGGTGAATCCAGCCCGCCAACTCGCCGCGCGCCGCCAGTTCCTCCATCGGCTTGAGTTCCCAGATCGTGTCCGGCCCGTCGATCAGTTCCAGAACGCTCGGCTCGAGCACGAAAAATCCTCCATTGATGAGTCCGCCCTCGGTCTGCGGCTTCTCCTCGAAGGAGGACACGCGGGTTCCGTCGATGACGACCCGGCCAAAACGCGCCTGGGGCCGCACGCACGCGACCGTCGCCCTACAGCCCCGCTCGCGGTGAAAGGCGATTTCCGCGTCGATGTCAATGTTCGACAAACCATCTCCGTAAGTCATGCAAAACGGTTCGTCCGGATCCAGGTATTTGCGCACCTGCAGCAGACGGCCGCCCGTCATGCTGTCCTCGCCCGTATCGACGAGGGTCACCTTCCACGGTTCGCTGCGGCTGTCGTGGTATTCGATGCGATTGCCGCCCATGTCGAACGTCACATCCGCCTGGTGCAGGAAATAATTTGCGAAATATTCCTTCACCATGTACCCCTTGTAGCCCAGACACACGATGAATTCGCGGACCCCGAACGAGGCATACAACTTCATGATGTGCCAGAGAATGGGGCGGGAGCCGATCTCCACCATGGGCTTGGGGCGAGAATTCGACTCCTCCGCGATGCGCGTGCCCTTGCCACCGGCCAGAATGACGCACTTCATGGTGCGCGCTCCCGGTACTCTGCAAGCTGTCTTTCGGTCAATGCCAGCATGTTCTCCCCCTTCGCATGAGCCCTGTACCAATCGGCGGTCCAAGACAGCGACTCTTGAAGTCCGAGCCTCGGCCGCCACTGCAGCGAGCGTTCGGCGAGCGCCGAGGACAAGGTCAGAGCACTGGCCTCGACGGGATGCAAGGATGCATCCGGCCGCCAGCCCGGCTTGCCGCCGAATCGAGCGCTGAATGCATCGACCACCTCCCCCACCGAGCAAAAATCCCCGGGATCGGGGCCGAAATTGACCGCGGGCGGAATGATATCCGGCGATTCCACGAGCGCCCGCGCGAGCGCCAGATATCCCGAGAGGGGCTCGAGCACGTGTTGCCAGGGCCGCACTGCCGAGGGATAACGCAGCGTCACCGGCAGACCCGCCGCGAGTGCGCGAACGCAATCGGGAATCAGCCGATCGACGGACCAGTCACCGCCCCCGATCACGTTTCCCGCCCGCGCCGAAGCCACCCGCGGCCCCCGACTGAAGTAGCTGTCGCGGAAGGAATTCGTCACGAGTTCGGTGCATGCCTTGCTGTTGCTGTAAGGATCATGACCGCCCAGCCGGTCGCCTTCGACGAAGGGTCGGCCCGCGCCCTCGTTTTCATAGACCTTGTCGCTGGTAACGACGACGACGCACTGCAGGTCGCGCACGGCGCGGCAGGCCTGCAGCAGGTGCGCCGTCCCCATCACGTTCGTGGAGAAGGTGCCCAGCGGATCCCGGTAGGATTCCCGCACGAGCGCCTGCGCCGCCATGTGGATGACTATTTGCGGATTGGCCGCGGCGACTTCGGCGCTCACCCGCGACTCATCACGAATGTCGCCGTAGATGGAGGTCGCGCCCTGGCCGACGATCCGCCACAGGGACGGCTCGGTCGATGGTGCGAGCGCGTACCCGGTCACCTCCGCCCCCAGGGCGCGCAGCCATACATGCATCCAGGAGCCCTTGAATCCGGTGTGACCGGTCAAAAGCACCCGCCTGCCGCGCCAAAACTCGTCGTCGGAACTCATCGATCACTCCAGTAGGATTTCAACGCACGCAGGCACTCCCGCACCCGCGGCGAGCCGAGGGTTGCGCCGCCGCGTACCTGCGCATTCAGCAATTTTCGCAGATTTCTCACCAGCAAAAACACGTCCTTATACTGTTCCCTTCCCTGCGTGACGTAGGCGATCTTGAGCGCATCGCACACGACCGCCACCGGCAGCTTGTAGTGCCGGGAACCTGCGGCGAACGGATCCCGCGCCCGCGAGACGAAACTCGCGTCGCAAACCAGGAGCCAGGTCGCAATCCGCTCCATGAGGAATATCTTCATCTGCACGTCCCGCCTGCCGCGATATTCCGTCGGCGTCCGCAAATCGCGGCCGAGTGGATCCTCCGGGGCCTCGGCAATGTCGAACAGGCTCTCGGTGACGGCGAACCACGCCCGCCAGAACCGCGGTTTCGCAACGAAGTAATTCGAGTGAACCGTGTTCCGGGAATCTGAGATGAACGCACCCGGATCGAGCGGACGACCGATGCGCTCGAACAGTCGCTCAGCCGCCGCGGCAAGCCCCGGATGTTCCGCCTCGCCGTGTTCGAACACGCTGAGGAAATAGGCGCTGTTGTGGATGCTCGGGCTGAACAGGATCACTTCCACGGACGGGTCCGCCGCGTCGATGAAGGCTCTGACCCGGGAAGCGGTCAAATTCGTCTTGAGCTTGAACTTCGGCGACAGGAACCCGTAGAACGCTTCGTCGTCGAGCGTCGCCGACCGCAGATATTTCCTGATCGGCCAATACTCGAACCAGTCGGGACGCTCGTTCGCCGAGTTGTCGAGAACCTCGAAGCCCGGATCGAGGTCCGACCGCGACAGATAATGCGTGAGGATCTGGAAGATGTGCACGGAGCGCATGGCGGTCATATTACCCTCCCGGCCGCCGCGCGGTGCAAAGCCGCCATAGCAGGGATGCATAGTTGGACTGATAGCGTGACATCGCATAACGCGCCTCGACGTGCGCATGACCCGCCGCCCCGAATCGTGCGCGCAGCTCCGCCGAATCGATGAGCCGTCCGAGATTGCGCTCCCATTCGTCGTCGTCGCGCGCATGGAAACCGGTGACCCCGTCGATCACCGCCTCGGTGTTCGCACCGATCGGCGATGCGACGCACGGCAGCGAGGCGGCCATGTATTGCAGGAGTTTGAAGGCGCATTTGCCCCGGGACCACTCGTCATCCACCAGCGGCATGACGCCGATGTGGGCGGCGGCGAGCGACGCCGCCTCGGTGGCGGAACTCCATACGACCCTCTCGACGTTGATTTCAGGCCATTCGGGAAACTTCGAGCAGATGATGCGGACCTTCAGGTCCGGATGCCGCGCCGTTAGGCGCGCGAGGGCCGGGCGGATCATCTCCATGTATATGAGATTCTCGGGGCTGCCGATCCAGGCGATGGTCGGAGGATCGCCGGGCGCCGCCGCGGTCGCCCGGTAGGCCGCCACGTCGATCGAGGTCGGCAGGATCACGATGTCCGTGGCCGTGCGCCGCGCCGCCGCGGCAAGCACCTCGTTGCCCGCCGCGACCACGTTCGCCCAACGGCAGGTGGCCGCGAATTTTCGGCGTCGCCAGACCGAATCGTGCACCGGATCGCCCAGCCGCCGCGGCTTGCGCACGTAGATCGCGTCGTCGACGTCGAAGATCCAGATCCGGCTGAGCGCGCCCATCAGGCGCGCCTCGAGACCGCTCAGCTTGATCTGATGCAGTACGGCCACGTCCGCCCAGCGCAGCAATCCGCGCCGCTCCCACGTCCGCCATCCATAGCGTCCGCTCGGAAAGCGCTCGGTGCGCACGCCCCAGCCCGCCGCCTCCAACGGTCCGACGATGCTGCGCATGCGATGCCGGAAAGAGGGTTGGTCGAGATCGTATCCGAGCAGCAGGGCGTTCGGCATCGGTCGGCCAACCTCTATTTCGTTGCCAGCAGCGCCGCCAGTGCGCGCACGGCGATGTCGACCCCATCCACGAGACCAAGGGCGATCGCCCGGCCGCCGAGCGCATCCAATCGACCGCCGTCCCGCCACAGCAGCGCCGCGGTCCGCGCGATGGCGGCCGCATCGAGCGGAGCGGCGACCGCCACTCCCGCAGCGACGCAACGCTGCACGCGCGCCGCCTGATCCTGCGCCACCGGCACGCCGATGCAGGCTTTGCCGCTCGCGATCGCCTGCAGCAGGGTCGATCCGCCGTTGGTGACGATGAGACGGGCGCCGCGCATCAACCCGGCCAGCTCCGGCTGCGGCACACGACCGGCGATCCGCAGGCGTGGCGCCAATGGCGCGGCGGCGCCCGGTGCGGCGGTGCCCGGTGCTTCGGCGCGCGCGGACATTCCCACGCAGACCACATCCACACCGGCCGCCGCGATCTGCCGGGCGGCATCGAGGAACCGTTCGGGCGCATCGGCATCACCCGGATGACCCGTTCCCCCGCCCGGCACGACGAGCACGTAGCCGTCCGTCGATGCGGGCACCGCCGTCCCGCTGCGGGACGGCGACGCGGCTCGCGCCAGCACCACGTCCAGATAGCGCACCCTCGGACGGCGCATCAGGCGGAGTTTCATCCGTTCCCACAAACCGAGCGAGCCGGCAATGAATTCGGGATACGCGATCCAGTGTTCGTCGATCAGCGCCATCCAGCTCAGTCGGAAGGCCTTGCGGCGCTGGCGCCGGCGCGCGCTGACGTACACCACGCGCGCCCCGGCACGCCGCGCCGCGCGCAACTGCGCCGTGCGGCCGGCATTGTCGAAGATCACCGCATCGGGCCTAAAGTTCCGCACGACGCCGATCACGGCGGCGGAGTGGAACGTCGGCGAGGAATCGAGCAGGATTGCCGGATACGGGCAGCCCCCGGCATAAGGAGCCTCCCGGCTCAACATGAATTGAATCGCCGCCCCGGGCCAGCGCGCCTGTGCCCCTTGCGCGAGGGCGAGGGCGCGCGCGTACTCGCCCATGCCGAACCGTCCGGACACCGGAACGAACAGGAGGCGCGGCGGTTCGTCACTCAAAGGCGGCGAACCATCGATCGAGCACCAACAAGTACCAGGCCCTGCGAAACTCCGTGCTCACGGACCGGCGCAGCACACCGCGCTCCATGAGACGTGCCACGGCGCCCTGCAGGACCTCGGGATGGCGACGCAACCAGCGATGCACCGGCAGACCGAAGCCGGACTTCGGCCGGTCGAGATGCCCCTGCGGCAGGCGCGGCTCCATCAGCCGCCGGACCAAGAGCTTGCCGCGGCGCCGGTGTTGATCGACGAGCAGGTCCGGATCGACGCTCAGCATGAACTCCACCAGACGATGATCCAACAAGGGCGGCCTCACTTCGAGCGAATGCGCCATGCTGGTCCGGTCCACTTTGGTCAACAGCCCCTCCGCCAGCGCGGTGTTGAGGTCGAGCCAGCGCAGTTGCGCCAGGGGCGCCATTCCCTCGCGCCAAAACTGTCGATGGAACCACAGGTAGTCATAACCGCGCTCCTGCCACCCGTCCGCGAGCAACGCGTCGGCCTGAACCGGGGCGACCCCCCCCAGCGCCGCCGCGTAGGCCGGCAACCCCACGGCTCCATGGCGCTGCATGGAGGAGGCCAGCCGCGTCAGGGGCGGCAGGATGTCCGCGAGCGTGCGGTTGAAAAAATTCGAACGCGCGCCGATCTTCGACCAGTAACGCGGGTAGCCGCAGAAGATCTCGTCGCCACCCTCCCCGCTCAGCGCCACCGTGACTTCGCGGCACGCGAATTGGGCGATCAAATAATTGGACCAGGCGGCGCTGTCTCCGAAGGGCTCGTCGAACAGACGCGGCATCGCCTCGAGGGCGGCGGCGAAATCGCCGGTGTGTGCGGTCATCTCCGTGTGCCGGGTGTCCAAATGGGCTGCGACGCGGCGCGCCGCGGCCAGTTCGGAGCGTTCCGGCGAGTCGAACCCCAGACTGAAGGTGCGTGGAGCGTCGAGGTAATAGGTCGTGAGCGCCGAATCCATGCCGCCGCTCAGGAACACCCCGACCGGGACGTCCGACAGGGTGTGGGCCGGGACCACCTCGTGCAGCAGCGCATCCAGCTGACGCAGCGTGTCGTCGGCGCTCCTCTGCACGATCTCGGTCCGCGGATGCCAATAGCGCTCGATGCGCACACGGCCGTCCTCCCACGTCAGGCTGTGGCCGGCCGGCAGCTTGGCAATCCCCTCGAAAATGGTCTTCGGCGCGGGTATGTAGCCATGGAACAGGAAATCGCGGATTGCGCTGCGATCGATCGCCGGCTGACCCAGCACCAGCAGCGCCTTCAGTTCCGAGGCGAACGCGATGCCGTCCGGCAGCAGTTGATAGTACAGCGGCTTGATGCCCACCCGGTCGCGGACCAGCAGCAGGCGCCGCGACGACTCGTCCCATAGGCCGAAGGCGAACATGCCGGCCACCCTGTCCAACCCGGCCGGTCCGCATTCGGCAAGCAGGTGTAGTAGAGTTTCGGTATCGCCGCTGGAATGCCACGGCCCTTGGAGGCGCTGACGCACATGCTCGTGGTTGTAGATTTCACCGTTGTACGTGAGAACGAGCGGCCCCAGCACCATGGGTTGGCGGCCACCTTCGGTCAAATCCTGGATGGACAGCCGGCGATGGGCAAGCACGGCGCCCGGCGCGCTCCACAGGCCCTCGCCGTCGGGTCCGCGATGACGCAGGCGCTGCGCCATGAGCTGCGCCGTGGCTCCGCTCGCCCTCGATCCGATGATTCCGACAATGCCGCACATGCGCGGCAGTCTAGCGCGACCGGTGATGACGAGGTACCGCCCGGCGCAATCCATGACGGCGGGGTGCCGCTGGCCATCGGCCGGCGCTTCGTTTAGGGTGCTCCCTGGAGCTGCACGCATGGCAACACCCGCCGATCAACGATTGCTGGATTTAATCGGAAAATGGCTTGCGAGTCTCGAATTGCACGTCAAGTATTCCGCGCTCGACAGCGACGCCTACTCGACCATCCAGCCCTGGCCCGAACATCAGCGGCCGAGCCGCTGGATCATCGACCTTGCCCGACAGAAGGCGCTGGCCCTGCAGAGCCAGATACAGGAGCGGATCAAGACGGGCGATGCCACGTTCTCCGACTCGCTCGAATTGATGACCTTTCTCGCCAATCTCGTCGGGTCCGAGCATATCGAACGCTTCATCCCGCTGGCCGACCCGGCCAGCGAGCGAGTCCCGCCGGCGGCGGTGACGCAGAACCCGCCAACGGTCTCGTCCATCGAGGCGAGCGGTACCCGGGAAATGCCCCGTCTCCCGGGAGGCCAGGCGCGCCCACCGATGTCGGCCGGAACCGCGAAGGTCGCACGCTCGGAGCGCACCAGCCCCGCGCCCGGCGCGTCGACCCCGGAGCCTCCGACCCTGACGGAGGAATCCATTCCGGCGCGCGGACCGTCGGGACCGTCTGCGGCGGCCCGCGAGCAGGTGATCGCCGACGCCGCCCGCCTGGTGCAATGGGGCCGCAAGTGGTACGAACTGGCCGAGATCATCGCGGGCATGGCGGACCGCCCGCACTTGACCGACGTTCGCCGTATACTCAAAGATAATAAAGCGGTCATCGACAAGAAGGCCGGTCGCGGCTGATGCGTGCCTGAGCGGCGCGCTCCGCCCTTGAAAAATTTACGGAACCTTCCAGGTCGATCCACGCTCCAAGGCGCCCATGATTACGACGAAACACTTATCCAAACGCTATGGCGGCAAGCTCGCGGTCGATGACCTGAGCTTCACGGTCGCACCCGGCGAGGTCCTGGGGTTTTTGGGCGCCAACGGCGCCGGCAAATCCACGACCATGCGCATGATCGCAGGCTTCATCGCGCCCTCGGCCGGACAGGTCACGGTCTGCGGACACGACATCGAACAGGCGCCGGTGGCGGCCAAATCCTGCATGGGCTACCTGCCGGAAGGCGCGCCGAGCTACGGGGAGATGACCGTGGCCGAATTCTTGGATTTTGTCGCGGATTTGCGCGGCCTCCGCGGCCCCCGGCGGCGCGAACGGCGCGACATCGTGATCGACCGCCTGGCGCTCGGGCCGGTCATCGATCAGGTCATCGACACGTTGTCCAAGGGTTACAAACGCCGGGTCGGCCTGGCCCAGGCGCTCATCCACGATCCCCAGGTGCTGGTCCTGGACGAACCGACCGACGGCCTCGACCCGAATCAAAAGCACGAGGTCCGGCGTCTCATCAATGAACTCAGCAAGGACAAACTGGTCATCGTCTCCACCCACATCCTGGAGGAAGTGCACGAGGTTTGCACCCGCGCCATCATCATTGCGCACGGGCGTATCGTCGCCGACGAGACTCCGGGCGCCCTCGAAGCGCGCTCGCGCTACCATCACGCCGTCAGCCTGCGCTTCGACAGGCCCGAGCACTTTGCGGCGGCCGCGCGCGAAATCGCCGCGTTGCCGGAAGTCGCCGCGGTCGAACCGAATGAGCGCGATCTGCGGCTGACGGCGGTGCCGCGGGCGGGGGCCAACGCCCTGCCCGCGGTGAGCGCGGTCATCGCCAAATTCGATTGGGACGTCCCCGAACTGCACCTCGAAGCCGGACGGCTCGACGAGGTGTTCCGGTCGCTGACCCAACCGCATCCGCGCGGCCCGGCGCCGGCGGCCGTCACTGCAGGAGCGCCCGTTTGAACAAGGTCATGGTGGTGTTTCGGCGCGAATTGCGCAGCTACTTCGCGACGCCGTTGGCGTACGTGTTCATCGTGGTGTTTCTGGTGCTGGCCGCGGTGTTCACCTTCCAGGTGGGGGGGCTGTTCGAGCGCGGCCAGGCAGATCTGCAGCCCTTTTTCCGCTGGCACCCCTGGCTGTATCTCGTGCTCATTCCGGCCATTTCCATGCGTCTGTGGGCCGAGGAGCGCAACAGCGGCAGCATCGAACTCCTGATGACGCTGCCGATCACGCTGTGGCAGGCCGTGGTGGGAAAATTTCTCGCCGCCTGGTGCTTTGCGGGCATCGCCCTGTCGCTGACCTTTCCCGTGTGGATCACGGTCAACTACCTGGGGCAACCGGACAACGGCGCGATCATCGCGGCCTACGTGGGCAGCTTCCTGATGGCCGGCGGGTTCCTGTCCATCGGCATGTGTCTTTCCGCGGCCACGCGCAATCAGGTGATCGCCTTCATCACCGCGGCGGTGGTCGGTTTCGTGTTTCTGCTCGCCGGCTTTCCGCTGGTCCTGGATTTCGTCCGCGGTGTCCTGCCGCAGACCGTGGTCGATGCCATCGCTTCCTTGAGTTTCTTCACGCACTTCGATGCCATCTCCAAGGGGGTGATCGATTTGCGCGACGTGGTGTATTTCGCGGCGCTGATCGGTTTCTGGCTGACGGCCACTGCGCTGGTGCTCGACATGAAAAAGGCGGAATAGGTGAACGTGAATCGTTGGCGAAGAACCGGCTTCGGCGTGGGCGGTCTGGTCGCGCTCGCCGTGCTCTTTTTGGGGGTCGTGATGCTGTCGAACGCGGGATTGCGCGGCATGCGTCTGGACATGACGCAGAACAAGCTCTATACGCTGACGCCCGGCACGCGGCAGGTCCTGGCGGAGCTCACGGAGCCGGTCAACCTGTATTTCTATTTCTCGCGCGACGCGGCGGCCAAGCAGTCGCCGCTCATCCTGCCGTACGCCAACCGCGTGCGGGAGTTTCTCGAGGAGATCGCCGCACGCTCGGGCGGCAAGGTGCGATTGCGCATCGTCGATCCGCAGCCCTTCTCGGAGGATGAGGATCGCGCGGCGGAGCTTGGGCTGCAGTCCCTGCACACGGGCGGGGACGATCCGCTGTATTTCGGCCTGGCCGGGACCAACTCGACCGACGGCCGCTCCGTGCTGCCGAGTTTTCAGGCGGACCGCGAGGAATTTCTCGAATATGACGTCGCGAAGCTCATTCACGAGCTCGGAACGCCGAAGAAGCCGGTGATCGGGCTCATGACGTCGCTCCCGATGCAGGGTCGCTTCGACCCGATGACCGGACAGATGGGCGACGAATGGCCCATGCTTGCGCAACTCGAACAGATTTTCACCCTGCGCACGGTCGCCCTCGACGTGGATCACATCGACAAGGACGTGGACGTGCTGATGGTCGTCCACCCGAAGAACCTTCCGCCCAAGACCTTGTACGCCATGGATCAATACGTGATGCGTGGCGGCAAGTTGCTCGCCTTCGTCGACCCGGACTCCGGCGCGGACACCAGCGGACAGGACCCGTCCAACCCGCTCGCGGGCGCGGCGGCGAATCACGCCTCGACGCTCGAGCCGCTGCTCTCCGCGTGGGGGGTGAATTTCGACGCGGGCAAGGTGATCGGCGACCTGTCGCTCGGCCTCGAAGTGCGCTCGAGCATGCAATCCCCGCCCACGCGGCACATCGGGATCCTCGGCTTGCACCATGCCGACATGGATCCCAAGGATGTCGTGACCGCATCGCTCGACATCATCAACATGGCGACCGTGGGCTCGCTGGCGCCGCGCGCCGGGGCGAAGACCACCTTCGAGCCTTTGCTGCTGAGCTCGACGAGCGCCGCCCCCCTGCCCGCGGAACGCTTCAATGCGCTGACCGACCCCGCGACTCTGCGCGACGGATTCAAGCCCACCGGCGCCCGCTACACGCTGGCGGCCCGCGTGACGGGACCCGTCGACTCCGCGTTTCCGCAAGGCCTGCCGGCGGACGCGAAGATGGCGTCGGGACCGCCCCTCGCACATCTCGCGAAATCGGTCAAACCCGCGCACATCGTCATCGTCGCGGACACCGATCTGCTGATGGATTACATGTGGGTGCAGACCCGCGAGCTGCTCGGCCAGCGCATCGCACAGGCGTTTGCGAACAACGGCGATTTCGTCGCCAACATTCTCGACAATTTGAGCGGCAGCAGCGCCCTCATCAGCATCCGTGGCCGTGCCAGCTTCTCCCGGCCCTTCGAGCGCGTGGAGGCGTTGAGGCATCAGGCGGACGACCGCCTGCGCAGCAAGGCCCTGGAGCTGCAGGCCGAACTCAAGCAAACCGAGGCCAAATTGAGCGACCTGCAGGCGAAGCGCAACGATCAGGCCTCGCTCATGCTGTCGCCGGAACAGGAAAGCGAGTTGAAGCGATTCACCGCCGAGAAGGCCCGGGCCCGCAAGGAATTGCGCGAGACCCAGCGCGGCTTGAACGTCGACATCGATCGGCTCGATTCCCGGCTCAAGATCATCAACATTGCGGTCGCCCCGTTGATCGTGGCGCTCGCCGGGGGCGTCGTACTGGCCCTGCGCAGGCGCCGCCGCGCGCGGGGGGCGGGCGCCGCATGAACACCCATCGCTTCACCCTGTTGGTGATCGCCGCGGTCGCGGCGGTCGCGGCGGGTCTGTTCGTCAGCGTGCCTCGCAATCAAATCCACGAGGAACCCGGAGTGGCGCTGATGCCCTCGCTCGCCGGCGATCTCGATGCGGTGAGCGCCATGACCGTGCGCAAGGGCGGCCCGTCACCCTCCGTGACCGTGCACCGGACGAAGGCCGGATGGACCGTGGCCGAACGCGCCGACTACCCGGCGGACGTCGCCAAGCTGCGCCGGCTGCTCCTCGCGCTGCGCGATGCGCGGATCGTCGAGGAGAAAACCGGCAACCCGGCGCAATTCCCGGTCATCGGCGTGGAGGACCCCTCGCGGCCCGACGCGTCGGGCGCCGAAATCACCGTGGTGCAAGGCGGCACCAAACACTCGGTCATCATCGGCAAGCCGGCGGGTGCCGGCACTTTCGTGCGGCGGACGGGAGAGAACCAGAGTTATTCGGTGGAGCCCGCCGTCACGCTGGAAACCGAACCCCGCTTCTGGATCGATTCGAAGTTGATGGACGTACCGGCTGCGCTGATCCAGGGAATCGACGTCAAACCGGCCGCCGGGACCGGATACGCACTGCATCGCCTGAATCCCGCAGACGGATCGTTCAGCTTGGACGGCGTACCGCCGGGCCGCAAGCCCCTGGACGCACACGCACTCGCCCCGACGGCCGGCGAGTTCTCCAACATGACGGCCGAGGATGTGGCGGCCGCCGACGGCATCGATTTCGGTCACCCGTCGCAGGCGGTCGTGACGCTGACGGACGGCAACATCATCACGATAGTGGGTGTCGTTGCCGGCGACAAGCATTGGATCCAGCTGAAAGCGACGAAGAACGCCGCACTCACAGCCAAAGCCGCCGGACGCGCCTTCGAGATCGCGAGCTACCGCTACGACGCGATTTTCAAGCCCCTGGAGCAACTGCTGGTCCCGAAGGAGACTCTCGCGGTCAAGACCCGGCCGGCGCCGCGCCCATCGCCGGCCCCGCGCCCCTCGCCGGAGGCGACAGGACCGCCGGCCGCCGCCAAGAAAACCGCGCCCGCCCCGGCGCCGTGACCAGCGGCACCAGCGCGGGGTTCGGCAGGCGGTTTGCCGCGCTGATTTACGACGGCTTTTTGTTGGCCGCGATTCTCATGATCATCACGTTCGTGCCGGTGGTGATCACCAATCAGGCGATTCTGCCGGAAACGCTCGGCCCCGGGGCATACCTTTACCGTGGGGTGCTCGGCGCCGCGATCGCCGGGTACTACGTTCTCAATTGGACCCGCAGCGGTCAGACGCTGGGAATGCGGGCATGGAGTCTGCGGGCCGTCACCGACCGGGGTCGTCCCCTGGGATTCAGGGCGGCGCTGCTGCGTTTCGTCTGGGCGATCGTCGCGTGGACCCCCGCCGCGCTCGGAGTGCTCTGGTTGTATCTCGATCCGGAGCGCCTCGCCTTGCACGACCGCTTGTCGAAAACCCGCGTCGTTCACCTATCGCGTTCTTGAGATCGCCACCACCGTGCAAATGCCGATGACCGCGGTCGGCAGCCATCCGACCACGATGGGATCCACGCCGAACAGCTGACCGCCCTTCTCGACCATGCCGGTGATCAGAAAGAAGACGACGCCGAGCAGCACCCCGATCACCGTCCTTGCGCCCGCCCCCGTCGTGCGCAACGGGCCGAACACGAACGGCAGCGCTAGGAGGGTGACGACGATCACCGCGAACAGGCGCGCGATGCGCGACCAGAATCCGATTTCATAGGGCGCGGTGCCGAGATGATTGCGCCGCAGATGATCGATGTAGGAGGCGAGCCCGCGCAGCGTGAGGAGATCGGGGTCCGTGGCCGCCAGCCCCAGAAAATCCGGATTCACCGCCGAACTCATCGTGGCTTCCGGCACGGTCCGGCTGTCGATGTGCCGATCGCCGAAATGCGTGGTCGCGACATTGTGCAGGCGCCAGTGGCCGGGATCGGCGACGGATATGCGCTCCGCGTGCTTCACCGACGACAGCTTGGTCGCGCCGTTCAACTCGAACATCGACACTCCGCCGAACGCCTGATCGACTTCGCCGCTTTGCACCCGCAGGATGAGGTTGCCGTCCTTGACCCAGGCGCCGCTGGAGCCGGCAAAGCTGATGTCCGCCAGTTTGCTGGTGGTCTTCTCGCGCTTGGCCAGTTGGGCCAGGGGCGGTGCGACATATTCGCCGATTCCGGCCATGATGAGTGCCAGCGTGAACCCCGCCAGGCCCACCGGCCACGCGATGCGCCACACGGATACGCCGGACGCGCGCGTCACCACCAACTCGCTGCCGGACGCCAGATGCCCCAAGCCCATAAGGGCGCCGATCATGGCGCCGATCGGCAGCAGTTCGAACGCCTGCTCCGGTAGATTGAAGAACGTGAACAAAAAGGCCTCGCCGGCGCTGTAGTTGCCCACGCCGATGTCGCCCTGTTGGCCGATGAACAGGAACAGTGCGCCCAGCGTCAACAGCACTCCCATGGCCATTCCCGCGTAGCTCATCACGGTGCGATAGAGGTATCGGTCGAGGGTGTTCATGCCGTGTTCTGCTCGCGGTGGACGAGATACAGGCCGAGCAGCAGGACGGACGCGTGCACCCACCAGACGCCGAACGCCGGCGACAACTCGCCCTTCTCCAGCCAGACCTTCACCGCCGACAGGAGGTTCGAATAGACGAAATACACCATGATGGCGAAGCCCACCCGAGCGTAACGACCCTGCCGGGGGCGCAGCCGGCTCAACGGCACCGCGACCAGGGTCAGCACCAGTGCCATCAACGGACTGGACGCTCGGGACTGCAGTTGGGCGATGTCCGACGCGGAATGGGTGCCCCACAATGCGCGCGTCGGTTTGGTGTCGGGATCCAGCGGACCGGCCACATCCGCCGGCGTCGCGATCGGAATCCCATGCTCCTGGAATTCGATGATCCGGAAGTCATTGCGGCCGGGCACGCCCTCGTAGCGGCGGCCGTTGAACAGCGTGACGAAATGCATTCCGGAGGCTCCCTTGGAATAGGTTGCCGTCTCGGCGAGAGCCACTTCGATCCGCCCGGCGGTTTCGCGGCGCACGAATACATTGTGCAGTATTCCGTCCTTGTCGACCCTCTCGGCATAGAACACCGCATCGCCGCCGCTGAATGAACGGAAGCGACCGGCGTCCAATTGTCCGAACTGCGCCTCCTTGATGGCGGACCTGCGGATCAGCTGCACCTGTTGGTCGGCGCGGGGCACCTGCACGAAGGACAGCCAGGCGAGCCCCAGGGCAATCACCGCCGCAAAGCAGAACAATGGCGCCAGCAGCCGCACGGGCGAAAATCCGCAGGCCTGCAGGGCGGCCACCTCGCTGTCGTGGTACAGCCGCCCCAGCGACAGCACCACGGAGAGCAGCAAGCCGACCGGGACGATGACCGAGAGATTCATGATCGCGCCGAGCGCGATCAACTCGGCGACCACGTGTCGTCCATACTGGTTGTCCGCCGCCTGACCGAGCACCCTGGACAGCTGGTTCGCGACCAGAATGGCCACCAAAACCCCCGTCACGGCCAGCCAGGTCTGCACCACTTCCCGAAGCACGTAGCGTTGGATGGTCCATTTCATGGCAGCGAGCTTAGAGCCTTACCAATAATCTAGTAAACTATTTGGCCCAAACGAGCATCCCTGTCATGGATCAAACGGAGTCTAAGGATATGGAATTCAAGGCCATCGTCGATTTCAAGGCGCGCGACAGCGCCGATTGCGCCGTCGTAGGCATCTATGAGCAGGGCGATCCGGGCGTGGCCGCACGGCATCTCGACATGCAGCTCGGAAATCTCATCGGCAACCTGCACAAGTCCGGTGACTTTGCCGGCAAATTGGGTGATTCCCTGCTGCTGCCGCTGCCGGCCGGTGCGGCGGCGGCCCGGGTTCTGTTGATCGGACTGGGTTCGCGCAGCGGATTCGGCCGCAAACAGTACCGCAAGGCGCTGCTGGCCGCCGCTCAGGCGCTCGGCAAGACCGGCGCAGCCGAGGCCGCGCTCTACCTCGGACTCGAGCCGGTCAGAGACCTCGATGTCCCGTACCGGGCACGAATCGCCGCGGAGGTGTTCGCCGTGCACGCCTACCAGGTCCCCGACCTGAAGACCGCGCCCAAGCCCAAAGCGTCCCGCTTGAAGACCCTGAAATTCGTGACCGAGAATGGGCGGGAGGAGAAGGCCGCGGCCGACGGACTCAGGGTGGGCGCGGCCCTCGGCGGCGGCGTCGCGCTCGCCCGCGATCTCGGCAACCTGCCGCCCAACATCTGCACCCCGGTGTATCTCGGGAAGCGTGCACAACAGCTGGCGAAGCAGTGGCCGCACGTCACCACCAAGGTGGTCGATGAGGCCGGCATCAAGGCGCTCAAGATGGGCGCATTCCTCGCGGTCACGCAGGGTTCCGACCAGCCGCCGCGGCTGATCGTGTGCGAATACCGCGGTGCAAAAAAGAACGTCGCGCCCATCTGCCTGGTCGGCAAGGGAATCACCTTCGATTCAGGGGGCATTTCGCTCAAGGATCCCCCGGCCATGGACGAGATGAAGTTCGACATGAGCGGGGCTGCCGCCGTGCTCGGCGCCTTGCGCACGGTCGCCGAACTCCAGCTGCCCATCAATCTGGTGGTCATCATCGCCTCCTGCGAGAACATGCCCGGCGGCGGCGCCGTCAAGCCCGCGGACATCGTCACCTCGATGTCGGGCCAAACCGTGGAAATCCTCAACACGGACGCGGAAGGCCGGCTCGTCTTGTGCGACGCGATCACCTACAGCCGGCGTTTCAAACCGGCGGCGGTCATCGACGTCGCGACATTGACCGGCGCCTGCATCATCGCCCTCGGCAACCACTTCAGCGGCCTGATGAGCAACGACGAGGCACTCTCGGGCGAACTCGCCGCGGCCGGCGTCCGCGCGGACGATCGCGCCTGGGCGATGCCGATCGGCGAAGAATACGTCGAACAAATGAAGAGCAACTTCGCGGACATCGCCAATGTGGGTGGCCGCGAGGGCGGGGCCTGCACGGCGGCATCCTTCCTCTCGAAATTCGCCAAGGATCTGCGGTGGGCGCATTTGGACGTGGCGGGAACCGCCTGGCTCAGCGGTGCACACAAGGGCAGCACCGGCCGGCCCGTGCCGCTGCTCGTCGACTTCCTGATCCACCGCGCCGGCACGCAATGACGGAGCGCGTCGACTTCTATGTGCTCAAGAGTTCGACGGCGGCGCAGCGGTGGACGTTTGCCTGCCGGCTGACCGAAAAAGCCTACCTGCGCGACCTGAAAGTCGTGGTCTGCGCCGACGGGGCCCGGGACATCGCGGCGCTCGACGAACTGCTTTGGACCTTCAGTGAGCGCTCGTTCGTACCCCACGACGTCCACCGTCCGGGTGCTGCGGATCCGGCGCCGGTGCAGCTGACGCCCGATCTGGAGTCCGTGGGGCCGGCCGATCTGCTGGTGAATCTGGGCGCTCGCTTGCCGGCCCGGATGGAGCGGTTTGCGCGCATCGCGGAGATCGTCGATGCCGACGACGACCGGCGGCGCCTGGGCCGCGAGCGCTTCAAGGCGTACCGCGATCTGAAGCTGCTCGTCGAAGCCCACCGGTTGGACGACGGCGCGGCCGGTTGACCGACGCATGACTGCCGATCCGCACGATCCCCGCGACATCCCCGTGCTCACCGATGAGGTCGAACAGCCGGGGCAGCCGTTTGCTTTCGTCGATGCGAAGGCGGTGCATGCGGCCGTCGTGACGGAGACGCTGAATCTGGCGGACTCGCTGCTCCATCAGGCGACCAAGGACATCGAGGCGACCCTGTTCGAGCGGGTTTTCGATCAATTGCGGGCGCAGCTGCCGGAACTGGTGGATCGGGTCCTGCGCGAACACACGGCGTCCACCACTCCCCCGGAGACCGACCCTTGAGCATGGATAAGGCGTTTTCACCGGCAGACATCGAGTCTCGCATCTACGCGCGATGGGAGGCCGGCGGATATTTCGCGCCCAGCGGTCATGGACCCAGCTTCTCCATCGTCATTCCGCCGCCCAACGTCACCGGAACCCTGCATATGGGGCACGCGTTTCAGGACACCATCATGGATGCCCTGATCCGCTACCGGCGCATGCGCGGCTTCGACACGCTGTGGCAGCCGGGCACCGATCATGCCGGCATCGCCACGCAGATGGTCGTGGAGCGCCAGCTGAACGCGGCCGGTCAAAATCGAATCGATCTCGGGCGGGATGCCTTCGTCGAGCGAATCTGGGAGTGGAAGCACAAGTCCGGCGGCCTGATCGCGAACCAGCTTCGCCGGCTCGGCGCATCGGTCGACTGGCGGCGCGATCAGTTCACGATGGATCCTGCATTGTCGCGGGCGGTCACCGAGGTGTTCGTGCGCCTGCATCGGGAAGGACTGATCTACCGCGGCAAACGACTCGTGAATTGGGACCCGGTGCTCAAAACCGCCCTGTCGGACCTCGAGGTCGTCGCCGAAGAAGAATCGGGCAGCCTCTGGCACCTGCGCTACCCCTTGGTCGACGGCGGCGGCCACCTGGTCGTCGCGACCACGCGGCCGGAGACGATGCTGGGCGATTCGGCGGTCGCGGTGCATCCCGACGACGAGCGCTACCGGAACCTGATCGGCCGGCAGCTGCACCTGCCCCTGACGGATCGCACGATACCGATCATCGGTGATGCCTACGTCGATCCCGCATTCGGCAGCGGTTGCGTCAAGATAACCCCCGCACACGACTTCAACGACCATGAGGTCGGTCAACGGCACGGTCTGGCCGTCGTCAACATCATGACGCCCGACGCGTCGCTGAACGAGAACGTTCCGGCGGCCTATCGCGGACTCGACCGGACCGTCGCGCGCACCCGGATCGTGGCCGATCTCGAGGCCCTGGGGCTGGTCGAACGCATCGAACCGCATCAACTGACCGTGCCGCGCGGCGACCGCAGCCACGCAATCCTCGAGCCGCTGCTCACCGACCAATGGTTCGTGGACATCGGGCCGCTCGCCGGACCGGCGATCCGCGCGGTCGAGGAAGGACGCATCCGCTTCATTCCGGACAACTGGGCCGGCGTGTACTTCGAATGGATGCGCAACATCAAGGATTGGTGCATCAGCCGGCAGTTGTGGTGGGGCCACCGCATTCCGGCCTGGTACGACGCCGAGGGGCGCTGGTACGTGGGCCGCGACGAGGCCGATGCGCGCGCGCATCACGGCCTCGACGCCGCGGTGGTTCTGCGCCAGGACGAGGATGTCCTGGACACCTGGTTCTCCTCGGCCCTGTGGCCCTTCTCCACCCAGGGCTGGCCCGACGAGACGCGCGAACTGCGCACCTATTATCCGACCTCGGTGCTCGTCACCGGCTTCGACATCATCTTTTTCTGGGTGGCCCGAATGATCATGATGGGCCTGAAATTCACGGGCGACGTGCCGTTCAGGGAGGTGTACATCCATGGCCTGATCCGTGACCAGGAAGGACAGAAGATGTCCAAGTCCAAGGGCAACGTGATCGATCCCCTGGACATCGTCGACGGCATCACACTCGAGGCCCTGATCGAGAAGCGCACCACCGGACTGATGCAGCCGCAGATGAAGCCGGCGATCGACAGGACCACCCGCAAGCAATTCCCCCAGGGCATTCCCGCCTTCGGCACCGATGCGCTGCGTCTGTGCTTCGCGTCGCTCGCCACGCAGAGCCGGGATCTGCGCTTCGACATGGCGCGGGTCGAGGGCTACCGCAATTTCTGCAACAAGCTGTGGAATGCCGCGCGCTACGTGCTCATGAACGTGGAGGGGCAGGATCTCGCGGCGGAGGGCGCGGTGCTGAGCCTCGCCGACCGCTGGATACGTTCCCGCCTGGCGGCCGCGCTCTCGCGCGTGGAGACCGGATTCACGGAGTACCGGCTCGACGGGGTCGTGAACGCGCTCTACGACTTCACGTGGCACGAATACTGTGACTGGTATCTGGAACTGTCGAAGGCCGTCCTGTTCTCCGACGAGGCGAGCGCCGCCGAAAAGCGCGGCACCCGCCGCACCCTCATTCTCACACTGGAGGCGCTGTTGCGTGCGCTGCATCCGCTGGCGCCGTTCATCACCGAAGAGATCTGGCAGCGCGTGCGAGTGGATGCCGGCGTCGGCGGCGACACCATCATGCAAAGCGCCTATCCCTTGTCCGATGCGTCGCACGCGGATTTGCAGGCGGAACCGGAGATGCGCTGGGTGATGGACTTCATCCTCGGCGTGCGGCAGATCCGCGGCGAAATGGACATCGCTCCCAGCCGCAAGCTGGACGTGGTCCTGCAAAATGCGGCGCCGGCGGACATCGAACGAGCCCGTCGCAATCTGCCGTATCTCACCCGCCTCGCGGGCATCATCCCGCCGCTGATCCTGCCGGCCGGCCGGGCCGCTCCCATATCGGCGGTGGCGCTTCTTGGGACTCTCGAAATCCTGGTGCCGATGGCGGGGCTGATCGAACCGACGGCCGAACTCGATCGCCTCGCCAAGCGTCAGCGCAGGGCGCAGGGCGATCTCGCCAAGCTCGAGGGCAAGCTGGGCAGCGCCGACTTTGTCCGCAACGCGCCGCCGGAGGTGGTGGCCAAGGACCGCCTGCGCGTGGACGAACTGCGCATGGAGCTCGCGCAGCTGCACGCCCAGATCGCGCGGGTCAACGCGCTGCGCGTCGATTAGCCTTGCGTCCGCCGCCGTCGATGCCCCCCCCGCGCGACGTCGCCGCCATCCTGGCGCAGCTCAACCAGGTGATTCTCGGCAAGGACGCGCAGCTGCGTCTCTGCCTCGCCTGCCTGCTGGCACGGGGTCACCTGCTGATCGAGGACATTCCCGGCGTGGGGAAGACCACCCTGGCGCATGCGCTCGCCAAAACCCTCGGCCTGTCGTTCCAACGGATCCAATTCACGAGCGATCTGCTGCCCGCCGACGTGCTCGGCGTTTCGATCTACGACCGCGACTCGGGGACCTTCCGCTTCCAGCGGGGACCGATATTCGCGCAGCTCGTACTCGCGGACGAGATCAACCGCGCCTCGCCCAAGGCGCAGAGCGCGCTGCTGGAGGCGATGGAGGAACACCAGGTGACGCTCGACGGACAATCGATGGCGCTGCCGGAGCCGTTCTTCGTGATCGCGACCCAAAACCCCCAGGATCAAGCCGGCACCTTCCCGCTGCCCGAATCCCAGCTCGACCGGTTCTTGCTGCGCGTGCATCTGGGCTACCCGGCCGCGGCCGCCGAGCGGGAACTCCTGAGCGGCATCGATCGCCGCGAGCTCGTCGGTTCACTCATCCCCGTGGTCGGCGCCGCAGAGCTCCAGACGCTGCAGCACGCGGTGCTCGCGGTCCACGTGGCGCCGGCGTTGCTCGACTACGTCCAGGCGCTCGTGGCACGGACGCGCCATGCCGCGGCGACCGGCATCGGCCTGTCGCCGCGGGCCGCCATCGGCCTGCTGCGCGCCGCCCGGGCCTGGGCGTTGATCGACGGGCGCGACGCCGTGATTCCGGAGCACGTGCAGGCCGTATTCGCCGCGGTGGTCGAGCACCGCCTGCGGCGGGAGGCGGGCGGCGTGGCGTCGGCGCGCGTGCTCGAGGCGGTGCCCATCCCTTGAGAGGCTCGGGCGGTTGAAGCGCATGCGGCAGGCAGCGGTCAGGCGCCTGACCGGCTGGGCCGCCCGCCGGCACGGCCGGGATGGCCTGCCGATCACCATCGATCGCCGCCGGATCTACATCCTCCCGACGCGCTTCGGAATCGCCCTCGGGCTGCTGCTCGCGGCGATGCTGCTCGCGGGCCTCAACTACAACAGCAACCTCGGCCTGGCCTTCGGCTTCCTGCTGACGAGTCTGGCGCTCGTCGCCATGCACCACTGTCATCGGAACCTGCTGGGGCTGCGCGTCGACGTCACGCCGGAAGCCGATGCCTTCGCCGGCGGGGACGCGCGCTTCGACTTTCGACTGCACAACGATGCCGGCGTCGCGCGGTATGACATCGAGATCCGCTGCGCCGGTGCGTCGACGATGCAGAGCGTGCGGGCTGCCGGCGACGACGACGCGGCCGTGAGCGTGCGGGTCTCGCGGCGCGGCGTGACCCGCCTGGAGCGCTTCGAGTTGCGCACGCGCTATCCGTTCGGTTGGTTTCGCGCCTGGACCTATGTGCAGGCGCCGCTCGCGGCCTATGCGGCGCCCAGTCCCCGCGGGGAGCTCGCCTTACCCGGAACCGCGGCGGCCGCGGGCACCGCCTCGCCGTCGGATTCGCGCGGCGACGAGGACTTTGCGGGACTGCGCGGCTACGCGGCCGGCATACCCTTGAAACACATGGCTTGGAAGGTGCTGGCGCGCGGCGGCGAACCGGCGGTGCGCAGTTACGCCGGGCTCGCCGCGCAGCCGGAGTGGCTGGATTGGTCGATGCTCAGCGGCATGGAGCAGGAGGTGCGGCTGTCCCAGCTGTGCCGCTGGGTGCTCGACGGCGAGTCGGCGCAGCGCCCCTACGGCCTGCGACTGCCCGGCACGGAGATCCCCCCCGCACGCGGTGCCGCGCACCGCACCGCCTGCCTGCGGGCACTGGCGGCGTACCCGTCCGTGACCGGCGCGCCCGCGTCCCGGGGAGTCGCGTGAGCGCTCCGGCCGGCGCCGCCGAGCGCGCCAGCTTCGAGGAACTGGCCTGGATCTCGGCATGCCTCGCGCTCACCCTGCTGGCCGGCGTCACGACATTCCCGCCGTGGGTGCTCGCCACCGTGGCGGCCGCCCTGGCCATTCGCCTCGGCCGCGCCGCGCAGGGCGCCGATGCGCCGCCGCGCAGCCTGCGGCTCGTCGTCTCCGTGGTCGCGATCGGCCTGCTTTTCCTGCAGTTTCGCACCTTCAACGGGTTGTCCGCCGGTGCGGCCCTGCTCGGCCTGGTGGCGGGCTTGAAGGTGCTGGAGTCGCGCACGCGGCGCGATCTGCACGTAATCGCCATGATCATCTATTTCCTGAGCCTCGCGATGCTGCTGCAGGGCGAATCCTTCCTGCTGTTCGGCTATCTCATCGCCGTCTCCTGGTTGACGACATCGACGCAGCTGCGCCTCACGATGGCGCCGCTTCCCGGGCAGCGGCGCACCCGCCTGCGCGAAGCCGGCCGGCTACTGGTCCAGTCGATCCCGATAGCCATGGCCTGCTGGCTATTCTTTCCGCGGTTCGGCGGCCCGCTGTGGCAGCTCCCGGAGGACGAAGGCGGTGCCACCTCGGGCTTGAGCGACACCATGAGCCCCGGCGACATCACCGATCTGGCGATGTCCGACGAGGTCGCATTCCGCGTGCGCTTCACCGGGACCACGCCGCCGCCGCAGGAGCTCTACTGGCGGGGCCCGGTGCTGCACGACTTCGACGGCCGCTCGTGGAGTCGAACGGCCTCGCCCCGATCGCACCCCCAGCCGCTGCGGTTCACCGGTCCTGGCTACGACTACGTCGTCAGCCTCGAACCCAATCATCACGACTGGGTGTTCGCGCTCGACTGGCCCTCGCACTGGGACACCGGCGGGACCTACCTGACGGACGATTACATGCTGATGCGAACCCGCGCGGTGACTCAGCCGATCGACGTCGCCGCGACCTCCCATGGGCATGTCGAGGCGTCCGAACCGCTCGGCAGCGACCTGCGCCGGCGCGACACACGCCTGCCGGCCGGCCGCAACCCCCGCTCGATGCGCCTGGCGCAGGCGATGCGGGCGTCGCACCCCGATGATCTGGAGTATGTGCATGCCGTGCTCGACATGTTCCACACCGAGGCGTTCTACTACACGCTGCAGCCGCCGCGGCTCGCCGCGGACTCCGTGGACGGCTTCCTGTTCGACAGCCGTCGAGGATTCTGCGGGCATTACGCCTCGGCCTTTGCGGCCCTGACGCGGGCGGCCGGGATCCCCACCCGCATCGTGACGGGATATCACGGCGGCACCTTCAACCGCTTCGCCCACTATTGGATCTTGCGCCAAAGCGACGCTCACGCCTGGGACGAGGTGTGGATCGACGGCCACGGCTGGCTGCGGGTCGATCCCACCTCGATGATTGCGCCCGAGCGGGTCGAGCCAGGATCGACCGACATCGTGTCTGCAAACCGGCCGTTGACCAGCCGCTGGCAGCAGCGCACCCCGTGGTTCACCGACACGCGGCTGCGCCTCGACGCCCTGCGCACGCTGTGGCGCGAACGCATCCTGGGCTTCGACGAGAGTTCCCAGGAAAAGCTCCTCGGCTTGCTGCACATCCCGGAACCCGACGGACAAAAGCTCGCGCTCGTGCTCGCCGCCTGCCTCATCGCGGGGATGGGTTGGTTGACCTGGCAGGTTCGGCGGGAACTGGTCGTTCGCCCGCGCGACCGCGTGGGGCGCGCCTACGCCACGCTGTGCCGCCGCCTGAAGGCGGTCGGCCTCGCGCGCGCGGCCCAAGAAGGCGCGGAGGACTTCGCCGCCCGCGTCGCCGCGCGTCGTCCCGACCTCGCGTCCGCCGTCGGCGACTTGTGCCGGCGCTATTCGGACCTGCGCTACTCGCGCGAGGTCCCGCGAACGTCCGCCGCCCGCTTCATCGCCGGCGTGCGCCGCTTCAGGCCGCGAGGTTCTCGCGGGTCTTCATGAACGTGATCTCGGGCCAGCGCTCCTCGATCAGACCGAGATTGACCCGGGTGGGCGCCAGATACACCAGCTCCCCGGCGTGATCGACCGCCAGATTGTCGTAAGCCTTCTGCCGGAACTCCGCCAGGCGCTTTTCGTCGGCCAGGCGCACCCATCGGGCCACCGCCACGTTGATCGGTTCGAACACGCATTGGACGCCGTACTCGTCCTGCAGGCGAAACGCGACCACCTCGAATTGCAGCTGACCGATCGCGCCCAGGATCAGGTCATTGTTGCGAAGCGGCTTGAACAGCTGGGTCGCGCCCTCCTCGCACAGCTGCGACAGGCCTTTTTGCAGCGCCTTCATGCGCAGCGGATCCTTCAGCACCGCCCGCCGGAACAACTCGGGCGCGAAATTCGGCACACCGGTGAAGGTGAGATTCTCGGCTTCGGTGAACGTGTCGCCGATGTTGATCGTGCCGTGGTTGTGCAGGCCGATGATGTCGCCTGCAAACGCCTCCTCGGCCTGGCTGCGGTCGGCCGCGAGAAAGGTCAGGGCGTCGGCGATGCGCACGTCCTTGTCGAGGCGGACGTGATGCAGGCGCATGCCCCGCACATAGCGCCCGGAACACAGACGCATGAACGCAATGCGATCGCGATGACCGGGATCCATGTTGGCCTGGATCTTGAAGACGAAACCGGTGAGTTTGGGCTCGGTCGGCTCGACGATGCGCTGCAGAGTCGGGCGCGGCAGCGGCCCGGGCGAATGCTCCACGAAGGAGCTCAAGAGCTCGCGCACGCCGAAATTGTTGACCGCCGAGCCGAAGAACACCGGAGTCTGCCGGCCGGCGCGGTAATGCGCAAGATCGAATCGGGGACTGGCTCCGCGCACCAAGTCGACCTCGTCCCGGAACTGCGCATAGCGGGGCCCGAGAAACTCCCTCGCCTCCCCGCCCGCGAGGCCCTCGATGGTCTCGTGGCTGCCGACCCGGCCCTTCTCCACCGGCACATAGACGTAGATCCTGTCCTCGAGAAGGTGATACACCCCGAGCAGGTCCCGGCCCATGCCGATCGGCCACGTCACGGGGGAACATTGGATCTTCAGCACGCTCTCGATTTCATCGAGCAGTTCGATCGGCGCGCGGCCGTCGCGGTCGAGCTTGTTGACGAAGGTCATGATGGGTGTGTCGCGCAGCCGGCAGACGTCCATCAGCTTGATCGTGCGCTCCTCCACGCCCTTGGCGCAGTCGATGACCATCAACGCCGAATCGACCGCCGTCAGCGTGCGGTACGTGTCCTCGGAGAAATCCTCGTGGCCCGGCGTGTCCAGCAGATTCACGATGCGGTCCTCGAAGGGAAACTGCATCACCGACGAGGTGACGGAGATGCCGCGCTGCTGTTCGAGGGCCATCCAGTCGGAGGTGGCATGGCGGGTGGCCTTGCGCCCCTTGACGGTGCCCGCCATCTGGATGGCGCCGCCGAACAGCAGGAGCTTCTCGGTGAGCGTGGTCTTGCCCGCGTCGGGGTGGGAAATGATGGCGAACGTCCGCCGTCGCTCGATCTGCCTGACGGTTTCGTCGTCGTTCACAATCAAAAACCCCTGTCGTGCACGGAATCTGCACGCGACTTCAACGATGCTGGCTGGTGGACTGCCCCGTTCGGCAGCCGGTCATTATAACCCGCCGGCGCCGGCGCGCGCGGGCCATCGAGGAATCAAAGCTTGGGGATCGGAATGCGGCTGATCATGAGGGAGCCGGACACCCCGAATATCAATGCCAACGGATGCAGCACGTGCCCGAAGCCGACCGTTTCCCCGAACCACAGATGCCCGCCGAGCGCTCCGCGCCATGCCGCGACGGTCAGGAGGCAGACCACCAGGAAGGACGTCGGTATCGGCGTACCCTCGAAATGTTTCACCTTCCCGGTGCCCTCGGACAGCTCCTCGACGGTGACGTTGTAGCGCGCCAGCCGCGACACGCCGCAAGCCACGAAATAGGCAAGGATGACGCGGTCGAAGAGTCCCTGCATGCCGCACGCATAACCGAGCATCGCCGGGGTCACGCCGAAGGAAATCACGTCCGCCAGAGAATCGAGTTCCCGCCCCATCGCCGAACTCTTCTGGCGCCAGCGTGCGATCCGCCCGTCCAGCACGTCGAAAATCAGCGCGGCGCAGACCAGGGAGCAGGCGAAATAAATGTGCCCGATGGCTCCAGTCTGGACATAGGTGATCGTCGAGAACAGCGCCGCCGTTCCGCACACCGCATTGCCCAGCGTGAACCAGTCCGCCAAGTGGAACTCACGAATCATCGCGAACGGCTTTCGCGGCTTGAGGCTGGCGGGTGGGGAAACGTGCATGATTCCGATCAGCGTCGGCCGTCGTTGTCGGACGACAATATCCGGCGCAGCACCGCCGCATCCTCGCGCCCGGTGGCGGACTGGTAGTAGCCCCGGCGCACGCCGACCTGTTCGAAGCCCAACGAATGATAGAGCCGCGCGGCGGCGAGGTTCGAGGGCCGGACCTCGAGATAGGCCTCGTACATCCCGGCGGTGCGCGCACAATCCAGCAGGTATACCAGCATCCGGCGGGCGAAACCGCGTCCTCGGCAGTCGTCCCGCACGCACACGTTCAGGACATGCGCCTCCCCGGCACCCATGGACATGATTCCGTAACCCGCGACATCGCCGCCGACCTCGATGATCCGGCAGGTGTAGCCCACCCGCAGACAGTCGCGGAATATGCCTTCGCTCCAGGGAAAGGCATAGGCGGACCGTTCGACCGCCACCACCACCGGCACGTCCAAATCGTGCATCGGCCGGATCTCGGCGGCCGGGAACTGCTTGTCCTGCTTGACGCTAGACATGGCCGCACACCTCGCGGGCGAATTTCAGATCCTCCCACGCCTTGCGCTTCTCCGCCGGCGTGCGCAACAGATAGGCCGGATGGTAGGTCACGACCAGCGGCAGCCGTGAGGCACCGAAGACATGCGTCCGTTGGCGCAGCCGGCCGAGGGGTTCATCGGTGCGCAGAAGGTTCTGCGCGGCGATGCGTCCCACCACCAGCAGAATCTTCGGCCTCACCAGCGCGATCTGCCTCTCCAGGTATGGGAGGCACTCGGCGGCTTCGCCCGCCGACGGATCGCGATTGTGCGGCGGGCGGCATTTCAGGACGTTCGCGATGTACACCTGGTCGCGCGTCAGGCCGATCGCGCGCAGCATCGAGTTCAGCAGCAGGCCGGCCGGACCGACGAAGGGTTCGCCCTGACGATCCTCTTCGGCGCCCGGCGCTTCGCCGATTACCAGCCACTCGGCCTGCCGGCTGCCCGCCCCGAAAACGGTATGCGTGCGCGTGGCGCTGAGGCCGCACAGGACGCAGGTCGCGACCCGTTCCTGCAACTGCGGCCAGCCGAAGGCGTCTTCGCGGGCGGTCGGGGCCCTCGCCACCCAGGTGTCGAGTCCCATCGCCGCCAGATACTCCTTGCGCAACGCCCTATTCATCGCCGACCCCTCATGCCGGCGTCGAGGCCGGCCGTGTGCGCCGGCGCAGCTTTCGATATACCCACAAGGTGGGGGCGGACAGCGCATACCCCCCGAACAGCACCAGCAGGCTGATCGACGGATGGAGGAAAATGAGCGCGAAAGCCAGGGGCACCAGCACGATGTGCGGGAATCGAATTCGGGCACCGGGCGCCACCTGCTTGAAGCTGTGGAACGCGAACCGGCTGATCATGAGGGCGCCGGCAAAGGCCGTCACCAGAAATGCCAGGATGAGCCCCGGGAGGCCGATTCGGGTTTGATCGCTGGCGAGCCAAACCAGGGCGGCGACGATCGCCGCCGCAGAGGGACTGGGAAGGCCCTCGAAATAGTGCTTGTCCTGGGTCGCCGAGCGCGAATTGAAACGCGCCAGGCGCAGCGCCGCGGCCGCGGCGTAGAAGAAGCATACGAGCCAGCCGAGGCGCCGCCACAGGGGGCCGTATTCCGCAATCCGCGCCACCCCCCATTGGTAGGTGACGATGGCGGGGGCCAGGCCGAAGGAGACCATGTCCGACAAACTGTCGTATTCCTTGCCGAAGGCGCTTTCGGTATGGGTCCACCGGGCCACCCGGCCGTCCAGGCCGTCGAAGAACATGGCGACGAAAACAGCGATCCCGGCATACTCGAACCGCAGGTCGATGGCGGCCACGATCGCATAAAATCCCGAAAAAAGCGCCGCCGTGGTCAGCAGGTTCGGCAGCCAGAACACGCCGCGCGGTCGCGATTGTGGATCTTCTTCGTCGCTCATGAATCGCCATAATACCAGGGGGCCTCATGTAATATAGGCGGCCATGCGCTTATCCCTATACCCCATATCGACACTGAAAGAAGTTCCCGCCGACGCCGAGGTCGTCAGCCATCAGCTGATGCTGCGATCGGGCATGATCCGCCGGCTGGCGGCCGGCCTGTACACCTGGCTGCCGATGGGCCTGCGCACCCTGCACAAGGTCGAACGCATCGTGCGGGAGGAAATGGACCGGGCGGGCGCCCTGGAGCTGTGCATGCCCACCGTGCAGCCCGCCGAACTGTGGCAAGAATCGGGACGATGGGGCAAGTACGGGCCGGAATTGCTGCGGTTCAAGGACCGGCACGACCGTGATTTCGCCTACGGACCCACCCACGAAGAAGTCATCACGGACATCGCGCGCCGGGAGTTGCGCAGCTACAAACAGCTGCCCGTCAATTTCTACCAGATTCAGTTCAAATTCCGGGACGAGATCCGCCCGCGTTTCGGCGTCATGCGCGCCCGCGAGTTCCTGATGAAGGACGCCTATTCGTTCCACGCGGACGCGGCGAGCCTTGCCGAGGGCTACCGGATCATGTTCGACGCGTACACCCGCATATTCACCCGCATGGGCCTCAAATTTCGCGCCGTGCAGGCGGATGGCGGCAACATCGGCGGCAGCACGACCCAGGAATTTCACGTTCTGGCCGAATCGGGCGAGGACGCCATCGCGTTCTCCGACGGGGACGACTACGCGGCGAACGTCGAGACGGCCGCCACCCTGCCCGCCGCCGCACCGCGGGCCGCGCCGACCCAGGCGCTCGCCAAGGTTCAAACGCCCCACGCCCGCACCATCGCACAACTCAGCGAATTTCTGAAGATCGATGCCGCACAAAGCGTGAAGACGCTGCTGGTCGACGGCAGCGCCGGCGACGTGGTGGCCTGCGTGCTGCGCGGCGATCACGATTTGAACGCCGTCAAGGCGCAGAAACTGCCCGGAGTGGCCGATCCGCTGCGCATGGCGAGCGCCGAGCGCATCCGGGAGGCCACCGGCTGCGATCCGGGCTCGATAGGTCCGATCGGTTTCAAGGGCACGATCTACGTCGACCATGCCGCCGCGCATCTGGCGGATTTCGTCTGTGGCGCGAATGAGAAGGATGTGCATTTCACCGGCGTCAATTGGGGCCGCGATCTGCCCGAACCGGTGTCATTCGACATCCGCAACGTGCAGAAGGGCGACCCCAGCCCGAGCGGCCGCGGCTCGTTGGACATTGCCCGCGGCATCGAGGTGGGACACATCTTCCAACTCGGCCAGACCTACAGCGAGGCGATGAAGGCCACCGTGCTCGACGTGGAGAGCAAGGCGGTGACGATGTTCATGGGATGCTACGGCATCGGGGTGACGCGGGTGGTGGCGGCGGCGATCGAACAGAACAACGATGCCAACGGCATCATCTGGTCGGATGCATTGGCGCCTTTCCAGGTCGTCCTGGTGCCCCTCAACTACCAGAAATCGGCTCGCGTCATGGAGGTCGCGGATGCGCTCTACGAACGGTTCAAAGACGCCGGCATCGACGTCCTGCTCGACGACCGCGATGCCCGGCCGGGCGTCAAGTTCGCGGACTCCGAACTCATCGGTATTCCGCACCGGATCGTCATCGGCGAGCGCGGGCTGAGCGCGGGCAATTTGGAATATCGGCACCGGCGCGCGACCGAATCGGTGGAAATCTCCGCGGCGGATCCGGTCGCGTTCATACGCGACAAACTGCACCACTGAGGATGCCGGCGTGCCGTGGCGATTGGGGCGGGGTGATGCGATGACGACGCCGGCCCCGCGCCGCGCACGCCGCAGCGTGCCGCCATGGGCCGCGGCTGTGCTCACGGGCGCCGGACTCGCAGTGCTCGGGTCCGCCGGCCTGGCGCAGGCCGACGAACAGCGTGACCCCGAAATAAAGCTGCTGCTGCAAAAGGTCATCGCCCAAGGCGGCTGCTTCCGCGACAAATTCGAATCGGAGGTCTGGTACAAAGCCATGGAGCCGCGGTTGGCCCGCTTCCTGCCGACCCATGACGCCCGCATCCAGCTTCTCGACCATGTCTACTGCGAGGCCAAGCGGGATCCCACCCTGCCTCTGCCCCCGGACCTGGTGCTCGCGATGATCGATGTGGAAAGCCGATTCGATCCCTGGGCGGTCTCGCCCGCCGGAGCCGTCGGCCTGATGCAGGTCATGCCCTTCTGGCCGCGGGAACTCGGGCTGCAGAACCAATTGGTGCGCGCGGAACCGAACATCCGGATGGGTTGCGAAATCCTGCGCTATTACCTGCGCGTGGAACATCATGACTGGGTGAGGGCGCTGGCCCGCTACAACGGCAGCGTCGGCCGCAATACGTATCCGGCGCTCGTGATGCAGCGCTGGCAGAAAATCTGGCGGTTCTAGCGATCAGGCGCTGCCGCCGGCGCCGGCGCCGCCGCGGCACCCGCGAGCGCGGCGGTCGCGTGCCGCTTCGCTTCCATCGCAGCCAAGCGGGCCCGCGTGTATTCTTCCGCCTGGAGGTGCCGCTCGGCGCGGGCAATCGCCGCCTGTGCGGCATAGAAATCCGGCGAGGAACCCGCGGTCGCTCCGGCAACCCGGGCCGCGGCGATGGCCTGACGCGCATCGCTCATCTCTTGCACGGGAGCGCCGCTGCAGCCAACCAGCCAGGCAATACCGACAATGACCGCGATGAAGCGCAACATAAGGGTAACGGACACTAACAACAGCGCTCAGGGCCGTCAAACCAGCCGCCGCGAGGGACTGCCGGGCAAGGCCCCGGCGGGACGTTGCGTGCGCGCTGCAACCAACGCGAGTCTCGCTGTTTTCCCTTGAGGCATACCGATGGATGATATCTTGATTCTGTATTATTCCCGCCAAGGAAGCACCGCCGCAATGGCGCGACAAATTTGCCGTGGTGTCGAAACGGTTCCGGGCATGCGTGCCCGGCTGCGCACCGTGCCGCCGGTGACGGCGACCACCTCGCCGCCCGACCCGGCCGTGCCCGCCAGCGGCGCGCCCTATGCGACCCACGACGACCTGACGGAATGCAAGGGCTTGATTCTCGGCAGCCCGACGCGCTTTGGAAACATGGCGGCACCCCTCAAGTACTTTCTCGACGGGACCAGCGCCCTGTGGCTCTCGGGCTCGCTGGCCGACAAGCCCGCCGCCGTGTTCACCTCGACTCAGAGCCTGCACGGCGGCCAGGAGTCCACGCTGCTCACGATGATGCTGCCGCTGCTGCATCATGGAATGCTGCTGGTGGGTCTGCCGTTCACGGAACCGGCGCTGACCGACACGCGCAGCGGCGGCACGCCGTACGGCGCCAGTCATTGCGCCGGAGTCGGAACACCCGGCGAGCTCAGCGCCGCCGAACGCGACCTGGCGCGGGCGCTCGGCGCCCGTGTGGCGACCATCGCCGGCCGGATGGCGGTGCGTCCATGAGCGTCGAGCGAAACACCCGCCTGCTGACCATCGGACTCTGGAGTGCGCTGGCGGCGAGTCTGCTGTCCTGGATCACCGTCGGCTACCACTGGACCGTCTGTGTCTGCGCGGTGCTGCCCCTGCTGGCGCCCCTGCATGGACTCATCAGCGGCCGCCGATACACCTATGCGTGGGCGACACTGTTTGCGATCCCCTATCTCGTCTTTGCCCTGACCGAACTGCTCGCGAACCCGGCGGCGCGGTGGGTCGCGTCGATCAGCCTGCTCCTGGTGTTCGGCTGGTTCTGCACTATGATTTTGTTCCTCCGGGCTTCTCCAACGCGTCGCGAATGAACGGCACCGTCAGGCGGCGCTGGGCGACCAACGACGCCTCGTCGAGCCGGTCGAGGATCTCGAACAGCGCCGGCAGGTCGCGGGGCATGCGGCGCAGGAGATATTCCGAGGTCTCCTGCGGCAGCTGCAATCCACGCTGCGCGGCACGACGCCGCAGGGCATCCACCCTGCCCGCATCGTCGAGTTCGTGCGCCTGATAGACCACGCAGGCGGCGGCCCGCGATCGCCAATCCTCCAGCGTCCAGGCCGATTGGCGCGGGGGGGCGTCGGAGGCAAATATGAGGCGCGTGCGCAGTTCCGCTCCTTCGTTGAAGAGACGGAACAACGCCCGCTCCCAGGCGGGATCGCCCGCCACCGCGTCGACGTCGTCGAGACACAGAATCCGGCAGGTCTCGAACCCGGCCAACGCCTCTGGTGGCAGCCCCAGGGCTCGATCCAGCGGGAAATAGGCGGCCCCGTCGGCCGCGGCCGCGCACACCGCCTGCAGCAGATGGGTCTTGCCGGTCCCGTGACCTCCCCATAACCAGACCGCGGGGATCGAGGGGTTCTGCAGCGCCGCGATCAACTCCGCGTTCGAGCCCGGCGAAAAACTGTCGAATACCGCGTCCGACCGCAGCCGCACGCCGAGGGCGAGCTGTCTCATGTCGGCTTCGACCGGCCGCGCTCCGGGATCCGGTGCCGCAGCCGGGCCTGCGCCGCGGCCTGCCGGCCGTACACCAGGACGTAGTCGAGCCCGCTCACCGACACGGTGACGAACACCAAGGCACCCAGCGGCACCGTCCATGCCGCCGTCCAATGAAACGGCTGCCCGCCGATGACCGACAGGATGAAGGCCACCTGGCACAGGGTGTTCAGCTTGCTCACGGTCGATGGCCGCGCCGGCACGGGGCCGAGGAGCAGCCGGTAGCTCGCCGCGCCGAGCACGATGACGGCGTCGCGCGCGAGGACGGCGAGCGTGAGCCATGCCGGCACGGTGCCGAGCAGCGTGAGCATCACGAACACGGTTGCCAGCATCAGCTTGTCGGCGATCGGGTCCAAAAGACCGCCGAGTTCGCTCTGCCAGCCGAACCGCTTGGCCAAAAAGCCGTCGACCGCGTCCGATGCAGCCGCCACGCCGAACAGCCAGAGCGTGGTCACGGGTCGATGATGCGCCAGGGAGATGGCAATGGGCACGACCAGAATGATCCGGATTGAACTGATGAGGTTCGGCAATTGGCGAAGCCAGCGGCGCATGGCGTGCTACCGGTGCAACTGGAAGCGCTGAATTCCATTCTCGCCCGCGGGCAGGGACTGCAACCGGCCACTCAATGCAATTGCATGCTGCAAGGGCTCGACGCCGCCACGCGCGGTCAGCCGAAACCTCACGGTGTCGCCGCTCAACCCCCCGACGGCCACATGCGTGATGAAGGTCAGCGACTCGAGATAGGCTTGAACGCCGGCGTAATCCTGCGTATCCGCAATGCCCTCGACGTCGATGTCCACGGGAGCCAGGGTGCCGCTGGCGGCGAATATCCCCGCATACAGGTCGGCAGTGCGATTGACGCCCTCGAGGGCGCCGGAAAACTCGCTGCTGCGATCCTGGAACTGCAGGGTCCAGCGGACGTTGGCGAGCGCCGAATCGTTGCCGGCCCGCCCCGTGAGCACGCCCTCGGCGCCCAGTCGACGCGCCAGGTCGCTGACCACGGCGGGCGACGCATTGGCGGAGGCCTCGGCCGCCGCCGCCGCGGAGGGCCATACCAGGGGAATGCCCCGCGTGTCGGCAGCGGCCGCAATGGCGTCCTTCAATTCGGACCGATCATCGGCCGTGACCACGCCGGCGCCCTGCACGGTCAACCACACCAGGGTGGCCGGTCGGTCGCGGCCCCAGAGCGGCTGGCTGTTTTGGGCCAGCCATCGCTCGATGGCGGCGCCGTCGAACGCCACCCAGAGTTGATTGTCCGGCGCGCTGCGATACTGCTGGACGTAGCGGCGGGCGTTGCCGAGAAGCGGCGCCAACGCCGCGTCCTCGCCCGCCGTGCGGCGGCCCGTGACGCGGATGAGCACGGTCTTGAGGGCCGCCTGGAAAGTGCCCGTCTGAGCCGCCTCCGAGCGATCGCCGAGGGGCGCCGTCGCTTGATAGAGCTCCGTGCGCCCGAGACCGAACGCCGTGCCGGCGAGGCCCGCGAGGACGATTCCCAAGCATAGAAACGCCGCCAGGCGCAACTTTCGGGAGGTTTTATCGCTCAAATGTGTTGGCATGGCGTAATCACGGAAGCCGGTTGTCCCCTTGAGGTAAAATACCACAGCCCGCCGACCCGCCGCGTCGGCCCACCCGCCAATGAAGGACCCGAATGACAGAGCGTGCCCCCGTGACCTACCGCGACGCCGGCGTCGACATGGACGCCGGTGAGGAATTGGTCGAACGGATCAAGCCCGCGGTTCGACGTTCCATGCGCCGCGAAGTCCTGGGAGGCCTCGGCGGTTTCGGCGCCCTGGTGGAGGTCCCCTTGGATCGGTATCGCAAGCCGGTGCTGGTTTCCGGGACCGACGGCGTCGGCACGAAATTGCGGGTGGCGATCGACACGCACCGCCACGATACCGTCGGCATCGACCTGGTCGCCATGTGCGTGAACGACGTGGTGGTCCAGGGCGCGGAACCGCTGTTTTTCCTCGATTATTTCGCCACGGGCAAGCTCGAGGTCGACATCGGCGCCCGGGTGATCGAGGGAATCGTCGAGGGCTGCGTCCAGGCGGGCTGCGCGCTGGTCGGAGGTGAAACGGCCGAGATGCCCGGCATGTACCACGGCACGGATTACGATCTGGCCGGCTTTTGCGTCGGCATCGTCGAGAAGGATTCCATCATCGACGGCAGCCGCACATCGGCCGGCGACGTCGTGCTCGGGCTGCCCTCCTCGGGTCCGCATTCGAACGGCTTCTCGATGATCCGAAAAATCCTGCAGCTGAGCCAGGCCGACCTCGCCGCGCCGATCGACGGCATCGCGCTCGTGGACCGCCTCATGGCGCCGACCCGCATCTACGTCAAGCCGCTGCTCGCGCTGCTCGGCGCCGTGCCCGTGCATGGGCTGTCGCACATCACCGGCGGAGGATTGGTCGACAACATTCCCCGCGTGATTCCCGACGGACTCGAGGTCGTGCTCGAGCGCAAGGCCTGGCCCAGGGCGGCGGTGTTCGAGTGGCTTCAGGCCGCGGGCAATGTGGCCGCTGCGGAGATGTACCGTGTGTTCAACTGCGGCATCGGCATGACGATCCAGGTCGCGGCCGCCGACGCCGCTCGGGCCAGGTCGCTGCTGCGCGATGCGGGCCAGGAGTCATGGGTGATCGGCGAGGTCAGGCGCGGCACCCGCGGTGTCGTCATCGTTTGAACGGCGCACCCTCAATCCGGCCAGTCGTCGTGCTGATCTCCGGCCGAGGCAGCAACATGCAGGCCCTGGTCCGGCGCAGCGGTGCGCAGCCGTCGCCGTTCCGCGTCGTGCGGGTCATCTCCGACAAGCCGTCGGCCCCCGGCCTCGCGCTTGCCCGGGACCTCGGCGTGGACGCACGGGCGGTGCCGGCGGACCCGTCGCTCGGCCGGGCGGCCTATGATCGCGTGCTGGCCGCGGCCATCGACGATTGCGAGCCGGCGCTGATCGTGCTCGCCGGGTTCATGCGCATTCTGTCGGCGCCATTCGTGGACCGGTATGCCGGACGGATCTTGAACATCCATCCCTCGTTGCTGCCGAAATATCCCGGCCTGCACACTCACCGCCAGGCCCTCGCCGCCCACGATCCGATGCATGGCGCCACGGTGCATTTCGTCACCGCGGAACTCGACGGCGGTCCTCGCATCCTCCAGGCGAGGGTCCCCGTGGAGCCGGACGACGACGAGGCGTCGCTCGCCGCGCGGGTCCAGCTCGCGGAACACCGCGTCTACCCCCTGGCCGTCGAGTGGCATTGCGCGGGGCGGCTGTCCTGCCGCGACGGACGGGCGTGGTTGGATGGCGTGGCGCTCGCCGAACCGGTGGCCTTCGACGGCGCTGCGCACGACGGGCCACACCCGGGAACGGGGCCCTAGGTGCCGGCGCACCGGCTCGCCCTGCTCGTGCTGGCATCTGCAGTGGCACTCGCGCCCGGACCCGCGCGCGCGCAGCCCGCAGGCGACCCGCCCATTGCGGCGTTTTCGGCTCATTACACCGCGGATTGGAAGTCGATCAACGTCGGCACCAGCGATCTCGTGTTCACGCCCGATGCCGCTCCGGACACCTACCTCTACACGTGGACGATCACGGCGCGCGGCATATTCCGGCTGATCTACAGCAACGACGTCGTCCAAAAGAGCTGGCTCAGCATCACGGGCAGCCGCGTGAGGCCGGAAAAATATTGGGCGGGGGAAGGCAGTTCCACGGTCAGCATCGACTTCGATTGGGACACCCTGCGGGCGCGGGGTCAGGCGGAGAAAAAGCCGGTGGCGCTCGAGCTCACCGAAGGCGCCCAGGACGTGATGTCCATCCAGATCCAAGTGATGCTGGACCTCAAGCACGGCGGCGTGCCCGCCTCGTTCCGGATTCTGGACAAGGACGAGTTCAAGGAGTTCATCTACCAGGAGGAAGGGCCGGCCCGGCTGCGCACGGCATTGGGAGAACTCGACACGGTGGTCGTCTCGAGCCGTCGCGCCGGCAACAATCGCCTGCTGCGCATGTGGTTCGCGCCCTCCCTGGGCTACGTACCCGTCCAGGCGGAGCGTTCCCGCGACGGCAGGCTCGAATTCGCCATCCGCATCAAGTCGCTGAACCGCTGAACCGTGCGCCCCGCGGCGCCGCCACGGCTTCGGGGCGTCAAGTCTTCGGCAGGGTCACGCCGCGCTGCCCCTGGTACTTGCCGCCTCGGTCCCGGTAACTGGTCTCGCAGATCTCGTCGGACTCGAAGAACAGCATCTGCGCCACGCCCTCGTTGGCGTAAATCTTCGCCGGCAGCGGCGTGGTGTTCGAGAATTCGAGGGTCACGTGCCCCTCCCACTCGGGCTCCAGGGGGGTGACGTTGACTATGATCCCGCACCTGGCGTACGTGCTCTTGCCCAGGCACACCGTGAGCACGCTGCGCGGGATGCGGAAGAACTCCACCGTGCTCGCCAATGCAAACGAATTGGGCGGGATGATGCACACCGGCCCCTGGAAATCGACGAAGGACTTTTCGTCGAAACTCTTCGGATCGACGATGGTCGAGTTGATGTTTGTGAAGATCTTGAATTCGTCGGCGCAGCGCACGTCGTAGCCGTAGCTCGACGTGCCGTACGATACGATCTTCTGGCCGCCGCTGACCCGCACCTGTTCGGGCGAGAAGGGTTCGATCATGCCGTGCGCCGCGGCCATGCGCCGGATCCAGCGGTCGCTCTTGATGCTCATTAAGTGGCTTCGACCGTGATCTTGGGGAACATCCTGCTGTAGTCCTTGTTGAGCGTCGCGAGCCGCGCCGCGGTGCGGCGCGCCATCTGAAAATAGGCGAGCGCGCGCGGGCTGTCCGGCTCCGCGACGACGGTGGGCGACCCGCCGTCGGCGTCTTCGCGGATGCGGATGTCCAGCGGCAGCTCGCCGAGCAGCTGGACGCCGTACTGTGCGGCCATGCGCGCCCCGCCGCCGCTGCCGAACACATGCTCGACGTGCCCGCAGTGGCTGCACACATGAACGCTCATGTTCTCGACCACCCCGAGAACGCGCACGTCGACCTTCTCGAACATCTTGAGGCCCTTGCGCGCATCGAGCAGGGCAATGTCCTGGGGCGTCGTCACGATCACCGCGCCGCTCACGGGCACGCGCTGCGCCAGGGTCAGCTGGATGTCGCCGGTGCCCGGAGGCATGTCGACCACGAGGTAGTCGAGATCGCCCCAATCCGTCTCGCCCAGCAGCTGCGTCAGCGCCTGGGTGACCATGGGACCCCGCCACACCATCGGCTGTTCCGCATCGATCATGAAGCCGATCGACATCACCTCGACGCCGTGGGCGCGCAGGGGCTTCAACCGCTTGCCGTCGGCCAGTTCCGGCTTGGCGTTCGCCAGCCCCATCATCAGCGGCTGGCTCGGACCATAGATGTCCGCATCGAGCAGGCCCACGCGGGCGCCCTGAGCCGCCCACGCCAGGGCGAGATTCGCGGCCGTCGTCGACTTGCCGACGCCGCCCTTGCCGGAGGCGACGGCCACTACGTTCTTGACGTGGGCCAGGGGCTTCAGCGTCTTTTGGACCGCATGCGCCGTGATTTCGGCCTTGAGGGTCAGCGTGAGCCGCCGGCTGCCGAGTTCGGGCTGCAGGTGACTCTCCAGCGCCGACCGCAGTTCGGGCCCATAATCGCCCACCGGGAACCCGAAAGTGAGTTCCACGGCCAACTCCCCGGGCCGCTCGGCCACGGCGCCGACCGCCTTGGCCGAGCCCAGAGTCTGGCCGAGGTAGGGATCGGCGTAAGTACCTAATTTTGCGCGGATGTCGCCGGCTTGGATGTGGGTTTCAGTCATGTATGCTCCAGATTCTACCGCACACGGGGGGCCCCGTGCGGTGTGGCATAATTCGGAACTGAGAAATCATTCCTACAGGGCGTTATGACTAAAGGCGACAATGGAATGCTGCCGGGGAATGTGCAACTTGAAGGCACCGAATGAGTCTATTTGCCAGTTATCGTGCCGATCGACTGATCGCCGAGGTTAAATCCAACGGCAATCCTGAAAGCCCCCAGGCGCAACAGGCGGTCGCACGGCTGGTGGCGCTGGGCCCGAAGTCCATCGATCCGATCGTCAGCGCCATGGCGACCGCGGAAAAACGCGAAACGCTGCTCTACGTCGAGGCCCTGTCCCGCCTGATCGACGTGAAGACCCTGCCCGTGCTGCTGCGCAGAATGGCAGACGCCAACGGCCGCACGCTGTCGGGGATCGCGTGGGCGCTCTCATCCTGCCGCAACTACCCGCCGGGCGCCCTGCTCGACGCCCTGGCCAAGCCCGACATGCCGAAACAGGCCATCATCGACGTGATCAGCGCCCAGAAGGCGAGATACAGCGTTCGCGACCTGCTGAGCGCGGCCTATACGCAGGAGGCCAGCGAGCGCACCGGACTGTTCAAGATCATCGGCGAAATCGCCGACGAGTCCTCGGTGGACGACCTGATCGGCAGAATCGAGGGCAAGGACCCCGTCGCACGCCTGCACATCATCAACGTCCTGGCGCGATTCAATCTGCCCAAGGTGCAGCAGGCGATCCAGAAGCAACTCAAGGACAACAGCAAATTCATCCGCGCGGCGGCACTGTCGGCGCTGTCGCGCATGGACGGTCCGTTCGACGTGCCGCTGCTCGTGGGGATGTTGCGCGACCCCGAGATCGAGGTACAGAACAAGGCCGTGGACGTCGTGGTCAAGGCCAACCACCCCGACACCGTCAAGTACCTGGTCGAGGTGCTGAAGGACGAGAACGAGTACGCGCGCCGCGCGGCGGTGGAGGTGCTGAACGCCGTCGGCACGTCGAAATCCGTGAAATACCTGCTCGAAGTCATTGCGGACAGCGACTGGTGGGTGCGCACGCGGGCCGCGGACGCCCTGGGCAAGATCGGCGGCCCCCGCGTCGTGGACGCGGTCCTCGCGCTCATCAAGGATGAGAATCAGGACATCCGCCGGGCCGCCATCGAGATCCTCAACCAGACCAAGGACGAGCGCGCCGTGGCGCAATTGATCGACGCCACCAAGGACCGCGACTGGTGGGTCAGCGAGCGCGCGGTCGACGCTCTCGCGGAGATCGGCAGCACCAAGGCATTGCCGCGTTTCATCGAGATGCTGAGCGTCACCGAGCCGAAGTCGCTGCCGACCGTGGTCCGGGCCATCGCCAAGGTCGGCGACCAGAAGAGCGTCGAGCATTTGCTGCCGTTGCTGGCGCGACCCGAAAACGAGGTCAAGGTGGAGGTCATCGCCGCCTTGTCGAAGCTGGCGGACGAGCGCCGCGCCGAGACCATCCGCGTGAGGCTGCAGGCGGTGTCCACCGGCGACGGCACCATCAGCCAGGCGGTGGCGCGGGCCATGCAGGAACTCGACAATCGGTTCTCCTCGACGCAACTTGCCGCGAACCAGCGCGCCGTCCAGCTGCAGGAACCGGCCAAAACGCTGCTCATCGACAACCAGGATCTGGCCAAGGTCGTCCAGGAAAACGAGGCGCAGAAGGAGCGGCTCGACATCGCGACGCTGAAGCCGGGCGACATCATCGAGGGACGCTACAAATTCATCGAAAAGATCGGCAAGGGAGCGTTCGGCACGGTGCTGCTCATGGAGGACACGGTCGTGGAGGAGCGGCTGATCCTGAAATTCTTGAATGCCAACGTCGCCTCGGACGAGGAGATGATGAAGCGCTTCGTGCACGAGCTGCGCTACAGCCGCAAGATCACCCACAAGAACGTGATCCGCATCTACGACTTCCTGTACATCCAGGGCAACTACGCCATCTCGATGGAATACTTCCCCTCGCACACCCTGGGGGGCGAGATCGTCAACGAGAAGCCGGTCGAACTCAAGCGCGCGATCAAGTTCGGCATCGACATCGCCACCGGCATGGCGGTGGCGCACCAGGCGGGCATCGTTCACCGCGACCTGAAGCCCGCGAACGTGCTGATCGACAACGACAGCCTGCTCAAGATCGTGGATTTCGGCGTGGCCGCGGCCCAAAGCCAGGGCGATACCCAGCTCACCAAGACGGGTTACGTGATCGGCTCCCCCAAGTACATGGCGCCGGAACAGATCCTCGGCAAGAAGGTCGACGAGCGCGCCGACATATACAGCCTCGGCGTCATCATGTACGAACTGCTCACCGGCGTGCCCCCCTACTCGCGCGGGGATCACATGTCGGTCATGTACCAGCACGTTCAGGGCAAGGCCCGGCCGCCGATCGACATCAACAAATCGCTGCCGCCCGACCTGAACGCCCTGGTGCTCAAGTGCATGTCGCTCGATAAGGCCAAACGGGCGCAGAGCATGGATGAGCTGCGCCTGTCGCTGGAGAAGTTCCTCTAGCCTCCCCGGGCCGCCGTCCCCGAACCGGACGGACCTCACGTTTATGGGCGTTGACCGTCCCGAATGCTCGAAAAAACGGCCCGGTGCGGGTAGCCTTGGGCGTTATGGCAAGAATCGACGCATTCCTCAAGCTGGCGGTGGCGCAGAACTGCTCGGATCTGCACCTGGCGGTCGGCGTCCCGCCGATGATGCGCATGCACGGGGATCTGCTGCCCATCAAATTCCGCGATTTGAGCGAGACGGAGCTCGAAGCCTACATCACGGAAATCCTGACCCAGTCGCAGCAGCGGGTGCTGCGCGAGGGCCATGACATCGATTTCTCCTACGTCACGGCGGAGGGAGGCCGCTTCCGCGCAAACGTATACCGCAAGGAAACCGGCATCGGCGCCGCGTTCCGCGCCATCCCGACGACGATGCCGAGCATGGACCAGCTGGGCCTGCCGCCCGTCATCAGAAAGCTGTGCGACCACCACCAGGGCATGATCCTGGTGACGGGGGCGACCGGCACGGGAAAATCCACCACCCTCGCCTCGATGATCGACTACCTCAATGCCAGCCGGTCCCTCAACATCATCAGCCTCGAGGACCCGATCGAGTTCGTCCATCGCAGCAAGTCGAGCCAGGTGATCCAACGCGAACTCGGCACCCATCTGCCCTCGTTCGCCGAAGGCGTGCGCGCCGCGATGCGCGAGGATCCCGACGTGATACTCGTCGGTGAAATGCGCGATGCCGAAACCATCGGCATGGCGATGACGGCCGCGGAGACCGGGCACCTCGTGCTCGGCACGCTGCACACGACCAGCGCCACCAAGACCCTCGACCGCATCATCGACGCGCTGCCGACCGAGGAGCGGGAACAGACGAAGAGCTTTCTGGCGGCCAGCCTGATCGCCGTCATCACGCAGATTCTGGTGAAGAGCCCGGACCAGCGCGCGCGCCGCGCGATCTGCGAGATCATGGTCGTCACCAAGGCCATCGGCAAACTCATCATGACGGACCAGACGCACCAGATCCCCAGCCAGCTGCAGATGGGAAAGGAATACGGCATGCAGCTCATGGATCAGGCGCTGCTCGCGGCCATCGCCGCCAAGGAGGTCGATCCGGAACAGGCCTACATCTATGCCGCCGACAAGCGCCCGTTCCAGCGCTTCGTCACCGACATGGCCGGCGCGCCCCCCCTGGACCCCATCACCCCGTGAGCAGCCCATGGCGGTGATCGACGGCTATTTGACGCAGGTGCTGGAGAGGCACGGGTCGGACCTGCATTTTCTCGCCGGCGACCCGGCGCGCGTGCGCCAGTACGGGGAACTCAAACCGCTGGGTCCCGAGCCGCTCGCCGCCGACATGGTGAAGTCCACCCTGTACGAGATCATGCCGAAGCTCTCGGTGGAGCGCTTCGAGGCGAAGGACGGCACCGACTTCGCCTACTCGATCCCCGGCGTCGCCCGCTTCCGCGTCAACGTCATGCGCCAGCTGAACGGCATGGGCGCCGTGTTCCGGGTCATTCCCTCGACGGCGCGCAGCGCCCAGGACCTGAAGCTTCCCGAGGCGGTGATGAACTTGTGCAGGATCAACAACGGGCTGATCCTGGTCACCGGCAAAACCGGATCGGGGAAGTCGACCACGCTGGCCGCGATGATCGACGACATCAACACGCGCGAAAAGGGACACATCCTCACCATCGAGGATCCGATCGAGTTCGTGCATGTCCGCAAGCAATGCCTCATAAGCCAGCGGGAAATCGGCGTCCACGCCGCGTCGTTCTCCTCGGCGCTGATGTCGGCGCTGCGCGAGGACCCGGACGTGATCCTCGTCGGCGAGCTGCGAGACCTCGAAACCATGAGCATCGCGGTCACCGCCGCCGAAATGGGAATCCTCGTGATGGGGACGCTGCACACCAACGGCGCCGCGGCGACCGTCGATCGTCTGGTCAACGCCTTCCCGGCCGACAAACAGCCGCATGTACGCACCATGCTCTCCACCAGCCTGCGCGGCGTCGTCTCGCAGCAGCTCATTCCGACCGCCAACAAGCAGGGACGGGTCGCCGCCCTGGAGATCCTCATCAACACGCCCGCGGTGGCGAACCTGATCCGCCAGGGCAAGATGGATCAGCTGGAAAATGCCATGCAGAGCGGCGGCGCCACGGGCATGAAATTGATGGACACCGCCATCCAGGCCCTGTTGGAGCAGCGGCAGATCACCGGCGCGGAGGCCTTCAAGAAGGCCATCAACAAGAGCCGCTTCGAACAGTATCGCAACGCCACTTGACGCCGCCGCCGCGGCGCCCGCGGTCCCGGCCGCACCCCGCCCCCGGGTCGTGGCATAATTTGGCATGACTCAACGACGCAGAATTCTCGTCACCAGTGCGCTCTACTACGCCAACGGGCCGCTCCACCTCGGCCACATGCTGGAAGCCATTCAAACCGACGTCTGGGTGAGGTTCCAGAGACAGCGCGGCCACGAGTGCTGGTACGTTTGCGCGGACGACACCCATGGCACCCCCATCATGCTCAAGGCGCAGGCCGAGGGCGTCACCCCGGAAGCACTGATCCAGCGGGTGGGTGAAGAGCACCGGCGGGACCTGGCCGAGATGCTGATCGCCCAGGACAACTTCGGTTCGACGCACTCGGGCGAGACCCGCGCCATGTGCGAGCGCATATACCGCGCACTGCAGGCCGCGGACTTCATCGAGAGGCGCACCATCAGCCAGGCCTATGACGGCACGGCCGCGATGTTCCTGCCCGACCGGTACGTGAAGGGGATCTGTCCCGTCTGCGGCACCGCCGACCAATACGGCGATTCCTGCGAGAATTGCGGCGCGACCTACACCCCCGCGGATCTCAAGAATCCCGTGTCCGTGGTCACCGGCACCGCCCCGGTATGGCGCGAGTCGGAACACTATTTCTTCCGCCTGAGCGCCTTCGAAGCGCGCCTGGCCGCGTGGGTGAAGAGCGGAACGGTGCAGGACAGCGTCGCGCGCAAGCTCGACGAGTGGTTCTCGCAGGGTCTGAAGGACTGGGACATCTCCCGCGACGCCCCGTATTTCGGCTTCGACATCCCGGACGCCCCCGGCAAGTATTTCTATGTGTGGTTCGATGCCCCGATCGGATATCTCGGCAGCTTCACCCAGCTCTGCGCGCGCCGCGGACTGCGGTTCGACGATTTTCTGGCGGTGGATTCGGGCACCGAGATGCATCACTTCATCGGCAAGGACATTCTGTATTTTCACACCCTGTTCTGGCCGGCCGTGCTCGAGGGGGCGGGTTTCCGCCGCCCGACATCGGTGCATGCCCACGGATTCCTCACCATCAACGGCCAGAAGATGTCCAAATCCCGCGGCACGTTCATCACCGCACGGCGCTATCTCGAGCGCTTCAAGGCCGAGCATCTGCGCTACTACTTCGCCGCAAAACTGGGCCCGGGGATCGACGACATCGACATGAATCTGGACGAGTTCACGACGCGGCTGAACTCCGACATCGTCGGCAAGCTCGTGAACATCGCGAGCCGCTGCGCCGGGTTCATCACCAAGAACTCCGGCGGCCGGCTGGCCGGCGCCCTGCCGGAGGCCGACTCATACCGGGCTTTCGCGGAGGCCGGCACGGCGATCGCCGCGGCGTACGAGGCGCGCGACACCGCGACCGCCATCCGCGAGATCATGACGCTCGCCGACCGGGCGAACCAATACATCGACGCCCGCAAACCATGGACGCTCGCGAAGCACGCCGACAGGGGGGACGAAGTGCAGGCCATCTGCACCCAGGGGCTCAATCTGTTCCGGGCCCTGATGATCTATCTGGCGCCCGTGCTGCCCGACATGGCCGCGCAGGCGCGGCGGTTCCTCCAGGAGTCGGACTGGACCTGGGACAGCGCGGCGCATCCGCTGCTGGGCACGACCATCCTGCCGTATCAGGCGCTTGCCACCCGCCTCGATCCGCAGGTCGTGGCGCAGCTGGTCGAGCCGCCGCCGGCAAGGGCCGGCGACGTCCCCGCAGGCCCGGCCGCGCCGGCAGCCCGCGAAACCGACGCCGCTGCGCACGCGGCGGCGGTCGCGGTCGAGGGCAACCTCATCTCGATCGACGATTTCCTGCGCGTCGACCTGCGGGTCGCCCGGGTCCTCGGCGCCGACCTGGTCGCGGGCGCCGACAAGCTGCTCAAGTTGCGCCTCGACGTGGGCGAACTCGGCGGGCGCGAGATCTTCGCCGGGATCCGCGCAGCCTACGAACCGGCATCGCTGATCGGCCGTCTGATCGTGGTGGTGGCGAACCTGGAGCCGCGCAAAATGCGCTTCGGCATCTCCGAAGGCATGATGCTGGCGGCGGGTCCCGGCGGCCGGGAGGTGTTCCTGTTGTCTCCCGACTCCGGCGCCGCCCCCGGCATGCGGATCAAGTGACATGAACCGGCGGACCGCGCCCGAAATCGTGGCGCGCATCGATGCCGTTCTGCCGCAGACGCAGTGTACACGTTGCGGGTACGCGGGCTGCCTGCCGTACGCGGCGGCCATCGCCGCCGGCGAGGCGCAGATCAACCAATGTCCGCCCGGCGGCGCCGCCGCCATCCGCGAATTGGCCGCCCTGCTCGAGGTCGAGGTGCTCGCCTTGAATCCCGCGAACGGCGCCGAAGCCCCGCCGCGGGTCGCGTGGATCGACGAAACACGATGCATCGGCTGCGCGCGATGTCTGCCCCCCTGTCCGGTCGACGCCATCGTCGGAGCCGCGAAATTCATGCACACCGTGCTCGCGGAGCGCTGCACCGGCTGCGAGCTGTGCATCGCACCCTGTCCCGTCGACTGCATCGAACTGCGGCCCGCGTCGCCGGCCGCCTTCAACCAAGCCGATCTGAACCGGGTGCGCCACGCCGCTCACGTCGATCGGCTGCGGCGCCGCGCCGACGCCCGCCAACGCGAGTTGGACTCGAAGAAGGCCGCGCTGAGGCGCGCACCGGTCGTGCCGTGAACGCGGCGCAGCGGCGCGACCTGTTCGCGAGACTGCGGGCGGCGAATCCCGCGCCCCGCACCGAGTTGCGATACCGCTCCGTTTTCGAGCTCCTGGTCGCGGTGATCCTGTCCGCCCAGGCCACCGACAAGGCGGTCAACAAGGCGACACCGGCGTTGTTCCGCGCCGCCGACAGCCCGGCCGCCATGCTCGCCCTCGGCGCCGCGGGGATCACCCCCTTCATCCAGTCGATCGGCCTGTACAACAGCAAGGCAAAGCACCTCATCGCCACCTGCGCCGCCCTGGTCGAGCGGCATGGCGGCGAAGTGCCGCGCTCGCGCGCGGCCCTGGAGGCACTGCCCGGCGTGGGGCGCAAGACGGCCAACGTGGTCCTGAATACCGCCTTCGGCGAGCCCACGATCGCCGTCGACACGCACATTTTTCGAGTGGCGAACCGCACGGGCTTGGCGCCCGGGAAAACCGTGCGGGCCGTGGAGGAGAGGCTCATGAAGTTCGTCGCTGCGGAGTTTCTGCGGGACGCGCATCACTGGTTGATCCTGCACGGCCGCTACGTCTGCAAGGCGCGGGTGCCGGATTGTCCGGCGTGCGGCATCGCCGATCTGTGCGAGCATCGCCGCAAGACCCCGGTCGGCCCCCGATGAGCCTGTTCGGGTCCTATTCGCGGGAACAACTGCGGCAGTCCTATGCCGATGCCTGGCGAAAGCACCGCGCCGGCGCCCCGCTCAGCCCGCTCGAGGCGATGATCGCCGACGTGATCGGGGTGCACCCCGAATATCAGCCGATCGTCGAGGATCCGGTGCGGGCGCTCGGCGCGGAGCCCGATGCGGCCGGAGCCGCCGAAAATCCCTTTTTACATATGGGCCTGCATCTGGCGGTCCGCGAGCAACTCGCCATCGACCGCCCCCCGGGGGTGCGCGCCCTGCTGGCGCTGCTTCAGGCGCGCGGGGGGGACCGGCATGACGCGGAACATGCGCTCATGGAGTCGCTTGCCGAGACGCTGTGGGAGGCCCAACGGGCGGGCCGCCCCCCCGACGAAGGCCGCTATCTGGCCCTTGCCCGCGGCCGGCTGGGGCTACCCGACGCCGGCTAGCCCGACGCCGGTCGCCGGCAAGGTTACGCAAGATTCATGCGCGCTCCATCGGCACCGGCCGCAAGGACCGCTATCCTTTGCACCCCATGCGCTTCGTGATTCCCAGCATCGTCGTCGGCCTCCTCGCTTCGTGCTGGGTCGCGGGCCTTGCGCCCGCCATCCCGGCCCCGCCGACCAAGGCACCCACGGTCGTTCCGGCGGCCGCCAGCGCCGCGGATAACGAGGCGGCGGCCCGGCATGCCAAGCGCACGCTGTGCCGCAAACAAGCCCGGTCGAAGAAACTGGTCAGCGGCCGGAAGACCGCCTACATCAAGAACTGCATGCAGGCGCCCTGACGCCGCGCGTCACGCCTCGTCGGCATCGCCGATCTCGTCCGCCACGAAGCTGCCCTGAGCGTTCAATCGGGCGAACAATCCGCCCAGTGCCACCAATTCGTCGAAGGTGCCTCGTTCCACGAGCCGGCCGCCCTCCATGACCAGAATCTGATCGGCCTGCCTTACGGTCGTCAGGCGGTGCGCGATGATGAAGGTCGTGCGGCCCCGGGTCAGCGCCTGCAGCGCCCGCTGGATGCGCGCCTCGGCGGCCCGCGCCGTCGCCTCGATCTGCTGCTGCGTCGCGCCGGGATTGCCCAGGCGGATGTTGTCGGCGATCGAGCGATACAGGAGTCCCGCGTCCTGGAACACTACCGCAATGTTGCTGCGCAGGGACCGCAGCGAAACATGGCGGATGTCGATGCCGTCGACGGTGATGCGGCCCCCGCAGGGATCGTAGGCGCGGTACAGCAGGCTGAGCGCCGTGGTCTTGCCGGCGCCGGTCGGTCCCACCAGGGCGATTGTGGAGCCCGCCGGTGCATGGAAACTCAAGGAATGCAGCGCCGGATGCGCCTCGCTGTAGGCGAACGACACGGTCTCGAACACCACGTCGCCGCCGACCCGCGGCAGATCCGGAGTGTCCGGCGCCTCGGTCAGCGCGGACGGCGTGTCCAACACGGCGAAGAAATCCTTCAGCGACGGCGTTTGAAAGAACAGTGCCGAAATGAATCCGGCGAACTGTTCCAGGCGCCCGATCAGGGTCATCGCGAACCCCGAGAACGTGACGATGTTGCCGACCGTGACCTCGCCCCGGGCGTGCAGGGAGGCGCCCAGCAGAAAGATGCCCACGATGGTCAGGGTGCTCGCCGCGCGCGTGCCCACCGACAGCCACGCCCAGCCGCGCAGCACCGGGTACTGGGCGGCCAGCACACGCAGCGTGAGCGCGTTGAGGTCGGCGACCTCGGCCTCGTGCCCGGTGAAGCTCTGCACGACCAGCGCATTCGACAGTACGTCGCCGGTGCGCTCCGCGATCTCCTGATGCAGGCGCTCGACCTGAAGCTGCGCCACATCGGTTCGGCGCATGGCGACGGCGTTGAGAACCGCAAAACTGACCATCAGCGACGTCATCAACAAGGCGAGTTTCCAGTTGATGGACAGGGCCATCGGCAGCATCACGAAAATTGACAGGAGCGTCGCCAGGTGGTCGCGCAGGAAGCCCAGCCAGATACCGAAGAGGCTGCCACCGCCGGCATGCATGATTCGCAGCAGGCGCCCCGTGTGGTGTCCGCCGTGGAAGGCGAGCGGCAGCCCCACGGCATGCTCGAAGAATTGAGCGATGACCGCCAGCCGGCGCCGATGCGCCATCCGATCAGCCTGCAGGGAGACCGCGACGCCGGCCACAATGCCGCACAGTCCGAAGCCCGCCCAGGCGCCGATGTAGAACCACGTGTCCGCCGCCATGTGGGCGACGAGCGAGTCGATGACGCGGCCGAACAGCCACGGCTCCACGAGCATGATGCCTGCCAGCACCAGATTTGCGATCACCAGCATGATCGCGAGCGCCCGCTCCGGCGCGAGCAATGCGATCACCCGCCTGTAGACCTGGAACAGGGACATTGGCGGCGCCTCGCGTCCTTGCGGGCCCTCAGCGCTTCGGAATGTAGAGATCCGTCAACGTGCCCTCGAAGGCCTCGGCCGAGAACGCCACGGTCTCGGACAGCGTCGGGTGTGCGTGAATGGTCAAGCCGACGTCGGCCGCGTCCGCTCCCATCTCGATGGCGAGCCCGATTTCCGCGACCAGCTCGCCGGCGTTGCTGCCCACGATGCCGCCGCCGATGACCCGATGCGTCTGCTTGTCGAAGAGCAGCTTGGTGAAGCCCTCGTCGCGGTTGATGGCGAGCGAACGCCCGCTGGCGGCCCAGGGAAACACCCCCCTGCCGTAGTCGAGGCCGCGGGCCTTCGCGTCGGTTTCAGTGACGCCCACCCAGGCGATTTCGGGATCGGTGTACGCCACTGAGGGAACGCAGCGCGCGTCGAACGAGGCCTTGTGTCCGGCGGCGACCTCGGCCGCCACCTTCGCCTCGTGCGTCGCCTTGTGCGCCAGCATCGGCGCACCCGCGACGTCGCCGATGGCGAAGATATGCGCCACGTTGGTGCGCATCTGCTTGTTGACGCCGATGATGCCGCGCCCGTCGACCCGCACGCCTGCCGCGGCGGCGTTGATCGCATTGCCGTTCGCGCTGCGCCCGACCGCCACCAGCACCCGGTCGAAATCCTGGGGCGGCGGGGCGTTCGGCCCGTCGAACGTCGCCCGCAACCCCGCCGCCTGCGCGTCGAGTCTGGACACCTTGGTCTTGAGCAATATCCGCTCGTAGCGCTTTTCGAGGCGCTTCTGCAGGGGCCGCACCAGATCCCGATCGGTGCCCGGAATCAGCCCGTCGCTCAACTCCACCACGGTCACCTTGACGCCGAGGGCATCGTACACACACGCCATTTCCAGTCCGATGATGCCGCCGCCGATGACGAGAAGGCGCTTGCAATCCGCCGGCAACTCGAGCGCGCCGGTCGAATCGATGACCCGCGGATCGTCCGGAAAACCCGGCAGCCGCACCGATTCGGATCCGACGGCAATGATGCACTGTTTGAAGTCCAGCCGGCGCACGCCGCCGGGCGTCTGGACCTCCAGTGAATGAGGGCCGATGAAACGGGCGGAGCCATGCAACACGTCCACTTTGCGTTGCTTGGCGAGGCCGGTCAGCCCGTTGGTCAGTTTGCCCACCACGCGGCTCTTCCAGCCCCGCAGGCGCTCGTAGTCGATTTGCGGCGGCCCGAAGGTGATGCCGCAGGAGGCCATGTCATGCGCTTCCTCGATGACCTTCGCGGCATGCAACAGCGCCTTGGACGGAATGCACCCGACGTTCAAACACACGCCGCCGAGCACCGGCCAGCGCTCCACCAGCGTCACGTTCAGTCCGAGATCGGCGGCACGGAACGCGGCGGTGTAGCCGCCCGGCCCCGCGCCGAGGACCACGAGGTCGAGCGCACCCGCAGGGGCTGCGACCGCCGCGGCCGGCGCCGCAGCCGCC
>JBBIKV010000012.1:65671-66704 GCA_037445285.1 Nevskiaceae bacterium | reverse complement strand
CTGGTCGAGCGCGATGCGCACCGTGACGGTGCCCTTGCTGCGGTCGGCGGTCGGGATGACGGCGATCACGTGGGCGGGGATCTGCCAGTCGGGGTATGCGTTGAGCTTGGCGCTGACGCGCTGCCCCGGTTGCACGCGGTTGATGAAATTCTCGTTCACGTCGACCTGGATTTCGAGCGACTCCATGTCGACGATGGTGCCGATGCCGGTCCGAGTGAAGCCGCCGCCGGCGGATATCGGCGACACCATCTCGCCGGGCTGCGCCGCCTTGACCGTGACCACCCCGGCAAACGGGGCGCGCACGATGGTGTCGTCGAGGTTGCGCTCGGCGACGTTCACGCCCCGCGCCGCGACCTCCACGTTGGTGCGTTGGGTCGCCAATTGGGCGTGCAGTGCGTCCAGGGCCGTCCGCGCGTTGTCCACGGCGGCCTGGCTGACGAAGTGATCCGCCAGCAGGCGCGTCTGACGGTCGTAGTCCCGCTGTGCGTTCGCCAGGTTCACCTCGGTCTCGGCGAGGCCGGCCTGTGCATAGCGGAACTGCGCCCGGGCCTGGTCGAGCACGGCGCCGATGTTGGTGGGATCGAGCCGGGCGATGATCTGCCCGGCGGCGACGTGCTGCCCTTCCTCGATGTCCAGTTCGATCATCTTCGCGGTGATTTTCGAGGCCACCGTGGCCTGCCGGCGCGCCACGACGTAGCCCGACGCATCGAGAATCGAGGCGTCCGCCGCCCCGCCCCCGGATGCGGAGCGCGCCGTCGCGGCGTGCACGGGCACCGCGCCCGGGTGGGTCCAGCGCCACGCACCCGCCGACGCGATGGCCGCGACCAGCACCGCCAGCACCGGCCGGAGCCACGCCCTTTTCGCATCCCCGGCATCATCGCTTCGATCGATGCGCAGTTGATTGAGCAGGGCGGATTGGTCGTCGTTGGGCATGCTCGGGCTCGTTGGTTGCCCGCAGCATAACCGCTGGCGTCCGGTCCTGGCAGCCCCTGCCGGCCGCTAGCCGACGGCCGTGCGCTTCTTCTTGTCGACG
>JBBIKV010000012.1:0-65661 GCA_037445285.1 Nevskiaceae bacterium | reverse complement strand
ATTGCCGGCGCCCGGAGGGTCTTGCCCCTCACTTCCAACGGCGTGCCATGCACCGCGACCGGCACGTCGAGACGTGCGATGGCCATGGACTTGCCGGTGAGGGTGGACACCATGGCGCAGGTGATCACGCCGACCTTGCGGTCCGCGCAATACACCGCATCGCCCATGTCGGCCGGCACCTTGGCATCGAGCGCCAACCCGAAGATCTTGAAGCGCTCGCGGCCCTTGAGACGGGCATGCGCATCGGCGCCGCGGAAGTCCGTCTTGCCGGGACTCACGGTGAAATCGAGCCCCAGTTCCCACAGGCTGTCGCCCGGCGGGTCCTTGTCGAACGGGTACATCTGGGACATGTCGTACGGATAGAACAGCAGTGAGCTTTCGACCCGCAGGTAGTCCAGGGTGGTGAAGCAGGCGGGGACGATCCCCAGGGACTTCCCTTCGCTCAATATCGTGTCCCAGATCAGCCCCGCATCCTCGCCCTTGCAGAAGATTTCGTAGCCGCGCTCCCCGGTGTAACCCGTGCGCGAAATCAACACCGGCCGGCCGAACAGGATCGTCGGCAGGTGATGGAAGTATTTGAGGTCGCGGATGCCGGGCACGTGCCGGGCGAGGAAATCGACGGCGAGCGGGCCCTGCAGCGACAGGTCGTGCAGGTCATCGTCGACGATGAGCGCGGCGTTGCGGCCGACCACGTGGCCCGTAAGGGTCTCATGTCCGACGCCGCTGCCGTGCACCACCATCCAGGCATTGGGGGCGGTGCGGTAGAGGATGCAGTCCTCGATGAAATGCCCCGCCTCGTTCAACATGCAGGCATAGGCCGACTTGCCCGGATAGATCTTGGAGACGTCCCGTGTGGTGACGGTGTTGAGCACTGCGCCGGCGTGCGGTCCGACGAGGTGCAGCTTCTTCAGACCCGAGACGTCCATCAAGCCGGCCTTGGTGCGGATGGCCACGTGGTCCCCCGCGACGTCCTTGGCATAGGTCCAAGCCGTGCCCATGCCGTTCCAATCCTCGAGCTTCGATCCGAGAGCCCGATGCCGATCCGCCAATACCGAGTAACGCCAACTGAGAGCCATGGAAATCTCCTGCGAATTATTCTGGTGCCGTTCCGGGCGAAGTGGGCCGGCCGTCGTCGTGAGGCGCGAGCCACTCGACCACGGCCTCCCGATAGCGGGTCAAACCCTTGTAATCGACGAGGGCGGGGTGCAGATCCTTGAGCACGCGGTGCATGCGCCGCGCCCATTTCGGCACCGTCGCGAGTTCGGCGACGCTGATGAGGTAGCAGCGGATCCCGAACATCACGCCGTTGCTGCGCGGCAGACGCCACAGGCCCTGCAATTCGACCCGCAGGTGCACGAGGTCGCCGGCGTTTTGCGCCGTCACCTTGGTGCGGTCGGGTCCCCATGTCGGGTAGTTCTCGGGCGAGGTGTCCAGCCGGGGGTGGATCGTCATCGTCCAGTTCAGGCGGCGTACCGGCTGTCCCAGCCGCAGGCTCAGCAGATATTTCAAGGCGCGGTCGAACACGTTCATCTCGTGCGCCAGCGGCACGGGTCCATGCCACTCCTTGAAGGTCATGCCCACGTCGAAATCGAGCGACCAGTCCGCCTGGGTCGTGACCATCCCGGCCTCCGTCCACAGGTCCCCTTCGCGTTGATCCATGACCACGAAATCGCCCTGTGCCTGGCGGCCGATGTAGTCGAGGGGCTGGCGCGGCAGGGTGGCCGGATCGCCGAAGGTGAAATGCTGGTCCAGGCCCAGAGGCCGGTTGATCCAATGCCAGCGGCTGCCCTGCCGGTCGAGCGTGAAATGCGCGGGGTAGTCGCGTGCCAGCGATTCCATGAGCAGTTCGAGGCAGTCCCATTGCGCGCTCATCATGTGCGGCAGCGCCTGGAAACGCAGCGGTTCGGCCGCGAGCACCAGTTCGCGCTCGCGGCACTCGGCGACGTAGTGCTCGTCGACGTCGAAGGCAAACTCCGTCACCGAGCCCGGAGGGCCGGGCAGATGCGGTTCGATGTTGACCGAGTACATGTACTGGTCTTCCGGAAAGGGCAGCGGAAAGCGGCGGATCGCCCGCGCGCTGTTGCGGTACGTGAAGTCGTCGCGGAACGTCTCGCCCGGCTTGAAAACGGCGCTCATCGTGGCATCTCCCCGCCAAGTTCGCATGAAGTCGTCACAGGTCCAACACCAGGGTCTTGCAGCGCGCGCGTGAGACGCACGGCATGATGGTCTTGGCGCCGGCCCTTTCCCGGTCTGACAGAAAGTGATCGTTGTGCAGCAGTTCGCCGTCGAGTTCCAGCACGCGGGTCTGACAGAAGCCGCACACCCCGCCGCGGCAGAGGTAGGGCACCTCGACGCCCGCGGCCTCGATGCTCTCCATGAGGCTTTGATCGGGAGGAACGTGCACGTTCAGCTTCGCGCGGGCGAGAAACACGTCGAAGGCGTCGCCGACGGGGGGCGCGCTGAACTGTTCCCAATGCACGTGACTGTCGGGCCAGCCCCAGGACTCCGCCGTGTCGATGACCCGGTTGATGAGGCCGGCGGGACCGCAGACGTACACGTGAGTGCCGAGGGGCTGGTTCGACAACAGACCGTCGAAGTCGATGGCCTGCCGTTCGCTGTCGCAGTACAGGTGCACCCGCCCGCCCTCGCGTCCGCGCAGGCGGTCGATGAAGGCGGCATGCTCGGGCGATCGCACCGAGTAGTGCAGTTCGTAGGGCACCGCGCCGCCGTGCAGGTCCTCGAGCTGCGCCACGAAGGGCGTGATGCCGATGCCGCCGGCGATCAACACGTGCTTGCGCGCGATTTTGTCCAGCGGAAACAGGTTCACCGGGTGTGCGATCTCGAGACGGCTGCCGACGCGCAGCGCGTCGTGCATGAAGTGCGACCCGCCCCTCGACTCCTCCATGCGCCGTACGCCGATCTCGTAGCTATCCAGGCGGTGGGGCGAACTCAGCAGCGAATACGGATTGCGGTGGATACGCGTGGCGCCGCGCATCACGACGATGATGTGCGAGCCGCCGGAGAACGCCGGCAACGCGCCGCCCGCAGCCGATATCAGTGTGAAGTGCTTGATGAGCGGCGTGACCTGCTCGATGGCCGCGACCTCGACGGCGATTGTCCGGGCCTCGTTCACAGATACACCTCCTGGATCGGCGGAAGCTCGCCGGGCGCCTCCGCGTCGACCATGACCCCCATGTAGGCCGCCAGGCGCCGCGAGTAATGATCCCTCACCAGCAGCCAGCGCCCGCATCCGCAGCAGTTGACGATGTTCGTCCGCACGCCTTCGGTCGTGGCGCGGCAATGCACGCAGTGGACCCGCCGCGCCAGCGTCCCCATCTCCTCAGCGCGGATCTCGTCCTTGTTGAGGTTGTAGCGCAGGGCGATCTGCATGGCGAGACCGATGAAGCTCTCGGGGCCCGCGACGTAGAGCCGGGTCCCCATGAGCGAGGCATCCAGCACGCGGGTGAACGCCTCGAGCAGCGGCGCCGGGCCGTCGAACAGGGCGACTTCCGCGACGCCGGCGCGGGTGAAATCCACGGCCGACGGAGTGCCGTCGGGCGCGAACAACACCCGGGTGCTTGCGAGCGCCGCCGGGGTCGAACCCTGAATTTCGCCGAGCACGCGCAGCAGCGCCGCGGCCCCGGGCCCGAATCCCAGCATCAGGTGGTGGCGCCCGCCGGCATCGGCGCTGAGCGGCGCGTAGACGGGCTTGCTCTTGATCCCCGTGATGAGCATGGGTCCGACTCCTAATAGACCGCGAGTTGGTGCGTGACCGCGACGACGGCGATGCCGAGCGCCAGCACCACATAGGGCCAGACACCGGCGCGCTTGACGATGCGCTCGCCATCGACGATGTCGAGATCCCGCGCCATCTCGGGCGGGAACGATCCCTTGTCCTGGACGTAGTGCCGATACACGAACACCGGCACGATGAGCGCCGCGAAGGCGAGCCCGGTGGTCAGCGTGCCCGCCCCGTACACGTCCGCGCCGAAACCCATGAAGGCGAGGTTGACGAAGGAGAGCGCCGTGCCGGCGGCGAGGATCCAGGTGGAGGCGCGCCACGGCCGCTCCTGGCGCGGACGGTCGCAGCGGTGTATCCAGCCGGCGTTCAGATTAAGGAAATTGAAGATCAGGTAGCCGATGTTGGCCGCGCCGATGATGAACACCGAGTCGGACAGCAGCAACAGCACGAGATTGAAGACGAGATTGGTCATCATGGCGTTGGTCGGAGCGCCGTGGGCGTTCACCTTCGCCAGATACTTCGGCAGCCAGCCGTCGACCGACGCCTGATAGAGGGTGCGCGAGGAGCCGGCCATCGAGGTCATGAGCGACAGGACCAGGGCGAGGATCAGCATCACCACGACGATGACTCCCCCCAGGCGGCCGGCGTGCACCATCCGGGCCATGACGCTGGAGACGCCCATGCCGCTGTAGATGTCCGGCGCCAGCATCCCGCCGTAGACGGCCGGCGTCGTGATGTGGCCGGCGGCGTCCACGACGGCCGGTTCCACCAGGCTGCCCAGGCCGAGGTAGCCCTGGAAGGCGAAGGGCACGAGGGTGTACACGACCACGCACAACAGGCCGGAGTAGAAGATTGCCTTGAAAGTGTCGGTCTTCGGATTCTTGAACTCGCCGGTGTAGCAGACGGCGGTCTCGAACCCGTACGTCGACCAGGCGGCGAGAAACATGCCCGCGGCGAACACGGTGATCCCCGCCATGTTCCAGGTGCCGTCCGCGATGCGTCCGGCCGCGTCGTGCGCCAGGGGCACGAGGGGGAAGAAGTTGGCCTTGACGATGTCGCCGGTGACCAGCGGCACGACGCCGATCAGTATCAGGGGAATCATCGCCGAGATGCCGATGATCTTGGTGGTGTTCGCGGAGCGCAAGATGCCTCCGTCCTGGATCGCCTTCACGGCGAGCAGGATCACGGCGCCCAGCACGAAGGTCGAATTGATCCGCAGGGACAGACCGGTCTTGATCGAACCCAGGTCGAGCAGCGTGAACTGCCAGGTGTTGACCACGGCATCCGGCGCGAACAGGCCGCTCAATATATAGCCCGCCGCGAGCGCCGAACCGGTCGCCTGCACCGGCGACCACGCGAACCAGTTGCACCACACGGAGATCGGCGCGATGAGCTTGCCGTAGCGCACCCAGCCGATGGCGCCATAGATCGACGTGCCCCCGGCCTTGTCGGGGAACAGGCCCGCGATTTCCGCGTAGGTGAACGACTGGATGAATCCCATGGCGATGGACAGCATCCAGATCGCCCAGGACAGCTTGCCCACCGTGGCGGCCACCGCACCGATGGAGAACAGGACCAGCGGCGGCACGCCGCTCGCCACCCAGAACGCCCCGGTCCAATCGATCCCGCGCTCGAGGCCGGCCGTCTTGTCCGGCGCCGCGGCGACGGCGGCGTCCGCGGCAGTGCTCAAACGGCACCCCCGAACTCGCGCTGCAGCGCCTCGGCCACCTCGAAGATATCGCCGACGATGCCGTACTTGGCGACTCCGAATATCGATGCGTTGGCATCGGAATTGACGGCGACGATGGTGCTCACGTGCTTCATGCCCGCCAGATGCTGGATCGCTCCGGAGACGCCCATCGCGATGTAGAGCTTGCAGGCACTCGCCGTCTTGCCGGACTGCCCGACCTGCCGGCTCTTCGGCAGCCAGCCGGCGTCGGCGATGGGCCGGGAACAGCCGAGCGTCGCACCGACGGCATCGGCGAGTTCGCGGAATTGCGCCACCTTCGACTCCTCGCCGATGCCGCGCCCGATCGTCAGGATGAACTCCGCGCCCGTCATGTCGACGTCGTCGCCCGCCGGCATCTCGATGAAGTCGCGCGCCCGCGCCCGACTCGCCATCGCCGGCGGCTCGAAGGTCGCGACGCGCGGCGTGCCAGGCTGTTCCGGGGCCTTGAACATGTTGCCGCGCAGCGCCAGCAGCACCGTGCTGCGGCCCGGGAAATCCACTTCGACGCTCACTTTTTGGCCGTAGCCCCCGCGGGTCGCCACAAGGTCGCCTGCGACGCGTTGCACGGCAAAGACGTCGGTGGCGAAACCCAACCCGAGCCTCGCGGCGAGGGCCGCGGCATAGCCGAAAGAGTCCACACTGTGTGCGACCAGGACCACGGCCGGTTGTCGCGCGGCGATGAGCGCGCCCACGGCGTTCTCGAAGGTGTCGGGATCGAATTCCTCGGCCTCGACCCCGACCTGCACGATCTCATCGACGCCCGCGACGCTGAGCGGCGCCACGAACCGTGCCGGGTCGGCTCCGATGACCGCCACGCCGACCTCGCCGCCGTCCTGCCTGAGCGCCTGCGCCGCGGTGATGAGTTCGAGCGACTGGGGACGCAGCTCACCGCGCCGCTGTTCCGCAATGACCAGAATGCCGCTCATGCCGAATCTCCCTTGAAATCACGAATGATCGCCGCCAGACGCCGAGCCTGCGCGGCGGCGTCGCCCTCGATGAGCTCGGCCTGCCCCTTCGGCGGAACGTACATGCGCCGCACGCGCGACGCCGAGCCGGCCTCGCCCACGTCGGCCTCGCCGAGCCCGAGGTCCGCCGGCGTCAGGACCTCGATGGGCTTCGCAGCGGCCTGCTTGATGCTGCGCAACGAGGCGTAGCGCGGAGTGTTGATGCCGAGCTGGATGGTGAGCACCGCCGGGCAGTCGATCTCGACTTCGTGAAGCAGGCCGCCCTCGAGTTCACGGCGAAACACCGCCGTGCGCGCGCCGGGTGCATAACTCAGATGGCTCACCACCGCGGCGTGCGGCCAGCCCAGGAACGCCGAGGTGGCGATGCCGGTGGCGGCATGGGACTGGTCGGAGGACTGTACGCCCGCGAACAGCATGTCCGGCGCCTCGCGTTTCGCGACCGCCGCGAGGATGCGTGCGATCGCGATCGGATCGGAGCCGGCGATGGCGTCGTCCCAGATGCGCACCGCGCGGTCGGCGCCCTTGGCCAGGCATTTGCGCAGCGACTCGTCGACCTCCTCGTCGCCGATCGAGACGGCCACCACCTCCACCGGCGAGGACGCGCCTTCCTTGATCCTGACGGCCTCCTCCAGGGAGAAGTCATCCCACTCGTTGAGATCGCGGATCAAAAAGTCCGGGTCGACGTCGCGGCCATCGCTGCGGAATTCGAATTCCTCGTCGAGCGCCGCCACCTGTTTGACGGCCACCAAAATCTTCATGCGGTTGCTTCCTCGTGTACACGCGCCGGAATCGCCTCACGGATGAGCTCGATCAGCTCCTTGACGACGAATCTGCCCTCGTTGCCGGTGGTTTTCAATGCATCCTCGAACATCGTCAGGTCCTTCGGGCAGCTCACGACGTACACCTCGAGCCCGGGGATGGCGGCCGCCTCCTTGATCCGGATCTGGGCGGGTTTCTCCGAGCCGACCGGGTCCGGAATCCAGATCCGGCCGCCGCCCGCGCCGCAGCAGAACGAGTTGGACCGGGTGCGCCCCATCTCGACCAGTTCGCACCCCAGCAATTTGAGCACGTCGCGCGGGGCCTCGTAACCCTTGTTGAAGCGTCCCAGGTGGCACGGGTCGTGGAACGTGGTGCGGTAGGCCAGCCGGGAGGAGACCCGCAGGCGCCCCTCCGCGAACAGCCGTTTCACGAAGCTCGTGTAATGTTGGATCTCGTACCGGCCGCCGAAGTCCGGATATTCGTTGCGGATCGTATTGTAGGAATGGGGGTCGGTGGTGACGATGGTCTTGAACGAGGCGCCCGCCAGGGCGGCGATATTGGCGTTCGCCAGCACCTCGTAGAGACCCTCCTCGCCGACCCGCCGCACGTCGTTGCCGGCATTGGACTCCGCCTCGAACAGAATGCCGAAGTCGACGCCGGCCTCGTGCAGCAGCGTGGCGAAGGTCTGCGTAACCTTCTGGTTGCGCGGATCGAAGGAGGCGTAATCGCCGACGAACCACAGCACGTCGACCGGTTCCTTGCGCGCGTCCTTGACCGGGAAGGGCAGCGCCTTGGTCCAGGCGGCGCGCTTGCGCTTGGATTCGCCGAAGGAATTGCCGGTCTTGTGAATCGTCTGCAGCGTCTTCGTCAGCAACGGATCCATGGCCCCGTCCTCGACCAGCTTGCGGCGCATCTGCACGATGATGGGGACATGTTCCACCGCCACGGGGCAGATCTCGACGCAGGCCATGCAGGTGCGGCACGACCACAGGGTCTCCATCGCGACCTGACCGGGCGCCTTGCCGTGCACGTCGAGTTCCGCCGCCGCCGGCAGCGTGCCGGACTCGAGGGTGGCGTTCGCAAATTCGCGCAGGGAGAGGATCACGTCGCGGGGCGACAGCGGCGCGCCCGCGGCGCGTGCCGGGCAGGCTTCGTGGCAGCGGCCGCACTTGGTGCAGGCATCGAGGTTCAGCAGCTGCTTCCAGGTGAAGTCCGTGATCCTGGCGGCGCCGGGCTGTTCCTGGGACTCCGGAATCCGCGGCAGGCGCTGCGCCGCCAGCGGGTCGCGGACCATGAGCGAGCCCGTCGCGGTGAAGATGTGCTTCACCTTGGTGAACGGAATCACCGCAATGAACGCGAGCGCCAGCAGGCCATGGAACCACCACAGCCCATGCCGCAGCGCCGCGCCGCCCAGGGCGCCCATGCCGGCCGCTTGCATCGCCAGCGCCAGCAATGCGCCGACCGGCGACCACCAACGCGTGTCCCACACCTCCGGGCGTCCCGCGAGCCACACGAGGCGCGCCGCCTCGAGCAGGTAGCCGGTGCAGCCGATGATCACCAGTATCCACAGGAATGCCCAGTCCTCGCGCCGGTACTGCGGCCGGTCGAAGTCCGGATCGCCCGCGGAGCGGTCCGGCCGCGCATAGTCGAGCTTCGGCGGTTTGAGCCAGCCGCGGCGGATCATCATGTAGAGGAGGCCGCCCAGCAAGGCCACCCCGGCCAGGTCCAGGACGAGGGAGAACACGAGGTAGAACCGGCCGTGCCAGAAGCGGATCCCGAACAGCGGTTCGAGGATGTCGTATTCCAGAGTGATCGTCGCGGTGCCCAGGAACAACAGCCCGAAGCCGTAGAAGATCAGCCGGTGTGCTCCGCCGGCCGCCGCGTCGCGGCGCACGAGGGTGCTGTGGCTCGCGACCTTGCGCGTCATGTCGATCACCCGGCTCCACAGGCCGCCCTCGAGCCGCAGCGCCGCACCGCGCCGGTACTTGCGGACCTGGACGTAGACGCCATAGGCGAAGACGGCGATCGCCGCATACCCGAGCGCGTAAAACAGCCGCACCTCCGCCGCCGAAAATTCCTCGAACAGGATTCGGGTGACGGCGTCGGTGCGGCCCACGATCAGGTCTTGTACTCGAGTTGAAAGTTGCCGCCGGGCATGTGCGATGCGCCCCAGACCGCGGTTTCACGCTTGTAAGGCAGGGGAAATTGCGCGTTGGCCTCCTCGATCTCGCGCGCCAGGCGCTGGCCGGTGAAGGTCGCGTCCGCGATCAGCCGCGGCGCTTCCGCATCGCCGATCAGATGGACGTTCTTGACGCCGTTCGTCGCCCATTCGCCCTGCCGCGCCTTGAGTTCGCGATACAGGCCGTCATGGGAGTGGCGGCCGGTGACCAGGATCAGCGAATCGAATTCCACCCAGCGATGGCTCTTGTTCGGTTCGCGCGGCAGATGGCCGGCGCCCCGGTAGGTGCGCTTCGAGCCGTCGCCCCAGATGTCGTACACCTCGAGCCGGCCCTTCTCGATGCGGGTGCTGAACGCGTCGTGGATCTCCTTGATGTGCAGTTCGTGCATGCGGCGCATCATGTTCGGATATTCCAGCGTGAAGTGCATGTAGTTGGCGAGATGCACCCCGGTGACCACCGTCACGTCGTGACCGGCCACCGCCAGCTTTTCGGCCAGGCTCGGCGCCATGAAATAGGTGTCGGCGTTCAATATCACGACGCGCTTGCCGATGGGCTTCCTGCCCTCGAGGACCTGTTCCGGCGTCAACTGGTCGGGTTGCGAGGCATCCGCCCCGGGAATCGGATCGTGGGTCAGGCAGTTGACCCCGTCCGTGTTCCACGAGGAACCCGTGGCGACCACGATCTTTTCGGCTCCGTAGGTCAGCGCCATCTCGGCGGTCATCGGCTTCTGGTTCAGCGCGACCTGGCTCTGCTTGTTCTTCTTGACCAGCTTGTTGATCTGCAATTCGCGGTAATCGCGGTGGTAGCCCCACTCGCCGAGTCCCGGCAGGGTCACGACCGAGTTCAGGTGCCCGCCGATCTTGGCGGCCGTATCGTAGAGATGGACCGTGTAGCCGCGCTCGAGCAGCACCCGGGCGCACTCCGACCCCGACGGTCCGGCGCCGACCACCAGCACCGAATCCTCAGACCCGCGCTTCGGGAATTTTTCCGGATGCCAGCCGCGGCGGTATTCCTCGCCGGCGGTGGCGTTCTGCGTGCAGATCATCGGCGGACCGCCGATTTCCCAGCGCGAGATGCAGACGTTGCAGCCGATGCACACGCGTATGTCGTCGTACCGGCCTTCCTCGATCTTCTTCGGGAGCCAGGGATCGGCGATCGACGGGCGCGCCGCGCCGATGATGTCGGCGATTCCCTTGGTGACGATTTCCGTCATCTTTTCCGGATCGGTGAAGCGTCCCACGCCGAGGACGGGCTTCTTCGCCACCTGTTTGACGAATCGGGTCCATGGCACCTGATGGCCCTGGACGTTGAAGCGCGACGGACCTGCGTCCTCGCCCCATTCGGCGATGTCGCCGACGTCGACGTCCCACAGGTCGACCAGCGGGTCGGCCATGGCGATGAACTTCATCCCGTCACGTTCGACTTCGACGCCGGTGTCCCCGTACAGCGTGTCGACCGCGAAACGCGTGGCGATCGCACAGTCGTGGCCGACGGCGCGGCGGACCTTTTCCAGCGTTTCCAGCCAGAAGCGCGCGCGGTTCTCCAGCGAGCCGCCGTATTTGTCCTTGCGCTTGTTGTAGTAGGGCGAGAGAAACTGCAGCGGCAGATACGAGTGGGCGCCGTAGACGTAGATGATGTCGAAACCGGCCTCGCGTGAACGCAGCGCCGCGTCGACGTAGTACTGCTGCACCATGGCGATGTCGTCGAAGTCCATCTCCTTGCAGTAGGTCAGTGTCTCGAACTCCGAGGCGTACTGGCTGGGCCCGCGCGGCGTGGCGCGGGACTCCATGCACGGGGCATGCGAACCGCCGTACCACAACTCAACCCCGGCCAGGGCGCCGAAATGATGGATGTGATCGGTCATCGCACGCAGATTGCGCACGTCGCCCTCGTCCCAGATGCGCGCCGACAGCCGGTGGGTGTCGTCGGACTCCGGGTGGATCGAACAATATTCGGTATTGATGCCGGCCCAGCCGCCCTCGGCCTTGACCCCCCGATGAGCCGCCTGGAAGCCCGGTTTGTCGGAACCGGCGCCGATGCAATGCGGCACCTGATAGAACCGGTTGCGCAGCGTCTTCGGACCGATCTGGATCGGCTGAAACAAGACGTCGTGTTTTGGGTCGCGCGCCATACCTTTGGATCCTCTGTTGCAGTGTTCGTTGCGTGCTGATTATATTTCGACGGGCGGTGCGCCACGGGCGGCCGTCGGCAGGCGAAATAAATATCACGCTAGTTACTGTAGTGCAAATTAATTGCGTGCGGTGTAAATTGCCGGCGAGCCCGCAGGACGGGGAGCCCGCCGTCGGCGGGTCCGCGTCGCGCGACGATCCGCGTCAGGGCGCGTACGGCGGAAAGCGCGCCATCGCCTCCAGATCGCCGAGATCCTGGTCGTTGCGCACGTACTGGCGGCTCGCGTCGCGGAACGGTTGGAAATCCCATGGCGTGTACCGTCCGGCGCGCAGCGCGCCGTTGACGAGGTGTCGCCGTCTCTGGCTCGCGACCACGGCCTCGTGCAGCGCCGGCAGGTCCCAGCGGCGCGCCACTTCGGCGCGAAACTCCCCCACCCTCTGCGCGTGCGCCGATGCGCCGCCGGCGAGGTTGTGGCGTTCATCGGGGTCCTCGGTCAAATCATAGAGCTGGTCCGGATCGACCGGCGAATGCACGAATTTGTAGCGCCCCCGCTTGACCATCACCAGGGGCGCGATCGCTCCCTCGCCGAGATACTCGCCGATCACCTCATCGCTGCCGGCGCGGCCCGCCAGCTGCGGCGCGAGGCTGGTGCCGTCCAGCGGCGTGGCGAAATCGGCGCCGTCCATGCCCGCCAGGTCGCACAAGGTCGGCAGGATGTCGACGAGGGAGGCGGACCCGGCCACCCGCCGGGCGGCGAAGCGCCGCGGCGCGTGCACGATCAGCGGAATGCGGCAGGCGGGCTCGAAGAAATTCATCTTGTACCAAAGTCCGCGCTCGCCCAGCATGTCGCCGTGATCGGCCAGCAACAGGACCACCGTGTCGTCGGCGAAGCCGGCATCGCCGAGCGCCGCCAGCATCGTGCCGATTTGATCGTCGACGTAGGACACGGCGCCGTAGTAGGCGCGCCGCGCGTCGCGGGTCTGCGCTTCGGTCACCGGCTGCAGATCGAGGCCGCAGACGTGGCGCAGGCGGCGCGAGTGCGGATCCAGCCGTTCAGGCGCCATCGTCACCCGTGGCATGTCGATCTCGACGCCGTCGTAGCGGTCCCAGTAGCGCTGCGGAATCACATAGGGGTCGTGCGGGTGGGTCATGGAGGCGACCATGCAGAAGGGCCGCCGATCCCGGGCCCTGGCCATGTCGAAGAGCTTCTGCCGGGCATTGAAGATCACGTCGTCGTCGAAGTCGATCTGATTCGTGCGGGTGCAGGGGCCGGCCTGCGTCACCGAATCCATCGTGTGATACCAGCTGGGACGGTGTTCGAAGCGCGTCCAGTCGGGCGTCCAGCCGAAATCCGCCGGATAGATGTCCGTGGTCAGGCGTTCCTCGAATCCATGCAGCTGGTCCGCGCCGCAAAAATGCATCTTGCCGCTCAAGGAGGTCTGATAGCCCGCGCGCCGCAGATAATGCGCGAAGGTGGGCACCTGGGAGGGGAATTCGGCGGCGTTGTCGTAGGCGCCGATGGCGGATACCTGACGTCCGGACAGGAACGAGAAGCGCGATGGCGCGCACAGCGGGCTGTTGCAGTAAAAAGAATCGAACACCACGCCGTCGGCGGCGAGGCCGTCGATGTGCGGAGTCCTGGCCGTGCGGTTGCCGTAGGCGGGAAGCGCCCGCGCGGTGAGCTGGTCGGCCATCAGGATCAGGAAATTGGGGCGGTTCGACAACATCTACTCCTTTGAATCTACAATTCTCGGTCGATCGGCAGCAACGACAGCAGTTCGACCTCGATCCGCTGCCAGGCGTTGCGCGCCGGATCGTGCCGGTAGCGGACGGTGCGTCCGCCCTGTTTCGTGGTCCAGATCAACTTCGGCGCCGAGGTGCGCGATCCGGGGTCTATGCTCAGGCGGTAGGAATTCTCCGGCCGGGTCAGCGACTCGAACCGGCCCGCAATCGCGCGGGACAATTCCGGGCTGTCGATCAAGAGGCCGATCTCGGTGTTGAGGTACTTCGAACGCTCGTCGAAGTTCATGGATCCGATGAAGAGCGTCCTGCGGTCGAATACGTACATCTTGCCGTGCAGCCCAAAGTTGCCGTACCGCGAGATCGCCCGCCCCTCGCCGCTGCCCCTGGCGTCGCCGAGCAGCGCGCGCACCTCGTAGAGCGTCGCACCGCGCTGCAGCAGGCCGGCGCGGAAGTGCATATAGCCCGACTGCGCCGCCAGATTCGGCGAAGCCTCGAGCGAATTGGTCAGAATGCGCACGGCGGCGTGGCGGTCACGGTCGCCGTCCAGGATCGCGAGTTCGTCCGGGGACGGCACGAAGTAGGGGGTGACCACCAGCAGCTCCGCATCGACCGCCTTCGCCCGCTCGATCACCGGCTTGTACACGAGCCGGCCCGCGGTGCCGCCCCGTTCGACCGCCTTCTTGTCGGGGCTGTCGTAGGTGAGGCTCACCTGCGACCAGGTGAGCGGCGAGCGGTTCGCGACGATGTCCGCGATCGGCGACCGCCCTTCGACCTTCGGGCCGGCGGATTGGATGGCGTCGAGATGCCGCCGGTATGCACCGAGAACCGCGAGATAGCCGGACAGGGCGCGCTCCGATGCATGGCGCCTGTCGATGTCCGCCGCATCGATCGACATCCGATAATTCCAGAATTCGTCGAAGACGGCGGACAGCTTCCGGACGATCGGGCCGGCGGTCACCACGTCGTCGTCGCCGAATTGGGACTGCGGATCGATTTGAAAGTATTGATCGCCGATGTTGCGCCCGCCGATGATCGCGACCTCGTTGTCGACGACCAGCAGCTTGTTGTGCATCCGGTAATCCAGGCGCTCGTTGCCGAGGAGGAATTCCGTGAACCGCAGGAGCCGGTTGTGGCCCCGATAGCGGAACGGATTGAAAATGCGGACCTGAATTCCCGGTCTTGCCGCCAGCGCCAGAATCCGCTCATCGCCGGGCACGGTATCGGCGTCATCGATGAGCAGCCTGACGCGCACGCCCCGGTCCGCCGCGCGCAGCAGCGCCTGCGCGACGAGATTGCCGGAATCGTCCCCGCGAAAGATGTACGACTGCAGATCGATCGAACCGCGGGCCGCATCGATCAACTCGATGCGCGCCGTCAGGCCGTCGAGGCCGGCGGACACCAGCCGAAAGCCGGACTCTCCCGGGTGTGCCGCGGAGCGGGGCGCGAACACCCGGCCGAGCTCGCCGTGCGGGGACGGTTCGATCGCGCGGGACTCGGGCCGCGCGCGCAGGGCCTGCTGCGGCAACCCGACGCAACCGGTTGCGAGCGAAGTCAACGCGACCGCCAGGAGCCGCAGGGAGCCGAGTCCCATGATTCCGCCCTCCCTGCCGGCTTCCAGGCGCGCCATCAGGGCCCATTCATTTGCGGGCGGCAGCCTGTTGCGCCCGATAGGCGATCCAGCTTTGGTCGATCAGGTACGCGTGGATGTCGTCGACATCCTTGTCGCTCAAAATGTCGTCGAACCGCTCCATGCCGGCCGGAGCGAGCGCGCCCCGCAGCACGATGTCCTTGAACTGGGCGTGCAGGCCCGAATTCAGCCGCCGCAGATCCGGCGTCGTGCTCAAATCCAGCACGTGGCAACGCGAACATTCCTGCGCGAACAGGACTTCGCCGGCCTCGATCGCCTCGCGGGTCGCCTTCTGTTCGGGCGGCTTGTCGAACGCCAGGACGGGACGGACGGCGGGGGTCGGGACCGCCCCGCCGCCCAATTTGAAGGCGATGATGCGATTGGTGTTCTCGTATTTGAACGCGGCGCTGCTCGCGGGGATCGGTCCCTCCGCAATGCCGGTGCCCCCGTAGCCCACCTGCACCGCCACGTACTGTTCGCCATTCACGGCATACGTCGTCGGGGCCGCCATGATGTGGCTCCCGGTGTGAACCACTTTCAGCACCTTTCCGGTGTCGGCGGCGTACACCCACAGTCCGCCGCTGCCGCGCCCCTGAAACACGAGATTGCCGGCCGTCGACATGACCCCGCCGTCGTAGCCGCGGATGCCGGAGGAGGTTTCATGCTCCCAGACGATCTTCTGGGCCACGGGATCCCATGCCCGCAGAAGCTCACGCACGGACTTGCCCTTGCGGGTCGCCTGGATGTCCTTCAGCTCGGGCACGGGTCCGTAGAGCCGCTTCTGGTCGGCGGCGTTGTAGGCCGCGTCGGGGATGAGGCCCTGCGCGGTGAAAAAGCCGTCCAGAAATTTCATGGCCCCGCCGTTGCCGGGCATGTCGATCCACACGGCGGGAAGATCGATGACAGGAATGTAGACGAGATGCGTCTGCGCGCTCAGCGACATGGGATTCCAGGTGTGGCCGCCCTCCCACGACGGGTACACTGTCTTTGGGCCCGAATGCCAGTCGGATGCGCTGGAGAGGATCGGCCGGCCCGTCTTCATGTCGATGCCGGACGCCCAGTTGATGTAGGTGTAGGTTTTGGCCGAGAGCAGCTTGCCGGTCTCGCGGTCCAGCACGTAGAAAAAGCCGTTCTTGTTCGCCTGCAGGATGACCCGGTGAGTGGTGCCGCCGATCTCGAGATCGGTGAGTATCATCTTCTGCACCGCGTCGAAATCCCAGCTGTCGTGCGGCGTGGTCTGGTAGTACCAGGCGAGCATGCCCGTGTCCGCATGCAGCGCGACGATGGAGGCCGTGTACAGGGTGTCGCCCTTCGACGGGCCGAGCTGGCGCAGGTCATAGGGCGCCGCGTTGGAGGTCCCGAAATACACCAGATTCAGCCGCGGATCGTAGGCAAAGCCGTCCCAGGCCGTGCCGCCCAGCTTGAACTTCGCGTCGCGCTTCGGATCCCAGGTTTTCTCCGCGGCCGCGAGTGCGGGATTCTCCAACGGCCGGCCCACGGCCGGGGGAACGGTATAGAAACGCCATTTCAACGCCCCGCTCTGCAGGTCGTACGCCGAGACGTAACCGCGCACGCCGCCGACGCTCATGTCCGCGCCGGCGTTGCCGATCACGACCACGTCGCCGGCGATCTGCGGTGCGCCGGTGCTGGCATAGGGTTGCTTGTGGTCGGTGATGGTGTCGACCTCCCAGAGCTTCCTGCCGGTGGCCGCATCGAGGGCATGTAGGCGTCCATCACCGGAACCGACGTAGACCTTGCCCTTCCATACGGCCACGCCCCGGTTGACCAGGTCGCAGCACGGGTTGCGCGCGGCGAAGTAGTCGCTTTTGGGGTCGTAGCGCCACAATTCGCGGCCGGTGGCGGCATCGACCGCATACACGTATCCCCAGGTGCCGGACGAGTAGAGCACCCCGTCGATGACGACGGGAGTGGCCTCCTGGCCGCGGTTGGGGAGCCCGAGGTCGTAGCTCCAGGCAAAGCCCAAATCCTTGACGTTCGAGGCGTTGATCGTCGCCAGCGGCGAATAATAGGATCCTTCCTGATCGCGGCCGCCGGTGTACCAGTTCTGCGGCGCCTCCACGGGCCCCGCGGCGGCCGCCATCGCGGCCGGCGCCGCACCCAATGCAAGCAAACCCCAGCGCAGCAAACCCCAGCGCAGCGCGTTCCCCAAAATCCGATTTCGTGACAAGGCGAGTTCTCCCTTGGAAGGCATCGACGGCCGATCGTTCAGAGCGAAAGCTTAAGCCAGAACCACCACAAACGGTATCACCCGTCCCGGCGCTCCGTGCGGGTCGCGATCACGAAACCCAGCGCCATGAACCACAGCACCGCCGTCATGGCCGAACTGCCGAAGTGCTGCATGACCATGCCCGTCGCGGCGGGCCCGACGCTGGTCGCGAGACTCCAGGTCAGCGCTATCAATCCCGAGGCGCGCAGCAACGCGGCACCGCTGAAGCGTTCGCCGCTCGACACCATCGACAGGGTGTAGACCGAGCCGGCGACCCCGCCGAGCACGAATAGGTAGACTTCCCAGAGCCCCGGCACGCGAATCATCGCCGGCAGCAGCGGCAGCATGACGCACAGGGCCGATCCCCCCAGGCGCTGCACGCGGGCATGGCCGCAGCGATCGGCCAGCCAGCCGGCGGCGAACTGCAGCGTGGCGTCCCCCGTGAATACCACCACGACCGCGGCCAGTGCGCGGGCTCGGGTCAGACCGTGATCGAGCGCGAACAAGGGCAGAAAGCTCAGGATGATGTTGTCGAAGGCGGCGAACAGCCCCGCGCCGGCGAGGATGACCGGCGCCGTACGCAGGATGGTCAGCCATGACGCCACCGCGTCCTTCTCATCGGCGGGAGCGTCGTCGAGACGGCCGTGCGGGCCGGGATCCCGCCCCGCCCGCGCCGCGCCCGGTGCGTCGCGGGCCAGGGCGATGCCGGGGATGCCGAGCAAGAATACGGCGCCGCACCACAGAAAGGCGCGCTGCGGCACCTCGGCGAGGGCGTCGGTAAGCATGGGACCCAATACCTGGCAGAGCGTGAAACTGGTGGTGTAGATCGCCACCACGCGCCCCCGCACGGCGTCGCCGGGCAGGCTGTTGATCCACGCCTCGCCCAAAACGAACAGCGGCGCCATGGAGGCGCCGAACAGCGCGCGCAGGGCGCCCCAGGCCCAGGGCGAATCGACGTATTGAAGGGCGATGACGGAGGCGGCTGCGCCCGTCACGCAATGAATCATGACCGCCCGCCGCCCGAAGCGTGCGGCGGCCGCGGGCGACGCCAACGTGCCGGCCACGCCTCCGGCGGCCACGGCGGCCACCATCCAGCCGACCACCTGCGGGCCGAACCCCCGGGCCGTGAGCACCAGCGCGGTCAGCGGCAGCGTGCTGCCGACGCCGATGCCGAGCACGGCCACGCTGGCCGTGACCCCGACGAAGTCGCGCCAGAGATGTCTTTCGAGCATTAGGTCCCGGCCGCGGACTGCGGCGGAAGAGCCTAGTCTTCCTCGCTGTTGTAGATGATGAGCGACAGCATGCGGATCGGAATCTTCTCGAGGCGCTCGGGACCGTGCGGCACGTCGCCGCGGAACGTCAGGGTGTCGCCGGGCTTGAGCACATAGGTGTGCCGTCCATGGCGGTAATGGATGATGCCCGCCAGCATGTGAATGAATTCGATGCCGGGATGCTGGAAGCCGGGGAAGATCTCGCTGCGGTCCGTGAACGTCACCAGGAACGGCTCGAACACCTTGCGCGGACCGCGCTGCGCGGCGAGGAGATGGTAGGTGTGGCCCCGGCGCGTGCCGCTGCGCACCGTCTCGAGCCCTTCGCCGGCGCGAATCAATTGTGCGCCGCCGTCGTCCGAGCCCACCCGCTGCATGAGAATCGAGGCGGTCACGCCGAGCGCCTGCGACAGCGCGACGATGGTTTCGAGACTCGGCGATACGCGGCCGGTTTCCAGCCGGCTCAGCATGGCGCTGCTGATGTTGGCCCTGCCGGCGACGTCCGCCAGGGTGAGGTTCTGGCTTTCGCGCAGACGACGCGCCGTGCGCCCCAGGTCGATGGCGGGGCTTTCGCTGCGGTCCGCGGGCCGCGCGGCGTTCTCCGAGCCAGGCCCCTCCGCGCGCGCCGCGCGCCGGCCGGCCGCGTCGGTCTTGCGTTTGATCCTGGTCATTGCACAATACGCAAAATAATTTGCTCCACAGTTAAAGATCGTGCTTATATTCGCACATGGCAATCCCGCTGTTAACCGCTGATCCCTGCCGCGAATTCCGCTAAGGCCGCATGCCCCATCGACTATTGCGTTTCGGCCTGTCGCGCAACCATCCGGAGCCCCGGATGTTCACGCGCCACGACTCCCTGAAGCCGGGCTACGACGTGGTGATCATCGGCGCCGGAGGCCACGGCCTGGCCGCCGCGTACTACCTGGCGCGCGACCACGGCATCCGCAACGTCGCCGTGCTCGAGAAGGGCTACCTCGGCGGCGGCAACACCGGACGCAACACGACCATCATCCGATCCAATTATCTGACGCCCGAAGGCGTCAAATTTTACGACGAGAGCGTGCGCCTGTGGCAGGATTTGGGTGAAGATTTCGATTTGAACCTGTTTTATTCGACGCGCGGCCATTACACCCTGGCGCACACGGATGCGTCGATGCGCACCATGCGCTGGCGCGCCGAAGTCAACAAGCATTTCGGCGTCCGCTCGGAGGCGGTGGATGCGGCCTTCGTCAAGCGGGCCATTCCGTCGATCGACATGAGCTGCGGCGGGCACGCGCCCATCCTCGGGGCCCTGTTTCACGAACCGGGCGCCATCGCCCGTCATGACGCGGTGGCCTGGGGCTACGGCCGCGGCGCCGACCGGCGCGGCGTCGAGATCCATCAACAGACCGAGGTCACCGGCATCCGGGTGCAGGGGGGCCGCATCGCCGGCGTCGAGACGACGCGGGGTCCGATCGCGACCTCGAAGGTGCTTTGTGCCGTCGCGGGCTATACGCCCCGGGTCCTCGACATGGTGGGTCTGAAGACCCCGATCTACGTGCATCCCCTTCAGGCGATGGTGTCCGAACCGGTCAAGCCCTGGCTCGACCCGATCATCGTGTCCGGTTCCCTGCATGTCTACGTGTCCCAGACCGCGCGGGGCGAACTCGTGATGGGCGCCTCGCTTGACCCCTATGAACTGCACCAGACGCGGTCGACGCTCGACTTCGTCGAGGGCTTGAGCTCGCACATGCTCGACATGTTCCCGTTCTTGAGCGAGGTCAAGGTGAACCGCCAGTGGGCGGGTCTGTCCGACATGACTCCGGACTTTGCGCCCATCATGGGCGTGACGCCCGTCGAAGGCTTCTTTCTCGACGCCGGTTGGGGAACCTGGGGCTTCAAGGCAACGCCGGTGTGCGGCAAGACCATGAGTCATACGGTGACGACCGGACGCAATCACCCGCTCATCGAGGGGTTCACGATGGACCGTTTTGCGCGCTACCAGCTGACCGGCGAAAAGGGCGCGGCGTCGGTGGGTCACTGATGGGCATGGGTCGCCGATGAAAATCCTGGTGTGTCCGTTGAACGGTCCGCGTCCGATCTCGGAGTTCGCCTACGGCGGCGAAGTGCGCCACAGCCCGGATCCGGACACCTGCAGCGATGCCGAGTGGAGCATGTACGTGTTCAATCGCTCAGGGTCGCCCGGCGTCAAGTACGAATGGTGGTGCCACATCGCCTCGGGATTCTGGTTCATCACGCAACGCGACACGGCGACCGACACCGTCCTCGCGACCTATCCCGCCGAGACCGTGCGGCGGGGACTGCCGGGCGGTGCGCGATGATGCGTCGGCTCGACCCACAGCCCGGCGAGTGGCTCGACCGCTCGACCGTGCTCGACTTCTGGTTCGAGAACCGGCCCCTGCGGGGCCATGGCGGCGACACGATCTCCTCGGCGCTGGCGGCCGCGGGAGTGCCGTATCTCGCGCGCAGCTTCAAATACCACCGCCGGCGCCACCTCCTTTCGTACGCCAATCACGACAGCAACGCGCTGTTCCAGGTCGACGGCGTGCCGAACGTGCGCGGCGACGTCACCCTGCTGCGCGCCGGCATGCGGGTGTCGGCGGTGAACACGTTCGGCGGCCTCGATCGCGACAAGGCCCGGCTGTTGGACCGGATGGGCCGCTGGCTGCCGGTGGGTTTCTATTACAAGGCGTTTCACGGCAAGCGCCTCTTCCCGCGGTGGGAGCGCATGTTCCGGATCCTGACGGGACTCGGCACCGTGTCGCTCACCGCGACCCGGCAGGCCACCGCCAAGCGCTATGGATTCTGCGACGTGCTGGTGGTCGGCGCCGGTCCCAGCGGGCTGTCGGCGGCGCTCGAGGCCGCCGCGGCGGGCGCCCGCGTGACCCTGGTGGACGAGTCGTTCCGGTTGGGGGGCAGCGGCACGGGCCTGCGTGACGGCACCGCCCGCGAGACGCAGGCGCTGGTGCGGGCGGTGAGCGAATCGCCGTCGATCACGGTGGCGTGCGGCACCGTGGCGGCCGCCTGCTACGCCGATCGCTGGGTGGCCCTGGCGGACTCCGCACGCCTCACCAAGATGCGGGCGAAGGCCGTGGTGTTCGCCACCGGAGTGATCGAACAGCCGGCGGTGTTCCGCAACAACGATCTGCCCGGCGTGATGCTCGCCACCGCCGCCTGGCGGCTCGTCGCACAGCACAGGGTCGCACCAGGCCGGCGGGCGGTGATGATCGCCGGCAACGTGGAGGCCTATCGGGTGTGTCTCGATCTGCATGCCCAGGGCGTGAGCGTGGCCGCCGTCGTCGATCTGCGGGCGGCCGGAACGCCGGAGGCGGAGGCCGAGGCCTGCGTCTCGGCCGGCATCGAGATCCTGCGGGCCCATGCCCCCTACGAGGCTCATCCCGGCCCGACCGGCATGGTCGCATCGCTCGATCTGGCGCCGCTCGACGCCGCGGGCCGGATCGATGCCGCGCATCTGCGTCGCATCGAATGCGACTCGGTGCTGATGAGCGTGGGATGGGCGGCGGCCGCGAATCTCCTGTTGCAGGGAGGCGGTTCGACCGTGTTTTCGACGCCGCTGCAGCAGTTCGTGCCCGCGACCCTTCCGCCGGGCATCTTCGCCTGCGGACGCCTGAACGGCGTGTACGATTTCGAACCGCGCCGCGCCGATGGCCGTCGCGCCGGATTGCAGGCGGCCGCGCATGCCGGTTTCGGTCCGGGCTCGGAGGGCGAACTCTCCCTGCACCGGGGGGAGCGCCGTCCGTCGCATCCCTTTCCGATCATCGATCATCCGCAGGGCAAGAACTTCGTCGATTTCGACGAGGACCTGCAGGTCAAGGACCTGGAGAACGCGGCCCAGGAGGGCTTCGATTCCAGCGAACTGCTCAAGCGCTACAGCACCGTGGGCATGGGGCCCTCCCAGGGAAAGCATTCCAACATGAATGCACTGCGGATTTTGGCGCGTTATCGCGCCACGGGCGTCGAGCAGCTCGGACTGACGACGTCGCGTCCGATGTATCACCCGGTGCCCCTGAAGCTGCTCGCGGGCCGCAGCTTCAATCCCGAGCGGCGCACGCCGGTCGATGCGCTGCATGCGGGGTTGGGCGCGGTGTGGATGCCGGCGGGGAACTGGCGCCGGCCCGAGTATTACGCGGTGGCGGGCGAGACCCGGGCACGGAGCATCGAGGCGGAGGTGTCCGCGGTGCGCCGCGCGGTCGGTCTGATCGACGTTGGAACGCTGGGAAAGATCGAGATCTACGGCCCCGATGCCGGCGCGTTCCTGGATCGCGCCTACACCGGCAGGTTCGCGGACCTCGGGGTCGGCACGACCCGCTACGGCCTCATGCTGGATGAATCCGGCGTCATCATCGACGACGGGGTGATCGCGCGCATGGCGCCGGAGCTTTACTATTTCACCACCACCACCGGGGGATCGGCGACCGTCTTCCGTGAGCTGCTGCGGTTGAATGCGCTCTGGGGTCTGGATTGCTCCCTCGTCAACCTGACCGGACAGCGGGCGGCATTCAATTATGCCGGACCGCTCTGCCGCGAGCTGCTGCAGCCGCTCACCGATGTGAACCTCGGCGACGACGCCTTTCCCTATCTCGGCGCGCGCCACGGCCGGGTGGCCGGTGTCCCCGCGAGATTGATGCGGGTGGGGTTCGTCGGCGAACTCGGCTACGAAATCCACGTTGCCGCCGAGGATGCCGCCGCGCTCTGGCGGGCGCTCCATGCCGCGGGCGCGCAGCACGGCCTGCGTCCCTTCGGCGTGGAGGCACAGCGGGTGCTGCGCCTGGAGAAGGGTCACTTCATCATCGGGCAGGACACGGACGGGCTCACCGACCCGTTCGAGGCCAACGCCGCCTGGGCGGTGAACATGCACAAACCCTACTTCGTCGGTCAGCGCAGCTTGAGGATCCTGCAGGCCCGCGGACCGCGGCAGATCCTGGTGGGGATCGAACTCGCCGATCCGGCCCGATTGCCCAAGGAGTGCCACCTGGTCATCGAGGGGGGCGCGATCGCGGGCCGCGTCACCAGCGTGGTGCATTCGCGCACCCTCGACAAGGCCATCGGTCTCGCGATGCTCGACCCGGCACTGGCCCGCGCCGGGACGGACATCGAGATCCGCGGTGACCGCGGCGACATGCTGAAGGCGCGCGTCGTGCCGACCCCGTTCTATGACCCGCGGAACCAGCGGCAACGCGCCCCGGCGGCCGCATGACGGCATCCGGCGCGAATGCCCTCGTCGCGAATGCTCTGGAGATGAGCAGTGGCGGACCGCGCGGCCGCTTCGGGCTCAAGGGGCCGCATGCCGTGCGGTGGCTTGCGGACCGGGGGATCGACGTGCCGGCCGCCGCGAACACGTGGCTCGACGCCGCGCCGCCCGGCGTGCAGGGCGGCGCATTGCTGGTGGCGCGCCTCGGTTCCGCGGAATTCTTCCTGGAGGATGCGCCGGGCGCCGCCTTCCTGCGCGGCATCGAACCGCCCCCCGAGGCGCATCCCCCGGGCGTCTATCCGGTGCTGCGCCAGGACGCGGTCTTCGTACTTCGGGGCGGCGCGGTGCATGACGTGCTCGCCCAGGTTTGCAATGTGGAATTCGCGCAGCTCGCGCTCGAGGCGCGGCCCGTCGTCATGACATCGATGATCGGAGTGTCGGTGCTCGTGGTGCCCCGGGAGGAGGGCGGCGCGCGGGGGTATCGGATCTGGTGCGATCCGACCTTCGCTTCGTATCTGGGTGAATCCCTCGAGGCGGTGGTCAGTGAATGCGGCGGTCATTACAGGGGAGTGTCGGCATGAATCGGGAGCAGGCAGAACAGTTCTTCGAACGCAACAAGATCAAATACATCCTGGCGCAATTCGTCGACATCCATGGCTCGGCCAAGGCCAAGGCGGTGCCGGTGGAGCATTTGGAGATGGTGTTGAGCGATGGCGCCGGATTCGCCGGCTTCGCGCTCTGGGGGTTCGGCATGGGGCCGGAGGGGCCCGACTACATGGCCGTCGGCGAACTCTCGACGTTGCAGGCCATTCCTTGGATGCCGGGATACGCCCGCCTCATCTGCAATGGCGTGGTGAACAAGAAGCCCTACCCCTATTGTTCGCGGGTCGCGCTCAAGGCGCAGATCGCGCGGCTGACGGAACGGGGCCTCACGATGTTCACCGGCATCGAGCCGGAGTTCATGCTGCTCGCGCGGCGGCCCGACGGCACGCTCGGGCCGGCGGATCCCACCGATGATCTCGACAAGCCGTGCTACGACTACAAGGGCCTCTACCGCACCCGCGAGGCGCTCGATGAAATGGTGAGCGGGCTGCGGGCCGTCGGCATCGACGTCTACCAGATCGATCACGAGGACGGCAACGGACAGTTCGAGATCAATTTCACCTATGACGAGGCGCTCAAATCCGCCGACAATTTCACCTTCGTGAAGATGGCGGCCAGCGAGATCGCGCACAAGCACGGCATGATCGCGACCTTCATGCCGAAGCCGTTTTCCAACCGCACCGGAAGCGGCGCGCATTTTCACGTCTCGGTGGGCTCCGCCGCGCAGAAGAACGCGTTCCATGATCCGAACGACAAATCGGGCATGGGCCTGTCCACCCTGGCCTACCAGTTCCTGGCCGGGATCCTGCAGCACGCGCGGGCCTTCTGTGCGATTGCCGCCCCCACGGTGAATTCGTACAAACGGCTGGTGGTGGGCCGCTCGCTCTCCGGAGCCACCTGGGCGCCCGCGTACATCGCCTACGGCGACAACAACCGGACGGCCTGCGTGCGCGTGCCGCATGGACGCCTCGAGGTCAGGCTCCCCGACTCGGGGTGCAACCCCTATCTGGTGTCGGCGGCGCTGATCGCCGCGGGCCTCGACGGCATCGACCGCAATCTCGATCCCGGCCCGGCGCAGAACATCAACATGTATCAGCTGTCGATGGAGGAACTGGCGGCCAGGGGCATCAAGCTGCTGCCGCAATCGCTCAACGAGGCCATCGACGCGCTCGAGGGCGACAAGGTGATCTGCGAAGGGTTGGGAATGGACCTCGCCCGGGAATTCATCCGCCTGAAGCGCATGGAATGGACGGAGTATTCGCGTCACGTGTCGGAGTGGGAATCGAAGCGCTATCTCGAATTTTTCTAGGATCAATCGCAGGAGCACCCCATGTGTGGAATCGTCGGACTGTTGGTAAAGAAGCCGGAGCTGCATGAACGGCTGGGCGCCCTGATGGTGCCGATGCTGGTCGGCATGACCGAGCGCGGTCCGGACTCGGCGGGGCTGGCGGTGTACACGGCTCCGGTGGCGGGCCACGAACACAAGCTCAGCCTCTACAGCGGCTCGCACGCCGTGGACTGGTCCGAGCTGCTCGACCGCGTCGGCGCGGCGTTCGAGGCGCGCCATGAAATCGCGGTGCACGGCAATCATGCCGTGCTCACCACCGCCGCCGACGCGGACCTGGTCGTCTCCTGGTTGAAGCGCAACGCGGCGCAGGTCGCGGTGCTGTCGGTGGGCCAGTCGATCGACCTCTACAAGGACGTGGGCGCGCCCGCCGAAATCGCCCGGCGCTACGAGTTCGGGAAGCTGCAGGGCACTCATCTGGTCGGCCATACGCGCATGGCGACCGAGTCGGCCGTCACGCCGGCGCATGCGCATCCGTTCACGGCGGGGCGCGATTTCTGCCTGGTGCACAATGGGTCGCTCTCCAATCCCCACCTGGTGCGCAAGCATCTGGAACCCCTCGGCATCGAGTTCGAGACGGACAACGACACGGAGGCGGCCTGCCGCTTCTTCGAGTGGCGGCTGCGCGAGGGAGATGCCCTCGAACAGGCCGTGGAGCGCGGCTTCAGCGAATTGGACGGCTTCTTCACGTTCTTGATGGGTACCGACCGGGAGCTGCTCATCGTGCGCGACGCGTTCGCCTGCAAGCCCGCCGTGGTCGCCGAGACCGACGACTACGTCGCCATCGCCTCGGAGTTCCGGTCGCTCGCGCACCTGCCGGACATCGGCCATGCCGCGCTGTTCGAACCGAAGCCGGAGGAGATCTATTCATGGCAAATCTGAAGCCGCTGCAGGCGGTGCGGGAATTCGACCTGTCGCGGGACCCGCTGCGCCAGCTCAATCTGTATCTGCACAAGAGCGCCCGTGCCGAGGGAGTCACGCGGGTCGACGTGCGAAATCCCGACGGCGCGCACTCCATCGCCTGTGGACTCGACGACGATCTCGACGTGCACGTCCACGGCCATGCCGGCTACTACGTGGCCGGCATGAACCAGCGGGCCACGGTGACCGTGCACGGCAATGCCGGACCCGGAGCGGCGGAGAACATGATGTCGGGACGCGTGCACGTCAAGGGCTTCGCCTCCACGGCGGCGGGCGCCTCCGCCCACGGCGGTCTCCTGGTGATCGACGGCGATGCGTCCCTGCGCTGCGGGATCTCGCTGAAGGGGGCGGACATCGTGGTCGGCGGCAGCGTCGGCAGCTTTTCGGCGTTCATGGCGCAGGCCGGCCGGATCGTCGTGTGCGGCGACGCCGAGGATGCGCTCGGAGATTCGCTGTACGAGGCCGTGATCTACGTCCGCGGCAAGGTGCGCTCCCTGGGCGCCGATGCCCGCTTCGAGCCGATGACGGACGCCGACCGGGCCGCGGTCAGGGAGCTGCTCGCGGCGGCGGGCCGGTCCGAGGACCCGGGCGAATTCAAGCGGGTGGCCTCCGCCAAGAGTCTGTATCACTGGCACGCCGATGCCAATCAGGAGTATTGATCCCATGAGCGGACTGCAGCTGGAAGAATCGGCGGGGTTCGACCGCCACACCATCGACTACATTCAACGCGCATCGGCCACGGGCTTGTACGAGATCCGCGGGCTGGGCGCGAAGCGGCGGGTTCCGAACTTCGACGATCTGCTGTTCCTGGCCGCTTCGCTGTCCCGATATCCGCTCGAGGGCTACCGGGAGCGCTGCGCCACCAAGACGCTCCTCGGCACGCGTTTCGCCTCCAAGCCGGTCGAACTCGCGATTCCGATCACCGTTGCCGGCATGAGCTTCGGAGCGCTGTCGGCGCGGGTCAAGGACGCCCTTGGCCGGGCCGCCACCGAGGTCGGCACGTCGACCACCACCGGCGATGGCGGCATGACGGCCGAGGAGCGCGCCTCGTCGAAGGTGCTCGTGTACCAGTGCCTGCCGTCGCGCTACGGGTTCAATCCCGACGACGTGCGGCGCGCCGACGCCATCGAAATCGTCATCGGTCAGGGGGCGAAACCCGGCGGCGGCGGCATGCTGCTCGGCCAGAAGGTCAATCCGCGCGTGGCGCGCATGCGCACGCTGCCGGAGGGCGTGGATCAACGCTCGGCGTCGCGGCATCCCGATTGGACGGGCCCTGACGATCTCGTCATCAAGATCAAGGAATTGCGCGAGATCACCGACTGGGAAAAGCCGATCTACGTGAAGGTGGGTGCGACCCGCGTGTTCAACGACGTCAAGCTCGCGGTGCATGCGGGTGCCGACGTCATCGTGGTCGACGGCATGCAGGGCGGCACGGCGGCGACGCAGACGGTGTTCATCGAGAACGTCGGCATCCCCACGCTGGCCGCGCTGCGCCAGGCGGTCGATGCGCTGGACGACCTCAACATGCGCGGCACCGTGCAGTTGATCATCTCCGGCGGCATCCGCAGCGGTGCGGACGTGGCGAAGGCGCTGGCCATGGGCGCCGATGCGGTGGCCATCGGGCAGGGCGTGCTGATCGCCCTGGGGTGCAACAGCGATTCGTACGTCAAGGACGGCCGGCATCTGCCGGCGGTCGATGACTATGCCGCGCTCGGCACGGCGCCGGGCTTCTGCCATCACTGCCACACCGGCAGGTGTCCGGTCGGTGTCACGACCCAGGATCCGCAGCTGGAATTGCGGCTCGATCCCGCCGTGGGCGCCAAGCGCCTGCGGAATTACCTCAAGACCGTGAACATGGAATTGACCACGATCGCGCGCGCCTGCGGCAAGCAGGACGTGCATCACCTGGAGAAGGAGGATCTGGTCGCGCTGACGGTCGAAGCGGCGGCGATGGCGGGCGTGCCGCTCGCCGGCACCTCCTGGATTCCGGGCGAGGGACCCTGATACCCTGCGCCCAGCCTGAACCACCGGAGCGGCAGTGATCCTGAGCATCGGCGATCTTCGCGACCTCGCCCGTCGCCGCGTGCCGCGCGCCATCTTCGATTATGCCGCCGGCGGTTCCTACGACGAGCGGACCCTGCGACGCAATGCCGGGGACCTCGATGCCCTGGAGTTCCGCCAACGGGTCATGGTCGACGTGTCGGACATCCGCCTCTCGACCACGCTGCTGGGCGCGCCGGCGTCCATGCCGTTGGCCATCGCCCCCACCGGTCTCGCGGGATTCTTCCACGCCGACGGCGAGATACTCGGCGCCCGCGCCGCCGCGGCCTTCGGCATTCCCTTCTGCCTCAGCACCATGTCCATCTGTTCGATCGAGGACGTGCGCGCCGCCAGCCCGCAGCCGTTCTGGTTCCAGCAATATCTCATGAAGGACCGAGGTTTCAACGCGGAACTCATCGAGCGGGCCAGGGCCGCCCAGTGCCCGGCGTTGATGCTGACCTTGGATCTGCAGGTGCTCGGTGAGCGGCGGCGCGATCCGCGCAACGGCCTCAGCATTCCGCCGCGGCTGACCTGGCGCAATGCGTTCGACCTGGCGACCAAGCCCTCCTGGACGACGCGCGTGCTGTTCGGCAAGCGCCGCACCTTCGGCAATCTGGCGGGCCGGATCGGCGGCGCCGACGAGCTGCGCACGTTGGCGGCATGGAACGCCAACCAGTTCGATGCGTCGGCGGATTGGCGCGACGTCGACTGGGTCCGCAGCCGCTGGCCCGGCAAACTGATCCTGAAGGGCATCCTGGATCCGGATGATGCGCTCCTGGGTTTGGCGGCGGGAGCCGATGCCATCGTGGTTTCGAACCACGGCGGCCGCCAGTTGGACGGCGCTGTTTCGACGATCTCGGCGTTGCCGCGCATCGTGGCCGCGGTGGACGGGCGCTGCGAAGTGCTGTTCGACGGCGGCATCCGTTCGGGGCAGGACATCGCCAAGGCGCTGGCGCTTGGGGCCGGGGCGACGATGATCGGCAAATCCTTCCTGTTCGCCTTGGCGGCGGGCGGTGAAGCGGGCGTGACGCGCGCGCTCGAGATCCTGCGCAGCGAACTGCGGGTGACCCTCGCCCTCACCGGAACCGCCGGCGTCGCCGCGGCGGGACCGCAGATGCTCGCCGCCCGCTGAGTGGTTGCGGCCGCTGCTGCGGCCCAACAATCCCATGGCAAAGCGAACGTCCTTTTGATGCGGGATGGCAAAGTGCGGGCTTGGGGAAATCCCGTACAGGTCCGGTGGCGGCGACGAACTCCGGGCATACTACGGCCGATGAGCAGCGCAAGGGTCGATGCGACGCAATACGAGCGATGGGCGGAGGCGAATTTCCGCACCGTGCTCGATGCAATGCCCGATTCGATCGTCGTCGTCGATGCGGGGGGGCGGATCGTCTGGTCGAATGCGCGGACCTACGGCGCGTTCGGTTATGCCCACGGCGAGCTCGTCGGTTGCGACGTGGAGATGCTGCTGCCGGAGCGGTTTCGCGGCAGACATGCGGTTCATTGCGCCGATTTTTTCGCCGCTCCGCGCGTGCGATCGTTCGGCGAGAGGCTGGATTTGTGCGGGCTGCGCAAGGACGGCTCCGAATTTCCCGTGGAGATCGGATTGAATCCGATTCCGACCGAGGTGGGGATGATGGTGTCCGGAATCATCCGCGACGTCAGCGAACGCAAGCGCATCGAGCAGTCCCTGCTCGACAAGAGCGTGCAGGTGGAAAATGCCAGCCGCGCCAAGGATCGGTTCCTGGCCGGCATGAGCCACGACCTGCGGACACCGCTGAACGCGATCGTCGGCTTCACCGGGACCTTGCTGATGAGATTGCCCGGACCCTTGACCGCGGCTCAGGAGGATCAACTGAAGACGGTGCAGAGCAGCGCCCGGCATCTGGTCTCGCTCATCAACGACATGCTCGACGTCGCGAGGATCGACGCGGAGGAAATCCCGGTGCGGCGCGAATGGTTCGACTGCCGCGAAATGATCGCAGAGCTGGCGGCGGGACTGCGGCCGGCCTTGGATGCCAAGGGGCTGCTGCTCGGCATGCCGGATGCGAAGACCGCGGTGATGGTCTGCACCGACCGGCAGATCCTCGGCCAAATCCTGGCGAGGCTCCTGGAGAATGCGATCAAGTTCACCGATTCGGGAACGGTGTCGATCCGCGTCGAACCGGTGTCGCCGACGGAGGTAGAGATCACGGTGTCCGACACGGGTGCCGGCATCGACGCGGGCACCGGACGGGGGCTGCACCTCAGCAGCAAGCTGGCCGGGCTGCTCGGCGCCAGCCTCAACCGCGCCGGCGCTCCGGCCGGCGGTTCGATCTTCACCCTGCGCCTGGAAGAACCATGAGCGCCCGCATACTCATCATCGACGACGATGTGCCGAGCCTGCTGCTGGCCCAGTACATTCTCGATTCCGCCGGTCATCGCACGACCACCGCCACCGATGGCCAGCGAGGCGCTCACCTTGCCCAGACCGGAGCTTTCGACATCCTGCTCTCCGATCTGCACATGCCGGTCCTGACGGGTTACGAGATCGTCGCGCGATTGTTGGCGGATCCGGGGTGGCGCCGCATCCCGCTGATCGCGGTGACCGCGTCGTCGATGATCGGCGACCGGGAACGCGTGCTCGCCGCAGGATTCGACGGCTACATTTCGAAGCCGATCGCGCCCGAGACCTTCGCCGCCGAGGTTGCCCGATTCCTGGGCAACGGTCCCGGGAAGGCCGCGCCATGACGGATGCGCCGGAAATCGCGACCGCCGCGAAAGTCCTCATCATCGATGACAACGCTGCCAATCGCCAGTTGTTGGCCGCGCTGATGAATTACCAGGGACACCAGGTCTTCGAGGCCGGCGACGGGCGTCAGGGCCTGACGCTGGCGCGCGAGGTGCACCCGCAGCTGGTGATCTCGGACATCGTGATGCCGACCATGGACGGCTATGAATTCGTGCGGCAGCTGCGGGCCGACCCGGCGCTGGCGGAGATCGAGGTCATCTTCTACACCGCGCATTATCACGAACGCGAGGCATACCAGCTCGCGGCGGCCTGTCGGGTGGCGCGCGTGCTCATCAAGCCGTGCGAGCCGGACGAAATCCTTGCCGCGGTCGGGCAGGTCCTGGCGTGCGGCAATGGGATCGCCGAAGTACCCGCCGTCGCCGAGACCTTCGACCGCGAGCACCTGCAGCTCATCACCGACAAGCTGGCCCAAAAGGCGGACGAACTGCAGGCCGCGAACGACCGGTTGACCGCCCTCACGGAATTGAACCTGCAGCTGGCCTCGGAGCGGGATCTGCACAGCCTGCTCGACAAGGTGGGCTACGGCGCGCGCAAGCTGCTCGGCGCGCGCTACGCGGTGCTGGCGGTCGTCGAGAAGCATGAGGCTGGGCGGGTGTTCGCGTCGACCAGCGGCATCGAGCACGGCATGGATCTGCCCGACCTGCCGGCACCGCAATCCGATGCGGGACCCCTGGGCGAGGTCTACAGGGCGCGCGCCGCGTGGCGGGGCGGCCGCACGGACCGGGACCGGGTTCTGCGGGTGTTGCCGGAGGGGTATCCGCCGGCGGATGCCTATCTGGCCGCGCCGATCGGTTCGCTCACCCAGGTGTACGGCTGGCTGTGCCTCGCCGACAAACTCGGCGCGGACGATTTCGACGTCGAGGACGAGCGGCTGCTCTGCATTCTCGCCGCGCAGGCGGGAAGAATCTACGAGACCGGCAGCCTGAATCGGGAGGTGCAGGCGCATGCGGCACGACTGCAGATCGAGATCGACGAGCGCGAGATGGCATCCGCCGCGCTGCGCCGGAGCGAGGAGCGCTTTCGCCAGGTGGCGGAAAACATTCAGGACGTGTTCTTCATCTTTTCCGCCTACACCGCCGAGAACATCTATCTGAGCCCGGCCTTCGAGAGGATATGGGGGCGCAAGCCGAACCTGGACGATCCGTTGGATTGGACGCGCTCCATTCATGCCGACGATCGTCAACTGGTGCTGGATCACGTCAAGCGCAGTGCCAGCGTGTCGATCAGCGACGATTTGGAGTATCGGATCGTGTTGCCGAGCGGGGCGATCCGCTGGGTGCTCGCCCGGCATTTCGCCGTGCGCGACGCCCAGGGCATCGCCTACCGGGTCGTCGGCGTGGCGACCGACGTCACGGAGCGCAAGCACGCCGAGGAGAGGATACAGCACCTGAACCGCGTGTATGCGGTGCTGAGCGGCATCAATTCACTGATCGTGAGGGCCGCGACGCAGGAGGAGCTGTTCAGCGAAACCTGCAGGCTCGCGGTGACGCATGGCGACTTCCAGCTGGCATGGATCGGCCTGGTGGATGCCGGTCGGGGCACCGTCGTGCCGGCCGCCTGGGCGGGCGATTGTTCCTTCGTGGCCGCCGCGGCGGACGGCCCCGCGCCGCTGGCGTTCGAGTCCGATCCCTTCGTCGCGGCGGCGGTGACCTCGCAGCTGCCGCAGATATGCAACGACCTGGTGTCCAACGACGTGCAGATCCTCTTCGGCGCCGACATGATCGCGCACGGCTGCCGCTCGCTCGTGACGCTGCCGCTCATCAACCAGGGGGCGACGGTGGCCTGCCTCATGCTCGTGAGCAATCAGCGGGAGTCGTTCGACGGATCGGAAATGCGCCTGATCAGCGAGCTGGGGGATGACATCTCCTTCGCGCTGGACCACCTCGACAAGGCGGCCAGGCTCAATTATCTCGCCTATTACGATGCCTTGACCGGGCTCGCCAACCGGACGCTGTTCCTCGAGCGGTTGACCCAGCACATCGGCGCCGCCGTCCGCGGCGACTCCCAGTTCCTCGTGGTCATCGCCGATCCGGAGCGGTTCGACACGATCAACGACGCGTACGGCCGCAAGAAGGGCGACGAATTGTTGAAGGCGATCGCCGACCGGTTCGCCCTGTGCCTCGGCGACGCCACCGCGGTGGCGCGCGTCGGCCCGGACCATTTCGCGGCGATCATCCCCTTCTCGGGTGAAGCCGAGGTGATCGTGGGTGCGTTCGAGCAGAAATATCAAGCGTGGCTGGGGGCGCCGTTTACGCTCGGCGGCGGCGAGCTGCGCATCTCCGCCAGGGCGGGCATCTCGCTCTATCCGCTGGACGGCACGGATGCGGACTCACTGCTGAAGAACGCCGAGGCGGCGCTCAAAAAGGCCAAGACGTCGGGCGACAAGTTCGTGTTCTTCACCCGTGAAATCAGCGAGAAGGTGGCCGAACGCCTCGCTCTCGAGACGCAGCTGCGCCGGGCCTTGGAGAACCAGGAATTCGTCCTGCACTACCAGCCGCAGGTCGATCTCGAGACCCGCGCCATCGTCGGGGTCGAGGCGCTGATGCGCTGGGACAGTCCGCAGCTCGGTCTGGTGCCGCCGGGAAGCTTCATCGGGCTCATGGAGGAGACCGGCATGATCGTCGACGCCGGTGCATGGGCCCTGCGTCAGGCCAGCCTGGACCGCGCCGCATGGATCCGGCTGGGACTGGATGCACCGCGTGTCGCGGTGAACGTCTCCACCGTGCAGCTGCGCAAGGCCGACTTCGTCGCGGTGCTCACCCACGCCATCCGCGGCGGCGGCGCGGCGCATGCCCGGTTGGGCGACGCGGGCGTCGACATCGAGGTGACGGAATCGCTGTTGCTGGAACGAGCGGAGCCGAACATCGCGAAACTGGAGGAAATCCGCAGCCTGGGCTTGGGCATCGCCATCGACGACTTCGGGACCGGCTACTCCTCGCTCAACTACCTGGCCAAGCTGCCGGTCGCCAGTTTGAAGATCGATCGGACCTTTACCGCGGCCATGCTCGACGATCCGGGCACCATGACGCTCGTCTCGACGATGATTACGCTGGCGCACGCCCTGAAGCTCGACGTCATTGCCGAAGGGGTCGAGTCGGAGGAACAGGCAAAGATTCTACGGCTGCTGCGTTGTGACCATATGCAGGGGTATCTCATCAGCCGGCCGCTCTCATTCGATGCGATGACGCATTACCTCTCGCGGGTCGCCGGGGCGTAGCGGTCCGGGGAAGCCGGGATTCAGGGTGGACTCGTTCCCAGCCTTCGCGACATGCGCAGCGCCGCCTCGCGGCCTTGGTAGTAGCCCTGGACCACGCCCAGCTGATCGAACCCCAGGGTCTCGTAGAATCCGCGCGCCGGTTCGTTCTGGATCCGCAATTCCAGATTGATGCGAAACACGCCCGCCTCGATCGCCGTCGCGGTGAGCCAGTCCATGAGCCGGCGCCCGAGTCCCTGACGGCGATGATCCGGCGCCACGGCCAGCAGGTTCAGGTGCGCGACGTCGTCACCGAAATGCATGATGGCGAATGCCGCGATGCGCCGGGCGTCGCCACGCCGGGCGTCGCCACGCCGGGCGACGACCACCGATGAATCGGCGCCCATGATGTAATGCTGCACGCGTGCCGGAGTCCATGACCAGGTCAGTCCCTGCTCGATCAGGTCGCGCGACATCTCGGCGATCTCAAGGGCGTCCGTGGACAGAGCCAGGCCCAGTGTCGACAGCTCGGACATTGCGGTCAATGCGCCTCGGCCTTGTTCGGGGGTGACGGGCGCACGGGAAGCCCGGCAGGCTCCGCCGGCAGCATCTTCATCAGTTCCTCCACGCCCCGCTCCAGTTGGGGGTCGCGACCCTTCAGCACTTCCACCGGATCCTGTTCGACCACGATGTCGGGGTCCACTCCGTGCCCTTCGATGATCCACCGGCCGTGCTCGTCCGCCGAACCGAACTCCGGCACGAACACCGTTCCTCCGTCGAGCAGCGGACCGTGCTCCGTGATGCCCACCACCCCGCCCCAGGTGCGCTTGCCTATCAGCGGCCCGATCTTCCATTGCCGGAACGCGTTCGAAAAAATATCGCCGTCCGAGGCCGTGTCTTCGTCGATGAGCGCCACCTTGGGGCCGGGCTGCACGACGTGTGGATACGTCCCGACGGCGTCGTGGTTGCGCGAATAATCCGTTCCATGCAGGGTGCGGGCCAGGCGCTCGATCAGCATTTCCGAGATGTTGCCGCCGCCGTTGTCCCGGACGTCGACGACCAGGCCTTCCTTGCGCACCTGGGGATACCACCACTTGATGAATTCACGGATGCCGGCATCCCCCATGTCCGGTATGTGAATGTAGCCGAGGCGACCGTGGCTCAGGCGGTCGACGCGCGCCCGATTGCCTTGCGCCCATGCCAGGTAGAGCAGCGGCCTCTCGCTGGCCAACGGCCGGTAGCGCACGCTGCGCGCCGCTCTGCCGTCCGCGGACGCGGCGAGACGCAATTCCACCGGCTGATTGGCGGGCGCCTGCAGCAATTCATAGAGATCGGTGCCGGCCCGCAATTCGCGTCCGTTGATGGCCAATACGTAGTCGCCGACGCGGGCATCCACCCCCACCTCCGTGAGCGGCGATCGATAGAGCTCCTCCTCGTTTTGGCCCTCCAGTATCCTCGAGATCCGATACCGGCCGGAGGCGGCGTCCAATTCGAAGCGGGCGCCCGGCAAACCCACGAAGGGACGCTTCGGCAGGCCGAGGTCGCCGCCTTCGATGTATGCATGCTGCACCACCAGTTCGGAAATCATCTCGGCGATCACGTAGTTGAGATCCGCGCGATGTCCCACGTGATCGACCAGCGGCTCGTACTTGCGTCGCAGCGCCTGCCAGTCATAACCGTGCATGTTCGATACATAGAAGAAGTCGCGATAGCGGCGCCAGACCTCGGCGAACATCTCGTGCCATTCCGCCGCGGGTATCCGCGTGGTCACGAGACCCGCGAGCGACACGGCCTTGGCATGGTCGCCGTCGGCATCGTCGCTCTGGTCGCCCTTGCCGACGTCGTAGTATTTGACGTCCTTCGACGCGAGCTGCGCCAGCACGTGCTTGCCGTCGGCGGTCGTCGACCATGCCGCGACGTCCTCGACCACCGTCCTGGCCTCGCGGTCCTTGATCGAATAGGCCACCACGCTCGGCTTGACCGGAGCCTCGCGGCCGTAATAGAAGGGTGCACTGCGCTGATAGATGAGGCTGTCGTCGCTGACGTGAAGCGCGCTCAAATTGTCCGGCTCGACGGGGACCCGGATGGCGCGCCCGACGATGCCGTCGAAATCGATCTTCACGACCGGCTTCGCCTTTGCGCCCTCGTCATCCCGCTTCTTGTCCTTGGACTTTTCCCGGTCGACTCCGGCCTTCTCGTCGCCTGGCTCATCGTCGCGCACGCCGAAGGGGTTCTTCACGCCGTGCCGCAGAGCGACCGCGAAGATCCCGGTCTGGCGGTCGGTAGCGAAGTCGAACTCGACTGTGCTGATGAGCGGCTGGTATTCGCGCGCACTCAGGAAGTACAGCAGTTCGCCGTCGGGAGCCCAGGCGGGCGACTGGGAGTCGGCGAATTCAGGCGTCACGCGGTGCGATTTGCCGTCCGCGACCGACCAGATGTAGATGCTCGAAAACCCCGAAAGATCGTTCAGGGAATAGCCCAGGAACCGACCATCCGGCGACCATTGATAGTCGAGGGCCAAATCCGCCGGGTCCTTCGCCACGGTGATCTCTTTATGGGTGGTGACCTCCACGACGTGAAGCCGGCCCGTCTGGTCGGCGAGCGCGATGCGCTTGTCGTCCGCGGACCAGCGGGGCGCGGAATAGCGTGAGTTCGAGCCGGTGGTCAACGCCTGCGCGGGCGTTGCGCCGTCCTGGGCCTGGACGTAGAGTTCCTCCTCGCCGCTCCGGTCGGAAATGTACGCGAGGCGCGTGCCGTCGTTCGACCAGGCCGCCTCGCGTTCGTGTGCGTCCGAGGAGTGCGTCAGATTGCGGGTGACGCCGTGCTCCACCGGCACGGAAAACACGTCACCGCGCGCCACGACGGCGACGCGTTCCCCGCCCGGACTGACCTCCATCGATTCGATGTTGTCGGCTGCGTTCACGGTCTGCGCCCGGGACACGGTCGCGTCCGTGGGCACCGTGATCGACAGCGCCCGGTCCCCGCCGCTGCGCGTGTCGTAGAGATGCAGGGCGCCATCCAGTTCATAGACGATCTGACCGTCGGCGTCGGCACTCGGCCAGCGAACGTCCCAGTCCGTGTAGTGGGTGATCTGCCGCGTTTCCCGCGACGCGATGTCGAATCGGTAAAGATTGAACACGCCGCTGCGATCCGAATTGAAGTAGATGGCATCGCCGATCCACATCGGATCCCGGTCGGTGCGGGGATCGTTGGTCACCTGCACGAGGGATGAACGCGCGAGATCATAGATGTACAGGTCGTTCGCCCAGCCGCCCTGGTAGCGCTTCTCGCTGCGAAAGTCCCGCCACAGGGGTGAGTAGGCGATGCGTTTGCCGTCCGGCGAGAAGTCGCCCGCACCGGACACCGGCATCGGCAGGGCGGTTGCCGCGCCGCCGTCCGCAGGCACGGTGTACAACTTCGCGTCCGTCAACATGTATCCGTCGCGTGACGATCGGAACAGCACCGCCGAGCCGTCCGGTGTCCAGCCGTATACCTGATTGTCGTAGCCCCAGCGCTCGGCGAGCGGGCCCTGGGCCGGATAGAACGTGAGCTGCTTCGGGGCGCCGCCCCCTGAGTCGATGACGTAAACCTGCTCGTCGCCGCCATACTGTCCGGTGAAGGCGATGCGGCGTCCATCCGGGGAGAATTTCGCGAACAGTTCCAGGCCGGGGTGCGCCGTGAGCCTCGAGGCGGTCCCTCCGTCCGTGCCCACGGTCCACAGATCCCCCGCATAGCTGAACACGATCCGGTCGTGCCAGACGTCGGGAAAGCGCAGCAGCCTGGTCGCCGCGGCCTGCGCGCACGACAGCCAGACACAGGCCGCGGCGGCCAGCGCGGATCGGCCGATCGCGGACGGGCGCATCAGCGGCTTCGGTAGCGGTCGGTCGCCGACACGAGCTCGTGAACGTTCCCGGGCTCGAACGCCGAGTGTCCGGCGTCGGGAACCAGTCGAAAGTCCGCCTCCGGCCACACGCGGTGCAGGTCCCAGGCGCTGGTCGCCGGGCACACGATGTCGTAGCGGCCCTGGACGATCGTCGTCGGCACGTGGCGTATGCGCTGCACGTCGTCGAGCAGCTGGGTTTCGCTGCGCAGGAATCCCCGATTCACGAAGTAATGGCACTCGATGCGCGCCACCGCGAGCGCGAAGGCATCCTCGCCCCACTTCTTGATGTTGTCCGGGTTGCTGAGCAGGAAGCTCGTGGAGGCCTCCCAGACGGACCATGCGCGGGCGGCCGCCAGCGCCATCCGCTGGTCGTTGCCGGTCAGACGCTTGTAATATGCGTTCAGATAATCGTCGCGTTCATCCGGCGGAATGACGTCGCGGTACGCCTCCCAATGGTCGGGAAAGATCTCCGATGCGCCGTGCTGGTAGAGCCAGCGGACTTCGGCGTAGCGCAGCAGGAAGATTCCCCGCAGGACGATTTCAGTGACGCGCTCGGGGTGGGCTTCCGAATACGCAAGGGCGAGGGTGCTGCCCCAGGACCCTCCGAAAACCAACCAGCGCTCGATGTTGAGGTGCTTGCGCAGCCGTTCGATGTCGGCAACCAGGTGCCAGGTCGTATTCTCGACCAGGCTGGCGCTCGGGCGGCTGCGACCGCAGCCGCGCTGATCGAACACCACGATGCGGTAGTGCCGCGGGTCGAAGAACTGCCGCGCCCGCTTGTCGGAACCCGCACCCGGACCGCCGTGCAGGAACAACGCCGGCTTGCCGGCGGGATTGCCGCTTTCTTCGTAGTAGATTTCATGCACTTCGGAGACCCGCAGGTAGCCTCGCGAGTACGGCTCGACCGGCGGATACAACTCGCGGCGCTGCACGGGCGCGATGGCTCCGGCCGGCGTGCTCGACGAGGCAACGGCCGCGCGGGCCGCAGCGCGGGGCAGACTCACCGACGCCTTCGCGCCGCGGGCGGCCGTCGTCCGTTTGGCGGGGGCGCGCTTGGATTTGCCGGCGGCCGGTCGTCGTGGGGTGACACGCGCTGCCTTCGCCACGACGGACTTTTTTTTCTTCATCGCCTGTTCCTTTGTGTTCTCAACAACCTACGTCTGCATCGAAACCACTTATGTGCGCTGCACCAACGGTCCCAGCGGCCGGCCCCCGAGCAGGTGCAGGTGCAGGTGATAGACCTCCTGTCCGCTGTCCGGGTTGCAGTTGATGACCAACCGGTAGCCGCTCTTGGCGATGCCCTGCTGCCGGGCCAGGTCGCGAGCGACGATCACCATGTGGCCAATCAGCGATTCATCGTCATCCGCTATATCGTCCGTCGTCGGGATCACTTTGTTGGGTACGATCAATATATGTACCGGGGCGGCGGGTCTAATGTCCAGAAATGCGATGACGCGGGGATCGCGGTACACGATCTGGGCGGGTAGTTCGCCGGCGATGATTTTTTCAAAAAGCGTAGGCATTTCATACGCCTCCGTAGCCTGGGGAGGCTAAGATTAGCAGGAACCACGCCGCCGGCCCGATTTCCGGCCTCGCCCGCCGACGGGCACCGACGGCGGGCGAGCGGGGTGTCACCACGCCCCGAGCCCGCGGCCGTCGAATGGTAATGGGAACTATTCTCATATAGAATGAAGGGCATGGACACGCTTCACATGGATCTCGCGGATCTGGCGAACGGCGCCGAGGCCCGGGTGGTTTCGGTCTCCTCGGGACCCGCAGGGGGCTCGGTCGAACTCGGCCGGCGGCTGGCGGAACTTGGATTCATCCCCGGCGAGAGGCTGCGCATCGTCGCCCGCGGCCTGCTGGGCCGCGAGCCCATCGCGGTGAGGATCGGAACCGGCACCTTCGCCCTGAGATTGTTCGAGGCTGCCTGCATCCGTGTCCGTCCGGAGCCTGCTCCGCTCCGCTGAACCGCATGGAGGCCACGTCTGTCGTCGCGAGTCCTCTCGTCGCATTGGTGGGCAATCCCAACTGCGGCAAGACGGCGCTCTTCAACGTGCTCACCGGCAGCCGCCAGAAGGTGGCGAATTACGCCGGCGTCACCGTCGAACGCAAGGAAGGCTCGCTGCTGACGCCCTCGGGCATGCGTGTCCGGATTCTCGACCTGCCCGGCGCGTACAGCCTCGATCCGCTCACTCCCGACGAGCAGGTGACGGTCGATGTCCTGTTCGGCCGGCGTGCCGGAGAGTCCTCGCCCGATTTCGTGGTGTGCGTCGCCGACGCGACCAACCTGCGACAGAACCTGCGGCTGGTGCTGAGCCTCAAACGCCTCGGCCTGCCCATGGTGGTTGCGCTCAACATGACCGACATCGCGCGGCGCAAGGGTCTCGCGGTCGATGCCGGCAGACTCGCCGCCGAGCTGGGCGTGCCGGTGGTCGAGACCGTCGGCGTCAAGGTGTCCGGAGTCAAAGCGCTCGTCGCCGTGCTCGACGGTCTGCCGGCGCGCAGCCGGGCGTCGCGCGCCGTGGAATGGCGGACGCCGACCGCCGCCGAGATCGAACACGATCACGACGAAGTGCGCAGGATCCTCGGGGTGGTGGGCGGCGAACGGCTGGACGGCGTCACCTTCAGCGATCGCATCGACGCGGTGGCGCTGCATCCGCTCGCGGGACCGTTGATTCTGGCGGTTATTCTGTTCCTGGTGTTCCAGGCGGTGTTCGCCTGGGCGCAGCTGCCGATGGATGCCATCAAGGCCGGCGTGGGGGCATTCGGCGGCTGGGTGTATGGGGCGCTGCCGCCAAGTCTGCTCAAGGATTTGTTCATCAACGGCGTGCTGGCCGGAGTCGGCAGCGTGCTGGTGTTCCTGCCGCAGATCCTGATCCTGTTCTTCTTCATCCTGGTGCTCGAGGATTCGGGCTATCTGCCCCGCGCCGCATTCCTGCTCGATCGCCTGATGGGCAGCGTGGGGCTCTCGGGCCGCGCCTTCATTCCCCTGTTGTCGAGTTTCGCGTGCGCGATTCCGGGTATCATGGCGACGCGCACCATCCAAAACCCGCGCGACCGCCTGAGCACCATCATGATCGCGCCGTTGATGACCTGCTCGGCGCGCCTGCCGGTGTATGCGCTCATCATCGGCGCCTTCGTCCCGCAGCGAAGGATCTGGGGCGGTCTGGAACTGCAGGGTTTCGTGCTGTTCGTGCTGTACGTCGCGGGCATCGCGAGCGCGATGGCGGTCGCCTGGGTGCTCAAGCGCGCCGGCGCCGGTTCGCGATTCCACTCGTTGATGCTGGAACTGCCGGCGTATCACTGGCCGAATTTTCGCAATCTGGTCATCGGCCTCTGGCAACGGGTGGTGATCTTCGCGAGCCGGGTCGGCACCATCATCCTGTCGCTGATGGTCATTCTCTGGGCATTGAGCTCGTACCCGCCGCCGCCGGGCGCCACGGGTCCGGCCATCCAGTACAGCATCGCCGGGCACATCGGCGAGTGGCTTGCCGTGGTCTTCGCCCCCATCGGATTCAACTGGCAGATCTCGATTGCGCTGGTGCCCGGTCTGGCCGCGCGCGAAGTCGCGGTGGGCGCGCTGGGGACGGTGTATGCGCTGTCCGCCACCGGAACCGACACGGCGGGCGCGCTGACTCCCTTGATCGCCCATTCGTGGAGCCTGCCGACGGCGCTGTCCCTGCTCGCGTGGTACGTGTTCGCACCGCAATGCCTGTCGACCCTGGCGACGGTGAAGCGCGAGACCAATTCCTGGCGCTATCCGCTCATCATGGCGGCGTATCTGTTCGGCCTGGCGTACGCGGCGTCCTTCGTCACCTATCGTCTCGCCCTGGTGTTCGCATGATCGGCCGTGTCGACGAACTGCTGGTGGGGCTCGTGCTCGCGGCGAGCGCCGTGCATGCCGTCGTTTCGCTCGGACCCCGGGGGCTGCGCCGCAGGCTGTTCGCGGCGGCCGCGGTGCTGTTGCTGCGTCTGCCGGCCGTGCCGGGACTGCGCGCGCTGGCGCTGCGCCTGCAAGCCTCCGCCGGGGCCGCCGGGGGATCCTGCGGCGGCTGCGATGACTGCGGTACGCCGCCGGCGAAGCCGGACGCCGAAATCAGGGTGCCGCTCTCCTCGGTCCTCAGGCGCCGCTGAATTTCGGCGGGCGTTTGCCGCGGAACGCCCGCACGCCCTCGGCGAAGTCCGCGGTATCGCCGAGTTCAGCCTGCAGCACGGCCTCCCGCTCGAGTTGTTCCGCCAGCGTTTGCGCGGGCTGCCGGTTGAATACCGCCTTGATACGTTTGAAGGACTGGGTCGGGCCGGCCGCCAGAGTACGAGCCAGGGCCTGTGCCTGCGCCTGCAGCGCTTCGTCCTCGACGCACGCCCAGATCAATCCCCAGCGCGCGGCATCCGCCGCCGACAGCGCCTCGCCCAGCATGGCGAGGCCCTTGGCGCGCGCGGTGCCCACCGTGCGCGGCAGGAAGAAGGTGCTGCCGAGATCGGGCATCAGTCCGAGTTTGGGCGCGAACGATTGCAGGAACGACGCGGAATGCGCCGCCAGCACGATGTCGCCGAGCAGCGCCAGGCTCGCCCCCGCCCCCGCGGCCACGCCGTTGACGGCGACCACGAGGGGGATGTCCAGGTCGTGCCAGGCACACACCATGGGATTGAAGTGCTCGCGCAGGTTGTGGCCGATGTTGTCACCGAAGCTGCGCTCGGGGCGGCTCAGGAAGTCATCGCCGGTCAGATCGGCGCCGGAACTGAAGCCGCGTCCCGCGCCGGTGAGCAACACGGCCCGCACGTTCCCATCCGCCTGAATGGCGGCGGCGGCGGCGCGCAGATCCTCCACCAGTTCCAAATTGAGCGCATTGAGCTTGTCGGGGCGGTTCAAAGTGACGTGGGCGACGCGGTCGCGCCGCTCGAACAACAGCGTTTCGTATTCCATGAGTCTCCTCGGGGGCGCGGTCGCGTATCAGGCGCACCGACACAGTATAATGGGCGCCCTGCGCCGCACACCCTTTCCGGCCCCACGAGTCCTCTGCATGCCCATCCCGACGCTTCTGCACGATCGCCTGAGCCTTCCCGTCATCGGTGCGCCGATGTTCATCGTGTCGACGCCCACCCTGGTCATGGCGCAATGCAAGGCGGGCATCGTGGGATCCTTTCCCGCCCTCAACGCCCGGCCCGCGGCACAACTCGACGACTGGCTGGCACAGATCACGGAGGAATTGGCGGCCTACGCGCGGGCGCATCCCCGGGCCATCGTGGCGCCCTTTGCGGTGAATCAGATCGTGCACGCGAGCAACGACCGCCTGGAACCGGACATGCGCCTTTGCGTGAAGCACCGGGTGCCGATCGTGATCACCAGCCTGCGGCCGCCGGCCGAGGTCGTGAGCGCGGTGCATTCCTACGGCGGCCTGGTGTTCCACGACGTCATCAATCTGCGGCACGCCGAGAAGGCCGCCGCCCAGGGAGTCGACGGCATCATCGCCGTATGCGCGGGCGCCGGCGGTCACGCCGGGGTGCAGAGCCCGTTCGCCCTGGTCAAACAGATCCGGGAGATCTATCCCGGCACCATCATCCTGTCGGGGGCGATGAGCACGGGTGCGGACGTGCTGGCGGCGCGGGCGCTCGGTGCGGATCTCGCCTACATGGGGACGCGGTTCATCGCGACCGTCGAGGCCAACGCCCCGGAGGCGTACAAGCAGATGCTCGTCGCATCCCGCGCCGAGGACATCGTCTACACCTCGCTGTTCAGCGGCATACCGGGCAACTACCTGCGCGGCAGCGTCGCGAACACCGGGCTGGATCCGGACAAGCTGCCGGAGGCGGACAAGACGAAGATGAATTTCGGCAGCGGCGGCGCGACGGAACTCAAGGCCTGGAAGGACATCTGGAGCGCGGGGCAGAGCGTCAGCGGAATCCATTCGATCGAGACCGTACAGGCGCTCGTCGAACGCCTGAGGCGTGAGTACGACGCGGCCCGGGCGGGGCTTTAGTGAAGCTGAGCGCGCCGCAACTCGATCACGCCCTGGGTCGCGGGCTTGCCAACCTGTATCTCGTCTCGGGTGACGAACCCCTCTTGGTGGACGAGGCCGCGGACTCGATACGTGCCGCGGCCCGCACCGCGGGCTACGCGGAGCGCAGTGTGTTCTTCATCGACCGGCACTTCGATTGGGACGAACTGCGGCAGGCGACCCAGTCGCTGTCGTTGTTCGCCGAGCGCCGCTTCTTCGAATTGCGCCTGCCGAGCGGCAAGCCCGACAAGGGTGCGGCCCTGTTGATCGATCTGGCCGCCCGTCCGCCGCCCGATGCCGTGTGTCTCGTCATCACCGGCAAGCTCGACAAGAAGGCCGCCGATGCGCCCTGGGTGCGCGCCGTCGAGAAGGGCGGAGTGTGGGTTCCCGTCTGGCCCGTCGAGACGGCCGCGCTTCCTGGATGGCTGCGCGCCCGGGCGCAGGCTCTGAAGGTGGAGATGGACCCCGAGGCCGCGCGGTTGATCTGCGACCGGGTGGAGGGGAACCTGCTCGCCGCCAAACAGGAACTCGAGAAGCTCGCGCTCCTCGCATCCGCGAAGCGCATCACCGCGGAACTGGTGCTGCGCTCGGTGGGGGACAGCGCCCGGTACGATGTGTTCCAGCTGAGCGAGGCGGCGGCGGCCGGCGACGCGCAGCGGGCTCTGCGGATACTGCTTGGATTGAAGAGCGAGGGCACGGAGCCGACGCTGATCCTGTGGGCGCTGATTCGAGAACTCCGCGGATTGTGGCAGGCGGGGGAGCGCACGCGTCTGCGCTCGAACGCCCACGGCAGCGGGTGGAATCTCGCCGCCACGCCGTCGGCCGGTGCGCTGGCCCGGCTCGGCAGGATGCCGCTCGCGCGGCTGCTGCGCCAGGCCCATCACGCCGACCGCGTCGTCAAGGGAATGGCCGGCGGCGATGCGTGGACCGCGATCACCGGCCTGACCGCCGGCATGGCCGGTGCTTTGCAAGCCACGACGGAATCAGGCTAAGGTAGCCGTATGAACCCCATGGGTATTTTCGGCGGCACCTTCGATCCGATTCATTACGCGCACCTGCGGACCGCATTCGAATTGCAACAGGCGCTGCGCCTGAAGGAGATCCGGTTCCTGCCGGCCGGCAATCCGCCGCATCGGGACAAGCCCTTCGCGGACGCGCAGCTGCGGCTGAAGATGGTCGAACTGGCGGCGGCCGGTCAACCGGGCTTCGTGGTGGACGATCGCGAGGTGCGCAAGGAAGGCCCTTCCTATTCGGTGGAGACGCTGGGGGAACTGCGCCATGAATACCCCGATCGCAGCCTTTGCCTCATCGTCGGCATGGACGCCTTCCTGAGCCTGCCGAAATGGCATCAGTGGCGTGAACTGCTGCAATTGGCGCATCTGGTCGTCGCCCACCGTCCCGGCTGGCGGGCTCCGGGCATGGGTCCGCTGGGCGAGCTGTTGGTGGATCGCGGAACCGGCCGGATCGGCGACCTGCACGAGCAGCGCGCCGGCTGCATTTACATCCACGCGGTGACGCAACTCGAAATATCCTCGACGGAGGTCCGCCAACTCATCGCCATGGGACGCGATCCGCGCTTCCTCATGCCGGATCCAGTGCGTAAACTGATCCTCGAAGCCCATTGCTATTCCAAAACACGGACAACTTAGTGCCAATCAGCAAAACCGCGGTCCCGCCGAGGGGCGGAAAGTCGAAGAAAACCGGAGTCGGCGGCGCGCACGCCGCAAAAGCCAAGCGCCCCGTCAAATCCAAGGCGGCCGTCAAGCCGGCCGACGGGGCTACGGCCAAACCCAAAATCAAACCCAAGTCCGAACCGAAGGGGGCGGTGACCCCCGCCACGCGCAGCGCGGCCCTGAAGGCGGTGGTCGTCGGCGCCCTGGACGACATGAAAGCTTTGGAAATCAAGGTGTTGGACGTCCGCGGTCTGACCGACGTGGCCGATACCATGGTGATCGCGAGCGGGACGTCGGATCGCCACGTCCGCTCGGTCGCGCAGAAGGTGGTCGAAAAGACCAAGGCGGCCGGATTCCGTCCCCACGGCGTCGAAGGTCAGCAGGACAGCGACTGGGTGCTCATCGATCTGAACGAGATGATCGTCCACGTCATGTTGCCGCGCGTGCGCGAATTCTACGGTCTGGAAAAACTGTGGGACATGACCGCGACCAAGCGGGCCGCGCGCGCCTGAGGCCGACCGCCGCCTCGCGGCGCGTTGCCCATCACGCCGGGTCGGACGGGGAAGACCCCGTATGAAATGCCGTCTGATCGCGGCCGGCACCCGGTTGCCCGGATGGATCAACGACGGGTTTCAGGAATACCAGAAGCGCCTGCGGTCGCCATTGGTGCTCGAATTGGTCGAGATCCCGGTGGCGACCCGCCGCGCGGGCGAGGGCCCCGAGCGGTCGATTGCCCGCGAGGGCGAACGCATGCTGGCGGCACTGGGCCGCGAGGATTATGTCGTATCGCTGGAGGTCAATGCGAAATCCATGAGCACGGAACAAGTGAGCGTCTGGTTGGCCGAGCGGCTGCGCGACGCCCGGCCGTTGGCGCTGCTGGTCGGGGGGCCCGACGGGCTGGCGGACGCCTGCCGGTCGCGGGCCAATCAGAGCTGGTCGTTGTCCCCGCTCACGCTGCCGCACGGCCTGGTGCGGGTGTTGCTTGCCGAGCAACTCTACCGTGCGATGAGTCTGATGGCGGGGCACCCGTATCACCGCGCTTGAGGCACCAGTCGGGCGCCGGGGTTCGGTATGCTGAAGGCATGTCTGCAGACTTCGTCCATCTCGCCTCCGCATCGCCTCGGCGGCGGGAACTCCTGACCCAGATCGGCGTGTCGTTCCAGGTGCTTGCGGTGTCCGTGGACGAATCGGTGCGGCCGGGGGAGCCGGCGGAAGCCTATGTGGAGCGGGTCGCACGACACAAGGCCGCCGCGGGCTGGGCGATTCGGCCGGCCACGCCGGCCGCGCCCGTGCTGGCCGCGGATACCACGGTCGTGCTCGACGGCAGAATCCTCGGCAAGCCCGCCGATGCCGGGGAGGGGCAGGGCATGCTGCTCGCCCTCTCGGGGCGCACACACGCGGTGCTGACGGCGATCGCCCTGGCAACCCATGCGGGGGTGGAATCGCGCGTGAGCCGCAGCGAGGTCACGTTCCGCCGGATCACCGCGGTGGAGGCAGCGGAGTACTGGCACACGGGCGAACCGCGGGACAAGGCGGGTGCGTATGCCATTCAGGGGCGCGCCGCCGTGTTCATCCAGGATCTGCGCGGCAGCTACTCGGGCGTCATGGGCCTGCCGCTGTATGAAACCGCGGAACTCCTCGCCGCGGCCGGATCCGGACGATGAGCACCGAAATCCTCGTCAACGCGGGCATCCACGAGTCGCGGGCGGCGGTCGTCGTCGACGGCGTGCTGCAGGAGGTCTTCCTCGAGCGGGCCAGCCGCCGCGGTCTCATCAGCAACATCTACAAAGGCCGGGTCTCGCGCGTCCTCCCCGGGATGCAGGCCGCATTCATCGACATCGGCCTGGAGCGGACCGCGTTCCTGCACGCCTCGGACATTTTCGATTCCCGTCGCGCGGACTCGAAGGACGAGCCGCCGCGCACGGAGAACATCCGCGAGTTGGTGTCCGAAGGCAACGAGATCCTGGTGCAGGTCGTGAAGGATCCCCTGGGGACCAAGGGGGCGCGGCTGACGACGTACATCACGCTGCCCTCGCGCTACCTCGTCTATCTGCCGCAAAGCCCCGGCGTGGGGGTGTCGGCGCGCATCGAGAACGAGGCGGAGCGCGAGAGGCTGCGCATGACGGTGCAGGCCGGCGTCCTGCCCGCAGAGAGCGCGGGCTACATCGTGCGCACCGCGGCCGAGGACGCCCCGGCCGAAGCGCTGCTCGCGGACATGCAGTACCTGCGCAAACTGTGGCAATTCGTGCGGCACAAGGATCTGCGGACCGCGCCGGGCACTCTCGTGCATGCGGATCTGCCGCTGCACCTGAGGGTGCTGCGCGACCTGTGGCGCGAGGATGTCGACACCGTGCTGATCGACCGTCCGGGCGCCCACCGCGAAATGCAGGAATTTGCCGCCACCTTCATGCCCGATGCGCTGTCGCGCCTCGCGCTGCACGAGGAGGCCCGTCCGCTGTTCGAGATGCACAATGTCGAGGAGGAGATTCAAAAGGCGCTTGACCGCAAAGTGCCGCTGAAGTCGGGCGGCTACGTCGTCATCGAGCAAACGGAGGCGATGACGACCATCGACGTGAACACCGGCGCCTTCGTCGGTCATCGGAATCTCGAGGAAACCATTTTCCGCACCAACCTGGAGGCGGCGGCGACCATCGCGAGGCAGCTGCGCCTGCGCAATCTCGGCGGCATCATCATCATCGATTTCATCGACATGGAGGTGCCGGAACACCGCCGCCAGGTGATCCAGGCCTTGGAGAGGTCCATGAACGACGATCACGTGAAGACCCACATCTCCTCGGTATCGCCGCTGGGTCTGGTCGAGATGACCCGCAAGCGGACCCGCGAAAGCCTGGAGCACCTGCTGTGCCGGCCCTGTCCCACCTGCGAGGGGCGGGGGTTCGTGAAGACCGCGGAGACCGTGTGCTATGAGGTGTTTCGCGACGTCGTGCGGCAGTCGCGCCAATTCGAGTGCGAACAGTTGATGGTGCTGGCGCATCAGGACGTGATCGAACGGCTGCTCGACGAGGAGTCGGCGGCGCTCGCCGAACTGGAGCGGGCGACGGGCAGACCCATCCGTCTTCAGACCGAGGCGCTCTACACGGTCGACCAGTACGACGTCGTCCTGATGTAGATGGTGTTGCGCAAGGTCGGCAAGGTCCTGCTGTATGTCGGCGCAGGCACCCTCGGATTGATCCTTCTGTTGATGCTGGCCGTCAAGCTGACGCTCGACAGTGCGCCGCAGTACCAGGCCGAGATCAAGGACTGGGTGCGCGCCCGGATCGGCTACCGCATCGCGTTCGCGCACGTCTCCCCGGCTTTTCGCTGGTATGGCCCGGAATTGTATTTCGACCGATTGGAGCTGCGCTCGAAGGACGGCGGGCGGATCCTGGCGCGGGCGGCGGGCGGGCGCGTGGGCGCCGACGTCTGGCAGCTGATCCGCACAGGCAAGCTGCTGGCCGGACGCATCGAACTGGAGGCTCCCCGCCTCGAGATCGAGCGCACCGGCACGGACCGGTTCTCCCTGGCCTCCGAGATCGAACTCGGCGGCGGGGACTCGTCCCTGCCGGGGCTGCGGCTGGACGATCTGCCCGCCGGCACCCTGGCCATCCGCGGCGGCGTCGTCACCATCGCAGGATGGAACGCGGCATTGCCGCGCTTCGAGTTGCACGACGTCGACGTGACCGTCCACCGCGGCGAGTCGGGCGCCACGCTGGCGTTCGCCGCGCGTCTGCCTGCGGCGCTCGGCGGCGAGGTGAGCGTCAATGCCACCGCCCAGGGGCCCGGGCTGCTGCGCGACCTGGGGTGGACGCTGCTCGTGCGAACCCGCAACCTGGTGCTGGCCGGCTGGCGTGAACTGCTGCCCGATTATCTGTCCCTGCTGGGCGCCGGACGCGGGGGCTTCGAGATCTCCGCGCACGGGCAGGGAGCCGGTCCGATGCACGTCGATCTGAATTTCGGCGCCGTGAACGTGATGACGCGGCTCGCGAACGAACCCAGCGTCAAGTTCGATGAAGTGGCCGGATCGATCGGCATGACCCACTCGGGGGACCGCTGGACGCTGTCGGGCCGGCACGTGCGCGCACTGCGCGGCGGGCGCCGCGATCCGGAATCGGATTTCGACGTGAACTGGCGCGACGGGGAGGACGGCATGCTGGAGCTGCACGCGCGCGCCAGCTATCTGCGTGCCGAGACTCTGCTGCCGCTCGCCGGACTCGTGCCGCAGAGGGATTTGCGCGCGCGGCTGCAGGACGCGGCGCCCACCGGCGAGTGGACGGCGATGCAGGTCGATTTGCTGCGCGGCTCAACGGCCGAGCCGTGGGGGTTCCGCGTGGGCGCGCGTTTTCGCGGCGTCGGCTTCGCGCCGGCGGGTCGGGCGCCGGGTTTGCGCGGCCTGAACGGTGCGATCGCCGGAACCGACATCGGCGGGCGGGTGGACCTCGAGAGCCGGAGCGCGGTGTTCGCCTGGCCGCTGCAGCTCGCTCACCCGATCGACGTGCAGACCTTGCGGACCACGCTGTTCTGGCGGCGGACGGCCGCGGAACTGCTGGTCGCGACGCCCTCGATCGAGATCAAGACGCGGGACGGGACCTTGAGCGGCCGTGCGGCCTGGCGCCGGCCGGCGGATCTGGATTCCCCGGTGTTGACTCTGGCGGCCGTCCTGGATGACGTGAACCTGGCGGCTGCCGGCTCGTACTTGCCCCGGGCACAGCTGGCGCCACCGGTGCTGGCGTGGCTCGATCGGGCTTTCGTGTCGGGCCGCGTGTCCCATGCCGACATCGTGATTCAGGGCCCGGTGTGGCAATTCCCGTTTCGCGACGGTACGGGCGCGTTCCTGGCCCGCGCCCACGTCGACGGGATGACGCTCGATTACCGGGAGGGTTGGCCGCGGGTGGAGGATCTCGGGCTGGTTGCCATGTTCCGCAACGAAGGACTGAGCATCCAGCTGGATCATGCCCGCATCGGCGGTCTCGAGGTGCAGGGCGGCGACGCCCGCTTCGTCGATTTCAAGACCGGGGAGCTGCAGCTGCATGCCTCCATGGCCGGGGACTCGGCCGATGCGCTCGCGTATCTGCGCGCGACGCCCCTGGACGGGATGGCCGGGCATGCCTTCTCCGCGGTCGAGGGCCGGGGACCGATGCGGGCCAAGGTCGATCTGTTCCTGCCGTTCAGGGAATTCGAGCATCGCCGCGTCCAGGTGCATGCCCACCTGCTGGGCGTGGCGCTCAATCGAACCGGATCGCCCCAGGCGGCCACGGACTTGACCGGCGACGTGGACGTCGACGGAGCGCGGGTGGCGCACGCCGACGTGCACGGCAAGGCGCTCGGCGGCGCCTTCCAGATGCAGGCACGGGGGCCGCGCCACCGCTCCGTGAGCCGCACCACCCTCGTGTTCAACGGCAGCTTCAGCGGCGAAGCGCTGCGTGCCGCGTCGTCCCTGCCCGCGAGCATCCGCATCACCGGGGCCGCAGACTGGCGCGCGGTGCTGCGTCTGTCATCGGAACCGGAGCGCGACTCCTCCCTGCGCGTCAACAGCAGCCTGAGCGGATTGGAAATGAGTCTGCCGGAGCCGCTGGCGAAACCCGCCGGACGGGCGATGCCCAGCATGGTCGAGGTTCTGTGGCCTCCCGGAGGGCCTGCGCAGGTGCATTTCGAACTGGGTGCGGTGCTGCGGGGCCAGGTCAACCTGGAGTCCGGCGCCGACGGGCCGCAGTTGGGGCACGCGGTGGTGACGTTCGGCGTGTCGTCCGCGCCCGTGGCGCCGAGCGAAACCCAGACCCTCGACACCGGCGGCCAGATCGGCAGGCTGGATCTGTCCGGATGGTTGAAACTCTATACGCCGGACAAGAACCGCCGGCCACCGGCCGGGTTCCTGCGATCCGCCAAGTTCGACGTGGATGAGATCGATTACCTGGGGCTGGCGTTTCGCAATGTCACCGTCGACCTCGCCGCCGGCGATGCAGGCGTGACCATCGGGGTGGGCGGTCCCAACGTCTCGGGCAGCATTGCCCTGCCGGGCGGCGGTGATCCGAACCAACCCTGGAAACTGGAATTCGAGCGGCTGCGGTTTGCCGATGAGCCGCGGGCCGGCGGCCCGGGCGATGGGGCATCGGGCGCACCGAAGGAGCCGGGCCTCAGCCCCCGGGCGGTGCCTGCGGTGAACTTTCATGCGGCGGATCTGATCTGGGGCGACAGTGAGTTCGGCGACGTGCGGGCGACCCTCGTCAAGCTGGACGACGGCATCCGCCTGAAGGACCTGTCGGTCACCGCCGGGGTGTTCGGCATGATCGCGACCGGCGAGTGGCGTGGCAAGGATGCCGGGATCGGGCGTGTCGAAGGCAGTTTGGCGAGCACCGACGTGGCCGGCACGCTGGAGAAGCTCGGATATGCCGACGTCATCGAGGCCAGGACCGGGAAGATGGACTTCACCGTGAATTGGGTAGGGGCCCCCACCGAGGAGGCGCTGAGCCTGTCCCAGGGCCATGTGCAGGTGGCCCTCGACAAGGGACAGATCACGGGACTGAAGCCGGGTGCGGGACGCATGGTGGGGCTGGCCAGCGTGGCCGCGCTGCCGCGCCGGTTGACCCTGGATTTCAGCGACCTGACCGACAAGGGACTGGCGTTCGACACCGTGCGCGGCGACTTCGACCTGCACGATGGCAGCGCGTTCACCGATAACGTGCTCGTCAAGGGGCCGGCGGCCGAAATCGGCCTCATCGGCCGCGTGGGCTTGAAAAACAGGGATTACGACCAAACTGCAGTGGTAACGGGGAATGTCGGCAGTTCGTTGCCGTTGGCTGCCTTCGTCGCCGGCCCGGTGGTCGGCGGGGCGGTGTTGTTGTTCACCCAGGTGTTCAAACAGCCGCTGAAAGGGTTGGCGCGAGGGTATTATCACATCACCGGAAGCTGGGAGAACCCCACGGTAGAACGTATCACGAGCGCAGACGCGGCCGCCGCCTCTGCAGAGGCACCAAAATAGATGGGAAAAGTAGCCGCGATCCAGATGACCTCCGGCCACCTCGTCGAGGACAATCTCGCGGCCGCGGGCGCGTTGTTGCGTCAAGCCAAGGAACTCGGCGCGGACGTCGCCTGTCTGCCCGAGAATTTCTCGTTCATCGGCCTCAAGGACGCGGACAAGCTGCGTGTCGCCGAAGCCGACGGCGAGGGACCGATCCAGGCGTTTCTGTCCGACACCGCGCGGCGGTTGGGCCTGTGGATTCTCGGCGGCACGACCGTCATCAAGGGCGACTCGCCCACCCGGGTCGCGAATGCGTCGCTCCTCATCGATGCGCACGGCAAACGCGTCGCGCGCTACGACAAGATCCATCTGTTCGATGTCGCCATCCCGGGCCGGGACGAGCAATATCTCGAGTCCACGCATGTCACGCCCGGCCAGCGGGTGGTGGTCGCCGACACGCCGGTGGGCAGGCTCGGGCTGTCGGTGTGCTACGACATGCGATTTCCGGAATTGTACCGGGAACTGATTTCGCGGGGTGCCGAGTGGCTCGCCATGCCGGCGGCCTTCACCGTGCCGACGGGCCGTGCCCACTGGGAGACGCTGCTGCGAGCCCGTGCCATCGAGAATCTGTGCTACGTCGTCGCCCCGGCACAGTCCGGAACGCATACCAGCGGGCGGGAGACCTACGGGGACACGCTCATCGTCGATTATTGGGGTCAGGTGCTGTCGCGTCTGGCGAAGGGGACAGGCGTGATCACCGCCGAGTTCGACCTTGGGAAACAGGCCGAAACGCGGGCGCGATTTCCGGCGCTCGACAATCGCCGCCTGGGCCGCGAAACCGCGGTGGTGCCGGCATGAGCGCCTCGCCGATGTTCGAAGTGGCGCAGCGGATGATTTTGGCGCCCTCCGGTTTGGACGAGGGCCGCCTGTCCACCGTGCTCGGCACCGTGATGAGCCGGGGCGTCGATTATGCCGACCTGTATTTCCAACTGTCGCGCGAGGAGTCCTGGTCCCTCGAGGACGGCATCGTCAAGGACGGTTCGCACAGCATCGAACAGGGCGTGGGCGTGCGCGCCATCAGCGGCGAGAAGACCGGGTTTGCCTATACCGACGAAGTGCTGATGCCGGCGCTGGTGGAGGCGTCGGATGCCGCACGGGCCATCGCCCGCAGCGGCGCCGGCACTGCAGTCCGTGCCTGGCAGCGGCCGCTCACGCATCGACTGTACCTGCCCATGGATCCTCTCGATACGATTCGCGACGAAGACAAGGTCGCCTGGCTGATGCAAATCGACGCCGATACCCGCCGCATCGATCCGCGCGTCAAACAGGTCATGGCGTCGCTGGCCGCCGTCCACGAGGTCGTCCTGATCGCCTCGAGCGACGGCACGCTGACGGCCGACGTGCGGCCGCTGGTGCGCGTCAACGTGTCGGTGATCGTCGAGAGCAACGGACGCCGTGAGCAGGGCTACAGCGGCGGTGGCGGGCGCTTCGGACTCGACGAGCTCCTCTGCGGGGAACAGCCGTTCGAACACGGACGCGAAGCGGTGCGGCAGGCGCTCGTCAATCTCGACGCGGTGGCCGCGCCGGCCGGATCGATGCCGGTGGTCCTCGGGCCGGGTTGGCCAGGCATTCTGCTGCACGAGGCGATAGGGCACGGACTCGAGGGTGACTTCAACCGCAAGGGCACCTCGGCGTTTTCGAACCGCATCGGACAGAAGGTGGCGGCGGACGAAATCACCGTGGTCGACGACGGCACCTTGAACCGCCGCCGCGGATCCTTGAACGTCGACGACGAGGGCACGCCGACCCAGTGCACCGTGCTGATCGAGAACGGCATCCTGCGCGGCTACATCCAGGACAAGTTGAATGCGCGGCTCATGGGCATGCCTGCGACGGGCAACGGGCGCCGCGAGTCCTTCGCCCACATGACGCTGCCCCGCATGACGAACACCTACATGCGCTCGGGCTCGAGGGCGCCGGAAGAGATCCTGGCGTCGGTGCAGAAGGGCCTGTATGCCGTCAATTTCGGCGGCGGCCAGGTGGACATCACCTCCGGCAAGTTCGTGTTCTCTGCGAGCGAGGCCTACTTGATCGAGAACGGCAGGATCACGGCGCCGGTCAAGGGAGCGACCCTGATCGGCAACGGTCCCGATGTGCTGACGCGCGTCAGCATGGTGGGCAACGACATGCGCCTCGACGGCGGCGTCGGCACGTGCGGCAAGGAGGGTCAATCCGTGCCGGTGGGCGTCGGTCAACCGACGTTGCGCGTCGATGCGTTGACGGTGGGCGGCACGGGTTAGATTTTCCAAATCTCGACGCTTGCGCTGCGAGCGGCGCTGTCAACGCGTCCGATTTTGCGGTGACAATTGCGCCGCGGCTCCGAAGGATCGGACTTCCCCCACGGGGAGATGCAGGAGGCAGGCCGTCGCGGGCGTGAGGTTCAAGGGGCCGGAGCGTCACGCCCGCGCTTTCTCGCGGGCGGGTGGGTCGCAGGCGGATGGGTCCATGACGAGGCAACCGAGGTTCATGAACGATGGGACGGCACCATTGCACGAGGCACCGTTAGTGCGCGCAGCGACGCTCGGTGCGTGCCTGTCGGCCATCACCCTGGTGGCCTGCGCGCCTCTCGCACCGGCGCCGGCGCGTTCACCGCCGCATGCCGTGGCGGGCGAAGGAATCCCCGTGTCGCAGCCGCCGGCCGCTCCGACGGCGCCTTCCGCGGCGTCGTCGGGGGCGTCGAGCGTCCCGTCCTCGACGGGCGTTCCGGCGCGCGATGCGACGTCGGCGCCCACGTGGGGGCCCACGTCCACGCCCACCCCGAAGCAGGCGTCAGCGCCCACGGCGGCATCGACGCCGCGGCGTGAGGCCGTCGTGCACGGTACCCTGCCCAAGTCGGCACCCCCGGCCGCGTCCGCCGCGCCGGTCGGTCCACCCACACCATCACCGACCGTGGGTGGCGCACCGCCGGCCGCGGTCCCCAATTTGTCGGTGCTCGAGCAACGGTTGCGGGACACCCGCGCCATCGGCCTGTTCACGAAACTGTCCCTGAAGAATCAGGTCGACGATCTGCTCGGCCGCTTTCGTGCCCTGTACAGCGGACCCGCCAAGGCGCCGACGGCGGATCTGCGCCAGCGATATGATCTGCTGCTCATCAAGGTCGTGGGGCTGCTGCAGGACGGCGACCCACCCTTGTCGACCGCCATCTGGTCCTCCAAGGAGGCTCTATGGTCCATCCTTTCGGACCCGGCAAAGTTCGCCCACATTCAACTTTAACGACAGGATTGCACATGAACCCGATTTCCCTTGTCTTCGCAGTGACGGCCGCCATCGTCGCCTGCGCCGCCACGGCGCAGGCCGCCGATGATGCAGCCCTCGGCAACGACCTGAAGGCCACGATCGTGCTCCAGGGTCACCCATGCGATCAAATCGCTAGCACCAAGCGGCTGGGCGACAGCGATTACACGGCGGTCTGCAAGGATGGGAATCGCTATCACGTCTATGTCAACACCCAGGGACGCGTGGTGGTCGACAAGCTCTGATCTCACGGCGCCGCCGGCATGGGCGCGCAGCGCGCGCGGCGCAGGGTCCAGGAGCGACCGGAACTCGACCGCACCAGCACGCAGCGCGACCGGCGTAAATACAGTTCGAAGGTTTCCGGCCGCGACAGTTCACGGCCATTCAGCAGGCGGCCGGCCGCATCACGGGGCCGCGCATGCTCCAAGCTGATCCGGTTCGTCGCGGTCAGCGCGTCGTCCGCGAGGGTCACGGATGGGCGGTCGAGCGCCCGGCCGATCACCCGGGCGAGTTCTCGCTGCGTCGCGACCGAGGGGTTGACGAGGACCGCCGGGATGCCCGCCGGGGTTCCAGCCGAGGCAAAGGCCGAGGCGCAGACCCCGATCACCAGACGAGATACGAATGCGGTCCGCGTACGGACGCGGCTCATGGCGCCCGGGGGCGCCGTTGAATGCGATTCTGCTGCCAGAGCGACTTGATGGTTCTGCCGTCGGCGACCGGCGGGACATAGCCGGCGGCCGCGAGCGCCGGTGCGGGCGCCAGTGCGGCCGGCGCCACCGGGCACGCCCCGGTCGCCTGATACCCGAGCGCCGACGCGAGCAGTCCCTCCGCGGCGTCGCCGAGCGGATGGGAGAAGTCGTCCGCGACGGAACAGCCGGGCACCCGCACACCCTGGACGGCGACGGTGTTTGCCGGGGTGAAACCGTCCGGATAATCGCCGAAGCCCTTGGCGTTGACGCCTTGGAATTGGATCGAGAAATAGGTGACGCCGCAATTATCGGTCGGATAGAACCCATAGGGTTTCCCGCAGGTCGTCGAACCGACCTGAATCACCTGCACGTTGATGCCCTGCAGGCTGTTGATGATGGATTCGCTCGCCGAGCAGGTGCTGGCGGTGGTCAGGACGAACACCCTCGCGAGGTTCAAAGTCGGCAGCGCCTGCCCCGCCGTCGTGGAAAATCCCTGGCTCGTGGCATGGAATCCCAGGGGCGTGATGGGACCGCCCGCCACCGGATCGATCGACGGGTGCTTGTCGTTGAACCGGGTCAGTTCGAAGGTCTGGCCCGTCGTCGGCGCGGCGCCCGCGATCATGTAGGCGACCTCGCTCGCGATGTCCAGAAAGCCGCCGCCGTTGTAGCGGATGTCGAGCACCAGGTCCTGCACCCCCGCCGTCCGCAGTTGCGTGAACGCGGCGATGAGTTCGCTCTCGGCGGTCGCGAGGTGATCGTTGAACAAGAGGTAGCCGACCAGGGTGCCGCCGGGCGAGGTGATCGTGTGGACGTTCTGCACCGGCGTCGCCGTGATGTCGGCCGACACCAGGGTCACGCTGCGGGGCGTGGCCGCGCCCGGGTCGAGGACGGAAAAGGCATGGCTCTCGCCGACGGTCTGCGGGCTGAGGCCGGCATTCAGCGTGTTGATGCCGGTTTGATCGGTGGCATTCACCAGGTCGACACCGTCGACGCCGACGATCCGTGTCCCGCGCGCGAGACTGGCCGGTGCCGCGGCAGCCGGCGAACCCGGTTCGGTGTACGCGACCACGACGTTGCGCGGCGGCGTTGCCGAAATGACGACGAAGTTGGCACCGTAGCCCGCCTGCACCCCGGATTGGGAGAGCGTCTCCCATGTGGCCGTCGGGTAGGTGAAGTGAAACCTGTCGGATTGCCGGAAGGTGTCGTCGCCGTGGTCTTGAGCACGGCGAAATAACCGGCATCCGTCGTGAACTGGGCGGGATTCTGATCCGTCACCCCGGCGTACCAGAGGTACAGATCGTTGGTCCACGAGCGCAGCCAGTTCAGTTCGTCGAGCAGGGTGCCCTGGGTGTCGGGATACGGTTTCTGGGTTCCGGGATCGGTTCCGCTCCGTGGCGCGACGCACTTCGCGGCGAAGGTCGATTCCGCCGCAAATTGGCCCTGAACCCAGGACATGGGCGCTGGGAGGGTGGGCGGTGGGTTGGCGGGTTGCGTGGGGGTGCCGGATCCACCGCCACCGCCGCACGCCGCCAACGACAGGGCGAGGGGCGTCCACGCAAGCAGCCGGCGGATTCGACGGTGGGACATCCTGGCGAACCTCCTTGTCATGCCGCACCCTATGCGCATCGGTGCACCGAAAGCTGAGAACTGGTGCTCATTCCCCGCGCCGCCGTCGCAGCCAGGCGTAGGCCGGTGCCGCCCCGAGGATCAGCGCGCCCGCGAGGCCGCCGGAGCGCGGATCGTCGGCAATGGCGGCGATCAGAAACAGGATCGATCCGACGAGCACGAGGCCGGTCGTCACCGGGAAGCCGACGGCACGGAACGGCCGGGGAAGCACGGGTTCGCGGATCCTGAGGACGAAGACGGCGGCGTAGGCGGAGACGTAGTTGAGCACGTACAGGACGGCGGCAAGCGCGATCAGCTGTTCGAGCGAGCCGCTCAGCACCATCAGCGCCGCCGCGCCGCTGGTGACAGCGAGCGCGACCCGCGGCGTGCCGCCCGCGCTGACCGCCGCCGCCCGCCCGACGAACAGGCCGTCGCGGCCGATGGCGTACAGGATGCGCGGTGCGCCGAGCAGAACCGCATTGACGAGGCTGAGCACGGTGAGCAGCGACACGAGCGTGACGAACACCCCGCCGCCGCCATGAAAGATGGCCGCCGCCGCATCCGCGGCCGGCAGCTTGGACGCGGCGAGGGCGGGCAGGGACAAGGCGTGCAGAAAGCCCGCGTTGATGAGCACGTAGAGCGCCGTGATCATCACGGCGCACGCGATCATGGCGCGCGGAACCGTGCGCGTGGCATCCACGGTCTCCTCCGCCAGGTAGATCGCGCCATACCAGCCGTCGTAGGTGACGACGACCGAGCGGAGCGCGGCCGCCAGCACGGCCAGCATGCCGATCGACAGCAGCGGCAGCGAGACCGCCGAGGGAGGGGCCATGGCCGGCGGCAGGGCCGAAGCCGGCGGAACCGGGAGGATGAAGCAGGCCGCGGCGAGCCCGAGGAGCAGGAGGCCGACGGTCGCGCTGATCGCGTTCTGCACACCGCTGCCGATGCGGATGCCCATCCAGTGCAGCGAGGTGAACGAGGAGAGCACCGCCACCGCGACGAACTCGCGATGGCCGGCGAGCGGCGGCACGAGGGCGGCGCCGAAGTCCGCGACGGTGATCACCGCGTACGCGACGGCAACGGTGTTGCTCAACCAGTCGATCCAGCCGACCGTGAAGCCGGTGCCGGGACCGAAGGTCCGGCGGGCGTAGACGTAGAAGCCGCCGGCGGTCGGGAACATCGATGCGAGTTCCGCCACCGACACCGCGCCGAGCAGCGCATAGATGCCGCCGGCGATCCAGACCCCGAGAATCATCGGTCCGTCGCCGAGCGCCGCGGCGACGGTGCCGGGCAGGCGCAGGATGCCGACACCGACGGTATTGCCGAAAGCGAGGGCGAGGCTGAACCCGATGCCGAGGATGCGGCTGAGCGGCGCGACAGCGGCCGCCGCGGCCGGGGGACTCCCCGTCATTCGGCGATATCCCGTACCACCCCGGCACGGAGCGCCGCGCAGTCGATGCTCTTTTGCGTGCCGAGGTTCAGCAATTCGAGCCTGGAATGTTCACCGCGCATGGATACCGTCGGATGCAGCAGGGTGCCGCGGATCTCGACCGGCGATCGGATGCGCAGGAATCGCGGCCGCTTGGGGGAGCCGCGCAGCTGCAATTCGAGCGCCTCGGAATTCATTCGTACGGTCCCGTCCCCGGTGATGAGCATCTGGTCAGTGTCGAGCACCAGAGTCTGCGCCGTCAACGTGCCGTCCTCCGCTTGAAATACCGCCGCCCCGCAGCGGATCGCCGCTTCCTTCGCGCTTTTCGTCAGGAACAGGCCCAGGCCGCGCAGGTCGAGTCCGCTGAGTTCGGCCAGTGAGCTGCGGATGGCGCCGCCCGGCAGTGTCGCCGTGATCGTGCCCGTCGCATCGGCCGCCACCTGGTGCGCAGAGAACCCATGGCCGGTGACGCTGACGCGCGCCGACGCCGGCCCCTCGATGGGAGGATTGCCGGGGTCGTGCGCGAGTCTCTCCACGCGAAGGTCGGCGAGGGTCAGGTCCACGCGGGTGATCGCCACATCCTTGGTCGCATCCATTCGTAGATGTCCCGCGGCCGTCCCGCCGAGCACGTTGGCCGTCATCGAGGGTATCGTCAGGACTGCGCGCTCGAGCGATCCGGTGGCGGCAACCGCCTCCAGCGACACGGGACCCACGTCGAGCCGCCGCGCATGAAACCGCAGGGTGCCGTCGACTCTGCGCAGCGATGCAGGATCCAGGGCGACATCGGGCAGCAGCAGGCGGGGCGGATCCTCGGAGGGAGGCTCGCGGCCGGCGGCCCGCAGCCCGAGATCGGCGAGCTTCAGTCGGCGGGATGTCAATTCGGCGCCGATCCTCGGGCGGCCGGTCGACGAGTCGATGCCGACGGTTCCCTGGACGTCGCTCGAGCCGAACTCAGCGTTCAACGAACTCAAGGTCGACTGAAATCCGCGAAGCGCGAATCGACCCGAGAGGTGGTACCGCTCCGTGTTGAGGAGCGTGACACCGGTGAGGAAATACAGGTCCCGCAGGTCCTCTCCCCGGGCGTCGAAGGCGAGGTCCACGGCCCTGAAGTCGAAGGGATGCGGCAGGCTGCCGTGTCCCGTGAGCGTCGACCCGCTGGATTGAGCGACGAAACTGAACCCATAGGGACGGGCATGGCTCGCGTGTGCGAGGGCCTCACCCTCGAGATCGACGGTCATGTGCCGGCCATTGAGCATGCCGGTCCCGGTGATCTGCAGGGCGCCGGGCCCCGCGGGCGATGCCCTATCGTGGGCCGAGGCCGTGCCGGCGAACGTCAGGTGCCGCCTTGCGTCGTCGAGCACGACGCGCGCCTCGGGCATCGACAGGCTCTCGACGACCGGAGCCTGCTTGCGGTCTGCCCCGGCCGGGTCGTTCCATTGCCAGTTGGCGCGGCCGGCCGCGTCCTGCACGAGATGAAAGACCGGCTTGCGCAATGCGAGCCGCCTGATGCCGATTCTGCGACTAAAGGTCGGCCACGCGAACGCGACGACGATTTCCTCGATGTCCGCCGTCTGACCGGGCGCCACCCACGAGGGATTGCCGATCACCACGTGCTCGGCGGTGATGGTGGGCTCGTCCGTCAGCAACACGAGGTGCAGCGCGCCGTTCACCCGGATGTCGCGCTGCGTGTCCTTGCTGAGGAGGCGCAGCAGCGGTTCCTTCAGGAGTCCGGCCTGCAGGCTCCAGGCGAGGAGTGCAAGGAGCAGCAGCAGGGAACCGAAGGTGATCGCCAGGCCGGCCACACCACGACGGACGAGAGGCGGAAAGATCATGGTCCATTAACGCATGTTTTACCCGGCGCGGTAACATGCGGGCCCATGAAACACATGAAAGCGGTGCTGCTCCGGGGGCACGGTGGATTCGAGCAGCTCGACTATCGTGAGGACGTTCCGGTGCCGGTGCCGCGCGGCGGCGAGGTGTTGGTGGCGGTCGGCGCGTGCGGCGTCAACAATACCGACATCAACACGCGCACGGCGTGGTATTCGCGGTCGGTGACCGAAGGCACCACCGCCGCCGCCGCCGCCGAAGGCATCGCGGGCGTCGATCCGGAAGACTCCGGCTGGACCGGGACGGCCCTGCGGTTCCCGCGCATCCAGGGGGCCGATGCCTGCGGGCGGATCGTGGCGGTGGGCGCCGGCGTGGATGCCGCGCGCTGCGGCGAACGGGTCTTGATCGAGCCGGTGTTTCGGATCCCCGGCGTGGCGGACCGCCATCGGACCCTCTACTTTGGGTCGGAGTGCGACGGCGCATTTGCCGGGTTCACCTGCCTGCCCGGCGCTCATGCGCACGCGATCGAGAGCGCCTTGTCCGACGTGGAACTGGCCTCATTCCCCTGTGCCTACGGCGCCGCCGAGAACATGATCGACCGGGCGAACCTGGCCGCCGGGGAGATCGTGCTCGTCACCGGAGCTTCCGGCGGCGTGGGCTCCGCCGCCGTGCAGCTCGCGCGACGCCGCGGTGCCACGGTCATCGCCGTCGCCGCCCCCGCCAAAGCGGCCGGGGTCGGCGCGCTGGGAGCGGCGCGGGTCCTCGGCCGCGACGAGCCGGCGGGGACCGTGCTGGGGCCGGAGTCGGTCGACGTCGTCATCGATGTCGTCGGCGGCGGACAATTTTCCGATCTGCTGCAGGTGCTGCGGCGCGGCGGGCGCTACGCGGTTGCCGGCGCCATCGCGGGACCCGTGGTGGCGCTGGATCTGCGCACCTTGTACTTGAAGGATCTGAGTCTTCTGGGCTGCACCGTGCTGGGCCCGGACGTCTTCTCCCATCTCGTGGGCTACATCGAGCGCGGCGAAATCAAGCCTGTGGTGGCGAGCGTGCATCCGCTCAGTGCGATCGTGGCCGCGCAGCAGGAGTTCCTGACCAAGCGGCACATCGGAAAAATCGTGCTCGTGCCCTGAGGCGCGGCGTCCGATGCATGCCGGCGCGAGTTGCGGTAGGCTGGACCCGCCATCTCATTTTGGAGTCGACGCGATGACATTTTTCCGGCGGGCCGCGCTCGCCTGCGGATTGGCGGTCACCTTGGGATGGCACGCTGCGGCTCTCGCCGACGCGGTGACGGAGCTCGGCCTGCCGGCGAACGCGATGCAGGCGATGCAGGGAATCGATCCGCAGCGCATTCGCGCGCACGTGAAGTTTCTCGCCGATGACCTTTTGGAGGGCCGCGGCACGGGAGAGCGGGGTGGCGACATCGCGGCCGGATATATCGCCGCGCAGTTCGCGCTCGACGGCTTGACGCCCGCGGGCGACGACGGCGGCTATCTGCAGAAGGTGGGTTTCACGGGCGTGCTGACCTTGCCCGCGTCGACGTTCGTGCTGCGGCCCTCGCAGGGCGCACCCTTCGAGTTGAAGCTGGGCGAGGATTACGTGACCAGCAACCAGACGCAGACCGACAGCGTCGACATCGACGCGCCGATCGTCTTCGTCGGCTATGGAATCCAGGCGCCGGAATTCCGATGGGACGATTTCAAGGGCGTCGACGTCAGGGGCAAAGTGCTCCTGGTCATCGTCAACGAGCCGCCGTCGCACGACCCGCAATTCTTCAAGGCCGAGGCGATGACGTATTACGGTCGGTGGACCTACAAGTTCGAGGAAGCCGCCCGTCTCGGGGCGGTCGGCGTGCTCATCATCCACCGCACGGACCTCGCCAGCTACCCCTGGGCCGTGGTGCGCAGCTCCTGGAGCAACGAGCAGGTCTACCTCAAGGACGACAAGGAACCGAAACTGAAGGCCGCCTCGTGGATTCAGCTCGACCAGGCGCGGCGTCTGTTCGCCGCCTCCGGCCTGAAGCTCGACGACATGATCCGCGTGGCGGGGACCCGGAAATTCAGGGCCCGGGAGCTGCCCGTGCGCCTCGAGGCGCACATCTCGAGCCGGGTGCGCTCGTTCGTGTCGTACAACGTGCTGGGCCTGCTGCCGGGAGCCGACGGCGGACCCGCGTCGCAGGCAGTGATCTATTCCGCCCACTACGACCATCTGGGCATCGATCCCTCGATGGCCGGCGACAACATCTACAACGGTGCCGTCGACAACGGCACCGGCTGCGGCATCCTCCTGGAACTCGCCCGCGCGTTCGGCACGGCGCCCGTCAAGCCGCCGCATCCGGTGTTGTTCGCCTCGGTGACCGCGGAGGAAAAGGGGCTGCTGGGCTCCGACTACCTTGGCAAGCACCTGCCGATTCGCGCGGCGGCGATCGCCCTGAATCTGAATTTCGACGCCGTGCCGCCGATCGGCGTTCCTGAATCCGTCAACGTGACGGGGGCGGAGCGCACGACCTTCTTCCCGCGCGTCCTGCAGACCGCGAGGGCCTTCGGCTTCGACATCCAGGCTGATCCGGAGCCCGGCGCCGGCCATTACTACCGCTCGGATCATTTCAGCATGGCGCGCGTCGGCGTTCCGGCATTTTCCATCAATACCGCGCTCAAATTCGCAGGCCACCCGGCCGAATGGGGCAAGGCGCAGCGGGAAGAGTACACCACGCGGCACTATCACCGGCCGAGCGATGAGTACCGGCCCGACATGGATTTCTCGAGCGACGCGGCGATGGCGAAATTCGGCTTTGCTCTCGGCTGGCAGGCATCGATGGCGGAGCACGGCGTCCAATGGCTGCCCGGCGACGAGTTCGAGTCCGCCCGCCTGCAGTCGCACTAGACGGGCCCGATGCCGGCCGCATCGAACAGGCTGTCCAGTCCATGAACCACACCGACGCCCTCCTGTTCGTCGGCTTCGCGATGATTGCGCTCACCGCGCTCACGAGCCTCGCGGCGCGCCGGCTGCGTGCGCCGCAATCGATTCTGTTGGTGCTGCTCGGCGCGGCGCTGGCGTTTGCGCCGGGATTGCCCACCGTACGGCTCAATCCCGAACTCGTCCTGCTGCTGCTCCTGCCGCCGCTGCTCTACACGTCGGGGGTGGGCATGAGCTGGCGCGGCTTCAAGAAGAATCTGCGTCCCATCATCCTGCTGGCGGTCGGCTGCGTGCTGTTCACCGCGGCGGTCGTGGCGGCCGCGATGCATTGGGTGTTCCACCTGCCCTGGGCGGTGGGCTTCGTGCTCGGCGCGGTCGTGTCACCGCCGGACGCCGTGGCGCCGATGGCCATCGCCAGGCGCTTGAACGTTCCCAACACCATTTTGATCGTGCTTGAGGGCGAGGGCCTGGTCAACGATGCCACGGCGTTGATCCTGTTCAGCTTCGCCGTCGCGTCGGTCACCACGGGAGACGGCGTCTCCATCCTGAGTGCGGCGGCGACTTTCGGCGCCATCGTGATCGCTGAAATCGCCTGGGGTCTGGCCGTCGGATGGGGAGTGCTCCAGCTGCGCAGCTGGTCGAAGAACACCGAGGTCGAGATGGTCCTCGCCCTGCTCACGCCCTTCGTCGCCTTCTGGCCGCCGCATTTCCTGGGCGGATCCGGAGTGCTGGCGACGGTGACGGCGGGTCTGTACGCCAGTTGGAACGGCCGGCGATTGATCGCGCCCCCCACGCGCCTGCAGGGGTTCTTCGTCTGGGGGTTGGCGGTGTATCTGGTGGAGGGGATCGTGTTCTTTCTCACCGGATTGCAGGCGCGCGTCGTCATGGAGGGGCCCGAGGCCGGAGAGTGGCCGAGCATGCT
>JBBIKV010000011.1:60258-72803 GCA_037445285.1 Nevskiaceae bacterium | reverse complement strand
CTCCCGGCCGATGGCCGACGGCTACTTCGTCACCGAGGGGGTCGCCGTCGGCGACAAGGTGGCGGCGAGCGCGGTCGGGCAGCTGCTCGCCAAGGAATCGGGCGCCGGCGCAGGGTCTGACTGACCATGATTCGAGCCATCGTCACGCTGTGCGTGCGCCACTTCGGCGCCGTGACCGCCCTGACCGTATTCGCGCTGGTGCTCGGCTGCTGGGGCGCGCTGCGCTCTCCGCTGGACGTGTTTCCCGAGTTCGTGCCCTCCCAGGTCGACATTCAGACCGAAGCGCCGGGCTTCGCCCCGCAGCAGGTCGAAGAGCTGGTGACCAAGCAGGTCGAGAACGCGGTCAACGGCGCGTCCGGGCTCGCGACCCTGCGTTCCGAATCCATTCCCGGACTGTCGGTGGTCACCATCACGTTCGCCGACGGCGTCGACGTGCACATCGCGCGTCAGGGGATCTCGGAGCGGCTGTCCGAGCTGGGCAGCAGCCTGCCGGCGGGCGTCGGCACGCCCAAGCTCTCCCCCCTGGTCTCGAGCACGATGGATCTTCTCAAGATCGGCCTGCTGTCCGACAAGGTCGATGCATACGAACTGCGCGACACGGCGGACTGGATCATCAAGCCGCGGTTGCTGGCGGTTCCCGGGGTCGCCCACGTCATCGCGTTCGGGGGGAACATCAGGCAGATTCAGATTCTTCCCGACGTGCACAAGCTGGCGGCCTTCAACCTCACGCTGACCGACGTGTCGGACGCCGTCCGTGCGGCGCTGCCGCTGCGCGGGGCGGGATTCATCGACATTCCCGCCCAGCGGATCCTGCTGCGCTCGCCGACGCCGGCACCGGATGCCGCCGTCATCGGCAAGGCGGTGATCGCGGTGCGCAACGACACCCCGATCCTGCTGCGCGACATCGCCGAAGTGAAGGTCGCGCCGGCGCTGCGATCCGGCGATGCGCTCATCATGGGCAAGCCCGGGGTCATGATGGCTCTTGCCAGCCAGTATGGGGCGAACACGCTGACCGCCACCCTGGCGGTGGAGAAGGCGCTCGCGGACCTGGAACCCGCGTTGAAGAGCCGCGGCATCACCCTGTATTCCAAATTACAGCGACCGGCGAATTTCATCGAGCGCGCACTCGGCGACCTCAAGGAGTCGCTGGTGATCGCGGCCGTGCTGATCCTCGCCGTGCTGTACCTGTTTCTGCGGGATTTCCGCGCCGCGCTCATCGCCTTCACCGCCATTCCGCTGTCCTTGCTCGCGGCGGTGGGTGTGCTCGACCACATGGGCCTGACCCTCAACACCATGACGCTCGGCGGATTCGCGGTCGCGCTGGGGGTGCTGGTGGACGATGCCATCATCGGCATCGAGAACATCCTGCGGCGGCTGCGGGAGAACGGCTTGCTCGCCCAGCCGAAGGCACGGCTCGACGTGGTGCTGGAGGCGTCGCTCGAAGTGCGCGGACCGGTCATCTATGCGACCGCGGTCGTCATCGCGGTCTTCCTGCCGGAATTGTTCACCTCCAGCGTGCAGGGGCGCTTCGTGGGTCCACTGGCGCTGGCCTTCATCTTCGCGGTGCTCGCCTCGCTCCTCGTGGCGATGACGTCGACGCCCGCGTTGTGCGCGCTGTTCTTGCGCGGGCACGATGCGCGGCCGGATGCCGCCTGGCTGCGCGGCCTCAAGCGCTGGCAGAGCGGCGCGGTGCACGCCGTGGGAGCGCATTTCAAACTCATGGCCGCGGGTCTGGTGGCGCTGGTGATCGCCGCGATGGGCGTGCTGCCGTTTCTCGGCGGCACGTTCATGCCCGACTTTCGCGAAGGCCACTTCGTGCTGCAGGTGTCGAGTTCCGCGACCGGCACGTCGCTCAACGAAATGCTGGAAGTCGGCAGGCGCATCAGCGCCGACGTGCTGGCGCTGCCGTACGTCGACACCATCGAACAGCAGGTGGGGCGCGCGGAATCGGGCGAGGATACCTGGGGCCCGCACCGCAGCGAATTCCACGTGGAACTCAAGGCGGACGCGACCGTGGATCAGGATGCCGCACAGGAGGAACTGCGCGGCATCCTGGAGAAATATCCGGGCATCCAGAGCGAGGTGGTCACCTTTCTGGGAGACCGCATCAGCGAGAGCCTGAACGGCGAGACGGCGCAGGTGGCCGTCAAGGTGTTCGGCGACGACCTCGATGCCCTGGATGCCACCAGCGAGAGGATCGTCGCCGCGCTCGGCAAGGTGCCGGGCATCATCGACCTGCAATTCAAGCGGCAGAGCGGCACGCCGACGATCGCGATCGAGGTGTTGCCGGATGCGCTCGCGGCGGCGGGTTTGAAGGTGCAGGACGTGCTCGACTCGGTGGAGTCGGCGTATGCCGGAAAGATCATCGGCCAGACATACCGCGGCACGCGCACGGTGGACGTCGCGGTGTTGCTGCCGGAAGCGACACGCCACCAGCCCACGGACCTCGGCAAGCTGATGATCGGCAGCCCCCTGGGACCCGTGCCGCTCGCCCAGGTCGCCCGCGTGACGGCGACGCAGGATCGCTACAGCATCGAGCACGACGGGGGGCAGCGGCGCGTCAGTGTGACCTTCAACGTCAAGGGGGTCCTGCAGGACGTCGTGCACCAAGCCCAGCAGGTCCTCTCGCGCCAGGTGACGCTGCCGCCCGGGGTGTTCATCGAATTCAGCGGCGCGGCCGAAGCGGAGGCCAAGACGCGCTCCGAGCTGCTGCTGTATTCCGGACTGTCGCTGGCGTTGATCGTCATGATCCTGTTCGTCTCCTTCCATTGGCGCGCGAACAGCTGGCTGGTCCTCGCGAATCTCCCCTTCAGCCTCATCGGCAGCGTCTTCGCCATCGCCGTGACGGGGATCGGCATATCCTTGGGAACCGTCGTGGGCCTGGTCACGGTGTTCGGTGTGAGCGCCCGCAATGCGATCCTGCAGCTCGCCCACTATGAACACCTGGTGGACGTCGAAGGGTCCGCCTGGAGTCTCGAGGTCGTGATTCGCGGCGCCAACGAGCGGCTGGTGCCCATTCTGATGACCGCCGCGGTCACGGCTCTCGGCCTCGCGCCGCTCGCGTTCGGACTGAACCGCCCGGGACAGGAGATCGAGGGTCCCATGGCCGTGACGGTGCTCGGCGGGCTGCTCTCCTCGACGCTGCTCAATCTGTTCGTGCTGCCGGCGCTGGCGCAGCGGTTCGTGCGGATCCGGGCCTGAGGCCCGGCTCTCCGCTCAGGCCTGTACGGCTTCCATCGAGCCGCCGGGACGGCTCAACCAGGCGCTCACGAACGCGATGGCCGCCGCCACCGACAGCCACGCGCCCGGCATGGCGCGGTTGCCGGTCTCGTGAATCAGGTAGGTCACGATGACCGGCGTCGAACCGCCGATCGTGGTCGCGAGGCTGTAGGCCACGGAGAAGCCGGCCGTGCGCACGGCGACCGGGACGATCTCCGTCAGGTGCACGACCATGGCGCCGTTGTAGCCTGCGAAGATGAACGACAGCCACAGCTCGACCATCAGCAGCTTCGAGAAGGTCGGCTGGTTCACCAGCCACGACATGGCCGGATAGGCGGTCAGTATGGCGATTCCGGCGAAGAACAGCAGGAGCGGACGCCGGCCGATCCTGTCCGACAGGGATCCCATGAGAGGCAGCCAGATCAGATTCGAGACGCCGACGCACAGCGTGACCAGCAGGGCGTCGCTCTGCGAGAGCTTGAGAATATTCCGGCCGAAGGTCGGCGTATACGCGGTGATCGTGTAGAACGAGACCGTGGTCATCAACACCATCGCCACGCCGATGAGGATGATGCGCCAATGGACGAGCATGCTCGCGTAGATCTGCGCCGGACTCGGGTGATGCTTGCGCGCGGCGAACTCCTCGGTCTCCTGCAGGGTGCGGCGGATCATGTAGATGAAGGGGATGATGAGACAGCCCACGATCAAGGGAATGCGCCATCCCCAAACCTGCAGCGCCTCGGGCGGCATCCAGTTCGACAGCGCATAGCCGAGAACTCCGGCGAACGCCACCGCCACCTGCTGACTGCCGGACTGCCAGGATACGTAGAATCCCTTGTGTCCCGGCGTGGCGATCTCCGAGAGATACACCGACACTCCGCCCAACTCGACCCCGGCGGAGAAGCCCTGGCACAAGCGCCCGAGCACCACGAGAATGGGCGCAAACAGGCCGATCGTCTCATAGCCCGGCACGAGTGCGATCGTCAGGGTACCCACGGACATGAGGGCGAGCGTCAGCAGCAATCCCTGGCGCCGGCCGATGTGATCGATGTACGCGCCGAGGAACACGGCCCCGAGCGGCCGCACCATGAAGCCGACGGCGAACGTCGTCATCGAGAACATCAGGGAGGCGAATTCGCTGCTGGCGGGAAAGTAGGCGCGGCCGATCGCGGCGCTGAAATAGCCGAAGACCATGAAGTCGTACATTTCAAGGAAATTTCCGCTCGCGACGCGGAATACCGTGTGCAGCTTCTCCTTGCGTTGAACGGGCGTCAGCATGCGCGTGCGGTCCCCCGCGCCTTGCGGCGCGAGGGACGACGGTTCTTCAGAACTTTGCCTTGATGCCGGCGTAGTACGTCCTGCCCACGACGTCGTAGGTTGCCGCATCGGTACGCATCGGCGCGCTCTGCACCACGGGCGGACCCTTGTCGAACAGATTGGTCATCCCGGCCGTGAGGTCGAAGTTTTCAAGCAGGTGCCAGTGCGCCTCGAGGTCGAAGTAGTTGTAGGCCGGCACGTTCGGCTGGCCCAGGGTCTGCAGGTCGTTCATGGTGCCGATGTACCGCCAGTGCAGCGCCGCCGCGACCGGTCCCACGGCATAGTTGAACGCCGTGTTTGCCTTCCACCTTGGGTGCGCCAGATCCGAAATGGTCGTGCCGTTGGCGGCCGCGACCGAGCCGGTGTCGCCGAGGCCGCCGGCGAAGTTCAACCCCGAGACGCCGGGCACCCCCGAGACGGTCAAGGACTGCAGGTAGGAGATGTAGGACTGGATCTTGAACTGGCCCGCGTTCGCCGGCAGGCCCAGGTCCTCGAGACCGAAGCCCCAGTGCCACTCGATGTCGACTCCATCGGTCGTGTAGGAACCGACATTCAACGAGAACTCCTTGCCCAGCGAGATGAAGCCGTTGCTGTCGCGCTGGATCTGCTGGCAGTAGAAATTGCTCTGGGAGTAGGAGGGATTGGCTCCGTTGAGGTTGTAGCAGCGCGAGAGCACCGCATCGAGCCCGACGTTGCCGATCGCGCCGTCGATCTTGATGTGGTAGTAATCGAGCGATGCGCCGAGGTCGCGCGCCAGCGGCGCCTCGAACTTCGGCATCATCACGACGCCGAACGAGTAGGTGTTGGCCGTTTCGGGCCTGAGGTTCGGGTTGCCCTGAATGATGCCGGGCGCAGAACTGACGCCATAGGTGAACGAGGGCAGAACGGACGTCGGTATCCCCTGCGCATGGCAGAGAGCCGCCACCTGCGCGGCATTCGGGCCCGTACGATACGGACTGTTGTACTCGCAGGGATCCACCGAGATGGAGTCCTGCGCCTGCACGGTGGGGTTGTACAGCTCCTGCAGGCTGGGCGCCCGGATGGCATGCTCGAAACTGCCGCGGAAGGTCACGGCGTCGACCGTCTGCCAGTGGAAGTCGGCCTTGTAGGCGTTGACGCCGCCGAACAGATCGTACTGCGAATGACGCGCGCCGAGATCGACGCCGACGTTCTTGGCGAACGGCGCATCCTTCAGAACGGGCACCTGAAGCTCGCCGTACACCTCACGCACGTTCTGCGTGCCCCCCGTGGAGCCGATCAGATCGTAGGAAGGCGAGATGATGCCCGCGGGGAAGGTCGTGGGCATCACGTTGAACGCCGGATTGAGGTTCGGGTCCGCGCGATAGGTGAAGCTGTCGCCGCGGTAATCGACGCCCAGGGCGAACTTGAGCTTGCCCTGGGGGAGCGTCGCGAGCGTACCGCTCAAGTCCGCGTCGACCAGTTTCTGGGTGATCTGATCGGTGTTGTGCGCCGTGCCCGTCGCGTAGGACAGGCATCCCGGGCTCATCGCCTGCGCGCCGAGCGGATTCCAGGCGTAGCCCACGCAGTTCTGGCCATTGGCGCCATGGTAGTTCGCCAGGCCGTACAGGATGTTCTCGACCGCAGGGGTGTTGATGTTGTCCGCTTGATCGTTGTCGAACAGCGTCTGGCCGTAGGATCCGTATACGTTCCAATGCAGATCCGTCGATCCGATCGCACCCTTCAGGCCGCCGCTGACCTGATAGTCGTTGTAATTGAACGACTCGATTCGACGGCCCATCGGGGTCACCCAGTCTTCCATCGCCAGGGGGCCGGCGCTCGGATTGGTGCGCGCGGCCAGCAGGGTCTGCAGCGCGGAATTGCCCGTGACGTACGGATTGTTCTGCGGAATGTAGAAGTACTTGCCCGGACCGACGTACGAGGCGCCCTGCAGGTCCTGTGCGTACGAGTGCATGAAGTTGATCTGTCCGTAGGCCTGGACGTTGTCGGTCACATCGTAGGTCGTGCGCGAAAACAGGTTGTACCGCGTCGTCGGCACCTGGATCGCGAAGTAGGGGCCGAGATACGATTTGACCGTGCTGCAATCCGGCGTGTAGTGCAGCCCGAGCGTCTGATTGACCGGACCCTGGTAGTTCTGCGCGCAGTTGCCGGGGCTGCGGGTGGTGAACATCGACCCGTTGTTGTTGAAGCCGACGTAGCCGCCGTAATTGCCGGTGCCCGACAGCGGCGTCGTGCCCGGATAGCCGGCAAGCACCCCGTTGATCGCGGAGGTCGGGATGGCCCCGCCCAGTTCGCCGGCGTTGAAAATGCCCTCGGGCGGCCGGGGTACGCCGCGGTCGAAGGTCGAGATGTTCGAGAAGAAGGAGCGGTTCGCGCCGGTGATTCCGCCGCGCTGGTTGTACTCCACGTCGAAGACGGTGTTGCCGCGATTGTCGGCGAAGTTGCCGCCCATCAGGATGCTGACGGATTCTTCCTGGCCGTCGCCGTGGGTGGAGGCGCCGTGCTGATAGGACACCTGAATGCCGCTGAAATCCTTCCGCAGCCGGAAGTTCACCACGCCCGCCATGGCATCGGAACCGTACACCGCGGAAGCGCCGCCGGTGATGACGTCGACGCCCTCGATGAGCGCCATCGGGATCACGTTGAGGTCGATCGCTCCGTTGGGATTGGTCGGCACCAGCCGCTGCCCATCGAGCAGCACCAGGGTGCGCTGCGGGCCGAGGCCCCGCAGGTCGGAGTAGGATTGGCCGCCCGTGAAGCCGGTCGAGCCCTGCACGTCGCCGACCTCCGTCATGCCCTGGGCGGCGGAGAATTGCGGCATCTGACCGAGGGCGGCGTCGAGCGACACCTGACCCGTGGCGGCGATCTGGGCCGCGCCGACCGCGACCAGCGGACTGTCCGACGTGGCGCTCGGGCCGGCGATGCGACTTCCCGTGACCACCACTTCCTCCAGCACCGGGTTGGCGCTGGGCGCCGTGGCCGCCGTTTGGGCGCCGGCCGCTCCGGCCATGCCCAGCAGCAGCATCGTGGTTGCGCATTGCGGCAGTGCGGATCGCCGCGGCGATATGTGGGTGGTTTCCCCATCGAGGCGTAGTTTGTCCATTATCCCCCCCCGTCGTAGTTATGGATCGTCTGGCGCTCGGGCAAGCTCGTGCCCGGCGAAAGTACTCCGATCATGAGCGGGGGCAGCTTTCAAGAAGCTGTCAGCGCCGACGAAACCGTCGACGAAACCTCAAAATGGCCGTCCCGGGCGCCGGGGCGGCGGTCTCGGGTCCATGAGATCCGGATCCGCAATCCGCGGTTCATGGCCCCCGCGCCCAGGTCGATCGCGGCATTGAGCGTCGCCGCGAGGGATTTGACGATGGCGAGCCCCAAACCGCTTCCCACGCGGCTTTGATCGCGGTTCATCCGATAGAACCGCGTGAACACCTTGTCCTTTTCCGCATCCGGTATGCCGGGGCCGTCATCCTCGACCTCGACGACGTGCCTGCCCTGTTCATCGAAGAGTCTGATCACGACCCGGCCGCCCGGATCGTTGTAGCGGATCGCATTGTCGATCAGATTCGTGAAAATTTCGTGGATCATGATCTGATTGACGCGCGTGGGGAACGGCCGGTGGTCGGCCTCGAAATGCAGTTCGACCCCCGCCTCGACTGCCTGCGGCACATGACTCGCCGCGATGTCCTGGATGACTTGTCGAAGGTCGATGGTTTCCGCTTCCTGGTCGAGCGATCGTCCGCCGTCGGCCCGCGCGAGCTTGATGAGCTGGATCAGCAGACGTTGCAGCCGATCGGCCGCCTCCTGGATGTCCTTGAACGAGGAATAGGCCTCGTTGTCCGCAGAAATCAGGCTGCCGAGGACCGAGATGTGGGTGCGCAGGATGGTCAGCGGGGTACGCATCTGGTGGGACGCGTCCGCGGTGAAGCGGCTCATGGCCTGTTGCAGCCGCTCGGCCTCGAGCGCGCTGGTGCGCAGGGTCTCGAGCGCCTGGGCCATGCTGCCGAGCTCATCGGGACTCATCGTCGAGGGCACCGGCGTCTCGAAATCCCGGCGGCTCAGACGCGCGATCGCCGCGGTCAGAATCTTCATCGGGCGCGCGAGGCGCCGTTGCACGTTGATGACCGCAAAGGCGCCGAAAGCGATGACGCAGGTGAGATCGATCCCGGCGACCAGCAGAATGCGGAAGGACGAGGCGCGAATGGCCTCCGCATGCCGGTCGGCTTCATCCTGGGCCTGTTGCGCGATGGCGAGAATCGATTCGAAGGGACCGTCGCACAGGGTGGTCCATTCCGCGCTGGCGACGGCCGGATTGCCGGAGCCGTCGAACCGGCCGACGATGGCGTCCACCCGGGCCTGTGCCTCCCGGGTGTTTCTCTCCGCCCTGATCGCCAGATCGCGCACTGCCGCGGACACTCCGGGCCGCAGCAGGTATTCATCCATCGAATGCCACGCGAAGCCGTAGACGGCGCGGTCTCCGAGCCAGCTGTCGACCTGTGCGGCGTCGAGCGGCTGACTGGTGTCGACATTGGGACGCAGCATCGAGCATTGCAGGCCATAGCGATCGCGGATGATCCAGGCGGTGCGCCGGATCTGCACCATCTCCGCGATCAACGGGTCGCCCATCCGCACCGTATTGCCGACCGTCACCGAGGCGATGCTGAGGGCCTCCAGCGTTTCATGGATCGCCGTGCGCCAGTCGTCGACGGCGTGCAGACTGCGCTCGCCCCGCGGGCGGGTGGCCTCGCGGTCGACGGTGTACTGCAGTGCCTTCACTGCCTGCCAGGCGCTGCGAATCGCGGCGGCCAGCCGCACGTGCCCCCCGACATCGGTGGACTCGAGCGCATCCAGCGCGACGGCCACCGCGCGGGACGCTTCCGCGTGGGCGGCACCGATCACGGGCCGCGGGTCATCCTGCGTGATGAGCGCGGTGCTGTCCTTCGGCACCTGGGCGCGAACCGTGACCAGGGCGTCGAACAGGGTCTTGTCGGTGCTGGTGAGGCGGGCGATGCGGCCGGCCAGGGCATGGTTTTGCCAGGCCTGGACGGCGAGAATCAGCGCCGTCACGAACAGACCCGTCATCAGCACGCCCAAGGAGGCGATCAGGAATTTCGTGATCGACGATTTGAACATCGGGTGCGTTCAGGGCGCCTTCAGCATGTATCCCAGTCCCCGCAGGGTGCGGATCGTCGGGCCGTCCGGCTCGAGCTGCCGGCGCAGCCGCGCAATGTGCACTTCGAGGGCATTCGGGGCCACCGCATCGTCGTAGCTGAAGACCTCGGCAAGCAACCTCTCCTTCGACACGACTTCGCCCGCCTTGGCGATCAACCGGTCGAGCACTGCCCATTCCCTGCGGCGGAGGTGCAGCGGTCGTCCGCTGATCTCCGCAGTGCCATGGGTCCGGTCGATGGTGAGGTTGCCGATGACCAGGACCGGGCTCGGATCGCCGTGGTCGCGGCGGAGCAGCGCTCGGACCCGTGCGCCCAACTCGCTCGCGTTGAAGGGCTTCAACAGATAGTCGTCCGCGCCGAGGTCGAGGCCCTTGACCCGGTCGTTGACATGATCGCGGGCGGTCAACACGAGGATGGGCGTCTTGCAGCCGCGCGCCCGCAGGCGCTTGATCACGTCGAACCCCGATATGCCCGGCAACCCGATGTCGAGAATGACCAGGCTGAAGGGATCCTCATTGGCCAGAACGACGGCTGTCTCGCCGTCCTTGGCGCAATCCGCCGCATGCCCGGAGGCCTTCAGCAGCGCGGCGATCCCCCGCGACAGCGCCGGATCGTCCTCGACCACCAGGATCCGAGCCATGGATATTCTCCCCCTGCCGCTCCCCAAGTCGTGCGGGCGCTGGAATCTTCGCACGGTGCCCGGCGCTGTCAAGCGCCGGCGCCGATCGCGCGGGGGCGGGAGTCGATTGCGCTGCGGCGGGAGGGAAAGTCCGGCTATGATGATCCGCCCGCCGATACCGACGGCATGAGCGCCTCGGGCATGCGCGGGGCACCGGAGACAGGTACGCCGGAGACGGGCATGAAGATATTGTTGATCGAGGATGATGCCGAGACGGCCTGTTACATCGCGCATGGCCTGTCCGCCGACGGCCATGCAACGATCGTCGCCGGCGACGGCCGGGAGGGCCTGAAGCGCGCGGGTTCCGAGGCCTGGGATCTGCTCATCGTCGACCGCATGCTGCCGGGGTTGGACGGCATGAACATCGTCCGCGAACTGCGGGCGGCCCGATGTCTCACGCCGGTGCTCTTCCTCACCACGTTGGGCGGTGTGGACGACCGCGTGCTCGGGTTGAATGCGGGGGCCGACGATTATCTCGTGAAGCCCTTTTCCTTCGCCGAACTTCTGGCGCGCGTGGCGGCCTTGGGCCGCAGGAGCGCGACGCTCGCGGTGGACACCAAATTGAAGGTCGCCGACCTCGAAATCGATCTCCTCGCCCGGACCGCGGCGCGTGCCGGGGTGCAGATCGATCTGATGCCCCGCGAATTCAGGCTGCTCGAATACCTGATGAAGCACGCGGCACAAGTCGTGACGCGCACGATGCTGCTGGAGAACGTCTGGGACGTGCATTTCGAGCCGAACACCTCGGTGGTGGAGACGCACATCAGCCGGCTGCGCAGCAAGATCGATCGCGGCCATGCCGTCGAGTTGATCCATACGCTGCGCGGAGCCGGGTACAGCCTGCATGTCCCGATCTAAGCTGTTCCGCACGTCCAGTTTCCGCCTGGCGCTCATGCATGCGGCGCTCACGGGCATCAGCTTTTTGGTGCTCTTCAGCGTCATATTCCTGTCGACCACGCGGTTCATGCGCCATCAGATCGATGACAGCGTCGCGAGCGAATTGGACGAGATCCTCACCGACTCCCAGGGCCGCGGCATCGAGGCGGTCAGGACCGTCGTGCATGCCCTCGCGCAGCATCCCTCCGGCTTCTACTATCTTCTGCAGGACTCCGGCGGCGCCGTGCTCGCGGGCAATCTGCCCGCGCTCGCGCCCGGCGCAGGCATCCGCGAATGGCGCGAAGCGTCGAGCGCGCCGAAATCGCCGTTCGCCGCGATGCGGGGCAGGGGCGTGAATCTGCCCGGCGCATACCTGTTCGTCGGTTGGAGCACGCACCAGTTGCATGAGATGGAGGAAATGGTCGTGCGCGCCTTCACCTGGGGGCTGGCCGCATCGATCGCCCTGGCGCTGGCGGGCGGTGTGTTGATGAGCGGGCGGCTGATGCAACGGATCGAAACGGTGAGCCAGACGAGCCGGGACATCATCGCCTCTGATTTGCGGCAGCGCCTGCCCGTGACGCGGGCGGGCGACGAGTTGGACCATTTGGCGGGCAGCATCAACGCGATGCTCGATCGCATCCAGGCGCTGATGGACGACCTGCGCCAGGTGACCACCGACATCGCGCACGATCTTCGCACCCCGCTCACGCGGTTGCGGCAGCGGCTGGAACTTGCCAGCCGGCCGGACGTCGATGCGGCGTCGCTGCGCGACGTACTCGGCCCCACCGTCGCGGAGATCGATTCGATTCTCGAGGTGTTCGGCGCGTTGCTCAGGATCGCCCAAATCGAGAGCGGCGCGCGGCGCACCGGTTTCGTGGAGGTCGACCTTGGCGCCCTGATCGGCACGATCGTGGAGCTATACCGCTCGATGATGGAGGAGAAGGGCCAGTCGTTCACGGAAGAGCTGGAGGGGCCCCTCCTGGTCGAGGGCGACCGCGAACTGCTCATGCAGATGTTCGCCAATCTTCTCGAGAACGCCATCCGGCATTCGCCGCGCGGCGCCGCCATCGCGATCCGCGCCGAACCGGCGGAGGGGGGGGTCGCGGTGAGTATCAGCGACACGGGTCCGGGCATCCCGGCAGAGATGCGCGTGAAGGTCCTGCAGCGCTTCTTCCGGCTGGAGGCGAGCCGCACGACCGCGGGAAACGGCCTCGGCCTGAGCCTGGCGAACGCCATCGTCAAGATGCACGATGCCCGCCTGACGCTGTCGGACGCAGGGCCCGGATTGCGCGCGACGGTGCTGCTGA
>JBBIKV010000011.1:3970-60248 GCA_037445285.1 Nevskiaceae bacterium | reverse complement strand
TTAGGGAGAGATCCCCGGCCGCCGGGCCGCCGGGCCGCCGGGCCGGCAGGACCGGCTATTTTTCGACGGCACTTGCGAACGACGCGAATTGCCGTGTACTTTGTTCGGCAGAGCCAACAGTTTCATCGAGGATACGACGGTCATGAATCAACAGAACTCCGTGGCGCGTTACGGCGCGGGTGCGATCGCGTTTCATTGGGCGACATTCGCGCTCGTCGTCGTGGTCGGAGTACTGGGACTCCTGCACGATTCCTGGCCGAAACAAACCCAGGCGTTCTGGATCAACATTCACGCCTTGATCGGACTGTTTCTCTGGCTGCTGGTCCTTGCGCGCCTGGGGTGGCGCGCCCGCCATGCGCCGCCCGCGTTGCCGCCGAGTATCGGGGTCGGCGTGCGGCGCCTCTCGACGCTGGTTCACCTGCTGCTCTACGGCCTGCTGTTGATCACGCCGATCATCGGCATCATCACCTTCGTTTTTCATGGACGGGTCTTCGATTTCGGCATTTTCCAGATCGACCCCGGCGTCAAGAAGGATCGCGCGATATTCCATCCGACGGAGGACATTCACGGCTACCTCGCCTATGCCATCTTCGGTCTGGCGGCCCTGCATGCGCTAGCCGCCTTATGGCATCAGTTTCGTCTGCGCGACGGCGTGCTCGCCCGGATGTGGCCGGGCAACGACGCGCAGGTTCCCTGAAGCATGCCCGAAGCGAACCTGCCGGGAGCGACACTCGCACCCCCAGGGGCCGGAATCCGGCCGGCCCGAACCGTCTCGCGCCGATGAACCGGTTCACGGGCCTTCGCACGCCCGGCGCCGGCGTGATCCTGGCGTTGGCCGGCCTCTGGTGGGGCGCGCCCGCCGTCGCGCAAACCGATGAAATCCAGGTCTACGACGCGTCGATTGCGGCGCCGGGGGCCTTCAATCTGACCCTGCACAACAACTACACGCCGGGCGGCAGCGACGTGCCGGGCTTTCCGGGCGCGATCGTCGCCAACAAGTCGCTGAACGGCGTCGCGGAATGGGCCTACGGAGTGACGCCGTGGTTCGAGGCGGGCCTGTATTTGCCGTTATATTCGCTGACCCGCAACAACGCCCTCGAGTACAACGGACTCAAGGTGAGGACGCTGTTCGTCACGCCGGATGCGGCCAAGCGCGAATTCTTCTACGGGGTCAATTTCGAGTTCAGTTTCAATACGGCCCATTGGGACGCGCGACGCTACACCTCGGAGATCCGGCCCATCATCGGCACCCACCTGGGTCGTTTCGACCTGATCTTCAATCCCATCGTCGATAATTCATGGAATGGATTCTCGCACCTGGAGTTCGTTCCCGAGACCCGGGCGGCGATGGCGATCACGGAGAAATACAAGGTGGCGCTCGAGGAATACGATGACTTCGGACGGGTCAGTCATTTTCTGCCCGCGTCCCGGCAATCGCATCAGTTGTTCGCCGTCATCGACGTGCATGCCGGATGGGCCGACGTCGAGGCGGGCATCGGAGCCGGTCTGACGAGCGGGTCGGATCACCGGGTCATCAAGCTGATCCTGTCGCACGACCTATGATGAGGACGTCGCAATGCAGGCTGTCGAGCACCCGTTCGGCGGTGTTGCCGATGAATATCCGCTTCAGTCCGGAGCGGGACGCGGCACCCATGACGACGACTCCCGCCCGGATCGATCGCGCAAGGGCGGGCAGCTGCGCCGCCGGGTCGCCGCAAATCAGGTGCGCCTTGCTGCCGGCGATTCCATACCGGCCGAGCGCTTCGTTGAAGCGCCGCCGGATGGCGGTGCGGTAGGTCTTTTCCTGCGCGGGGTCGGGCGCACTCAGTGTGGGCGCCATCGGCATCGGGATGACGTACCCCGGAAGCGGACGGTAGACGTGGGCCGCATGCACGGAGCCACGGACCACGGCGGCCATCGCGCGCGCGGCAACGACGATTTCCCCGTCGAGCGCACTCGGCTTGTCGTTGGCGTGACAGGGATCGAGCGCTGCCAGGACGCGGGGATGCCGCCACGCCGCCGCCCCCTTGACGATCAACAGGGGAACGGGGCAGTACCGGATGAGTTCGAAATCGGTCTGCGTCAGCAGCAGTCGGGCGAAGACATTGTGCTTGTGCGCCTCGATGACGAGAAGATCGGGCCTGGTGAGCCGGATCCGCCGCAGGATGGCTTCATGCACCGGGAAGCCGGTCTGAACCGTCGTTTCGACGACGATGTCCTCCCGCCGCAAGCGGTTGGCGGTGCGTTCGAGCAGGCGGCGGTTTTGGTCCGCCGCGAAGCGCGTGAATTGCTCGGCCTCGGCATGCGCGATGCCGGAGGACATGGCCGATGGGATGGCGTTGAACAGTTCGACCGCGGCGCCCGTCGCGACGGCCAGGGCGTTGGCGCGTCGGATCGCCTTGTTCCCGGCGGCGGACGGATCGGCGACGGCCACCAGGATCCTTTGAATCTTCTCGAGCGACACGGGCCATTCTCCTTGCGACGAGTCGGCAGGCCTGATCGTAGCGCTGTCGGCGGCCTGCGCGCCAGGGTCCCCGGCCGATGCCGCCTACGTACATCCGCGGATCGTGCCGCGGCGGATTTGCCTCGCCAGCCGGTATGCTATCGTGCCTGCTCGAGTCTGCGCGGAGTCACGCATGCCCTCAACCGATCATCCGAGCATCATCGCCGGTCATGCCGTCCGGATCGACGGGGAGGGCAGGCTCCGACCCTGGGCTGCGTGGAACGAGGTCCTCGATCTCGAGATGCAGTTCTACCGCCAATGCCCGCTGGAGCGCGGGTATCCCCGCTTCGTCTTCGCCACGTTCCTCGACGGGGGATGGAATCCGCTGCCCGATCGCGACGACTCGATTCCGTCGACCCAGAACGGCATGGGCATCCTGTCCTACCTCAAGTACCAGGATTGGCGCGCCGGCGAGGATCTGTGCTACCGGCAGACCGCCCGTCTGATGGGCGACTACCTGGTGAGGGAATCGCTCACGCCGAACGAGGGGAAGTATCCCGCATTCACGCGCTCCACGGGACGCAGGGACCGTTTTCCGCAGCCCGCGGATGCCGGCTCCCAGGCGGATCGTCCCCATGAAATAGAACCGGACAAGGGCGGCATCGCAGGCCACGCGCTCGTGCTCCTGTTCGAGGCGACCGGCGCGCGGCAGTACCTGGCGCAGGCGCTGCAGAATGCGCGGGTGCTCGCGGCCCACCAGCAGGACGGCGATGCCTTCCATTCGCCGTGGCCGTTTCGCGTCGATTATCGCAGCGGCGAGGGACGCGGACCGGTGTCGGGAAACATGACCTTCATCCTGAGGCTGTACGACGGGCTGATCGCGCAAGGCTACCGCGAATTCGCCGATCCACGCCGCTCGCTCCTGCGTTGGATCAAGCACCATCAGATACCGAGTGCGGCGACGGACGGCGCGCTGTTCGCCCAGTTCTTCGAAGATCACGACACGCCGACGAATCGCACGGCGTGGGCGCCCCTGAATCTCGCCCGCTATTGGCTGGAGAAGCAGTCGCTGCTCGATCCGGACTGGCGCACCGCCGCCGACACACTCGTCGAATTCGTCCGCCGGGATTTCACCCATACGGAATTCGGCATCACGGTGTGCCACGAGCAGGACGAGGATCCGAATGCCTGGGGGGGGATCAACGCCACGTACGGGGCGGTGCTGGCGCTGCACGCCAAAGCGACCGGTTCATCCGCATTGGCGGATGAGGCCCGGCAGGCCCTGGATTTCACGCTGTATTCGATCGACGAGATGGGCCGCCCGCGCGATCTTCACAAGAGCGCCACGCTCGGAGGCTGGCAGGAGGACGCCCATACGGACGTGATCCACAATTACGTCGATGCCCTGCGCGTCTTTCCCGAATGGGGCGAGGCACGCTGACGACGCTGATGGGCGCCCGCCTCGAGGCGGGCAAAGCGGAAAAATGTGACCCATTCGACCATTTAGGTTTCGCGATCGCGGCCGATGAATATGGCGCGACGCGTCAAGCTTGGGGGTTCGCCCTACACGCGGGAACATTCACGGAGCGAAGCGGGGCGAGCCATGAGCGAATATAAAAAGATACAAAGGGTGTTGGCGCGGGCGAGAACGCTGTGCGAGGCGTTGGAGTGTGTGGATGTCGGCCACCGCCCCATGTCGCCCTCCGCCACCGAGGACCGGGAGTTCGACGTACGCTTCGACGCCCTCGTGGCGGTCGAGACCGTGCTCGGACACCTCCGGCAGGAGTTGGTGACCGCCAACGAATTGCTGCAAATCCGGTTTCTGCGCGAGGCGCGTTGCGGCGCCCTGCGCAAGCCGCACTGATCCGCACACCCTTCCTTTCGGCGAGGCAACCTCTTGTTACAGCTATTGAACGAAATCAGGGCCGCGGTAACTTTTCCCAGTCCCCCGGCGATCGCGCTGCAAATCATCGATATGGCCGCCGATCCGGATTTGGACGCGGCGCGGCTCTCGCGGGTGATCGGCAAGGACCCGGCGCTCGCGGCGAAAGTGCTGCGGGTGGCCAACTCGCCGCTCTATTCCAAGCGTCGAAAGAGCGAGAATCTGCGCCAGGCCCTGGTCGTTCTCGGGCTGAACGGCACCGTCACGTTGGTTCTGAGCTTCTCTCTGCTGGGAACCTACCGCGAGATCGAGGGCTCCGGCATCGACTACGTGAGCTATTGGCGCCGCGCCATCCTGAACGCCGCCGCGGCACGCGTATTCGGGAACGTCGGGAGTAAGGCGGACGTCGACACGATATTTCTCTCCGCGCTGCTGCAGGAACTCGCCGTGCTCGCCATCGACCGGGTGCGTCCGAACTTCTACGCGCAACTCGGCGTCGGGGCGACCCATGCCGACATCATTGCCTACGAGCATGCACGCCTCGGCACCGACCATGCGGCGCTCGGTGCGGCGCTGCTCGCCCATTGGAAGCTCCCCGAAGCGGTGTGCAAGGCGATCGAATTCAGTCACGCGCCGGGAGGGGCGGATCCTGGGACACCGGCGGGCGTCGGAGCCCGCTGCCTGGCTCTCGGCAGCTCGTGCGTCGAGATGCTGCTCGCCTTTCAGTCGCCGACCCAGATCGAGGAACTGGCGGTTCGGGCGCACGAGCTGCTCGGACTCGCCCCGGAAGTGCTGGCCGGTGCGTTGAGCGGGTTGATCTCGGAGATTCCCGAGATCGAACGCCTCTTCGAGCTGCCGCTGCTGTCGGCCGAGGCATCCGGAGGCGTATTGGACCAGGCGCGGGAGCTGCTCACGATCCGCAACCTGCAGGCGTACCAGCAGGTCGTCGCGCTGCGCGAGAGCGCCCTGACCCTGCAGGCGCGCACCGATGCCCTCGAGGATCAGCGCCGCTACGATCCGCTGACCGGCGTGTTCAACCGCGGGTACCTGGAGACGTTCCTGCAGCGAGAATTCGACGCCGCGCGGGCGGGTGGATGGCCCCTGAGCGTGGTGTTCGCCGACATCGACCGGTTCAAGCAGGTGAACGACACCCACGGACATGCGGCGGGCGACGTCGTGCTGGCGGCCACGGCGAAACTCATGCAATCGGTCGTGCGCGACACCGATTACATCGCGCGCTATGGCGGCGAGGAATTCGTGATCGTGTTGCCGGGTCTGCCGACGGAGGGTGCGATCGTGTTGTGCGAACGCCTGATGGCGCACCTGCGAGAGGCCTCGCATGCGGCCGGTGCGGCCTCGATCACCGTGACCGTATCGCTGGGCCTCGCGACCCACGCGGCGGCCGCGCCGTTCCAAGGCGTGCCGGAGTTGATCGCGGCAGCCGATGAGTGCGCCTACGCGGCCAAGAGGGGCGGGCGCGACCGGCTCGTGGTGCATGCGTTTCCGAGGTCGGCACACCGGATAGCCTGCCCGCCCGGTCCCCTCAATACGTGAGCAGCAGCCGGTCCCGGACCTCGTGCTGCTCCAGCGTCCGGCCGCTCATCTGGAAGCGCCTCAGCATGGAGCGGCCCACGCGGATGAATTCCTGCCGCGCGAACAGCCCGTCCGGAAGGGCCACCTCGCACAGCCGGCGCCCGGAAAATTTGGTGCCGTCGATGCTGAGGGCCACGTGGACGCCCCGTGCCTTGCAGCAGGCGATCGCATCGAACAGCCGGTCGATCGAGAAGGCTTGGGCGCCGTAGAGTATCGACTGGCTGTCGCCATAGGGCGGGTCGCAGTAGACGAGATCGTTGGGCGCGGCCCTGGCCATCGCGGCGGCGAAGTCCAGGTGATGAAAGTCCGTTCCTTGGGTGCGTGCGTGCCACGCATCGACCCGGGCGGCGAAGCTTGCGGGGCGGATCGGCTCGTGGGGGCCCACGGGCGTGCTCATGTGGCCGTCGATCTTGCGAAACCGCACCACTCCGCCATAGCAGGCGCGGCACAGGTACACGAGATCCGCGCCGTTCGGCCGGTGATTGTACCGGGCCAGCACCTGCGCGTATGCACGGGCCTTGCCGAACCGCGCCACCAGGGCGTGGCGCTCGGCATAGTCGCTCTTGAGCCGCTCCTTGTCGGCGAGGAGTCCGCGCCAGATTTCCATGAGCGGCCCGAACCCGTCGCTCGCGACCGCCCGCGGCGGCGCGAGCACGCCCAGCACGCCGCCGCTGCCCAGGAAGGGCTCGAAGTAGGTGCCGTAGCGCACGGGAAAATGCGCGATGATCGCGGCCGCATGGAGCTGTTTGTTGCCGATCCATTTCAGGAGCTGCTGCCGGAACGGTGCGCCGCGGCCGTCATCCGTCATCGCTGCCCGGGTCGGACTCACGCCTCGATGAGCCCGTGACGGATGGCGATCAGCGTGAGTTCGGATTGGTTGCCCACGCCGAGTTTCTGCTTGATGTTGTAGAGGTGCGTGCCGACCGTCGAGGCGGACAATTTCAGATCCTGCGCGATCCGCTGCACCGTCGCGCCGGCCGCCAGGCGCACGAACACCTCGAATTCCCGTTCGGAGAGGTGTTCCACGGGCGACTTGCCGCCGCCGTCGAATTCGGCGTGCGCCAGCTTTTGCGCAAGGGCCGGCTCGATGTAGCGTCGCCCGGCGGCGATCATGGCGACGGCTTCGAGCAGCGCTTCCGGCGCACTGCGCTTCGAGAGGAATCCCAGCGCTCCTTCCTGCAGCGTCCGGCGGGCATGCATGAGATCGTCGTGCGCCGACAGCGCCAGCACTTTCGCCTGGGGGTGGCGGGAATGAATGCGCCTCAGGGCCTCGAGCCCGCCCATGCCGGGCATGGCGAGATCCATGATGACGACGTCCGGCGACAATTCCGAATACAACTGGCAGGCGATCTCTCCGGAGTCGGCCTCGCCGATGACGGTCATGTCGGGGTTCGATTGCAGCAGCAGGCGGAACCCCATGCGCACCACGGCGTGATCGTCGACCAGCAGGACGCGAATCATGCCGCCGGCTCCAGGGGTATGTCGGCGGTGAGCTGCGCTCCGCTCCGTCCGCCGCCGCGGTTGCCGACGTCGAAGGTCCCGCCCAGCCGGGTGACGCGTTCGGTCAGGCCGCGCAGGCCGAAGTGGCCGGGCTTCGACCATTGCGCCGGCAGACCGACGCCATCGTCGGTGACCGTGACGGTGATGCCCTGCGCGCTGCCCCGCACGTCGATGGCGACGTGGGCGGGATTGGCGTGCCGCAGGGCGTTGATCACGCCTTCTTGAACCACCCGGTAGACCGCCAGTGTCACATTGGGTTTCATGTCCGGCGGCAGGTCATGATGCAGGCTGAGCGCCACCGAAGGATGCCGGCGCTGCCAGTCCCGCACGAGATTGTCGAGCGTGGCCGTGAGGCCCGGGGTGTCGAGGGTCAGCGGTGCGAGCCGGGGGATCAGCCCGTGCATGGCATCGTAGAGGCGCGCCGCCTCGTCCGAAATCAGATGCGCCACCTCGCCGATGGCCGGATCGCGCGCGTCGGTCTGCGACGCGATCGCGAGGGCGAGGCTGCGGATCGCCGTCACCGACTGCCCGAATTCATCGTGCAATTCGTGCGCGATCAGGCGCCGCTCCTCCTCGACCCGTTGGTCGGCGAGAGACGCCATTTCACGGCGCTCCTCGAGCCGTGCCTCCGCGTCGCGCGCCTGCCGTTCGGCCCGTACCTTGTCCTCCACGGCCTGCGCCATGCGGTTGAAGGCCGTTCCGATGCCGGCCGCCTCCTGGCCGGCGAGCGGCGGCAGGCGATGTCCGAGTTCCCCCCGCTGGATCCGTTCGAGCCCGTCCGCGATGATCGGGAACGGCTTCAGGACGCGCGCGACACCCCAGAAGGCGAGGCCGTTGACCAGGACGAGCATGCCGGCGCCGAGCGCGGCCAGTCGGGCGACGTCATCCCAGGCATCGAGCACGGAGCGCGAGGGTTGCGCCTCGATCGCCATTTGCACGCCGCCCCGCAGCGGGAAGGTCACCTTGGTGACCTGCGGCGCCACCAGGCGTGCGAACCAACGCGGGGCCTCGCGGCCCGCCTTGTAGGTGGCGTGCGGCGATCGATACAGCACGTCCCCGGCGGGGGAGGACAACGTCACCTCGTTGGCGCGCACCCGGCCGGTCTGCTGCAGGAATTGCAGCACCAGGGCGGGGCCGCCGACGTTCGAATAGATCGATGCCAGTTGACCCAAGAGCTGCGAGGCCACCCGGTTCGCCGCCTCGGTTTCCTCGCGGATCGAGGTCCGGTTGCCCTGGATTTCCGCCGCGATCAGCACGATCACGAAGCTGGCGCTGAGGCCGGCAACAACCAGATTCAAGCGGGTTCGCAGTCTCATGGGGACATGGTACCAGGGTGGCAGGGCACCCGATCGCACCGGGCTTCCTCATGAAAATCATGAGGCCAGTTTCATGATGTCGTTGATTCGGAGGAAGGGTCGGCGGGGGGAGTATGGAGGCCGGTTACACACAGACACACAACTCACAGGAGATTTGACATGAAATGGGAAACCCCGCAGGCGGTCGAGTTCCGGTTCGGCATGGAAATCACCATGTACATCGCCAACCGCTAGCACCTCACCGGGCGCGCGGCCGCAGGCGCGCGCGCCCATCTCCTCCATGAAGATTCGAGTACTGGGGTCGGCCGCCGGCGGCGGCTTTCCTCAATGGAACTGTAATTGCCCGAATTGCAGGGGATTGCGTGACGGCACACTGCGCGCCACGGCGCGCACCCAATCCTCGATCGCCGTGACCGGCACGAACCCACCCGCGGCGGTGCTCGTCAACGCCTCGCCGGATGTGCTCGCGCAGCTGCGGGCCGCGCCCGATCTGCAGCCCGCGCGCGCGACCCGCGACACGGCCATCGCGGGGATCATTCTCGTCGACGGGCAGGTCGACCACACGACCGGGCTCTACATGCTGCGTGAATCGATGCGGCCCTGGCCCGTCTGGTGCAGCGACAGCACGCATCGGGATCTGACCCACGGCAATCCCGTATTCGGCGTACTGGCGCATTACTGCGGTGTCGATCGGCGACGCATCGACCTCGGCGCCGATTTCGCCGTGGAGGGGGTGGATGGCGTTCGCTGGCGGGCATTGCCGGTCGCGAGCAAGCCCGCTCCCTATTCGCCCAATCGCGAGTCCCCCGCGAGCGGCGACAATCTGGCGCTGGTCGTCACCGAGGAGTCGGGCGGCCGATCGGTCGTCTACGCGCCGGGACTGGGTGCGATGGACGACGATCTTTGGAAGGCCATGCAGGCGGCCTCGTGCGTCTTGGTGGACGGGACCTTCTGGAGCGACGACGAAATGATCCGGCTCGGCATCTCGCGCAAGCACGGCCGGGACATCGGCCATCTGCCGCAGAGCGGCGCGGGAGGCATGTTGGAGTGGCTGGCCAGGCTTCCCGCGCACACCCGCAAGGTCCTGATCCACATCAACAACACCAACCCGATCCTGGACGAATCCTCGGCTCAGGCGGCTGAGCTCGAGCTGCGCAACGTCGAGGTGGCCGCCGACGGGATGGAGATCCTCCTATGACCGCGTGGAGCCGTGCCGAGTTCGAGGCCAGGCTGCGCGAGCGCGGCAGGGCCTATCATATCCACCATCCCTACAACGTGATGTTGAACGGCGGCGCTGCGAGCCGCGAGCAGATCCAGGGCTGGGTGGCCAACCGCTACTACTATCAGATCAACATACCGATCAAGGACGCCGCCATTCTGTCCAACTGTCCCGATCGGGCGGTGCGGCGGAACTGGGTGCAGCGCATCCTCGATCACGATGGATACGGCGACGACCCCGGCGGCATCGAATCCTGGCTGCGTCTGGCCGAGGCGGTGGGCCTGTCGCGCGCGTCCGTGGAGGGCCTGACCCAGGTGGCGCCGGGCGTACGCTTCGCAGTCGACGCCTACGTGAACTTTGCGCGCCGCGCGCCCTGGCAGGAAGCGGTATGTTCCTCGCTCACGGAATTGTTCGCCCCCGAGATCCACAAGCAGCGTCTGGCGACGTGGCCGCAACACTACCCGTGGATCGACGCGAAGGGCCTGCACTATTTCCAGAGCCGCGTGAGTCTCGCGCGGCGCGACGTGGAATTCGGGTTGGCGTTCACGCTGGACCACTTCGCCACCCGTGCCCTGCAGGAACGCGCCTTGGAGATACTTCAGTTCAAGCTCGACGTGCTGTGGCAGATGAGCGACGCCATGGCGCTGCGCTACGGGGTGGCGGCATGACGGCGGCGTTCGGCAGCGAGGCGCGGCCGGCGCTCGACCGGCGCTTCCGGCTGCAGTGGGAGGCGGCGCAGAACGCGCATGTGCTCCTCTATCCGGAGGGGATGATCAAGTTGAACGGCAGTGCCGGCGAAATCCTCAAGCGATGCGACGGCAGGTCGACGATCGCGCAGATCACGGCGGATCTCGAGCGCACCTTCTCGACCACGGGGTTGGCCGACGACGTCATGGCGTTCATGGTCCTCGCGGCGGAGAAGAAATGGGTGGCGGTTCCGTGACCACGGCGTCGGCGGTGCCCGCGACCACGCCGGGGCCTCCGCTGTGGCTGTTGCTGGAACTCACCTACCGGTGCCCGCTGCATTGTGCGTTCTGTTACAACCCGACGGATTTCGCGCGCTCGGGGCCGGAACTCGGCACGGACGACTGGCTGCGGGTGCTGCGCGAAGCGCGGCAGTTGGGCGCGGTGCAGCTCGGCTTGTCCGGCGGCGAGCCGCTGGTCCGGGACGACCTGGAAATCCTCGTCGCGGAGGCGCACGCGCTCGGGTATTACGTCAATCTCATCACCTCGGGGGTCGGGCTCACCGAAACCCGCATCGCGGCGCTGAAGTCGGCCGGGCTCGACCACATCCAACTGTCGTTTCAGGACAGCAGCCGTGAGATGAACGACTTTTTGAGCAGCACGCGCACCTTCGACCTGAAGTCCAAGGTGGCGGCGCTCATCAAGCAATACGATTACCCGATGGTCCTCAACGTGGTGCTGCACCGGCTCAACATCGACCATGTGGAGGAGATCCTGGAGATGGCGGACCGGCTGGGCGCGGAGTACGTGGAACTCGCCAATACCCAGTACTACGGCTGGGCGTGGCACAACCGCGAGCAGCTCATGCCGAGCCGGGCGCAGGTCGAACGGGCCGAGGCGGCGACGCGACGCTTCCGCGAGCGCGGCGGGCGGCCCATGCAGATCTTCTTCGTGGTGCCCGACTATTTCGAGCGCCGGCCCAAGGCCTGCATGAACGGCCTGGGTTCCGTGTTTCTGACCGTGACCCCTGACGGCACCGCGCTGCCCTGTCACGCCGCGCGCATGCTGCCCGGGCTGGATTTTCCGAACGTGCGCGACGCGGACATGCGGCACATCTGGTTCGACTCCTCGGGCTTCAACCATTATCGCGGCGATGGCTGGATGAAGGAGCCGTGCCGCAGCTGTCCGGACAAGGTCCGCGATTTCGGAGGGTGCCGGTGTCAGGCGTATCTGTTGACTGGGGATGCCGCAAACACCGATCCCGTCTGTGACCTGTCGCCCCATCATCGTCTCGTCACCGACGCGGTCGCGCTGGCGGACCGTTCGACCGCGGCGCCCCGGCCGCCCGCCGAACGGCCCCTCGTGTTCCGTTCGAGCGCCAATTCCCGTACGCTGTTCCCATGATGGAACGTAGCCGCCCCCGATGAATTGGCTGACCGGGCTGTTCGTTGCCGCGCTGTCGGCCGAGGCGGCGGCACGGCTGTATCTGGCATCCCGTCAGGTGGCGGCGGTGCGCGCGCACCGCGATCGGGTGCCGGCCGAGTTCGAGGGGCACATCTCCCTGGTGGATCAGCAAAAGGCCGCGGATTACACCGTCGCGCGGGTGCGCTTCGGACGCATCGCCGCGGTGGCGGAGTTTTGCATCAAGTTGGCGCTCACCCTGGGCGGCGGACTGGCCGCAGTCGATGCCTGGGTGGCGCACCTGGGTCTGGGCGAGCCCTGGCAGGGCTGCCTCGTGCTGCTGGCCGCGTTCGTTCTCATTCAGGCGTTGGGCCTGCCGTTCGCCTTGTGGCGCACCTTCGGCATCGAAGCCCGGTTCGGATTCAACCGCATCTCGGCGCGGCTGTTCGTCACCGATCTGGCGAAGCAGGCGGTGCTGGGGCTTCTGCTCGGCGCCCCGCTCGCGTGGATGACGTTGTCGCTCATGGATCGGGCGGGCCGCTGGTGGTGGGCATGGGCATGGCTGGTGTGGTTGGCCGCGATGCTGGGCCTGACATGGGCCGCCCCGCGGTTCATAGCCCCGCTGTTCAACCGGTTCGCGGCGATCACCGATGCCGCCTTGGAACGGCGCGTGGGGGCGCTGCTGCAGCGTTGCGGCTTTGCGGCGGAGGGCGGCATCTTCGTCATGGACGGCTCGCGGCGCTCGGCCCACGGCAACGCCTACTTCACCGGCATCGGGCGCCACAAGCGCATCGTATTCTTCGACACGTTGCTGTCGCGCATCGAACCGGAGGAGCTCGAGGCCGTGCTGGCCCATGAACTCGGGCATTTCCGACTGCATCACGTGCGGCAGCGGCTCATCCTGTCGATGGTCGGCAGCCTCGGCGGCCTGGCGCTGCTCGGCATGCTCGCGGAGAAGCCGTTCTTCTACGCGGCTTTCGGCGTTCCGCAGACGAACGCGATGGCGTTGCTGGTGTTCGTCCTGGCGGTGCCGGCGTTCACGTTTTTCGCGAAGCCGTTCGAATCATGGTGGTTCCGCCGGCACGAACTCGCGGCCGACCGGTTCGCCGCGCAAGTCACCGACGCGCGCAAACTGGTGACCGCGCTCGTCAAGCTTTATCGCGACAATGCGACCACCCTGACGCCGGACCGGCTGCATTCGGCGTTCTACGACTCGCACCCCTGCGCCGTCGATCGGATCGCGCACCTCAGGCGGCTTTCCCCCGCATAGCGGCGGGGCGCGGTGCTCAGGCCGCCGCCCGCCGTTCCGGAGCCTGTTCCAGCGCCCGCTCCAGCACGTCCTCGATCTTCTCGGCCCAGACTATGTCGAGGCGTTTGCGCACGGTCTCGGGGATGTCGTCGAGGTCCCGGCGGTTGCGCGCGGGCAGAATCACCGTGCGAATCCCGGCGCGCGCCGCCGCGACGCATTTCTCCTTGATGCCGCCTACCGGGAGCACGACTCCGCGCAGGCTGATCTCGCCGGTCATGGCGACGTCGGCGCGCACGGTGCGCCGCGTCAACAGCGAGGCCAGCGAGGTGGCCATCGCAACGCCGGCGCTGGGCCCGTCCTTCGGTATCGCCCCCGCGGGCACGTGGATGTGCAGATCCGCGTCGTCGAACAGCGCCGGATCCACCCCCAGGCGTTCGGCCTGCGATTTCACCAGTGTCACCGCGGCCTGGGCGCTCTCCTTCATCACGTCGCCCAACTGGCCGGTGAGGATCAGCTTGCCGGTGCCCTTCACCCGGCTCGATTCGATGAAGAGGATGTCCCCGCCCGCCGGCGTCCACGCCAGGCCGGTCGCGACCCCCGGCACGCTGGTGCGCAGCGCCACGTCGTTCTCGTAGCGCGCGGCGCCGAGAATCCTCTCGACGTCCCCGGCATCGATGGCGACGCCCGATGACTGTCCCGAGGCGATGCCGACCGCGGCATTGCGCAGCAGCGCGCCGATCTGCCGCTCCAGGTTGCGGACGCCGGCCTCGCGTGTGTAGTCCACGATGACCTTGCGCAGCGCCTCGTCCGACACCTGGACCTGCCTGGCCGAGAGGCCGTTCGCGAGCAACTGCCGTTTGACAAGGTAGCGTCGCGCGATCGGCAGCTTCTCCTCCTCCGTGTACCCGGAGAGTTCGATGATCTCCATCCGATCGCGCAGGGGTCCCGGGATGGAGTCGATCACGTTGGCCGTGCCGATGAACATCACCTTCGACAGATCGAAGGGTACGCCCAGATAGTTGTCGCGGAACGTGTCGTTCTGCTCCGGATCGAGCACCTCGAGCAGCGCCGAAAACGGATCGCCCTGGTGGCTCGCCGAGAGTTTATCGACCTCGTCGAGCATCAGCACCGGATTGCGGCGCCCGGCCTTGCGCATGGCCTGGGCAATGTTGCCCGGCAGGGAGCCGATGTACGTGCGGCGATGGCCGCGGATCTCCGCCTCGTCGTGCACGCCGCCGAGACTCACGCGCCGGAACTGCAGACCGAGGGCCTTCGCGATGCTCTGGCCGAGCGAAGTCTTCCCCACGCCCGGGGGGCCCACGAAGCATAGTATCGGGCTGCGGCCCTGCGGATTCAGCTTGCGCACCGCCAGGAATTCGAGAATGCGCCGCTTGACCTTCTCCAGTCCGTAGTGGTCCTCGTCCAGGATCGCACGCGCGCGCTCGATGTCCACCTGCTCGTCGTCGGCCTTCGACCAGGGCATCGCGATCAGCCAGTCGAGATAATTGCGGGTCATCGAATACTCGGCGGCGCTGTCCGGCATGCGTTCGAGCCTTGCCAGCTCGCGCAGCGCCTGTTCCTCGGCTTCGGCGGGCATTCCCGCCTCCGCGACTGCCTTCTTGAGGTCCTCGAGTTCGGCGCCGGAGCGGTCGGTCTCGCCGAGCTCCTTTTGGATCTGGTGCAGCCGCTCGCGCAGCACCGCCTCCTTCTGCCGCCCGTCGAACGCCTCGCGCGAGCGTTCGTCGATCTGTCGCGAGACCTTGAGCACCTCGATGCGCCGATTGAGCAGAGCGAGCACGCGATCGAGCCTGGCCTCGAGGTCGAAGGTGGCCAGAATTTCCTGCTTGTCCGCGGCCTTCAGGTCCATGAAGCTCGCAACCACGTCGGCCAGAGTCGCCGCCGACTCGATGGATCGGATCGCGTTCGCGAGCTCGGCCGGCGCCTGGGGCAGCAACTGCAGCGCCTCCAGCGCCTTCTCGCGCAGATTGATGCCGCGGGCCTCGACCTCCCGGTCGAGCAGCACCGGCTCCTTGTGACACTCGATGCGCGCGACGAGGAAGGGATCGTGGCCGGCATAGTCGAGCACGGTGAAGCGCTCCTCGCCCTGGCATATCAGATGATGCGAGCCGTCCCCGGCGGTGATGAACCGCACGATCGATGCGGCGGTGCCCACCCGATGGAGGTCATCGGCGGCGGGCTCCGCCACCGCGGCGTCCCTCTGCAGCAGCAGGCCCACTCGTCGCTGCGTGCGCACGGCCTCCTGGACCGCTGCCAGCGCGCGTGCGCCGTGAATCGACACCGGCAGCACGACTCCCGGGAACAGGACCAGATCGCGCACCGGCAGGATGATGAGGACGTCTTCCGGCGGCGGGGCGGACGCGGCGGCGATATTGCTGACGGGGGTGTTCATAGCGCTGATCCGGTGAGGCGCAGAAGCAGGTTGCCGTGCTCCAGGCGATTCTCCTGCAGCACGTATCGGCCGGCCGGCAGCTCGATGCGGCGCCGCATGCGCCCATACGGAATTTCCAGGCGCACGAGCGTGGCGCCGGCGGAGAAGGTGGGGGGCTCCACGGTGGCCTCGATCACCAGCCCAGAGGCGGTGATCTGTACGACGACGTCGTCGGCGCGCGCGCCGGGCAGCGCGATCTGCACGTGCAGTTCCGCGCCGCGTGAAAAGATGTTGGCGGGCGGCTCCCACACGGGCGCCGACGCCGGAGCGGCCAGGAGATCAAAAAACCGGCGATGGCGCCGCTCCGCCTCGTCGAGGAGGGCACAGGCGTCCGCCCACATCCAAGATTGCCTGCGCTGCGCATTCATGCACCCACCCGCCGTTGCCGCACGTCACCCATGGCAGGGAGTGTGAGGGCGGAAGGGTCGAGTTCAAGGCGTCAGCGGGCGGGGACCCTCTCGGCCGCCCGCACCAGATAACCGCCGGATTTTTCGTCCGCCCGCAGCATCAACAGTCCGCGCTTTTGCGCATCCGCCAGCAGGTCGTTGAAGGATCGAAAGCCGTACGCCCGCTCGTTGAAGCCCGGATGGCGCCGTTTGATGGCCTGCTTGATCATGGATCCCCAGACCTGTTCGTTCTCGCCGCGCTCCTCGATGACCGCGTCCAGGGTTTCGACGACCAAATCGAGCGCCTCCGTGAGGTCAGGGCCCTTGTTGTCGGCCGGCAAATTCTCGGCGGCCGGCGACCCCGCGGCCGGCGCTGCGGTCGCCGAAGGCCCCGGGATCGGCGCGGCGGCGGCCGGCGTATTCGGCCGCACGGCGCTGCGCCGCCGCACCTTCGACGGCTCCTTGCGGACCAGGTCGTCGTAATAGATGAATTCGTCGCAGTTGTTGAGGAAGAGGTCGGACGTGGAATTCTTCACGCCGATGCCGATGACGGTCTTGGCGTTCTCGCGCAATTTGCTCACCAGCGGCGAAAAATCCGAATCGCCGCTGATGATGACGAAGGTGTCCACGTGGCCCTTGGTGTAGCACAGGTCGAGCGCATCGACGACCATGCGGATGTCGGCCGAGTTCTTGCCGGACTGACGGACGTGGGGTATCTCGATGAGCTCGAAGGCCGCCTCGTGCAGGCCGCGTTTGAAATCCTTGTAGCGGTCGAAATCGCAGTAGGCCTTCTTGACCACGATGTGACCCTTGAGGAGCAGGCGCTCGAGGACCTTTTCGATGTCGAAGCTCGGGTACCTGGCGTCGCGCGCGCCCAGGGCGATGTTCTCCAAGTCGAGATACACCGCCATGGTGGCGTCCGAAGTGCTGTTGGTTCTGTCGTTCATGCGCCGATTCTACCAGTGTACGGACGGTCGACCGGGAAAACCCGCGTGGCGTCAAAACCAGTTGTAGTTGAAGCTCACACTCACCCTTTCGGCGGACACGGGGTTGGCGGTCACTTCGTGGCGCAGCCAGCTTTCGAAAAGGACGAGCCGCCCTGCGGCTGCCGGGAACGTGACCCAGGGCTTGTTCTCCGGCCTGGCACCGGGCACGCGGGGGGGCGCTGCCATGAAGCGATCCAGACGGGGGTCCTCGAATTTGATGCCGCAGGCGCCTGCGGGCACATGGACGTAGTAAGTCCCGCTGAGCGTGGAAAGGGGATGCAGATGCAGGCTGTGGGCGACCTGTTTCGGCATGATGTTGATCCAGCAGTCGGTCATGGTCAGCTCACGACCTGCGAGGTCCCATTCAACCGCCTTCGAGAAGGCGGCAACGTGACGCTGCAGTTTGCGACGCAGCACCTCGAAGGTGGGCGAGACGCGTTGCAGGCGATGTACCGACCCATACGAGGTGTATCCGCCGGGATAGTTCTTTGCCGACCAGCGGCGTCCGGCGGCGTCGTCGTCGCGCAATTGACGGCATTCCTTCAACAGTTGGCGGTTGAATTCGCGGGCGCCGCGGCGCTGCAGAGCGGCCGTATAGACCTGGGTCGGAAACAGGGTGTGGGTGGTCATGCGCGAAGCCTAGCGGACGCCCCCGGGGATGGGAACCGCCCTGGAACGACATTTCCATCCTCGCCTTGGGTCGGCCAATTACGCCCCCATGTCCCGGGCATGAACGCGAATCAAACAGCGCTTGCGCTGGCGGGAGCGGATACCGTCGATTGGCGGGCGGTGGTCGCGCGTTTTCAAGCACCGTCGTCCTGGCGGGCGTCCTGGCAGCTCGCCAACACCTTCATCCCATATGCCTTGTTGTGGTACGCGATGTACCGGGTTCTTGCCGTCTCTTTCTGGCTCACGTTGCCGCTGGCGATCCTGGCGGCCGGCTTCCTGGTCAGGATCTTCATCATTTTTCACGATTGCGGTCATGGCTCCTTCTTCCAGAGCCGGCGCGCCAACATGGTGACCGGCTTCGTCGCCGGCGTGCTGACGCTGACGCCCTTCTGTCACTGGCGCAGGGAACATGCGACGCATCATGGAACCTCGGGGGACCTGGATCGGCGCGGGTCGGGCGACGTGTGGATGCTGACCGTCGAGGAGTATCTCAAATCGTCGCGGTGGAAGCGCTTTGCGTACCGGCTGGCGCGCAATCCCCTCGTTCTGTTCGTCGTTGCGCCGTTGTATCTCTTCGTGATCGGTCAACGATTCCCCTCGGCGACCGCCCAGCCGAGGGAGCGGCGTTCGGTGCATTGGATGAATCTGGCGATCCTCCTCATGGCCGGGGCACTCTGCCTCGTGATGGGTGTCAAGGAGTACCTGTTGCTCCAACTCACCGTGACCGCCCTCGCCGGTGCGGCGGGCGTCTGGATGTTCTACGTGCAGCATCAGTTCGAGGACGTCTATTGGGAACGCGGTGAGGACTGGGATTACACGGCGGCGGCCCTGCGCGGCAGTTCGTTCTACAAGCTGCCGAAGGTGTTGCAGTGGTTCTCGGGCAACATCGGCTTTCACCACATCCACCACCTGAGCCCGCGCATACCGAACTACAACCTGCAGCGCTGTCACGATGCGGCTCCCATTTTCCAGCAGGTGAAGCCGATGACGTTGTTCGCAAGCCTCAAGTCGCTCACCTATCGTCTCTGGGACGAACAGCGCAAGCGGTTGGTGGGCTTTCGCCACGTGAAGCACCTGCCGCGCCACAACCCCCGATGACGCCGTTGGGCGGCGTCGCGGCGTTGAGCGGCGTCGCGGGTTAGACTACCCGCCGGCGAGCGATGGCTCACGGTCAATTCGAGGCGCGTTGCATGCCTGGCGATTCCCTGAAATCCGCATACCGGCGCGAAGGTGAGGATACGCTCATCGAAATCCGGCTGCGGGAAGTCCGCCAGTTGTTCCATACGCTCGATCCGGCGCCGTTTCGCGAGAAGGATCTCGACGACGGCGCCGAGCGATATTTGACGGAGGCATGCCAGGAAGCCGGGCTGCGCCGCCGTCTGCGTCTGATCGTGCATCTGCCGGAGGCGGAAGCGGCGGGCGAGGCCGCGCGGACGCTCCCTGACGCGGTCCATCATTATTTTGACTACCGTGAGCATCAGCTGCGCCTCGACCTCGTCCGGCTGCTGCGTTTCGGCGCGGTGAGTCTCGCCATCGGCGCCGCGTTCCTGATGGCCTGCCTGGGTCTGCGCCACGCGCTCGCGGTCCAGCCGCGACTCGTGGACCGGGCGATCATCGATGAGGGACTGCTCATTCTCGGATGGGTGGCGATGTGGCGACCGATGGAAGTGCTGCTCTACGACTGGTGGCCGCTGGCGCGCCGCCGCGCGCTCCTGCACCGACTGGCCGTGATTCCGGTCGAGGTGCGCCAGCTGCCCTCCGGGGACGCGGTCGGGATGGGAACCCGAAACCCGTGAAGCGGGGCCCGCCCGCGAGTTCGGCGACGCGGCCGGTGCGGCTTGCCGTCTACATCCAACCGCGGGCCTCGAAAACCGAGCTTGCCGGCGTGCACGATGGATCGATCAAGATACGCATCGCCGCGCCGCCCGTGGACAACGCCGCGAATCTTGCGCTGATCGAGTTCGTGGCGGACCGGCTGCTGCTCGCCAAGGGCCGGATTCACCTGGTATCCGGCGTGACCAGCCGGCGCAAGCTGCTGGAAATCGACGGCATCACCGACGCGCAACTCCGTGCCGCCTTTCCCGGCGCGCGCTGATGCCGGGCCGCCGATCCCAGGGCCCGCCTCAGACCGAAATCTTCACCTCGTTGAACTGGATCACGGGAGCCACGTCGGTGTACTTGGGTATGTCGGCCCCCAGCTCCGCGGCCGCGCCGCCCCACACCGCGAGGAAGGCCTCGACGGAATCGAAATAGAACTGGCAGCCGCCGAAAAAGGCCGGAGGTTCGCCGGGTGCGGCACCCTGCAGGCCGGCGTCCACTTCCGTCTTGCGCAGACCCTTGCTGAGGAGCCGCATCGCCAACGGCATGTGCTTGGTGAGGTAATAGTTCATGTCGAAATGGGCGCCGGGTTTGTTGGGATAGAGCACGCTGACTTTGATCATGGGAAGGGGTGCCTCGATTGGTGGTTGAGAATGAGATGAATGAGCATGCGGGCCGCTCCGGTCCTTTTTAAGGAGCCGCGGCCGCGCCGGCCGGCTCGCGCGGGTCGCTCGCGCCGTACAATACGCCGGCCCGCGGGAAACCCAAGGCCCTCGCGGCCCGCTCGTCTGCCGGAGCCACCCCGACGGCCTGCGCCGCATTGCCGGCGCCCCACACCTCCAACGGCACGATCCGGTAGCCCATGCGGGTCAGGGCGGCGGCCGTGTCCGCCGACAGGGCGAAGGGTTCGGCCGCCAGGGTGTCCGGCAGCCATTGGTGATGAATCCGGGGGGCATCCACGGCTTCCTGCAGCGTCATGCCGTGGTCGATGACGTTGACGATGATTTCCAAGACCGTGGTGATGATGCGCGAACCTCCCGGCGTACCGAGCACCAGAACCGGTTTGTCGTCCCTGAGCACGATGGTCGGGGTCATGGAACTCAACGGGCGTTTACCGGGTGCGATGCCGTTTGCCCTGCCCTGAACCAGGCCGAACAGATTGGGCACGCCGGGTTTTGCCGTGAAGTCGTCCATTTCGTCGTTCAACAGGAAGCCGGTCCGGTCCGCCATGACCTTGGCGCCGAAATCATCGTTGATGGTATAGGTGACCGACACGGCATTGCCGAGATGATCGACGATCGAGTAGTGGGTGGTGGTGGGATGCTCGGCGGCACCGGCTGCGCCCGCGAGGGCCGCCGACGGTGTCGCGCGGTGCGGCGTGATCCTCGCCCTGATCGCCGCGGCATTGGCGTCGGACACCAGCCGTTCGACCGGGTTGTCGACGAAGGCCGGGTCGCCCAGGTACAGGTTGCGGTCGCGGTAGGCATGACGCATGGCCTCGACCATGTAGTGCACGGCTTGGCTCGAGTGGTACCCGAGATCGCGCAGAGGATAGCCCTCCAGCACGCGCAGCATCTCGCACAGGGTGACTCCGCCGGAACTCGGCGGAGGAGCCGAGAGGACCGTGTACTTATGATAGCGGCAGCTGATCGGTGCGGATTCCGTGACCGTGTAGGCGGCAAAATCCTCCGCCGTCACTATGCCGCCATGCGCGCCGCTCGCGCCGCCGACCGCCGCGGCGATGGCGCCGTGATAAAACGCATCGGTGCCGCCGGCGCTGATGGCGCGCAGTGTGGCCGCGAGATCGGGTTGTATCAGGCGATCGCCGGGTTCGAAGGGCATGCCGTGATTCATGAACACCGCCGCCAGATTCGGCTCGCGCCGAAACGCCGCAAGGCCGGCATCGAGGACGTCGGTATCGCCGCGGGCCAACACGAAGCCATGCTCGGCCAGCCGGATCGCCGGCCGCATCAGCGTCGCGCGCGGCAGGGTGCCATACTCCTGACGGGCGGTTTCCAAGCCCATGACGGTGCCCGGCACTCCCACCGCGAGATAACCGTCGATGCTCCTCTCGGCCACGGCATCGCCATGGGAGTCGAGATACATGTCGGCGCCCGCCGCCTGCGGCGCCTTCTCGCGAAAATTGATGAAGGTATTGCGGCCGTCGGCGAGGTGGATGAGCATGAACCCGCCGCCGCCGAGGTTGCCGCAGCAGGGCTGCGTCACCGCCAGGGCATAGCCGACCGCGACGGCGGCATCGATGGCATTGCCGCCGTCGCGCAGGATGGCTGCCCCGACGTCGGAGGCCGCGTGCTGCGCGCTCACGACCATGCCATCGGTCGATTCCGTGGCGAGCGTCGCGGCGGCCCGCACGCAGAGGCTCTGGCCCGTACCGGCCGCGACGATGAGCAGGCCGGCGATCACCCTCGAAAGCCCGGCGGGGTCCCGATTCGACGTTCGTCGATTCGATGTCCCTCCTCTGCGATGCACCGCGTCTCCCCGTTTGCCGAGCGTCGCCACGCCTAAATCCCGCGTGCTCAAGTGATTTGCGCCACGGGCGGACTCGAGATCATACCAGGACGCCCAAATCCGGCGGCTGCGGCCGGCGGGTGTGTGGGGCCGCGCCCCTCAGGCGCGCGCATGCGAGCCGGGAAAGCCGCGCAGCGGCCAGGCCACGCGATCGCGGGTGGCGCCCAGTCGGGGATGGCTGAAGAAGCCCTCTACGGTCATCGCCAGCAACATGTCGAAGAAAACGCTCGTGGGTACTCCGGCGAGAGTTCCGGCTCCAGCGGCGAGGGTTCCAAGGTAATCGCTCTGCGCCGACGCCTGCGCCGTCGGGAAATCCAGCCCGCGCGCCGCGAGGTCGCGAAGAATACCGGCCATTGCCGAGCGAAACAGCTCGGCGGGCGCACGACCGGACACGTGGACCGGCGGCGTTCCCGGTTGCCACGGCCCGTTGCGATACGTCTGCCGTCCGTTGCCCCAGGCGCCGGCCAGGTGTTCGTCCAGGTAGCGGGGGACTCCGGCGTCGAGCGCGCCGGGTCCGGCAGGGTCGGAGGGGATGAGACGGTTGCAGGCGGCCTCGATGAACCGGGCCTCGGCGGCGGAGAAAAATCGATAACCCGGCGCCGCGGAATCGCAGGCCGCCAACGCCAATGCAGGCCGGATCGCCACCGGTGTCGCGACGCAGCCCGCGGCGGCGCCGACCGTCGCCAGGAAGGAGCGTCTGGTCACCTTGCGCAAGCCGTTCACGCCCGTCGCCTCGACGTCCACATCGCGGATCGGTTGTGACATGCGGGCGACTGTACCGCATCCGAGTCACGTCCGTCCCGGCGCCCGCGTTTCATCGGCGCGCCGCGGCGGAATTCGCTAAGGTAGGCGTTCGTCACCGAGGGAGGGGTCATGCGCAGCACCGTAGAGAAGCCGGCGAGTCTGGCCGGATTGGCCGCGCTCGGCGTGGTCTTCGGCGACCTGGGCACGAGCCCCCTCTACACCCTGCAGACCGTGGTGCAGGCCACGGGCGGACACTTCACGCCGCACAGCGCGCTCGGCATCCTGTCCGCCATCGTCTGGACGTTGATCCTCACGGTATCCATCAAATATTGTGTCTTCGTGATGCGCGCCGACAATCGCGGCGAGGGCGGAATCCTCGCGTTGATGTCATTGATCGGTGCGAACGCCTTCACCCCGGGCTCGAGGATCTTGACCGGCATGGGCCTGCTCGGCGCGGCCCTGATCTACGGCGATGGCGTCATCACCCCCGCCATTTCGGTCCTGAGTGCGATCGAGGGCGTCAACGTGGTGACGACCTCGTTCAAGCCCTTCGTCATGCCGGCGGCGGTGGTCATCTTGATCGGTCTGTTCGGTGCGCAGCGTTTCGGGACGGCAACGATCGGCCGGGCCTTCGGGCCGGTGATGCTGCTGTGGTTCGTGGTCATCGCGGCGCTCGGGCTGGGCCCCATCATTCGTCATCCGGGCGTCGTGGCCGCGCTCGACCCGCGGCATGCCGTCGACTTCCTGTCGCACGCCGGCAGCGTCGGTTGGTTGGTGCTCGGCGGGGTATTCCTGTGCATCACCGGGGCCGAGGCGTTGTACGCCGACATGGGTCATTTCGGCAAGAAGTCGATTCGCGGTGCCTGGTATTTCGTCGTGCTGCCGGCCCTCTTGTTGAGTTATGCGGGGCAGACGGCCTACCTGATGGACAAGGGGGCGGTCACCGGAAACCCGTTCTTCCAAATCGCCCCCGCGTGGGCGGTCTATCCGCTGGTGGGGCTGGCCACGCTGGCCACCATCATCGCGAGCCAGGCCATCATCACCGGGTCCTTTTCGATGACCCGCCAGGCCATGCAGTTGGGGTGGCTGCCCGGCGTCTCGATTCGTCAAACTTCCGACCAGGTCTACGGACAGATTTACGTGCCGGTGGTCAATGGGCTGCTGATGTCGGCGACCGTCGCCGTGACGATCGCGTTCGGCAGTTCCGACCGGCTTGCGGGCGCGTATGGCACGGCGGTCGCGACCACGATGTTGCTGACGACCGTGCTCCTCTACAGGGCCATGCGGTGCGTGTGGCATTGGCCGCTGCCCGTCGCGGGCAGCGTTGCGGGCTTCTTCCTGGTGGTGGACGGCGGCTTTTTCGCAGCCAATCTCGTGAAGATCGCCGACGGGGGCTGGCTGCCTCTCAGCTTCGCGGCGCTGCTCTTCACCGTGATGATCACCTGGCGGCGGGGGGTGGACGCGATCCGCGCCACCCTGGTGCAGACGGCCGAGGCGGGTGAGCGGTTCCTGGCGGACTTGAAGTCCGGGGCCATTCCCCGGGTCGACGGAACGACGGTGTTCCTCACGCGAAGCACGCAGAAGGTGTCGAGGCTCATCCGGGAACATGTGCGTTTCGTCGGTGTGCTGCCGCGAAATGCAATCGCCCTCAGCGTGCTATTCGAACCCACGCCGCGGGTCGAGGGACCCAAGTGCCCGCTGGTGGAGCACATCGGCGCGGGTCTGTGGCACGTGGTGGCGAGATTCGGGTTTTTCGAGATTCCGGATCTGCGCGCGGCGCTGAACGATGCGCGCGGACTCGATGAGGCCATCGACATCGATCATGCGATGTTCGTCGGCACGCGCGACCTCGTCGTGAGCAGGCCCGCGCGCCCGGCCTTGAGGGGATGGCGGATGGCGCTGTTCGCGTTCCTGTACCGCAATTCAGTGAAGGTCGTCGATCGATTCAACCTGCCGCCCGAGAACGTGGTCGAATTGGCGCGGCAGATCGAAATCTAGACCGCCCTTCAGGGGCCCGAGGGGTCGAAGCGCCTGGCCAGGCCCGACCAGCAGTCCAGGTAGTCCTTCTGCAGCGCGGGTCGCCCCTCGAGCGCATTCCTCGTGGGTTTCAGGACGCCGCGGCTCTCGAACATGAACGCCATCGTATCGGCGACGTGGGCGGGGCGCGACGTGTCGGCGGCAAGCGCCCGGGCAAAGGTCGCGGCGTCCGGACCGTGCGCACTCATGCAGTTGTGCAGCGAGGCGCCGCCGGGCACGAAGCCCGCGCTCTTGGCGTCGTAGACGCCGCGGATCAGGCCCATGTACTCGCTCGCGGCGTTGCGGTGAAACCAGGGCGGCCGGAAGGTGTTCTCCATCGCGAGCCAGCGGGGCGGGAATATCACGAAGTCGAGGTTGCTGGTGCCGGGGGTGTCGCTGGGCGAATGCAGGACCAGGAAAATCGAGGGGTCCGGGTGATCGTACGAGATGGACCCCATCGCGTTGAAGCGGCGCAGATCATATTTGTAGGGAGCGTGGTTGCCGTGCCAGGCGACGACGTCGAGCGGGGAATGATCCATGGCCGCGGTCCACAGTCGGCCGAGAAATTTGCCGATCAACTCGTACCGCCCCTCGAGATCCTCATAGCGTGCGACCGGCGTGCAGAAATCCCGCGGGTTCGCGAGGCCGTTCGAGCCCAGCGGGCCAAGGTCGGGCAGTTTCAGGGGGGCCGCGAAATTCTCGCACACGTAGCCGCGCGCCGCGCCGACCTGCACCTCGACGCGGAAGCGAATGCCGCGCGGGATGACGGCGATCTCCTGCGGTTCGATGGCGATGCGTCCGAGTTCGGTATCGAGCGTCAACGAGCCGAGCTGCGGGACGATCAGCATTTCGCCGTCGGCGCTGTAGAAAAAGCGGTTGCGCATCGACTGGTTCGCGACATAGACGTAGATGCCGCAACCCGAGTGCGATTCCGGCGATCCGCTGCCGGCGACCGGCACCAGTCCGTCGATGAAATCGGTGGGCGCCGCCGGCAGGGGCAGCGGATCCCACCTGAGTTGATTCGGTGACAGCGGCGCCGCGCCGTGGACGTCGGCGAACGGGTCGCCCTCGACAGGGCGGAAGGCGCCGTGCGCCACCGACGGCCGTATCCGGTACAGCCAGGACCGCCGGTTGGCATGCCGGGGCGCCGTGAAGGCGGTGCCGGACAGTTGCTCCGCGTAGAGCTTGTAGGGGCAGTCCTGCGGTGAGTTGCGTCCGAGCGGCAGGGCGCCCGGAAGCGCTTCGGTGGCAAACTCGTTGCCGAAACCGGTTTGATAGTCCATGACATCAACCCCTCGACCCGTTGGTCGGCGAAGTTTACCGCGCCGCAGGGGCGCGAGGCGCCCTTGGAGGCGGGAAATCGGCAGACGTCATGCCGGATCCGGTTGCGGCCGTCGAATGCGTCATACTGGCGCGATCGACTGAGTCCAGGCGGAAGGAGGGCTGATGCCGATCAGGCGCAAGACCGGCGATCTGCAAGGGATCATCGTTCAATCGTTCGTGTCGTGGTTCAAGGACGATGCGCCGAGCATGGGGGCCGCAATCGCCTTCTACACGTTGTTCGCGATCGCGCCGATATTGTTGATCTTCACGTGGGCGGCGGGCGAATTCATCCCGCCCGACGTGGTGCAGCGGCACATTCTGACCCAGCTGCGGATCCTGCTCGGCAATTCCGGCGCCGATGCCGTCCGCGACCTGCTGCTGCACACGAGATATGGCGGTGAGCGCAGCGGGCTGACCACCGCAATGGGGCTGATCGCGGTGTTCGTGGGGGCGACCAGCGTGTTCGCCGAACTGCAGAACGCACTGCATCGGATCTGGCGCACGCCGGCCGGCGGAGTGGCCCAGGGACTGTGGAACATGCTGCGCGGGCGCCTGCTGGCCTTCGGCCTGGTCCTCGGCGCGGGGTTCCTGCTGCTCGTGTCGCTGGTGGTGACGGCGGGATTGCACATGCTCCGCTCCTGGATCGGAACCTACGTCGGCCACTGGCCGGGGCTGGTGTTCATCCTCGACTTCCTGGTCGGCGTGTGCCTCGCGTCGCCGCTGTTCGCGATGATCTACAAATACGTCCCGCGCGAGGCCATCGCGTGGGGCGACGTGTGGGTCGGCAGCTTGGTCACCGCCGTATTGTTCACCGCGGGCAAGTGGCTGATCGTGGTGTATCTCGGAGGCGCCACCTTCACGTCGGCCTACGGGGTGGCGGGCTCGTTTCTCGTGCTTCTCCTGTGGGTGTACTACTCGGCGCAGATATTCCTGCTCGGCGCGGAGTTCACGCGCAATTTCGCCTACCAGCAGGGTTCGCGAAACGCCCGTGCGACGACGGGCTGACCGCGGCGGCTAGTCGTCGCGTCCCATGGCCTTCATGAGGCGATACGTGAACTCCACGCTTTCATCGAAGGCTTCGACCCCGACGCGTTCGTCCCGCCCGTGCGCGCGATTTTCATCCGCGTCGATCCAGACCCCGCTGACGTCGTAGCTCGGAATGCCCGCATTGCGCGTCTGCCGGTCGTCGCTGAATCCGGTCGCCATCGTCGGTATGAGCGGTACTCCCGGCCACATCGAATGGGCGAGCACGGCGATCTTCTTCATGATCTGCGGCGTCGGCGGCGACTCCGGACTCACGATGGGCGGAGCATCGAGGGTCACGCCGATCGCCGGGTCGGCAAGCGCGCCGGTCAGCAGCGCCCGGACGCGGGTTTCCGTGTCGCCCGGCAGCATGCGGCATTGGATGGTCGCCCGGGCGCGTTGCGGCAGGGCGTTCTCGGCGTGGCCGCCCGAGATCAACGTGGCGACGCACGTGGTGTGCAGCAGGGCGTTGAAACGCACGTTCCGGCTAAGGCGGTCGGCGGCCGCAAGGTCCGTCGGGCCGCCATCCGCGGGCGACCCTGCCACCGCCTTCATGTCGGCGCTGGCCGGCCCGGGTTCCAGCGTGGCGAGTTCGTCGAAGTAAGCGCGCGTCGTCGCGGTGAGCATTACCGGGTATTTGAAGGCTTCGAGCCGGCTCAGCCCGTTCGCGAGACGGTAGATCGCATTGTCGGGCCCCGGCAGCGACCCGTGGCCTCCCGGGCTCGTGGTTTCAACCGTATACGTGAGGTAGGTCTTCTCGCTGGTGCCGACCTCGAAATAGGCCGGCACGCCGTTCTTCAAGTCCCCGCCGCCGCCGTCGAGGTTGATGACCGTTCCCGCGTCGATCAGATCCCGATGCTCTTTGAGCAGAAACGCCGGTCCGTTCGAGTCACCGCCGGCCTCCTCGTCGGCCGTGAAGGCGACGATGAGGTCGCGGTCGGGGACGAACCTCGCCCGCTTCAGGCGGATCAACGATTCCGCCAGGGCGGCATCGCCATCCTTCATGTCGATCGTGCCGCGCCCGTAGAACCAGCCGTCCTTTTGGGTCAGCACGAACGGATCGGTGGACCAGTCCTCGGGTTTGGCCTCGACGACGTCGAGATGACCCAGGAACAGCACCGCCCTGCCGGGATGCCTGCCGCGATAGCGGACGATGACGTTGCCCTTCGTGGGGCGGTCCGCGGGGGCCACGAATTGGACGTCCTGCGCCGCAAAGCCCGCGGTCAGCAGCCAGCCCTGGATGGCCTTTGCCGCCTCCGTCGAGCCATGGGCGTGGGTGGTGTTGAGTTCCACCAGCGTTTTGAGCAGATCGCGCGCCAGCTGCCGGTCTTCCGCGGGGGGCAGCGGTGCGGGGACCGGCGCCGCGGCGGCAACCTGGAGGCCACCTAGCCAGGCGGCGGCAAGCCACGTATGGTATACGGCATTCATGAGCGAACCTCCTCGTGAGACGGCTCCAGCATAGCGGAACCCGACGAGATTCCCACGCCGATGATGAGCAGCAGCAGACTCGAGGCCTTCAGCGACGGCGTCATCGCCATCATCATCACCATCATGGTGCTCGAGTTGAAGGTCCCTCACGGTCACGGCTTCGCGGCGCTGTGGCCGCTGCTTCCCGTATTCTTGAGCTATGTGCTGAGCTTCGTGTACGTGGGAATCTATTGGAACAATCACCATCACATGCTGCATCTGCTGGAGGTGGTCTCCGGCCCGATCCTGTGGGCCAACCTGCATCTGCTGTTCTGGCTGTCGCTCTTTCCCATCACGACGGCGTGGGTGGGCGAGAACCCGGCGGCGGTCGCCCCGTCGGCCCTGTACGGCATCGTGCTGCTGCTGGCGGCGGTGGCCTATTTCATCCTGCAGCAGACCATCATCGCCTCGCAGGGACCCGAGTCGTCCTTGAAGAAAGCGGTGGGCGGTGACTGGAAGGGAAAGGTGTCGCCGGGCTTGTACGTCGCCGGCGTGGCTGCGTCATTCTGGCTGCCACGCGCCGCCCAGGGGATCTATCTGTGCGTCGCTCTGCTGTGGCTGATTCCGGACCGGCGGATCGAGAACGCATTGGCACAGGGCCCGCGACGGCACACCTAGGTCATGCCTGGATCACGCCGGCGGCGCCGAGCCGCTCGATCTCGGCAGGCGACAGACCGAGCCGGTCGCGCAACACCTCGTGCGTGTGCACGCCGAGAGTCGGGGGCGCGCTGCGGTAGGTCGCCGGTGTCCGCGAGAGGCGCAGCGGGTTTGCCACCAAGGGCACCGTGCCGCTCGTGGGGTGGGGCATCTCGATCCGCATCGAGCGTGCCCGAACCTGCGGATCGGCGAACACGGCGCCGATGTCGTTGATGGGTCCGCAGGGCACGCCGGCGCCTTCCAGTGCGGCGACCCATTGGGTCGTGGTGCGGGTCTTGGTCATCGCGTTGAGTTGCTCGATGAGCGCGGTGCGGTTGCCGACCCGGGCTTTGTTGGTCGCAAAGCGGGGATCCCGGGCGAGATCGTCGAGGTTCATTTCCGTGCACAACCGGGCGAACTGCGAGTCATTTCCGACGGCGATGATCATGAACCCGTCGCTGGTCGGAAAGTCCTGGTAGGGAACGATGTTGGGGTGGGCGTTGCCGAGACGTTGCGGCACGTTGCCGCTGACGAGGTAATTCATGGCCTGGTTGGCAAGGCACGCCACCTGCACGTCGAGCAGGGCCAGATCGATGTGCTGACCCTCGCCGGTGCGATCGCGGTGCGTGAGGGCGGTCAGAATGCCGATCACGGCATACAATCCGGTGAGAATGTCCGTGACCGCGACCCCGGCCTTCTGGGGGCCGGCGCCGATCTCGTCGGCGCCGCGGCCGGTGATGCTCATCAGGCCGCCCATCGCCTGGACCAGAAAATCGTATCCCGGGCGCGTGGCATAGGGGCCCATCTGGCCGAAACCGGTGATCGAACAGTAGATGAGGCGCGGATTGAGCGCCTTGAGCGTGGCGTAGTCGAGGCCATGGGCCTCGAGGCCGCCCACCTTGAAGTTTTCAAGGACGATGTCGGCGCCGCAGGCCAGTTTTTGCACGATTTCCCGGCCCTCGGGCGTCGTGAAATCCACCGTGACCGATTTTTTGTTGCGATTCGCGCACAGGAAATAGGCCGCATCCGCCCGGGAGTCTTCGTTCCCCGCAGCATCGCGCATGAACGGCGGCCCCCAGGATCGGGTGTCGTCGCCGGTCCCCGGCCGCTCGATCTTGATGACCTCCGCCCCGAAATCGGCAAGCACTTGGCCGGCCCAGGGGCCGGCGAGAATACGGGACAAATCGAGCACGGTGACGTGCGACAGGGCGTTGTGCATCGGCTTTCTCTGATTGGTTTGAGTGCCCGATTATGCGATGCTGCCGCGCGGGTGGGAATCAAAGGCTGAAACATGGCGCGTGCGACATTTCATTGGGACGATCCTCTGTTGCTCGAGGCGCAGCTGGCGCCGGAGGAGATCATGGTGCGGGATGCCGCCCGCGCCTATGCGCAGGAACGCCTCGCCCCGCGCATCCTGCAGGCGTTTCGCGAGGAACGCGCCGATCCCTCCGTGTTTCGCGAAATGGGCGAACTCGGCCTCCTCGGGGCGACCATTCCCGAGGCGTTCGGCGGCGCCGGGCTCAACTACGTGAGCTATGGCCTGATCGCCCGGGAGATCGAGCGCGTGGATTCCGGCTACCGCTCGATGATGAGCGTGCAATCCTCCCTCGTCATGCTGCCCATCCATCAATTCGGCACCGAGGCGCAGAGGCGGCAATATCTGCCGAAGCTGGCCCGCGGCGAGTTCATCGGCTGTTTCGGCTTGACCGAACCCGATCATGGGTCGGACCCCGGCAGCATGCTGACGCGCGCGCGGGCGGTGAAGGGTGGTTTCCAGCTGACCGGATCGAAGACCTGGATTTCCAACAGCCCGTTTGCCGATGTGTTCGTCGTCTGGGCGAAGACCGAGGACGAGGTCATCCGCGGTTTCATTCTCGAGAAGGGATGGAAGGGGCTCTCGGCTCCGCCGCTGCACGGCAAGGTCGGGCTGCGCGCATCCACGACCGGACAGATCGTCATGGACCAGGTGTTCGTTCCGGAGGAGAACCTGCTGCCGGGGGTGCAGGGCCTGCGGGGTCCGTTCACCTGCCTCGATTCGGCGCGCTTCGGCATCGCCTGGGGCGCGCTCGGCGCGGCGGAGAGCTGCTGGCACACCGCCCGGCAGTACGTGCTCGAGCGCAAGCAGTTCGGGCGACCGCTCGCCGCCAATCAGCTCATCCAAAAGAAACTGGTCGACATGCAGACGGAGATCACGCTGGCGCTGCAGGCGTGCTTGCGACTCGGGCGCATGAAGGACGACGGCAGCGCCTCGGTCGAGATCACGTCAATGCTGAAGCGCAATTCCTGCGGCAAGTCGCTCGACGTGGCGCGGGCGGCGCGCGACATGCTGGGCGGCAACGGCATCTCGGACGAGTACGGCGTGATCCGTCATCTCGTGAACCTCGAGGTGGTGAACACGTACGAGGGCACGCACGACATCCATGCACTCATCCTGGGACGGGCGCAAACCGGGATCGCCGCTTTTTCCTAGAGGCTCCTACCGGCGGGTGCGGCGCTCAAGTCTTCGGGCAGGTGAATTCCTCGTCGGCGCCCTTGGCTGCCTTGGGCTCCTCCTTGGTCCAATCCGCCGGAATGTCGAAGCGGGAGGCGGGAATGGGTGCGGTGTCGATGTTCACGGTTTCCGTGCTGAAGGACACCAACTGGACGTATTGCGCATACGGATCCGCCGGCGTCGCGGCGGGTGCCGCATCGCCCGGGGCGGCGGCACTCGCGGCGGCCGGCGAGTCCTCCGTCTTTTTCTTCTTGTGAAACAGGCCGCCCATCAATTGTCCTACCTGGCCTCCGAGCACCTTTCCCACCTGCGCAACTTCGGCCACGGGGTTGGCGCCGGACGGCCCCGCGCCGGCACCCGCCGCCGAGTCGGAGTTCGTGCGCGCGCTCGACTTGCATTGCGGGCCGCCCATGAGCACCCGCAGCGACGTCTTGAGCGGCTGGCCCTTGAAATCGGCGGACTTGTCGGCCAACTGTTTGATCTGTGCCTGGTAGGGCGCCAGGAATCTCGCGGCCTGGCCGGCCAGCATGCCCCGGGCGTCGTCGAGCCCGAGTTTCCGGGCGTAGGCTGCATCGAAGGCGCGGCGCTCGGAGGTGCCCGGCAGCACATCCTGCGTCAACCACAGGTCGAATGCGATCACGGTGTCGCAGACATCACCCGTGTCCTTGTTGGCGCAGGACTCGGTCAGGGTAGCCATCGTGCGCTCCGTGCCATGGCCGGCAATCGACATGGTCTCCCCGGTCTTGTGCACGTCGACCTTCGGCGGTGACATTTCGCATTTCGACTTGTCGATGGGCTGTTGCGCGCGGGAGGCCGGGCAGGAGCGCATCTTCTCCAGATTGGCCTGCAGCTTGGCGCGCATCGCGCTCAGTTCAGCCGGAGAACTGAACTGCGTCTCCCGATAGCGTTTCTTTGCCGGCTCCAGGTGCCAGCTGAGGTCGCGGTCCAGTCGGATGATCTCGCCCCCTTGAACGTTGCCGCACAGCATCGACATCATGCCTTCGCAATGCGATTCGTTGTCGTCGCGCTTTTTGTCCGCGGTCAGGCTCGTCGTGATCGAGCCGTGCGTGCGCATCAAAGAAGCGACATCGAGGGCGGTCTTTTGTTGGGTGGTGACGTCGGCTCGGACCAGGGGGGCGGACGAGGCCAGCGCCACGGTGAGCGCACAAAGAAACCTGGACGCAGTGGTACTCATGTTCCTGAACTCCCTGTCGGTGCAACTGCTCCGACGATCGCCCCCAGATCATACCCCGCCGCGATCCAGGCATCGAGCCCCCCGTGCAGCGGTCTGACCCGTTTGAACCCGTGATTCATGAGCACGCGGGCAACCCGGGCGGCCGACGCCTCGCTGGGGCAGGTGCAGTAGACGATGATTTCCCGGTCGCGGGGCAGCTTTTCGACCGCGGCGGCCACGTTCTCGATCGGGACGTGCACGGCGCCCGGAATCGACTGCGGCTCGAGCGCGAGGGCGGTTGCCGAGCGCACGTCGACGACGACCGGGTCCGCCCCCGCCTGGATGAGATCGTACAGTTCGTCGACGGTGATGCGCGCCATGCGCAGCGATTCGTAGAATTGCGCACGGTCCCACCATTTGTAGGCGATGTACGCGGCGAGTGCGGCGAGGATGAGTGCGCCGGCGGCACCGCCGATCTCAGAGAGTTTCAGGAGCAGGCCGGCGACCTGGGTCTCGAACAGCATGCCCGCGCCGAGCGCGATGCCGGCCCACAGCGCGGCTCCGGCCGTGCTCAGCAGGAGGAAGCGCGGCCAGCCGAGGCGCATGGCGCCGGCGAGCGGGGGCGCGATGATCGAGAGGCCCGGAATGAATTTGGCGAAGACGATCGAATTGACGCCCCACCGTTCGAAGCGGGACTGCGTCTGGCTGACGCAGGAGTCGGGTTCGAGCGAGATGCGGCAGAGCGTCTTCAGCACGCGGATCCCGTATCGCCGACCGATGAGATACCAGCCGCAATCCGCCAGCAGACAGGCGACGATCGATGACAGGAACAACTCGCCAAACGTCGGATGTCCGCCGGCCGCGAGCGACCCCGCGACGATCAAGGTGGGCACGGCGGGAACCGGCAGGCCCATTTGCTCGACGAACACGTTGATGAATACGACGGCGAGACCGTGGTCGCGCAGGACGAGGAGCAGGCTGCTCATCGGGTGGACTCCGCCCGTGCCTCGAGGTTCGGCAGAAATGCCGCGATGATCCCGAGCAGAGGCAGGTAGGCGCACAGGCGGTAGACGAATTCGATGCCGTGGCGGTCGGCGAGAGCGCCGAGCACGGCCGCGCCGACGCCTCCCATGCCGAAGGCGAAGCCGAAGAACAGGCCCGATACCGCGCCGACCCTGCCGGGCATGAGCTCCTGAGCGAACACGAGGATGGCCGAGAAGGCGGAGGCCAGGATCAGCCCGATGACGAAGCTGAGGACCGCGGTCCATGGCAGATTCGCGTGCGGCAGAAGCAACGTGAACGGGGCGACCCCGAGGATCGAGAACCAAATGACCCGCTTGCGCCCGATCCGATCGCCGAGCGGACCGCCGAGCACGGTGCCGAGTGCAACGGCGAGAAGAAACACGAACAAGTAGAGCTGCGCCGTGCGCACCGGCAGGTGAAATTTCTCGATGAGGTAGAAATTGTAATAATTCGTGATGCTCGCCAGATAAAAGTATTTGGAGAAGATGAGCAGCAGGAGTATCCCCACCGACCAAGCGACGCGGCCGGGCGGCACGGGGCCCGCCACGACCGGCCTCGCGCGCGATCGGGCCGATGCGCCGAGGTGCCGGCGCCTGTGCCAACTGCCGACCTTCCACAGGATCACGATCGCCGCCAGGGCGGCGGCGGCAAACCAGGCGACGCTTCCCTGGCCGTGAGGAATGATGACCCAGGCGGCCAACAGCGGGCCCGTCGCGCTGCCCGCGTTGCCTCCGACCTGGAAGATGGACTGCGCCAGGCCGTGGCGCCCGCCGGATGCCAGCCGGGCGATGCGCGAGGATTCCGGGTGAAAGATCGCCGATCCCGCGCCGACCAGCGCGGCCGCGACCAGCACGCTCGCATAGTTCGGCGCCAGCGAGAGCGTGACGAGTCCGGTCAGGGTGAGACCCATCCCGACGCTCAACGAATGCGGTTGCGGGTGCTTGTCGGTGTAGATGCCGATGAGGGGCTGCAGTATGGAGGCGCAGAGTTGGTAGGTGAGCGTCACCACGCCGATCTGCATGAAGCTCAGAGCGAACTCGCCCTTCAGCAGGGGATAGATGGCGACGATCAACGACTGGATCATGTCGTTGAGAAAATGCGACACGCTGATCGCCCCCAGAACCTTGAAGCGGATCTGATCGGCGGCCGATGCCGCGGCGGCCGATGCCGCGGCGGCCGATGCCGCGGCGGCCGATGCCGATTCGAATGCGGATGCGCTGCTGTTTGCCATATCGTGCCCGGTCAAAGACGCTGGTCGGAACGCCAACCCTACTAGCTAGTTCGCCGCATGTCCTGCCAGAATGCGGCGATGAAACGCTTCGAACCGTATGGCTTCCTGCGTGACCTCGCGTCCCGCTGGGACGTATTGGCGTTCATCGTCGTCATCGGTCTCGTGATCTTCATGGGTGAGACATCCAGGGGATTGTTCGCCCCCCTGTCGCAGCTCACCACGAAGCCGCTGTCGCTCGATCCGGGCCACCTGCCCGAGTATGCGGCGCGCACGACCTTCCGCATGCTGGCCGGGCTCGCGCTGTCGCTGATATTCACGTTGACCTACGCCACCTGGGCGGCCAAGAGCGAGCGTGCGGGCAAGATTCTGGTGCCGATCCTCGACATTCTCCAGTCGGTGCCGATCCTGGGTTTCATTTCCATCACGGTGGTGTTCTTCCTGTCGCTCGCCCCGGGCAGGGTGCTCGGGGCGGAATTCGCCTCCATCTTCGCCATCTTCACCAGTCAGGCGTGGAACATGGCCTTCAGCTTCTACCAGTCGCTGCGCACCATCCCGACCGAACTGACGGAGGCGGCGGACTCCTTCCGACTGTCGCCGTGGATGAAATTCTGGCAGCTGGAGGTGCCCTTCGGCCTGCCGGCGCTCATCTGGAACATGATGATGTCGATGTCCGGCGGCTGGTTCTTCGTGGTCGTGTCCGAGGCCGTCACGGTGGGTCACACGACGTTCGTGCTGCCGGGTGTCGGCTCCTACGTCGCCCTGGCGATCGAACAGAAGAATCTCGGGGCCATCGGCTGGGCCATCCTCACGATGCTGATCGTGATCCTGCTGTATGACCAATTATTGTTCCGGCCGCTGGTCGCCTGGGTGGACCGGTTCCGGGTGGAACAGGAGCCGGGTGTCCGCGTGCCGGATTCCTGGGCGCTGACCATGATGCGTCGCTCGCGGCTGGTCCAGGCCGCGACGGTGGCGTTTCATGCGGCCGTGCTCTGGACCAGCCGGGCGGTGAAGCGCCGGGATGCACCGGCCGCGCAGACCCCGACCGGCCCGAGGCGCAGCCTGGATTTATTGTGGGTTTCCGTGCTCGTCGCGGCGGTGGTGCTCGGGTTGTGGCACATCGTCGCAGTCTTGTTCGCCAATACGTCGCTGCGCGAGGCGCTGCAGGTCTGCGGACTGGCGATGATCACCATGCTGCGCGTATTCGTCCTGATCGCGCTGGCGAGCGTGATCTGGGTGCCGATCGGCGTCTGGGTGGGAATGCGGCCGCGGGCGGCGCAGGTGGTGCAGCCGCTGGCCCAGTTCCTGGCCGCGTTTCCCGCCAACCTGCTGTTTCCATTGGCCGTTTACGGCATCGTCGCGTGGAAACTCGATCCGGACATCTATCTGAGCCCGCTCATGATCCTGGGCACGCAGTGGTACATTCTGTTCAACGTGATCGCCGGGGCGTCCGCCATCCCGGCGGAGATGCGTTACGTGGCCGCCAATTTCCGGGTCACCGGCTGGTTGTGGTGGCGCAAGGTGGCGCTTCCGGCCGTCCTGCCGTTCTACGTCACCGGCGCGATCACGGCCTCGGGTGGGTCTTGGAACGCCGCGATCGTCGCCGAACTGGCCAGTTGGGGCGATACCCAGGTGCAGGCCCATGGGCTCGGCGCCTACATCGCGGAAGCCACGACCGCCGGCGATTTCCATCGTATCGTGCTCGGCATCGGCACCATGAGCCTGTTCGTGGTGGTCATCAATCGGCTGTTCTGGCGTCCCTTCTATTATTACGCCGAACGAAAATATCGGCTTACCTGACGGGTTCCAGTCATGAACGACTCTCCGCTGCTCCAGTGCACCGACATCCGCAAGGCCTTCCCCAAGCCGGATGGCGCCGAGTTGCTGGTGCTCGACGGCATGAACCTGGAATTGCGCGAGGGTCAGATCATGGGCCTGCTCGGACGATCCGGGTCCGGCAAGTCGACGCTGTTGCGGCTGATCGCCGGACTGTCCGAGCCGTCCGCCGGCGCCGTGACGTATCTCGGCCATCCCATTTCCGGGCCGGCGCCGGGAATTGCGATGGTATTCCAGAGTTTTGCGTTGTTTCCCTGGCTCACCGTCTTCGAGAACGTGGCGCTGGGTCTCGAGGCGCAACGCATGCCGCGGGCGGAGATCCGTTCACGATCGCTGGCCGCGATCGATCTGATCGGCCTCGATGGTTTCGAGTCGGCCTATCCCCGCGAGTTGTCGGGCGGTATGCGGCAGCGCGTCGGCTTTGCGCGCGCGCTGGTCGTGCATCCGAACATCCTGCTGATGGACGAACCCTTTTCGGCGCTCGACGTATTGACGGCGGAAACTCTACGCACCGATTTCCTAGACCTGTGGTCCGAGGGACGCATGCCCATCAAGGGCGTGATGCTCGTGACGCACAACATCGAGGAGGCGGTGCTGATGTGCGACCGGATCCTCGTGTTCGGCAGCAATCCAGGCAGAATCCTGAGTGAAATCAAGGTATCGCTGCCGCAGCCCCGCAACCGCCTCGACCCGAGTTTTCGCGAGTTGGTCGAGCGGATTTACGTCGAAATGACGGCCCGGCCCAAGGGCACGGCCGCCGGCGGACGCCATGAGCGCTTTCCCGGCCTGGGGATCGGCAGTGTCCTGCCGCCCGTCGGGACGAACCTGCTCGCGGGCCTCATGGAGGCCGTCGCGGCCGCCCCGTTCAACGGCACCGCCGATTTGCCGAAAATCGCCTCCGATCTTCAAATGGAGATCGATGAGCTGTTTCCCGTGGCCGAAACCCTGCAGTTGCTGCGGTTCGCCGAACTCGAGGGAGGCGACCTGAAGCTCGCCGAGGACGGCCTCGCGTTCGCGCATTCCGCGGTCGATGAGCGCAAACGGATTTTCCTGCGGCATCTGCTCGCCTACGTGCCGTTGGCGGCGCACATCCGCCGGGTCCTGGACGAGCGGGCCTCGCATTCCGCACGCAAAAGCCGCTTCATCGACGAACTGGAGGACTTCATGAGCGAAGAGGCGGCGGACCAGACGCTGCGCGCGGTGGTGCGTTGGGCCCGCTACGCGGAGGCGTTCGCCTACGACGATGAAAATGCGATGTTCAGTCTCGAGAATCCGACCTAAAATGCCGCTCATGAGCGATGCAGCCTCCCCTTATCTGAACCTGCACGTCCCGCCGGACGAGATGGTGAAGTACATCCAGGACCTCATGACGTTGCCGCATGGCGAAATCGCCGCCAGTTCCGCGATGACTCTCGCGCAGCGACAGTGGGGCGGCGATACCCCGCTCGCCAGGGCCGCCTTGCTGCGGTGGGGAGCGTTGAATCTGGCGTTTCAGGACAAACGCCTGGAAACTTGGACCGTCACCCGGGCGCGGGACCGCATCCAGGTGCCGGCTGCGCTCGTCGCGGCCGCCGGGATTGCGCCGCTGGTCATGCACAACGAGCGGGCGGTCTTCGACATTCCCGCCCTGCTCGACGCCACCCTGGAGTTTCAACCACCCGCGGGGCAGGCGTAGGCGGCCTGATCGGGATGACGTCCCCGGGGCGGGTGACGTGGGCCCGGCCCGCCCGCTATTTGTGAAATGATCTTCATCTGCGCTCAATTCGGCGGATCCGGCGTATTCTCGCTTGCGCTTGTTTATACCCACCGTTGGAGACGCTATGACTAAGTCCGGATCCTTGATTATTTCTGCCTTGTTGACCATGGGCCTCGCCGCTGGCGCGATGGCTGCCGACATGCCGAAGACGGCTGCGCCGATGTCTGCCGATGCGCCCGCCGCCTCCAGCACGACGGATGCCCCTAAGGCGACCAAGAAGAAGCACCACAAGAAGAAGAAGGCCGCTGCCTCTCCTTCGACGACCAAGTAACCTCTGATTGGTTGGCGCCTCGGCTGCCTCGCGGCGGCCGGGGCGTTTCTATTTCCGGGGTCGGCGCACGGGGATCATCCAGCGGCAATCACTTCGGAGCGTCTCTCATGAACTCTCAATCGGTCGACATTGCGCACCTGATTCAGGTGGCGCTGACGCCCATCTTCCTTATTTCGGCGATCGGCGTGACGCTCAACGTGCTCACGAGCCGCCTGGCGCGCATCGTCGATCGCGCCCGGGCGATGGAGGAGCGACTGCTGCGGCCCGATTATGTGCAGAACGGCCGCGACCTTCCCGGTCAGTTGAAGATCATGGCGCGCCGCTCACGCTGGATCAATGCCGCCATCACGCTCATCACCCTGTCGGCGCTGTTCATTGCCTTGGTGGTCGTGATGCTGTTCCTCAACGCCTTTCTTCGCTGGGACCTGTCCGCCTTCATCGCCTGCATGTTCATCGTGTCGATGCTGACCCTGGCGGCGGCATTGCTCTCGTTCCTGATCGAAGTGCGAATCGCCACGATGAACCTGCGGATCGGCATCGAGGAAGCCTCCCGCGCGGGCGAGTAGGGTGGGTCGGGAAAAAAAGACCCACGCGCAGGCCGGTAAGAATCTAATATTGGCACCCATGAAAGCAGCATTTCACGGATTCGACGCAGGACCGGCGGCGGGTGAGGCTCCCCGGGGCGGACGAGGGGTTCGCAGCGTGGGGTATTCCCTGGCGTTGGCCGTCGCCGTGACGGCGCTCGGCTCGTCGCCCGCACCGGCTCAAATGGGCGGAATGGGGGGCATGGGCGGCCAGGGCATGGGGCGGCCGCAGATGAATCAGCCGGGCGACGAGATCCAGAGCACGCCGACGGCGGACAAGCCCGATGCCGCCGCGCAGAAGGCGTACAAGGCGGGCATGAAGTCGTTGAACAAGGCGAAGGCGCTCGGGGAGGAGGCCGCCACCGCGCCGAATGATGACAAGAAGAACGGCGCCTTGATCAAGCAGAACGATGCGTATGGCCGGGCGCTCGATGAATTCACCGAGGCGCTGGTGAACAAGGGCGACATGTTCGAGGCCTGGAACAATGTCGGCTACATCCATTTGCGTCTCGGCGCCTATGCCGAATCGGTGGACGACTACAATCATACGCTCGCCCTCAAGCCGGACCTGTTGGAGGCGATCGAGCACCGCGCCGAAGCCTACGTGGCGATCGATCGATTGGACGATGCGAAGAGCGCCTACATGGATCTCTTCAATCACGATCGTCCGCTCGCCGATCAACTGATGCAGGCCATGCAGCAGTGGCTGACGCAGCATCGGGCCAACCCAAACGGGATGACCGCGGCCGACATCGCGGACTTCGACAAATGGTTGCAGGAACGGGACGCCATCGCCAAGCAATCGGCGGCCCCGGCACACTGACGGCCCGCCGCGCCGGCGCCTCGCGGGCCGCGTGGACACCCTCAGGGAGCGGGCGATGCGCTCTTCAGGGCTTCGATTTCCGCGCGCAGATCCGCGACCAGGCCTTCCAGGATCGCCACTCGGTGGCTCAACGTGACGCCTCCCGGGCCGGCGTCGGCCGACGGCCGATCCTCGTCCGGCATTTCCGGCGCCGATTCGATGTTCCCGGAGAACAGATGCGCGTAGCGGGACTCCCGGGCGCCCGGCGCCCGCGGCAGACGGGCGATGAACGGCCCGTCCTCCCTGGTCAGCAGAGTCTGCAGGGTCTGCTCGACCTGTGCCGAATCGGCGAAGTCGCATAGGCGGTTGGTTCTCGAGCGCAGTTCCCCGGGAGTCTGCGGCCCGCGCAGCAGCAGCACGCACACGACGCCGAGCTCCTGCTTGGAAAACTTGAGGGAGCCGAATTCCGTGTTGCAGAAGCGATGCTTGTACTTTGTGACCCGGCCGCCGTACCCTGCGGAACGGTCGCTGACCAGGTGCTTCCTCATGAGCGCATCGACCACCTGCTGCACGGCCGCCTCGGTCAGTTCGAGCACCGGATCGCGATTGGTCTTCTGATTGCAGGCATTGGTGAGCGCGTTCAACGACAGCGGATACTGGTCCGGGGTGGTGATCTCCTTCTCGATCAGGCTGCCGATGACGCGTGCTTCGATCGGCGAGAATTCAATGTTCATACGGCTTCCAAGTCGGCGGGGGTTGATTTAGGGTAATCCTTTTGGCGGGTGAGGGGGTATTCATGAGCGCGATCCAGTTGATGTCCGAACACGGCTGCTACGGCGGCGTTCAACGATTCTACAAGCACGAGTCCAGCGAAACCCGCGGCCCCATGAAGTTTTCCGTGTACCTTCCGCCACAGGCGAAGGCCGGCAAGGTGCCGGTGCTGTATTACCTCGCGGGATTGACCTGCACCGAGGAGACCTTCCCCATCAAGGGGCATGCCCAGGCGGTGGCGGCCCAATTGGGCCTCATGCTGATCTCACCGGACACCAGCCCGCGTGAGCCGCGCATCGCCGGCGATGCCGACAAGTGGGATTTCGGGCAGGGGGCCGGCTTTTACGTCGATGCGACGCAGGCGCCCTGGTCGACGCACTACCGCATGGAGAGCTACGTCACCCGCGAATTGCCGGACGTGGTGGCTGCGCACCTGCCGGTGCAGCCGGGGGCGGCCGGGATATTCGGACATTCGATGGGAGGACATGGCGCCCTCACCCTGGCCTTGCGCAACCCGGACCTGTACCGATCCGTATCCGCGTTCGCTCCGATCGGCGCACCGATGCAATGCCCCTGGGGACAGAAGGCCTTCACAAACTACCTCGGTGCCGACCGGGAGACGTGGAGGGAACACGACGCGAGCGAACTCGTGGCGCGCCGGGCTTTCCCCACGCCCATGCTGATCGACCAGGGGACGGCCGATCAGTTTCTCGCCGACCTGCAGCTCCTGCCCGAAACCTTCGCCGCCGCCGCGGCCAAGTCCGGACAGAAGCTGACCCTTCGCATGCAGCCGGGCTACGATCATGGCTACTATTCCATCCAGACTTTCATGGCGGATCATCTGCAGCACCACGCGAGCATCCTGAAGAAATGACGCCTCGGCGGGACGGATGTCCCCCCGGCTCCCGCGCGGCCGCTCACCGGCCGGCGGGTCCCCAACCGGGCTGGATCAGCGACATCAGCGTGCGCCGGCCGACGTGCGCGTCGATGAAGTCGGCCAGGCCCTCGAGCGTGTCGTCGAGCGTCGGGACCTCCTGACCGAACAACGCCCGCATCACGGCGGCATTTTCGAACAGGCCGTGGGTGTACAGGGCGAGGACCTGACCCTGGTGCCAGCCGCAATCCTCCGCGAGGGCGCAGCGAAGGGGCAATCGTCCGGTCCCGTCCCGTTCGGGGCGGGTGCGGCCGTGCCGGATTTCATAAGCGTCGAACGACAGCCTGCCGAGCGGCTTCCAGAAGCCCGGCAGGTCGCCGAACGTGTAGGTTCCACGAACGCAGCGCTTCGATGGCTGAAACTCCGTGGTGAGAGGCAGCAGGCCGAGGCCCTCGGCGGCGCCCTCGACCCCATGGGGGTCGGCGATGCCACACCCCAACATTTGCAGCCCGCCGCAAATCGCGAGTGTCGGCTTGCCGGCGCGGACGTGAGCGGCGATTGCCGTGTCGAGCCCCGTCGTCCGGAGCCATTGCAGATCTTCCGCGACGTTTTTCGAGCCGGGCAGGATCAGAAGCTCCGCGCCCGCGATCGCCTGCGCCTGCCGCGCCCAGTTCAACGCCAGGCCCGGAATTCGCCGCAGCGCCACGAATTCATCGAGATTGCTGATCCGGGGGTAGGCCACGATGGCGATCGAACGACCGCTGCCGGCGGGCCGGACGTCGAATACGCCGTCCTCCTCCGGCAGGCCGTGATCGCGCCACATCGGCAGCACGCCGAGCGTCGGCACGCCGGTCAGCGCCTGGAGCATTTCCGGACCCGGCGCCAGCAGTCCCTCGTCACCGCGAAATTTGTTCAAGATGAAGCCGCGGATCAACCGGCGTTGGGTTTCGGGAAGCAGTTGATGGGTTCCATAAAGATGGGCGAAGGCACCGCCGCGGTCGATGTCGCAGATCATGAGCGTCGCGGCATCGGCCGCTTCCGCTACCCGCATATTGACGATGTCGGTCGACTGCAGATTGATCTCCGCCGGGGAGCCTGCGCCTTCGATGACGAGCACGTCGTGATCCGCCCTGAGGTCCTCGACGCAGCCGCGTATCGTCGGCCATAGGAGTGTCGAACGCTCCCGCCACTCCATGGCGGACAGCCGGTCATCCCGTTGTCCGAGCAGAATCACCTGGCTCCGGGTGTCTCTTTCCGGCTTCAGCAGCACCGGGTTCATGCGGACGTGGGGCACGGTTCGCGCGGCCAGCGCTTGAAAGTATTGGGCGCTGCCCATTTCTCCGCCAACCACGACGCGCGCATTGTTGCTCATGTTCTGCGCCTTGAAGGGCGCCACGCGGAGTCCGTTGCGCGCGTACCATCGCGCCAGCGCGGTGGCAAGAAAGCTCTTGCCGGCCCCGCTCGTGGTGCCGCACACCATGACCGCGGCGGCTTTGCGGCTCATGCAGTCTGCGCAGGCCCGCCGAGGAGGGCGGCAACCGCGGCCGGGCAGGAGGGAAAATAGGCGTGGAAATAGGACGCCGTCAGGGATCCGCTGCGGAAAATCGTCTCGCCGGGCGTTCGCCCCGGATGGGTGTTCGTGTGCCCCACTCCCCGAAGCGCCGTCGTGAACACCGAATGGTGAAACGCGTGGCCGCGCAGCACGCCCGCGCCCGTGTCCCATTCCTGGGGACCGAGCGCCGCCAGACGCGTCTGCATGTGCGTGGTGCCGGCCAGGAGTCCCGCCATCGGCCAGGTTCGTCCCTCCAGGTCGACGATGGAATCCGTCAATACCATCATGCCGCCGCACTCCGCGAGCATCGGCACGCATCGGGCGTGGGCACGACGGATCGACGCGTGAAATCGCGCCGCACGGCTCAGCTTCTCGCCGTGCAGTTCGGGATATCCGCCCGGAAGGATCACGGCGTCGGCCGCGTCGGGCACCGGCTCGTCCGCGAGCGGTGAAAACCAGCAAACCGCGGCGCCGAGCCCGTGCAGACACTCGATGTTGGCGGGATACATGAATGCAAAGGCCGCATCCCGGGCGATCGCCACGACCCTTCCGTCGAGTCGCACCGAATGCGGATCGGCATGAGGCGGATCAAGGGCTGGAAAGTCGACCGTGGGCACCATGCTCCAGGCGCCGTCATGGAGGATCAGCCCGTCGGCCAGCGCGTCGATGCGGCGGTCGAGGTCGCCCACCTCGGCCGGCAGTACGAGTCCGAGGTGGCGCTCGGGGAGCGGCGACGGTTGACGCGGCATCGAGCCCAGCAGCCGGATCCGGCACAGGGCGGATTCGACCATCTCGGCGTGACGTGGACCGGCGATCCCGTTTGCGATCACGCCCGCGAGCAGCACGGGGCCGAAATCGCGCAGACCCAGTGCGACGGCGCCGACCGTCTGCGCCATCGCACTCACGTCGAGCACGGCGAGCACCGGGATGCCGAACGCTCGCGCCAAGTCGGCCGCCGAGGGATCCCCGTCGTACAGGCCCATCGCGCCCTCGATCAGGATGACATCGGCCGCGGCCGCCGCCTGCGCGAGCAGCCGGCGACAGGCCTCCGTGCCGACCATCCACAGGTCGAGCACGTTCACGGGAGCGCCGCAGGCCCGCTCGAGCATCATTGGATCGATGAAGTCCGCGCCGACCTTGAACACCCGGACCCGCCGTCCGGCACGGACCAGCCGTCGGGCAAGTGCGGCGGTCACGGTCGTCTTGCCCTGTCCGGAGGCAATCGCCGAGATGAGCAGTGCGCGGACGTTCACGGGCGGTGACCGGCGGCCAGGAGTGCCGCGACGCCGGTACCCGTGGCCAGCCATGCCGCGCGTCGGCAGGTGCGCAGTCCCGCCCGGACGTGACCCCCATCCGGCGCGACGCCCGTCGCGTTCAGCACATACACCCCGGGCTTGCCGAGACGGACGTTCAATGCGAGGGCCAGCATCCCCATGGGCCAACCCCCGTTCGGCGATGGCGTGAGCCGCGCGATTTCGGGAAGTCCCGCCGGCCACCTTCGTGCCGATACCGCCAACAGCGCGGCGGTGAGGCGGGCCGGAACGTAGGACAGAGCGTCGTCGGCCCGCGCCGTCCACTTACCCGCCCACTCCCACCGGCCGCGGTAGCCCCACATGGCGTCCGCGGTGTTTGCAAAGCGGTATAGCGCCGCGGCAGGCAGGCCGCCGATCGCAAACCAGAACAGCGGCGCGACCAGGGAGTCATTCAGATTTTCGGCGAGACTTTCCAGCGCACTTTCGCGCACGTCGGCCGCGGTCAAGCGGGCCGTATCGCGGCTGACCAGCCGCCGCAGCCGCACCCGGCCGGCTTCGACACCGCCCTCCAGAGCGGCTTCGACGTGGGACACCTCCTCGCGCAACAGGCGCCACGCCAGCAGCGGCTTCAACAGCACCCCGACGAGAAGCGCCTCGATCAGCCGATCCTCGGTGGAGGATGTCCCGAACGCGGACCGGATGCCGCCGACGGCAAGCCAGGCGATTCCGGCCGCCAGGAAGGCTCCGACGAGCCAGACGAACGCACCCCGCAGCAGCGCGGCGCGATCCGTGGCCGCCGCCCAAGGAGCGCCGGTTGCCGACAGCGCCCTGCCCATCCACACCACGGGATGAAGGCGCGCCGGAGGTTCGCCGAAGCAATGATCGACGGCCATGGCGATCACCATCGCAAGCGCGCGGACGGTTCCCGCGGTCTCCACGGTCACGTCAATGTTCGATGCCCTGCTGCGCCGGGACGCCGGCGTTGAAGGCGTGCTTGACCAGCGTCATCTCCGTGACCGTGTCGGCGATCGCGATCAGTTCGGCCGGACAATTGCGCCCCGTGACGACGACGTGCACGTGGGCCGGGCGGTCATTCAGCGCCTCCGCGACCGCACGGGCGTCCAGCCATCCATAGAGCAGCGGATAGGTCAATTCATCCAGCACCACGAGAAAATGGTCTCCGCCGGAGATGGCCTCGGCGGCTCTCAGCCAGCCGGCGCGGGCCAGTTCTGCGGAATGCTCCAGATCCTTGCTCTTCCAGCTGAATCCGTCGCCGAGACCTTCGAGTGTGACGCCGAGCCGCTCGAGGGCGCGATGTTCCCCGAAGCGGGCGACGCCCACCTTCATGAATTGGAAGAAGCGGACCGATTTTCCTCGGCCGTGCGCCCGTACCGCGAGGCCGATCGCCGCCGTCGTCTTGCCCTTGCCATCACCCGTGTTGACGATGAGCAAACCCCGGCGCTCGCCGGCCGGCTTCTCGTAGGGCTTCTTGCGATGCGGCGGTTCAGCCATGAGCGCTCCTTCCGATCTGCGGCTGCCACAGGCAAATGCCGTCGTGACGGACGATCTTGATCGGCGTGCCGAACGACTCCGACAACCAGTCCCCGCTCAGGGCTTCCTCGACGGTCCCGTGACCGATCAGTCCCCGGCGACCCATCACGATCAGCCGGTCGGACATCAACGCCATGGATAAATCATGGATCGCGCTGACGATGGTGGCCCCGCAGCCGTGGGCCTGCTGGTGGAGGATCCGACTGACGTCTTCCTGGTGGGGGGGGTCCAAGTGCGTCGTCGGCTCGTCGAGAAGCAGCACCGGCGCCTCCACCGCCAATACGCGGGCGAGATTGACCCGTTGACGCTCGCCGCCCGAGAGGGTGGACATGCGCCGCTCCGCCCACGTCAGCGAGCCGGTGGCCGCCATGGCGCGCTGGATCGCGGCTTGGTCGGACGCCTGTCGCGACCCCAGCCACCCCGTATGCGCAAACCGGCCGAGCGCCACGCACTCGGCGGCCGTCAAGTCGGTGGGTGTCGATGTCTGTGCGAGCCAGGCGAGCTGTTGCGCCCGTTCGCGCCTCGACCGGGACAAGAGCGCCCGGCCGTGCAGCATCACGGTTCCCTCGCACGGGGTCAGCAAGCCGGCGAATGCGCGCAGCAGCGTCGACTTGCCGCATCCGTTGGGACCGACGATGGAGGTCCACGAGCCGCGCTGGATCGTCAGCGACATCCGGTCGATGATCCGACGTGCACCGTACGCGATGGTCAGCCCGGAGCAGCTCATGGCCGGGGCGTTCCGCACATCCGCCGCGCGTCCGTCACGCATTGCGGGTTCTTCTCCACAGCAGAACGACCAGGTAGGTGCCGCCGAGGCAGGCGGTGACGATTCCCACGGGAAGCTCGGCAGGCCTGATGGCCCACCGGCTCGCGAGATCGGCCGCCTGAAGCAGCGCGCCGCCGCACAGCGGGGCGGCGATGAGCAATTGGCGCTGGCTGACGTGGACGGATTCGCGCACCAGATGTGGCGCCACGAGTCCCACGAAACCGACGATTCCGACCTGCGCGACGGTGGTCGCCGTTGCGAGCGAGAGCAACATCAGCAACGCCATTCGCAGCGCCGGCAGCGGCACGCCCAGCGACTGCGCGGTCTCCTCACCGAGGGTAAGCGCGTCCAGGCCCCGCGACAGCAGCACGGCCGGCACCACGCAGACGACGAAGACCGCCATCATCAAAATGGTCGACCGCCAACTGAGGAAGCCCGTGCTCCCGAGCAGAAATGCCTGCATCGCCCGCCAGGTTTCCGGCGAGCCAAGCAGCAACAGGGACGTGAGGGCGCTCAACAGGAAGGCGACGACGATGCCCGCGAGCAGCAGGCTGGCCGTCTGCATCACTCCTCGCGACAAGGTCAGCGTGAGCGCGATGGCGGCGCAGGCGCCGATGAACGCAGAGCCCGTGATGCCGAGATCACCCATCCACGCCAGGCTGCTCAGCGACGCGTCGGCCGCCATCAGACCCACCGTCACGCCGAGCGCGGCGCCCGATGCGCTGCCGAGCAGATACGGCTCGGCGAGGGGGTTGCGGAACAGCCCCTGAGCGATCGCGCCGCCGAGTCCGAGCAGCGCGCCGGCAAACCATGCACCGATCGCCCGCGGCAGCCGAATGTGCCAGAGCACGGTGTTCGACTGCATGTCCGGCGCCATCAGCCAACCGATCGACGTACGGATGCTCGAGGTGCCGATCACGAGGCTCCCGACGGTCAGCAACGCGGTAATGGCCGCACAACCCAGCAGCCACAGGGCAAAACGCGACGACCCGGGGTCGCCGGTCTCGGCGCGGTCGTCCTGCGGAACCGCCGGATTCGCGGCATTCATGGCGCCACCCGGTCCAGGCATCGTGCGATTGCCCTCAGGCCGTCCGCGACCCGCGGACCCGGGCGCACGATGGTATCGCGCACCAGCGGCGCAAAGGAGCAGACGCGACCTTCCCTGACCGCGCGGATTTGGTCCCACCCGGGGCGATGGCCGAGACTCGCGGCGTCCCGTTCCGATACGAACATCACGTCCGGATCCTGGCGGACCACGTATTCCGGGTTGAGCTTCGGAAACGGCCCGAGATCCGCAGTTACGATATTCCTCGCCCCGAGGCGCGAGAGCATTTCCCCGATGAAGGATTGCGGGCCGGCCGCATAGGGTGCGCTATCCACCTCGTAATAAACCCGCGGCCTGCGACCGTGGAGTTCGCGATTTGCCCGCTCTGCCGCCGCGGCGACGGAATGCTCGATCTCGCGGTTCAAGGCGGTGGACGCAACAGGTACCTCGAGCACGTCGCCGATGGACGTGACGGTGCGGGAAATGTCGGCGTAGGTGCGTGTCTCGACGTCGAATGTCGGCACACCGAGCTCCCGCAGCCTTTCGGTCACCCGCGTCGCATGGGCCAGGATGACGACGTCCGGTTTCAGGCTCACGATGAGTTCGATTTGCGAGTCGTCGAGGCCCCCCACTTTGGGCAACGATTTCACGCTGTCCGGCCAGTCGGAGAACCGATCCGTGGCGATGAGCCGCGCACATTCGTGGAGCGCACACACCGTTTCGGTCAGCGACGGCAGCAACGTGATGACGCGCCGAGGGGCGCGTTCGAGGCGCAATTCATGTTGCGCCGCATCCCGCAGCACGACAGGCCCGTCCGCGAGCGCGACGGAACCCAGCGAGCCCAAAAGCGCCGCCAGGCACGCCAATCTCCACGACCGGCAGTCCTTCACGGTCGTCTCCCCGCATGGTGTCCCCGGCCGGCTTCGGGTGCCTTTACGGTGAGGGGAATACCCGCGACCATCAGCACGACGGAATCACACAATCCGGCAAGCCGCTGGTGCAGCACACCGGCCACATCGCCAAAGCGGCGGGCCAACGCATTGACGGGCATGATTCCGAAACCCACCTCGTTGCCGACGAGAATTTGCACGCCCGGCAGGTCGGGCAGCAATGCTGCAAGGGCCTCCACTTCGGTGTCGAGCATCCGAGGGTCCTCGTGGCACAGGATATTGGTGAGCCACAGCGTCAGACAATCGACGATCACCACGCCGCCCGGAAGCGCCGCGCGGGCGAGGGCGCGGGCGAGGTGAACGGGCTCCTCCACGACATTCCAACGAGACGGCCTATTGGCGCGATGGGCGGCAATGCGCGCCGCCATCTCCTCATCCCCGGCAGTGCCGGTCGCGATCAAAGTCACGGGCCCCGCAACCGCTTGCGCCAAGGATTCCGCATGACGACTCTTGCCCGAACGGACCCCGCCGAGGATGAGGCTTCTCATGCGCGGACCTCGGAATCCGACGGGTCCGCGGAGGCCTGGTCGGCGACCTCGATGTCATGGACCGAGCCGAACTCGATCGGTGCCCGGACCCAGTCACCGGCGCGGAGCCGCCCGGCGCGTTGCAGCGCGGTACGAATCACCCCCGCATGGGTGACGGCGATGATGGCGCCATGACCGGAACGCGACATGCGATCGCGCCATTGGCGCCAGCGTTCCGCCAGCATCCGCACGCTTTCACCGCCCCCCGGCCGGTAATCCCAAACGGCCCGCGCCCAGTCGTCGAGTTCGTCGCGCGGCACTGCATCCCAAGGCACACCCTCCCAGGCCCCGAAATTCATTTCCGCGAGTTCGCCGGCAAGGACCGGCCTGCGCGTTTCCGCCAGCGCGCCGGCCAGCGCGACGCAACGCGACAGCGGGCTCGTGTAGATCGGCGCGCTATCCAGGATGGAGGAGGGCAGGCAACGACGCACTTCGGCGGCGGTGGCGGCGACCGTCCCGGCGTCCGAGACGACGTCCAGCCGTCCGTAGCACATGCCGACGGTGTGGAGTGGTCTCGGGTGGCGAATGAGGAAAACGTGCATGGGGAAGCCGGCGACCTTCTCAATCCAATGACGGTGCCGGCACCAGCGAGGCGAGCGCCGCCAACAGAAACGTCAGCTCCGAGACTTGCTGGACCGCACCCAGAAAATCCCCGGTGTAGCCGCCGATCCGGCTTCTGCAATACCGCGCGGCGACGCCCGCAGTGAGGGCGGCCGCCAGCGCTGCCGCGGCACAGGCATGGATCGTCGAAGTGCTCGTCGTGCGGCTTCCCGTCAGCGCCAGCGGCGCGAGTGCAGCGGCGCCGATCAGGCCGCTCAGCACCCAATCGAATCCCGTGAGACTGTCGGCCAAGGGCTTGGATTTGCCGTCGCCGTCGGAACGCACGTAGCGCAGGCCCCAGATCAAGCCCGTCGAACACCAGCGGCTCAACATGTGGGCGCCGATCACGACGACCGGAAACACCGCCGAGGGGATGGCGACGAGAGTCACCCACTTCAATCCGAGCATCATCGAAACGCCGATGGCCCCGTAGGCGCCTATGCGCGAGTCCTTCATGATGGCGAGCGTATGGTCGGGAGTCGTGCCGCCGCCGAAGCCGTCGCAGGTGTCGGCGAAGCCATCCTCGTGGAACGCCCCGGTGATGAGCAGCGACGCGCCCATCATCAGGCCCACCGAAACGGAGGGGGCGAACCAGTGGCCGCAGAGCCACCACACGCCCACGTTGATGCCTCCGACGAGCGCACCGACGAGTGGGAAATAGCGTGCGGAATGAGTCAGCCAACTTGGCTCAAAGTTGCGCAGCACGGGCACGGGCAGGCGGGTCAGGAACTGCGCCGCCACGATAAAGAGGGATACCTGTCGGCGTATCACGGATCCTTCCCGCTTACTCCGGCGCCTTCAAAAGTCGCCATGCCGGCGAACAATGCCAGCGCGGCGCGCACCGAGGAGAGCGCCACCGCCGCGCCCGTGCCCTCACCGAGGCGCATGCCGACGTCCAGCAGCGGCTGGACCTTCAAATGTGCGAGCAGGGAGCGATGGGCGTGTTCTGCCGAACAATGTCCGAACACGCAGTAATCGAGTGCCGTCGGCGCGATACGCGCAGCCAGCGCAGCGGCCACGGTGACCGTGAAACCATCCACCATCACCAGCATTCGACGTGCGGCGGCGGTGAGTACGGCCGCGGTGAGCATCGCAATCTCATAGCCGCCAAATTCCGCCAGGAGATCCACCGGATCCCGCGGCGCCGGCCGGCGCGCCAGGGCCGCCGCCAGCGTCGATCGTTTGCGCGCGAGTCCCGCGTCGTCGAGTCCGGTTCCGCGGCCGACGCAATTGGCGAGGGGCAGGGCGGTGATGCCGTGCATCAACAGCGCGGAGGCGGCGGTATTCCCGATGCCCATTTCCCCGAGGACGACGGTGTTGCTGCCTGTCCCGGCCATTCGATCGACGATCGCTCCACCACGGCGCAGGGCGTCGCGGCACTCATCAGGGGTCATCGCCGCTTGTTCGACGAAGTCGCGGGTGCCGCGCCGGATCTTGGCGCCGATCAGCCGGGGATGATCGCCGCAGTCGCCATCGACCCCGGCGTCCACGATCCACAACTCCATGCCCTGCAACTTTGCGAGCACGCTGATGGCCGCGCCACCGGCCAGAAAGTTGCGGACCATTTGTTCCGTCACCGCCCGCGGGTAGGCGCTGACGCCGCGATCGGCGATTCCGTGATCCGCGGCGAAGACGATCGCAACCGGGCGGGTGACGACCGGCGTGAGCGTGCGCTGAATCGCGCATATCTGCGCCGCCAGCGGCTCCAGCCGGCCGAGCGCACCCTGCGGCTTGGTCAGTGAGTCCAGCCGGCGGCAGGCGGCCTCACGGACCACCGCATCGAGCGGCGGAATCTGCTCGAACACCGGCGACGCAATGACGTCGCTCGCCGCAACCGCCGTCTCCGCACACTTCTCGTGAACCATAAACGAACCCGTGCCCATCGCGCATTGAACCGATCGCCGGGGCGCTGGGTCACGAGTGAGAGCGGTGCCGAAAGGCGCGCGCGAGGCGCGAGCCCGTTCACACCGATGCTGCCCACCGCAACACGTGCCGCCACGCCGCAGGTCGGTATACGGGCTCGTGAGTGGGTATCCCGGCCAAGTCGCCTTCCCACGCACGCGGCGCAGTGGCGCAAAGACTTGACTTATCTCACCTACCGTTGCGGGGGCAGCGCCGGATTTGAACCCTCGAGCGGGTCGGACCGGCTTCCCGTTTCACCCTTCGGCCGCCGCGGCCGAAGGACTCCTGGACGAGCTTTCAGTCTGCCCCCGAATCCATTGAGCGTCAAATCCGAATCCAGCGCCGCGGACTCGCCTCCGATGACGCGCCACCGCGGAAGCGGCTTTCACGAAATCCGCCCGGCGTGCAATCATTGTGCCCGCCATGGACGAATTCACCGAAGCAGAGATCGACACCGTGTACCGCGTCATCGCGGCAAGGCGCGATATGCGGCATTTCCGCTCCGATCCGCTCGATGAGGCGCTGATCGAGCGCTTGCTGGGTGCCGCTCACATGGCGCCCAGCGTCGGATTGATGCAGCCGTGGCGGTTCATCCGGGTGCGGGATGAGCGGCTTCGATCGCGTGTGCATGCCCTGGTGGAAGCGGAGCGCCGGTTGACGGCGCGGGCTCTCGGTGAGCGCGAGGATGAGTTCATGCGTCTCAAGGTGGAGGGCGTGCTCGAGTGCGGCGAATTGCTGGTCGTCGCACTGATGGCCGGCCGCGATGCGCACATTTTCGGACGGCGCACGCTGCCGGACATGGACCTGGCGTCGGTTGCCTGCGCCATCCAGAACCTGTGGCTGGCCTCCCGTGCCGAGAACGTGGGGATGGGTTGGGTGTCGCTGTTCGATCCGGAGGCGCTGCGTCGGCTTCTGCGGATGCCGGAGGGCAGCCGGCCGGTCGCGGTCCTGTGCCTCGGGCACGTCCCGGCATTTTATCCGCGCCCCATGCTCGAGGAGGCCGGATGGGCGCGACGATTCGATCTCAAGGCGATGGTGAGCACCGACTATTGGAGCGACCAGGGCGCGGATCCGACCGGATCTTGAGTCCCCGAGCGGCCGCAGTTGACCCGTCGCCGGCTTTCAGGCAACGTGCGCGCACACGACAAGTTCCCCTGATGGGGATTTAAAGGGAACTCGGGTTCAATGCCCGGGCTGCCCCCGCAACTGTAAACGGTGCGCTCTGCGTCGAAGACCACTGGATCGTCAGGATCCGGGAAGGTGATGCAGGGACTTCAAGCCGTGAGCCAGGAAACCTGCTTGTCGTGGTCGCCCATCGAACAGCCGGGGTGCGCTGAACGAGAGGATCATCCCTGTGGCGACGGAGAGTGGAAACGCGATTGTGCGCGGGTCCGCGGCCGCGCACCTCCGGTGCCGACCTGCGCACCTCCGCCGGACGCGATCCATTGGTTTGCCGCCAAATTGGGAGGTCCTCGCTTGAAACATCCTGCCGTCGCTGCCGCGGGCGCAGCTGCATTGCTCATCCTTTCGGCCGCCGCGGGTGCGGAACCCACGGCAGACGAGATCGTCGTCGTCGCAACGCGTTCGCCGCAGAGCGTCGACAAGATCGGCAATGCCGTGACCGTTCTGGATCAGCAAGCCATCGAAGACAGTCAGAGCGTCAACGTGAGCGATCTCCTCGCGACGACTCCGGGCATCACTTTCAGCCGCGCCGGCGGACCGGGCAACAGCACATCCGTGTACGTCCGCGGCGCAGATTCCGATCACACGGTGGTGTTGATCGACGGCGTCGTGATGAACGATCCGGCATTGCCATCGGGCAATTTCGACTTCGGTAATCTGCTGGTCGGAGACGTCTCGCGCATCGAAATCTTGCGCGGTGCGCAATCGACCCTGTACGGCAGCCAGGCGATCGGCGGCGTCGTCAATATCATCACCGCCGAACCGCAGCCGGGATTCGGAGCCGACCTCCAGGCCGAGTACGGGTCTCTGCAAACGGGTCTCGTCAAGGGCGGTATCGGCGGCAAGTTCGACGGTTGGAGCGTCCGGCTGGCCGGTACCTACTACTCGACCAACAGCGTGCCGGCATTCGACACACGGTTCGGCGGCACGACCACCGATCCCTACCACAACACGGTCTTTTCGGGACGGGCCACCTACGATTTCACCCCGGAAGCGCAGCTCGATTTGCGGGCTTATTGGACGGACGGCCGGTTCTACTACGACGGGTATCCGCCGCCGAACTACGTCCTGGCCAACGACACGCAGTACGAGAACGAGCGGCAGTTCGTGAATTACAGCGGCCTGAATTTCTCCCTGTTCGGCGGCGAGCTGAAGAACCGCGTCGCCTATCAGTACACGACCACGCAACGCACGGACTTCGACGCTTCGGGTTCGCCCATCACGCAGCTCGACGCCTACAAGGGCAACAACAGCCGCGCGGAGTACCAAGGGACCTGGGCCATCCGGCAGGGCTACCAGGCCGTCTTCGGGGTGGAACATGAATTCAGCTGGATCGATTCCACCCCGAATGCTCCCGCGCACGCCGAAACGGGGCAGACCAGCGAATATGCCCAACTCCAGGGGGAGGTCGCCAAGGGACTGACACTCACCGCCGGCGAGCGCCATGATGCCTACGATTCGTTCGGCCAGCATTACACGGGACAGCTGGCCGCCGCGTGGGCTCTTCCGTCGGCCACGGTGATCCGGGCGAGCTGGAGCCAGGGGTACAAAGCACCGTCGCTCTATCAACTCTACAGTCCGTACGGCAATTCGAAGTTGAATCCCGAGCAATCCACGGGCGGCGACTTGGGCGTAGAACAGCACCTGTGGGACGATCGGGTGACGCTCTCCGCGACGTATTTTTTGAACCACTTCAATAATCTGATCGAGTTCGACAATTGTCCCGGCAGCCCGCTGTGCGACACGATCGGTCAAGCCGGCGGGTATTACGCCAATGTGAATCGGGCCAAGGCGAACGGCGTCGAATGGCAGGCATCGGTAAGGTTGACCGCGGCGCTCGTGGTGTCCGCCAATTATTCACACACCAAGACCGTGGACGAGACTCCCGGGTCAGTCACCCTCGGTCAGCAACTCTTCCGCAGACCGGAAGATGCCGCCAATGCCTCCGCGAGTTATACGTGGCCGCTCGGCCTGGTCACCACGGTGGCGGCGCGTTTCGCGGGTTTCAGCCTGGATCAGAACTTCAACGCCTATCCGGTGCAGACCGTGCGGCTGGGCGGTTACACGCTCCTCGATCTGCGGGTGTCATACCCGGTCGGCGAAAAGTTCGAACTCTACGCAAGGGTCGACAATGCGACCAACAAGTACTACGAGACCGTCTACCAGTACGGCAGTTGGGGGCGGACGGCGTTCATCGGTCTGCGGGCCAAACTTTGAGCGAACCCGGCGCGTCGAGGGAACGCTGCTCGTCGAGCGACGTCAGCGCGTCTGCACCATGGCCTGTGAGGTGACGCGGCCGTCGAAGTCGGTCCAGACGTGCTGCGCGAAATCGTACAGCTTGCAGCGCCGCACGGTGTTCCAGTAGTAGCGCCAGGTGAACACCTCCGAATTCAGGCGTTCGTCCAGCGTGGCGCTGAGCCGGGCCTGCGCGGCCTTGAGGCGGTAGAGCGGGATGCCCATGTTCACGTGGTGCGCGCCGTGTTCGAGGATGTAGTGGATCATGCCATCGAGGGGGCGCATCAGCTTGATGTGCACCGTGGTGGTGGCATAACCCGCGTTGGCGGACCATTCATCGCGGCGCTCGTACCAGGCGACGCGGGGATGGGTGTGCTGCACGTAGATCACGAACCCCATCAGGCAGTTCCACAGGAAGAACGGGATCGCGAAGCCGAATATCAGCAGCGACCACAGCGACTGGCCCGTGTGAATCGCCCAGAGCGCCAAGCCGCCGATCCACAGAACGGCAAAGCCGCCCACCAGGAAACTGTCGACGAGGTGGCTGGTGCGGCGCGTCGTCACGTGCTTCT
>JBBIKV010000011.1:0-3960 GCA_037445285.1 Nevskiaceae bacterium | reverse complement strand
GACGTCTCGCCAAACCGGTTGTGGTACACGACGAGCGCCCGCGAGGCGCCCCAGGCGATCAGGCCGCCGACCCACAGCGCTCCGAAGGTGGCGACCAGCAGGCTGTCCCAGAAGTAGCTGGTGCGGCGGGTGCTGACGTGCCTGCGGTTCGGGAAGAACAGCTTCTTCCACCACATCTCGACCATGTAGTACACGCCCTGACCGACGCCGCTGCGGTAGATGTGTTCGAGTTGACGGCGCATCCAGGGCAGGCGGGCGAATTCGACCGGCGAGTAGGGCGTCCAGACGTAGTCGCGGCCCTTCAAATTGGTGAACCCATGGTGGGCCAGGTTGTGGCCGACCTCCCACAGGCTGTATGGCGTCAGCGACGGCAGGAAGGCGATCCGGCCGATCCACTTGTTCAGCGTCTTGTTCGGCGTGTAGGAGCCATGGCAGGCATCGTGGCCGATGACGAACAGGCGTGCGATCCACAGCGCCGCCACCAGGGAGGCGAACACCTTGACCCACCAGGTGTCCACCACCAGCAAGCTGGCGATGGCGACGCCCAACACCAGCCAGTCCAGGAAGAACCACGCGATCGGCACCACGATGGAGCGGTCGACCGTGAACGGCTGCAGCAGTTTCTGGAATTTGAACCGGGATTTGTCCGGAGCCGCTCCCGGTGACGGGGTGAACTCGGGGTCAGGTGGGGACGGTGTTTGCATTCAAGACTCCAGCCTGCGCGCGGTGAGGGCGGCCGCATATTATACGCATAGGTCGGCGGCGCACCTAGGAACTGTACTACACCCCAGGATCAGACTGAATCCGCTTCGGGCCAGAGCAAAACCCCGAGGTGCTCACAGGCCTCGATCAGGGCGGTCGCCGCCTCGCGGGTGCTGGCATCCAGGCGGCGGTCGTGGGTCAGCAGCCAGGTCAGGCGAGCCCGCCGCGAGCGCGCGGAGGGCTCGCTGTCGAACAGCGCGGGAAACAGGCCCAGGGCGTCGACGAATTCGCGCATCGGCGCCGTGGTCGGCGCATTGAGCGGCGGCGCCAGCAGCAATTTGAGCCAGGTGACGCAGCGCTTTGCGAGTCCTGCACGGGTGATCCCGAGGCTCGTGCGGCGGCGCGACTCCCCGTCGGCGAGCGAGTCCGCCAGATTGCGGTAGCGCTCCACGGCCGCCTCGTCCGCCGGCAGCGCCGGACTCGCGTCGGAGAGCACCGAGCGCAGCAGATCGGCCAGCAGCAAGGACAGCGACTCCGCCAGAAACCGTTGATTCTGTTCCGCGTCCGGCCGGGACAACTCGTCCCAGGACAGCGGACCACCCAGTCGCCTGGCGTTCGGAGAGTTGGACATGGCGCCAGTGTAGCGCCTCCGGCAATCATCGCAACTATGTCGGGTCGGCCAATCCCGCCCGGGCGTCATCGTTTGCCATAAGAGAGCCCCTTCTGCCGACCTGGCGGCCGCGTTTCCGCAAGGCGCTCCTGTCGCGGAGCGTGCTTCGACACTATGATGGAGGCATGCAATTGCCAAACGCACCCACCTGCGCCCCGGTCGCGCTGCGCGGCGACTATTCCGCGGCAGGCGCCGACTACGCGGTGGAACAGGATTGGTCGAAGTACACGCCCGAACAGCACGAATTGTGGGCGCGGCTCCAGAACCGGCAGTTGGCGATGGTCAAACGCTACGGCGCACCGCAGTTTCTCGCCGGGTTGGGCGCCCTGGGCCTGGGATCGCAGATCCCGCGATTCGACGCGGCGAGCCGCATTCTCAAGCGCGCCACCGGATGGGAGGTGGTGGCCGTTCCCGGTCTCATTCCCGAGGAGCAATTCTTTTCGCATCTCGCGGAGCGACGTTTCCCCGTGACCGTGTGGCTGCGCTCGCCCGAGGAGATGGATTATCTGGTCGAGCCCGACGTGTTCCACGATTTTTTTGGGCACGTGCCGCTGCTGGCCGACCCGGTATTCGCGGATTTCGTGCAGGCTTACGGGGTTGCCGGCCGCAAAGCCGCCGCCGAAGGCGGCGTGCGCATGCTGGCCCGATTGTATTGGTACAGCGTCGAGTTCGGGCTCATGCGGTGCGCCGACGGGTTGCGCGCCTATGGAGCCGGCATCCTGTCGTCAGCCGGCGAAACAGCCCATAGCATCGACAGTCCGCTGCCGAACCGCCTGCGCTTCGACCTCGAGCGGGTCATGCGGACCGACTACCTGATCGATGCGTATCAGAGAACGTATTTCGTCGTGGACAGCTTCGATACGTTGTTCCGCGAGAGCTATGAGCGGGACTTTGCGCCGCTGTATCGCGCGTTTCGCGATGTGCCGCCGTACGCACCCGACGCCATTCTGCCGACGGACGGGGTCGTCACGCGCGGCGCGGCGGCCGCGTCGCAAGGCGCGGGGCGTTGACCGGAAACCTCGTGGAACCGCGATCCCATCTGCTGCCCGGGCACGCCCATTCGCTGGGGGCGGGCGTGCGCCGACTCGTCGCGCCCAATGCCGGCATGATGACCGGACCGGGCACCAACACGTACCTGCTGGGTGTGGGGGAGATCGCGGTGCTGGACCCCGGTCCGCAGGATGACCGGCATCTGGAGGCAATCATCGGCGCGAGCGGCGGTCCCATCCGCTGGATCGTGGTCACGCACACGCATCGCGATCACTCGCCGCTCGCCGCCGCGCTGGCGCAACGAACCGGCGCGTGCCTGATCGGTCTGCCGCCGCCCGGCGACGGCCGGCAGGATCTCACCTTCGAACCCGACATCACGCCCCGGGACGGAGAATGTCTGCAGCTGGGCACCACCTCGCTCACGGCGATCCATACGCCGGGCCATGCCTCGAACTGCGTCTGTTACCTGCACGCCGGCGAGCGCCTGCTGTTCACCGGCGATCACGTGCTCGAGGGCGTCTCGCCGGTGATTCTCGCGCCGGACGGCGACATGAAGGCGTACCTGCAGTCGATCGACAAGCTCGTCGGCTGCGACTTCGAGCGGATCGCGCCCGGGCACGGCGGCGTGATGGACCGCGGCAAACGGGTGCTGGACGTGCTGCGCGCCCACCGGCTGTCGCGCGAAAGCAAGATCCTGCGCTCGCTCGCGAGTCTCGGGCCGGTCTCCCTCGAGCGGCTCACGACGTCCGTCTACGACGATGTGGCGGCGGATCGGCACGCCTGGGCGCGGCTCACGCTCGAGGCGCACCTCATTAAGCTGGCCGGCGAAGGCCGCGCAGCCCTGCACGAGGACGGCTGGCGGGTCGACGGCGCATGACCGCCCGGCTCGGCATCTCGGTGCACGAAGTGGGCGTGCGGCGCGGCGACACCTGGGCCCTGCAGGACATCTCGCTGCGCCTCGAGCCGGGCGGGCGCTGGGCGCTGATCGGCGGTAACGGCGCGGGCAAGACGCAGCTGCTCAAGCTGTTGAGCGCGGACGTGTGGCCGACGCCGACGGGCCGCGAGACGCTGGTCTACAGCGTGGGCCGCGGTGCCGTGGATGTCATCGCCGCCAAACGGCGCATCGCCTACGTCGGTGCCGAAGTGCAGGACAAGTACGCGCGCTACGGATGGAACCTTGCCGTACGGGATTTGCTCACGACCGGCCTGCACCGCACGGACTTGATGCTGCAGCCCGCTTCTCCCGGGGAACGCCGCCGGGTTGCGGCGATGCTCGGCCTTTGCGGTCTCACGCCCCTGGCGTCGCGCGAGTTCCTGTCCCTGTCCTATGGCCAGAAGCGGATCGCGCTGCTCGCGCGCGCCCTGGTGCAGGACCCGGACTGGCTGCTGCTCGACGAGTTCTACAACGGGCTGGACGACGCGCATCGGCGCCGGGTCGACTTCATCCTCGAACGCGCGCGTTCGAAGGGTCAGTCGTGGATTGCCGCCTCGCATCGCGCCGCCGATGTGCCGCGGGGCTGCGAAGGGTTGATCGAGCTGCGTGCGGGCCGGCTGCATGCCGTGAAGCGATTGAGCCGGGGCGATCTTTCCCGACTGAC
>JBBIKV010000010.1:42557-74830 GCA_037445285.1 Nevskiaceae bacterium | reverse complement strand
GGTCATTCGTGCAAATAGCCGCTTAAGTTCTAAACAGAATGAAGCACTACACTAGTGATGCATGGCGGAGGAACGCCCAATCTTTCCCTCAGGCCGGGAGGCTCGTATGCGCCAAGGCGCGTGCTTACGCTGATCGAGGGCCGATGGCGCCACCTCATCAAAAACCTGTCCACTCGCAGTCTGGTTGTGCTGGGACCGGGTCTGTTGGCTTATGAAGTGGCGCAGCTTGCAGGGGCCGTCGCAAAGGGCTGGGTGCCGCACTGGTGGCGGGCGGTGTCCAATACCACGCAAGGTTTCAATGAAATACTTGCGGCACGCAGGGTGGTACAGAGGGATCGCCGGGTCCCGGATCGCGAATTGCTTCGCGGTGGCCCCGTACCATTCAAGCCGGAACTGGCCCGTGGACGCGGCGCCAAATGCGCCCTGGCGACGCTCAACGCATTCTGCGGCGCCTACTGGAAAGCGGCGCACCGACTCTTGTAGCCGGCTGATCATGGCGGAGTACAATCGGCCGCCATGAATGCACGCTCGAGTTCGGTGGATGACGTCATCATCGTCGGCGGCGGCCCGGTCGGCCTGTGCTGCGCCCTCGGTCTCGCGCAGGCCGGCGTGCGCGTGAGCGTCATCGACGCCGAGGCGCAGGTCATTCAATCGCCACGCGCGGCGGTGTACCACTGGTCGGTGCTCGACGGACTCGAGCGCATGGGGGTGCTCGAAGCGGCGCTCGCCGCCGGCATTCGGAAACAGGACTACACGTATCTGGTGGGACGCACCGGCGAGCGCATCGGCTTCTCGATGGAGGTCCTGAAAGATCACACGGCACATCCCTACAACCTGCATCTCGGGCAGCATCGTCTGGCCGAGATCGCGATGTGCCGGCTCCGAGGCCTCTCGAATGCCGCCGTCCGATTCGGCACGCGGCTCGTGGGGTTGCAACAGGATGCGGATGGGGTGACGCTGTCCGTCACGGCCGGGGGAGAGATGCAGGAGTTGCGTGCCCGGTGGGTCATCGGTGCGGATGGTGCCGGCAGCACGGTGCGCCGCCTGCTCGGGCTGTCGTTCGACGGTATGACCTGGGGCGAGCGATTCATCGCGACCAACGTCCATTACGATTTCGAACGCCACGGCCACGCACGGGCGACGTTCGTCATCGACGAAAGGTTCGGCGCGGTCATCGTGATCTTGAACGAGGAAGGGCTGTGGCGCTGCACCTACATGGAGGATGCGACGCTGCCGGAGGAGACGTTTCTCGAACGGCTCCCGGTCGTGTACGAGTCGATACTCCCCGGGCACGACGCCTATGCCTTGGACCAGGCGTCGCCCTACCGCATGCACCAGCGTTCGGCGTCCCGATATCGGGTCGGTCGCGTCGTGCTCGCGGGCGATGCGGCGCACGTGACCAATCCCACCGGCGGCCTGGGGCTCACGTCCGGTCTTTTCGACAGCTATGCACTCCACCCGGCACTGGCGGCGGTGGTGCTGGAGGCGGCAGATGACGAAGTGCTGGATCGCTATGCGACGGCGCGCCGCGACACTTTCGTCAACCGGGCGTCTCCTCAGGCGATCGCGAACAAGCGGCTCATCTTCCATGCGAACGGCGGAGGCGAAGCGCTCGACCGGGCGCTCACGGAACTGCGCCGCCTGCCGTTGGATCCCGGCGCCGCGTATCGGCGATTGATGTTCACCAAGTCGCTGGAGACGCCGGCGCTTCACGCCGGATGAAGCACCAACTCACTGCCGTCGACCGTGAAGCGGGTGCTCAAGCCGGCATCGCGGGAGCTGTCTGCCAGAAACGCGGCCACCGCATCGAAGCGGGAATCCTCCGCCGGAAGCAACTGGGGGGCGCTGTCATCGTTGATCCAGGCGGGCAGGAATCGCGCCTGCCATGCTCCCCCGTCGCTGCGGACCAGTTTGGCGATGCCCGTCATGCGGGTGACCGGCGGCAGCATGTACACCTGATCCATCTGCCAGGTCGGATTCAGGCTCAGGAGATTGCGGAACGACGCGCTTTGGGTGATGGTGGGGTCCCAGACGTGCGGTTGTTCGATGGCGAAATTTCCCAGGCTGTAGAAAATAGGCCGATCGCGGTAGATTTCCACTCCCTTCAGGAGATGCGGGTGATGCCCCAGGATGGCATGGGCGCCGGCATCGATGGCCGCATGCGCCACTTCGACCTGGTAGTCCGCCAGGATCGACGGAATCATGTGAATCCCCCAATGCAGCGACACAAGCACCGCGTCCGCGATCTCGCGTGCAGCCGCGATCGATGCACACAATGCTTCCATGTCGCCGCGATGGGCGAATGTCCTGATGCGCGCCGGCGTACCCGGCTGATCCGGCTCGCCGGGCTCGTACAGCGTGTGCGCGCGCAAGGGCGCGCATCCGGGCTTGTCGACGCCTGCCGCATAGCCATCCGGAAGAATGGAATTGGCGGCGAGCACCGCGATGCGGACACCCGCGCGGGTGACGAGGGCGGGTCGGCGGGCGATCTCGAGGGTCGCGCCGGCGCCGCAGACGGCGATCTTCGCTTCGGCGGCGTGCCGTAGCGTGTCCTCGAAGGCCGTTTGGCCGAAGTCGAGGCAGTGGTTGCCGGCGAACGACATGACGCCGATTCCGGCGGCGCGGGCGGCTGCCGCCATGGCCGGCGGCGCGCGCATTGCGAGGCGGGCGTTCGGGACCGGCGCGCCGCGCCCGGATACCGTGGTCTCCAGTTGTGCGAAACACAGGTCGGCGACTCGCAGGGTCGGGGCGCAGTGCGCGAAGATCGAGGCGCAGTCGGTGCGCTTCGCCCCGACGTCGCCGCACGCCAGGATGACCGTCATGGTGCGCGCAGCGGCGTCGACCGCAGGAAAAACATTCGCTGCATTGCCACGACCAGAACGGCGGCGAGCAGCAGCATGGCAGCGATCAGCACCGTGGGAGCGGCGAAGCTGCCCGTGCGTTCGCGCACCCATCCCACCAGATGAGGAATCACCAGGCCGCCCGAACTGCCCGCGATGTTGATCGCCACCGCAGCCACCGCGAAGGTGCTCGGCGACATGAGCGATGTGGGCAGAGCCCAGAATGCGCCCTGGGCGGCGCCCAAACCCAGGCCCGCCACGAACATGAGGACCAGCCCCGGTACGCCGGCGCCGAGGACCCAGGCGCTCAGGATGGCGAGCGCCGAAACCACCGTCGGAACGCTGATGTGCAGAAAACGCTCGCCGGTGCGGTCCGAATGCGCGGAGTTGGCATACGTGCCGATCATGGCGCCCGCCCACGGCAGCGCGTTGACGAGGCCGATCTGGACGGAACTCAAGCCCGACGACTGTTTGATCATCTGCGGCAGCCAGAACATGATCCCGTACGCACCTGAGAGCAGGCAGAACCAGAGCAGCGACGCGGTCCACACCGGCGGTTGGCGCAGGACGCTCCAGTCATTGCGCCGCCCGGCGTCCTGGGGATTCGCCGCATGCCGCTGCAGCCACAGCCGCTCATCGGGGTCGAGCCACGCCACCTCCTCGGGGCGATCCGGGAAATAGAACCACGCGGCGATTCCCAGCACGAACGTTGGAAGCGCTTCGGCGATCAGCATCCAACGCCACGCGGCGAGTCCCAGAGGCGGGCTCATCGTCATCAACCAGCCGGAGAGCGGACTGCCGATCACGATGGAGAGCGGAATGGCGAGCATGGGCAGCGCGAAGGTGGTCGCCCGTTCGCGTTCGGTCGCGAACTGGCTGAGGTACAGGACGATGCCCGGAGCCAAACCGCCTTCCGCAAAACCGAGCAGGGTTCGCAGCACGTAGAACTGGCCGGGTGCATGCACGAGGGCGATGCCCGCCGCACAGCTGGCCCAGACGATCGCACAGGCCGCCAGCCAACGGTGCATGCCGATCCTCTGCAGCAAGAGAACGCTGGGATACTGGCCGGCCAGGAATCCGAGAAAAAGTATGCCGGCGCCGAAGCCGTATTGGCTGGGCGAAAATCCCAGGTCGGCATTCATCTGCAGTGCTGCAAAGCTGATGTTCACCCGGTCGAGCGAACTCAAGAGCATGAAGAGGATCGTCGGCAGCGCAAGCCGCCGCATCACCTTGCGGGTGATCGTTCGTTGCGTGAGTTGCATGGTGTTACGTTAGCATGTAAACGCTCGCACGAGCGCGGCCGGCGGCGTCACAATGACCGCACGGTCGTGCTTGCCGGTCGACCAGCGTTGATTGGCTCAATCGAAAGGTCGTGGTGACCGTGACCCCATAGCGCCGCGTTCGCGCGCCCTCAATGCGCCATGGAGGCGAGCGCCGCCGCGTCGAGATGCGCGATGGAGCGTGTGTCCTGGAACGCGCGGATGCCTTCGATGCCCTGCTCACGGCCGATGCCCGACGCCTTCATTCCTCCGAACGGCGCGCGCAGGTCGAGGCGGCTTGCACCGTGGTCGTTGACCCAGACGTAGCCGCAGACCAGCCGGCCGCCGACGCGATTGGCGGCCTTGGGGTCGGCCGTCCAGACCGAACCGCTGAGGCCGGCCCAGTTATCGTTCGCCATCCGGATGGCGTCGTCTTCGGTCTCGAAGGGGATGATCGGAATCACCGGCCCGAACTGTTCCTCCGTCACGACGCGCAGCTTGAGATCGGGATTGACCACGATGGCCGGCCGCACGAAGTTGCCGCCCTTCAAGTCGCCGCCCGGCAGCTCGCCGAATTCGAGCACCCGTGCCCCCGCGTCCCTCGCCTCCTTGATGAGGCCGTCGACGAAAATCTTCTGAGCCGGCGAATGCAGAGGTCCCATGGTCGTCTCCCGGTCGAGGCCGTGGCCGAGTTTGACCTTCTCGAGACGTGCGCAGAGACCCTTGATCACTTCATCGACTCGCGACTTGTGCACGAAGAGGCGCTTGGCGTTCATGCACACCTGGCCCGTGGTGGCGTAGATGGCCGCGAACAGGCGGTCGAGATGTACATCGTCGATGATCGCGTCCTGCAGCATGATGGCCGCATCGTTGCCGCCCAGTTCCAGCGTGACGCGGGTGAGGCTCTGCGAGGCCATTTCCATCATTTTCCTGCCGCCGTTCACCGAGCCGGTGAAACACACCTTGGCCACGTCGGTATTGCGGATCAGCGCCCCCATGTGGGCATCGGGTCCGGTGACGACGTTCAGCACCCCGGGAGGCAGCCGTTCGGCGATGCGCTGCACGATGCGGGCCGTGGCGAGCGGCGCCGTCAGCGGCGGCTTGACGATGACGGTGTTGCCGGCCAACAGTGCATGCGGCAGGGCGGCGCCGAGAATGGCGACCGGCCAGTTGAACGGCACGATGATGGAGACCACGCCCAGGGGTTGGTAGGACACCGTGGTTTCCACCGGAATGGCGCCGTGGATGGGCGGGAGCACCTTCGCCGCGTCGATGTCGTCGGCATGACCCAGCGCCAGCTTCCAACGCAACTCGAGCACCAGCGAGTCGATCCACGCCTCGAAGCGAATCTTGCCGTTTTCCTGCGACAGGATGGCCGCATCATCGTCGCGGTTTTCGGCAATGCCCTCGAGTGCGGCCCGCATTTTTTCGGCTCGCTCTCGAGGCGGCACGGCGGCCCAGGCGGGATAGGCGGCCTTCGCGGCAGCCACGGCATCGTCGACGTCCTGCGTCGTGGCGGCGGCGGCAACGCCCACCACCACACCCGGCCTGGCGGGATCGGCAATCGCCATGGTCGCGGCGGTTGGGCGTTCTCTGCCTCCGATGTACAGGGCGGTGGATACTGACTTTGACACTTGGATGGCCTCTCGAGCTTTCAGCATGTGGGGTGTGGAATGGAAGATTCCTGGCGTATTTTAGCGACAGCCGGGCGCCGGATGCCAGCGCGGGCGCAATCCGGCGCGCCCTGGCGGATGCCGCTCATGAGATGCCAGAGGGTGGCGAACGGCCGCTGCCTTCGTGAACCGCTGGCCGCCATCATGAACCGCTGTGTATACTGCAATATAACGAAACCTCGAGGATTCTCGCATATGAAGAAGCCGGCGCGCTGGCTGCTGGTCGTCTGCGCATGGTTGATAAGTGCGACGGTGTGTCGCGCCGATTCGCCGAATCCCGGCATAGTCGTCTTTGCGGCCGCATCCTTGACCAATGCCCTGCAGGACCTGGGCGACGCATTCACGGGCCGGACGTCCATTCCGGTGAAATTTTCGTTCGCGGCGAGCTCGACGCTCGCCCGTCAAATCGAGAGCGGGGCGCCGGCGGATGTGTTTTTTTCGGCGGATGTCGAGTGGATGGACTATTTGCAAACCCGTCACCTGATCCAGCCGCAGAGCCGGCATAATGTCCTGGGCAATCGATTGGTGCTCGTCGCGCCCGGTGACAGTGTCATCGATCTCAAGATTGCGCCGCATTTCCGCCTGGTCGCCGCCCTGGGAAAGGGCCGCCTGGCCACCGGGGAACCGGTTGCGGTGCCGGCCGGCCGCTACGCGGAGGAATCCTTGAGAAAGCTCGGGGTCTGGGACGACGTCAAGGACCGGCTCGTTCCGGCCGACAGCGTGCGTGCGGCGCTGGCGTTCGTCGATCGCGGCGAAACGCCGCTCGGCATCGTGTACGAAACCGATGCGCTGATCGACAAGCACGTGCGCATCGTGGATTACTTTCCGGACGATACGCACCTTCCCATCGCGTATCCGATTGCGCTCACCACGGTGAGTCGTGGCGCCGCCGCCCAATTCGTGGCGTTTGTCCGTGGGCCGGAGGGAGCCGCCGCATTCAAGGCCTACGGCTTCTCGCCGCCCGCCCCCTGACGGCGGCACCCTGTGGCGATGACGGTTGGCCGGGCGTAAAATCCGGGTCCCAGCCATTCCTCGGGCCGTGCACCCGTCGATGCAGTCATACCCGTCATATCCCAATCTTGTACCCATCCGAGGTGAACCGATGAGCGCGAATCCAAAGCTGATGAACGGAACGACCCATGATTTTCGGCTTCTCATCAACGGACGACTGGTGTCGGGTGCGTCGTCTCTCGACGTCATCACTCCGGCCACCGGCAAATTGCTCGCCACCTGCGCGCGTGCCGACAAGGCCCAACTCGACCAGGCCGTGGCCGCGGCCAAGGCGGCCTACGTCAAATGGTCGGTGACGCCCATCGAGGTGCGGCGGCGGGCCTTGGTCAAGATTGCCGATGCGCTGACGGCGCGCAGCGCGGAATTCGCGCGTCTGCTGACCGAGGAGCAGGGCAAGCCGATCGCTCACGCCGCCGGTGAGGTCGGCGGTGCCATTGCGATGATCCGGGCATTCGCCGCGATGGACCTCAAGCCCAAGATTCTGCGGGAAACCGATGCCGAGCGCATCGTCCAGCTGCACGTGCCCCTCGGCGTGGTGGCGGCGATCACGCCCTGGAACTTCCCGCTCGTCCTCCTCATGATCAAGGTCGCACCGGCGCTCCTCGCCGGCAATACGGTGGTGGCGAAGCCCGCTCCCACGACGCCGCTGACGACCCTGCTGTTCGGCGAAGTGTGCGCGGAGCTGCTCCCTCCGGGGGTTTTCAACGTAATCGTCGATCAAAACGATCTCGGCGGCTTCCTGACGCAGCACCCGGATGTGGCCAAAGTCGCCTTCACCGGATCGACTGCGACCGGCAGAAAGGTCATGGCGAGTGTCGCAGGCACCCTCAAGCGGTTGACCTTGGAACTCGGCGGCAACGATGCGGCGATCGTGTTGGACGACGTGAACGTCAAGGAGGTCGCGGCAAAGATCTACCAGGGCGCCATGGTTAATTCGGGCCAGGTCTGTCTCGCCATCAAGCGGGTCTACGTGCCTGACGCGTTGTACGAGGCGATGTGTGCGGAGTTGGCGGTGCTCGCCGCGGCGACCGTCGTCGGCGACGGACTCGATGCGGCCACCGAGATGGGCCCCTTGCAGAACAAGGTTCAGTACGAAAAGGTGAAGGAGTTCTTGGACGATGCCTGGCAGCATGGCAAGGTGATTGCCGGCGGCAGGGCGTTGGATCGCGAGGGATATTTCATTGCACCGACGATCGTGCGGGACATTTCCGACGACGCCCGGTTGGTTCGGGAGGAGCAATTCGGTCCGGTGTTGCCGGTCATGAAATACACCGACCTCGACGACGCGATTGCCCGTGTGAACGACACCGAGTACGGCTTGGGCGGGACCGTCTGGGGAGCCGACCCCGCGCGGGCCTTCGACGTCGCCCAGCGGGTCGCGTCGGGCACGGTGTGGATCAACAAACATCTCGAACTGCCTCCCGACATTCCGTTCGCCGGCGCGAAGCAATCCGGGTTCGGCGCGGAAATGGGTCAGGAAGGACTCGAAGAGTTCACGCAATCCAAGATCATCAACATGGCGAAGGGGTAGGGCCCGACACCCTTGAATCCGTGTTCCCGCGCGGATGATGGGGGGCGCGACGCGCCCGAATTGATGTGACGATGACGGCTGCAGAATCCGGCGGGACCGACCGTGCGGCGGGGGACCGCGTGCGGGAGTTCATCATGGGCGCGTGGGCCGCCTTCCGACCCGCATCACTCCGGGCCGGTATCCGGCCGCAACGTGAAGTCATAGCTCACGGTGTAAAACGCCGTCTCCATGCGCTCGCCGTCGGGAGCGATTCCCGCCGGGTGGCGGTCGAACCGCGCCACCAGCGACTCCTTCATCCCGAACACGGCATCGGAATCCAGATACCGGCTTCCGGCGACGAACAGGTGGGTGGTCACCGATCGGTGTCCGGGCGCGGAGACGATCATGTGGATGTGGCCCGGGCGATAAGGATGGCGGCCCATCAGCCGCAGCATGAGACCGACGGGTCCATCGGTCGGCACGGGATAGAACGTCGGACGGATCGAGCGGAACCAATAACGGCCCTGGGCGTCGGTCCTGATTCTGCCTCGCGCCTTCATTCCCGTCTCCCCGGGAAGCTGCATGTCGTAGTTGCCTTCGCCGTCGCCCGACCAGATGTCGAGCAGTGCACCTACAAGCGGGCGGCCGTCCATGCTGAGCACGCGTCCGGAATAGAACGCCGGCTCGCCTGTCACTCCCTCGGCAAGGTTGCTGCCGCGCGGCAGATCCGGGGCACCCTCCCAATAAAAGGGACCGAGGACCGTCGATTCGACTGAGCCCTGGCCCGGCGGATGGTTGAGTGTGATGACGAGCACGGACACGCCCAGCGTGTCGGACAGGAGAATGAACTCCTGGCGCTTGTCCGTACACGCCCTGCCGACGTCCGTGAGAAACTGCATCGCCGTCGTCCATTCGGCTTCCGTCAACCGTACGTCGCGGACGAAGTCATGAAGGTGGGTGACGAGCGATGTCATGACGCGCTTGAAACGGGGGTCGTCGCACCCGCTCAGCCGCTCGATCACCGCCCGCGTGATGGTCTTCTCATCGAATTCCGACATGGGTCAGCGGTACGTGTTGTTCGAGGTGTGATCTCCCGCCAGCCAGCGTCGCAATGCCTGGTGTGCATCCGACCGCCGATCGCGTGCGATGGTGTCGGCCCGGGGGTGATCGACGGTGAACTCGAGGATCAATCCGTTCGGATCGGTGATGTAGACGGACCTGCAATATCCGTGTTCAAGGACGTAGGTGTCCGGAGGCGTGATGCCCGCGGCGGCAATGCGCCGCTCGATGGCCGCCTGAGTCTCCGCGTCGACCGCGAGCGCGATGTGATGGAACGGCGAGACCGGCATTTTTGGCCCGAATTCCTCCTGGTCGTCCGGGTTCTCGAACTGGAAGAAGGCGAGGGCGCCGCCGTCGGCCAACCCGTAGAAGGTGTGGCAGTACGTGCGCACCTTGCCGAAGAGTTCGTCGGACTCGCACCATGTGGCGATGAGCGGCAACCCGATGACGTCCTCGTAGAACCGGCGCGTCTTTTCCTGGTCGCGCGTCACATAGGCAGTATGATGGAGTCGCAGCGGCAGCTTGTGTGAATGGCCCATGATTATTCCCCTGGCGTCAGAATTTGAAGGTGTAATCCAACCCGTAACGGCGCGGCGGGGCTCTCCAGAGGAAGCCGCCCGAGGAAAATTCCGCGTTGTAGAGTTTGTTGGTCAGGTTCTTCGACCAGGCGGTCACCGTCCAGCGATCGGCCTCGAGTCCCGCCCGCAAGTTGACGAGACTGACCGGATCCCTTGAGGTCACGTTGTACGGGTCCCACCAGGTGCGGCCGATTTCCTGGTAGTCGAGGCGCAGCACGCCATTCAACCCGTCGGCGAGGGGTTGATGGTACTGGGCGCCCGCATTGATCGTGTTCTTCGTCAGCAGCGGCGGTCTGTTGCCAACCACGGTGGGGTCCTCCATGTGGGTGATCCGCCCGTCCGTGAAGCCGAAATTGGCGTACAGGTCGAGCCGGTCGGTGGCCTTGGCGGTGAACTCGAGTTCCGCGCCCTTGTAGACGGAATCGAGATTACCGAGATTCTGCGTGGAGGTCACGGAGTCGTAAAAGAAGAAGTAGCCGTTGTGTGAGACGGTGCGATACAGGGCCAGATTGGCGCCCAGGCGCCGGTCGAAGAACTGGCTCTTGGCGCCCACTTCCCAGGTGTCGGCCACCTCCGCGTTGAACAGGTCATGCACTCCGAGCTTGCCCTCCGTCTGCGCGACCGCACCGACGCCGGTCTGATTGAAGCCTCCGCTGCGAAATCCCCGGCTCCAGCCGCCGTAGAACGTCAGATAGTCGGTGGGTTTGTAGCGCAGCGTGCCTTTGGGCTGCGCGGCGTCCCAGGTGTGGCGTCGCACCTCACCGGTGGTGGCGCTGGGGTCCGGCAGGAAGTGCTGAGGGGTATCGGTGGTGTTGCGGCGCGAGTCCTCATCGTAGCGGATCGCCCCGTCGAATTCGAGCTGGTCGTTGAATTCGTAGGTTCCATCGCCGAACACGGCCCAGGCATTGTTGTTCTGCGAGTCGGCGAGGAAAGTGACGTTGCCGTTGTTCGCGAAGGGGTTGTTCGGGTCGAACCGCGGAGTCTGATAGACCGGCTGGATGCCCTGTCCCCGATCCACCAGATTGCCGGTGGAGATGAAACGCTCGGTATGGACGAAATAGGCTCCTCCGATCCACGAGAAGCCGCCGACCTTGTTCGAGGTGAAGCGCAGTTCCTGGCTGTAGGTCTGCACGTCGATGAACTGGCTCTGGCTTTCGTCCAGAGGGCCGCCGAGGGAAGCGGGAATCCCGGCAAAGAATACGGTGTTGGCGATGGAACTCGATATCGGTCGGAAATCGTAGGCGTCGCCCGTGTCGATTTCCTTGGTGTGGTTGAAATCCGAGATGGCGGTGTACGTCCCATAGTCCGGGCTGTAATCGAGCTTGAGCGCGGTATCGAGCACGTCGCGATAGTCGGCTCCCAGGTTGTTGGTCTGGATCGGGCTGCTGACGTCGTTGGCATTCGGCGGCGTGGTGAAACTGCTGAAGGGGTTCGCCTCGTTGTTTCGCGGAATGACGTAGTAGTAGGCGGTGGTGTCGACCCGGTCGCGGAACAGCCGCAGGTCCGCGCTCCATCGATCCGCGGGCTTCCACAACAGCCGCAGTCGGCCGGAGTAGTCCCGGTACGGGTCGGCCTTGCGGTCGAGGTACGTATTCTGCAGATAGCCGTCGGTGTTGTAGAAGTTGAGCGAGGCGCGGTACTTCAACGTTCCGGCCGCGTCGATCGGGCCGCTGACGGCCACCTGAGCCTTTTCGGACATCCCGTTGCCGACCCCGAGTTTGCCCGAGCCTTCGAAATGATCGGAGGGATCCTCGGTTTGTATGATGATCGCGCCGCCGATGGCGTTGCGGCCATAGAGGGCGCCCTGGGGTCCCTTGAGGACCTCGATCTGCTTGATATCCGACAATTCCTGGTCGAATTCGTAGGGATTTGGTTCGAGCACTCCGTCGACCAGCACGGCGACCGACGGTTCGCTGTTGCGTGCCTGCGAGATGCCGCGCACGGTGATGAAGGAATTGCCGACGTTTTGCACCTCGACCAGCGTCATGTTCGGCACCATCGCGACGAAGTCGCGGGGCGATTCGATGCCGGCCTGCTGGATGGTCCTTTCGGTGAAGGCGTCGACCGTCACCGGCACGCTTTGCAACGATTCGTCACGCTTGCGTGCCGTGACCACGATTTCCTGCAGGTCGCCGGTCTGCGCCGGCGCCGGCGCCGCCACGATCACCGCAATACCCGCCGCCAATGCGGCGGACCATGTCCCCGTCATGTGTTTCATTTGCCATCACTCCCCGTTCAAGGCCCTTTGTTCTCATCGGTTTCCAAACATCCCCCGCTCAACCCATCGCGGGCCATTGACCGCTGCCGGCGAGCGCGGCGCGGATGATGGCCCCATGTTCATTCAGCAGGGGCGCCGCGCGCACGGCGGTGCCGCGGACGCCGCCGAATTGCACCGGTGGCCTGACGGAGCGGTTCCCGTCATGCGCGCCCGTCACCGGAACGATGAGTCCCAGGTGTTGCACCTGCGGATCGTGAATCACCTCGTCGATCGTGTTGATGGGCGCGTACGGCACGTCGTGCCCGCCCAGCCGTCCGACCCAGTGGGCGAGGTCGCGGCGCGAGAAACGCCGGTCGAGTTCGGCGTTGAGCTCATCGTAGTTGTCGATCCGGGCCTGGCGTCGGCTGAAACGCACATCGGCCGCCAGTTCCGGGGCCTCGAGGGCGCTCACGAGTCCGTCCCAGAATTTCTCCAGGGAGGAGAGGTGGATGGCGATGAGCCGCCGGTCGGCGGTGTGCAGGATATAGGCCTGCGCCAGTCGGGGGCGATCGCTCGAGGTCGGCGTGGTGCCGAGCGAAAAATAGGCGGCAAACGGCTCCACCGCAAAGTGGGCCATTGCCTCGAGCATCGACACCTCGACGTGGGCACCCCGGCCGGTTCGGCCGCGCTGTACGAGCGCGCCCAGAACGCCGTACGCGGCGTAGAGTCCCGTGATTGCATCGGCGAGCGCGGGGCCCAGGAATCGGGGGCGGCTGGAGTCCACGACGACGCTCAGGAAGCCGCTCAAGGCCTGCGCCACCGAATCGTAACTCGGGCGCTCCGTGTACGGCCCGTCCGAGCCGAAGCCGCTGATGGACGCGTACACCAGCCGCGGGTTGAGCGAGCACAGCCGCTCGCTGCCGGCTCCGAGGCGCGCGGCGGTTCCGGGCCTGAAGTTCTGGATGAACACGTCGGCCTCCCGCACCAGTCCGTCGAAGACGTCGCGGTCGTCCTTCTGCTTCAGATCGAGCGCGATGCTGCGCTTGTTGCGGTTGTACGCCTGAAAGTGCGGCGAATAGGTCTCTCCCTGATAGCTGCGATACGGGTCGCCGTCGGGGCTTTCCACCTTGATCACGTCGGCGCCGAGATCGGCGAGCATCATGCCGGCGCAGGGTCCAGTGATGAACGTGCCCTGTTCGACGATTCGGATGCCTTCCAAGACTCCACTCATTCGATTCGAGCCTCGGGTGTCAGGTGTGGGTTTGCGCGAATTCCGGCGGAACATCGCCGTCGTAGTCGATCGCTCCGGCCGCCGCGTGGGAAAGCACGAAGCCGATGGGTCGCGACTGCTCCTCGAGCAGATGCGCGATGAGTCCGGCGGTGCGCGCAAGAATGGGAACGCCCTTGAGGGCGCCCAGCGGATAGCCTGCATCGAGCAGCACCGCGGGAATGGCGCCCGACACGTTCAGCGCGAGCGGCTTGCCGATCAGTTCCGGCAGCAGACGCTCGACCTGTTGCGCAATGCCGATGTGCGTGCCGGACAGGCCGACCTCGGCCGCGACCGCGAACAGGCGGCGCGCGCGCGGGTCGAACCCCTTGTGCAAAGGATGTCCATAGCCGGGAATGGCGCGCCGGGCTGCCCGGTAGTCGCGAATGACGGCCGAAGCCGCCTGCGGCACGGCCTCGCCGCCGGCAATCCGGGCAGCGATGGCTGCGTAGAACTGGCCCGCCGCCTCGGCTGAACCGAGGATCACCGATCCGCAGCCCAGGATCCCGGCCGCGACGGCACCCTGCAACGCCTCCGGAGCCGCGGCCAGCGTCATGCGGCTGACCTGCACGCTGGGAACGAGCCCGTGTTCCGCGATGGCGACCAGCGTCGAATCCAGTATCCGGCGCTGGGCGGCGGTGGGCATCGCACCCGTGACCAGCAGCCACAGATGATCGGTGAAGCTGATCCGGCCGATCAACTCGTCCGCGAGATCGTGCCCGCGGACCACGATCGTGGCCTCATTGGAAGTCGATATGGCCGAGCTGCGATGCGTTTGTGAGCCGATTTTCACACTGTCTCCCGGAACTTCGATTTCCAAAAGTTCGTATAGCGAAAGATGATTCGTATAACGAATATCCTGACCCTGCGGGAGCCGAACGTCAAGTCGGGCGAAAATGTCGTTCCCGCCTTTCGCATATCGAAATACACTGGCCCACATGAACGGAACGAAACCGGCGCCTCGGCGGCGCGAGGCGATGGGCGGGTTGGCGAAGGGGCTGAACGTCATTCGCGCCTTCTCGCGTGATCGACCCACCTTGAGTTTGAGCGACATTGCGTCCGCCACCCGCATGCCGGCCGCCACTGCGCGTCGCTGTCTGTTGACGCTCGAGGAACTCGGCTACGTCGCACGCAGCGGGCGGCAGTTCGTGCTGCGCCCGAAGGTGCTGGAACTGGGGGCTGCCTATCTGGAGTCCATGAACATCGAACTTCTGACCAATACGCATCTCGAGGAACTCGCTCGACGCACCGGCGATTCCGCCGCGCTGTGCGTGCTCGACGGCACCGAGATCGTGTATGTCGCCCGTGCGTCCATTCGCACCCTGGTGCGACTCGAGGCCCATGTGGGCAGCCGGTTTCCCGCGCATGCCACCTCGACGGGCCGGGTATTGCTCGCCGGACTCGGTGCGGATCCCCTGCGGCGTTACTTCGACACGGCGAAGCTGGTCTCGTTGACGGAGCACACCGTCACCGACGCGGCGAAGTTGAGGCTGCTCATCGAGGACTGCCGGCGAACCGGGTATTCGGCCGTCGAAGATGAACTGGCCTATGGTGTCGTTGCGCTCGCCGTACCGGTGTTCGACCAATCCAATCGGGTGGTCGCCGCCATCAATTCGTCCAGCCATTCACGGCGGATCAGCAAGACCAAACTGGTGCGCGAGCGGTTCACCATGCTGCAGACGGTGAGCTCGCAAATCTCCGCGGAACTGGCCCGAGTTCCGGGGTTGGCGTTGAGCGCCAACCCATAGGGTCGGGCGGTGCAGGCAGGGGCACGCGCTTGACGCGGCCATGGGCGTGCACGTAGCCTGAATACGAAAATGATTTCGATATACGAAATTCGATGCGCAACATGACCCGACATCGGCCGGCTGACATCCTCGGTGGCGCAGATCAGCCCGGCGATTCGTATCTCGAGACCAACGGTGTTCGCCTGCGGTATCGCGAGCAGGGGCAGGGGCCCGCCGTGGTGCTGTTGCACGGCTGGACGCTCGATCTCGACATGTGGAATCCCCAGGCGGCCGCGCTGGCGCGGAACTTCCGGGTCGTGCGACTCGATCGTCGGGGGTTTGGGCTGTCGTCGGGCGAACCGTCGATCGCGGCGGATGTGGCGGATCTCCGGGACCTATGCCGGCATCAGGGAATCGACACCCTTGCCCTCGTGGGAATGTCGCAGGGCGCGCGCGTCGCGGTCCAATTCGCCGCGGCGTTTCCGCGGATGGTTTCCTGCCTCATCCTGGACGGGCCCCCTGACCTCGGCGATCACGGCACGGTTCCTCCTCCGCCAGATCTCCCGTATGCACATTATTGCGAGCTCGCGCGGCTTCAGGGGCTCTGCGCATTTCGGGAGGAATGGAGCCGCCACCCGCTGACGCAGCTCAAGACCCGGCATCCGGAAGCTTATGTTCTGTTGGCGCACATGATCGCCCGCTATCCCGGTAGGGATCTCACGCATGCCGGCGGGCACTCGGATGTGCCGGCCGCCACGTGGAATTTCCGGGCCGTGGAATGTCCCGTCCTGGTCATCAACGGCGAATTCGACATCGAGAGCCGCCGGCGGACTGGAAAACAACTTGCGTCGCAACACCCTCGCGCGGAATGGGCCGCCATACCCGATGGCGGCCACCTCTGCAGTCTCGACCATCCGGACGCCTATTCGGACGTGCTGCGGCAGTTTCTGTCACGACACACGATTCCCGATTCGATCCACCCAAGGGCACCCTCATGAGCAAGATTCTGATCCTTTATTACAGCAGCTACGGGCACGTCGAGCTCATGGCGCGGGCGCAGGCCGAGGGCGCCGCACGAATTCCGGGAACCGTCGCGACCGTCAAGCGGGTGCCCGAACTCACGCCGCCGGACATTGCGAAGGCCGCCGGCTTCCTGCTGGACCAGCAAGCCCCGATCGCCCAACCGGACGAACTCGCGCACTATGACGCGATCATTTTCGGCACACCGACACGGTTCGGGAACATGGCGTCGCAGATGAGGAATTTCCTGGATCAGACCGGCCCGCTGTGGGCTCGCAACGCACTCGTGGGCAAGATCGGCAGTGTGTTTTGCAGCACGGCCAGTCAACATGGGGGGCAGGAAACCACGCTGACGTCGTTTCATACCACGCTGCTTCACCACGGCATGATCATCGTCGGGCTGCCCTACACCTGCCAGGAACTGGCCACCATGCGCGAAATCACCGGTGGAACTCCCTACGGTGCGAGTTGCGTCACCGGCGGCGGCCAGGATCTGCGAATGCCCTCGGCGCTAGAGCTCGACATGTGTCGATTCCAGGGAGCTCACGTCGCCTCGATCGCCGCCCGTCTCGACGCCGGCGCCGCGGCGGTCGGGTGACGCGCCCGCACGCAACCGACCCGGTGACCGGGAACTCCACGTAGCAGACGGTCATCTGTCCGTATGTTGGCTGCGCTCGAATCGCGCGATGATGCGCCCGGAGAGTGCCGCGGATGTCGATGTCCCAATGTGGGCCGGCAGGCGGGTTGAGGCTGCACCGCGGCGTACCCGCTCCTTGCCACGGAGGTGATCCCATGAATCTGCGAAGTTTGTCGGTATTGGGTGCATTGCTGGTCGTCTGCGGTCCGTTCGCGGCGGCGGATGAACTGTTGAAGGTGGCACAGGCGCAATTCAAGCCGATTCCGGCAACCGCGCCGGTATTGCCGGGAAATCCGTCGACGCCGGCGAAGTTGCTACTCGGGAAGATGCTCTATTTCGATCCCCGGCTGTCCGCGAGCCACTCGATCAGCTGCAATTCCTGCCACAACATCGGTCTCGGCGGCGTGGACGTCCAGGAGACGTCGATTGGACACCATTGGCAGCGCGGTGGCCGCAATGCGCCGACCGTATTCAATGCCGTGTTCAACACGGCCCAATTCTGGGACGGGCGCGCGAAGGACCTCGAGACGCAGGCCGGTGGACCGATGGTCAATCCCGTGGAAATGGCCTCACCGACCGCCCACGTCGCGGAGCAGCTGGGGGCGACGCCGGGTTACGTCACGGCGTTCAAGGCCGCCTTTCCGGGCAGTGCGAATCCCGTCACGCTGGAAAACACGCAGCGCGCGATTGCGGTTTTCGAAGCGACGTTGATCACCCCCAATGCGCCCTTTGACAGGTACCTGAAGGGCGACGTGGGAGCGCTGGATGCAACGCAGAAGAGCGGCTTGAAATTGTTCATGGACAAGGGCTGCGCCGCCTGTCACGGCGGCATCAACATTGGCGGTGGACGGTACGCGCCATTCGGCGTCGTGGAAAAGCCCGGCGCGGCGTTCTTGCCGCCCGAGGACAAGGGCCGGTTCATGGTGACGAAAACGGCCAGCGACGAGTACGTTTTCAAGGTGCCGACGCTGCGAAACATCGCTCTGACCGCGCCGTACTTTCATACGGGCAAGGCCTGGGATTTGCGGCAGGCGGTCGCCGTCATGGGCACGAGCCAGCTGGGTGCGCAGCTGACCGAGGATGAAATCGACCGGATCACGGCCTTTCTGGGGAGCCTTACCGGCGACATTCCGACCGTGGTGTACCCTGAGCTGCCTCCCGGCGTGGCGTCAACACCTCATCCAGAGCCCTGAGTCGACCCGCTGCCGGTACGATAAGATCCATCGGGGGGTGATGATGCGTGCGGTTCATCCGCCGTCATCCCCCCCCACCGTACCGCATCTTCAATCCGGGAGCCGATTTCATGACCGACCTGACCGCCTACACTCCACCCAAGGTCTGGATCTGGGACAAGCAGAATGGGGGTGCCTTCGCGCACATCAACCGGCCGATCGCCGGCGCGACTCACGAAAAGGCGCTGCCCGTGGGGCGCCACCCGATGCAGCTCTATTCACTGGCCACGCCCAATGGGGTGAAGGTGACGGTGATGCTGGAGGAACTGCTGGCGCTGGGCCACACGGGCGCGGAGTACGACGCCTGGCTCATCAACATCCGGGAGGGGGACCAGTTCGGTTCCGGCTTCGTGGGCGTGAATCCCAATTCGAAGATTCCGGCACTGCTGGACCGCAGCGGGCCCACGCCCATCCGGGTCTTCGAGTCCGGCGCCATCCTCATGCACCTCGCCGAGACGTTCGGCGCCTTCCTCCCCACCGTGCGGGCGGCGCGCGCCGAGTGCCTGTCGTGGTTGATGTGGCAGATGGGCTCGGCACCGTATGTGGGCGGCGGCTTCGGCCACTTCTATGCCTATGCGCCCTTCAAGATCGAATACGCGATCGACCGCTTCGCCATGGAGGTGAAGCGGCAGCTGGATGTGCTGGATCGGCGGCTCGCCGAGAGCGAGTACGTGGCCGGCCCCGAGTACACCATCGCCGACATGGCGATCTGGCCCTGGTACGGCAACGTGGCCACGGGCGAGGCCTATGCGGCGGGTGAATTCCTGCAGGTGGCCGAGTACAAGAACGTCCAGCGCTGGACCGCCCTGATCGGCGAGCGTCCCGCGGTGAAGCGGGGCCGCATGGTGAACCGCATCCACGGCGACCCCGCGGGCCAGCTGCGCGAGCGGCACGACGCGGGCGATTTCGACGTCAAGCCAAGCGGCCCGTGAGATTCATCGCCTTCAAGAGCGGCGCCCATGCGGGACTGGCGGTGCGCGGTCCGGGCGCCGCATATCACGGGTTGATGTCCACGGACGCGCGCTTTCCCGGCCACCTCGGCGACCTGCTGCTGGGCGGACCGGAAGCGCTGCGGCACGCCTCATTCCCAGGGCCGACGCGCTCGACCACGTTGCCGGCTACTCGCTCTTCAACGATGCATCGATCCGCGACTTTCAATTCAAGTCCGCGCAATTGACCATGGGCAAGAATTTCGATTCGACCGGCGCGTTCGGGCCCGGGTTCGTCACGGCCGACGAATTGCCATCCGGGTGCCGGGGACTGCACTTCGAAACCCGATTGAACGGGGCCGTGGTGCAGAGGGGGCGAATCGACGACCGGATTTTCGACGTGGCCTCCCTGGTGTCGGTGTTGAGCGACGTGTTCACCCTCGTCCCCGGCGACGTCATCTTCACCGGTACGCCGGGAGGCGTCGGGCTGTCCCGCAAGCCGCCGCTCTGGATGAAACCGGGAGACGTCTGCGTGGTCACCTCGCCGCAACTCGGCGAACTGCGCAACCCCATCGTGGCCGAGGCGTAGGCCCCGCGGCCGGGGCCGTTGCGGCCGCAACGCCGGGGCCTGCCGGTTAGACGAGCTTGAAAACCCGGATGAGCACCGACTCCTTGCTGACGGGTGTCAACGTGCCGACGAAGACCGCCTGATTGAGCCATTCGTAGCGGCCCCTGGGCGCTTCGAAGGTGGGATGGGTGAATCTCGGACGGCCGGCCGGGCCGGGGCCGGCCGCCGGATTGACGCCCTCGTTCAGAATCTTGATGACGACGGCGTCGTCCGTTTTCATGAAGTAGGCGGCACTGACCACGGTCACGCCGTCGCTTCTCTGCAGATTCCAGTCGGCCGCGCCGGCGAGCACCTGGCCACGAATGCGCGGTCCTTCGAAGGTGCCCCCCGTGATGGGGATGAGGCGCTGGTGTCCGGAGACGGTGTCGCCGACGTCCTCGATCGGGCCGATGCCGACCTGCGCCGCGTAGATGAATTCGAGCCGCGGGTAGTCGCCTCGCGGCGGGCCCGACGGATCGGGCGAGGCGGGTCCCGAGAAGGCGGCAAGCGCCCCCGCGGCGCCGAGCCCGGCCCGGCCCAGGAACCGGCGGCGGCTAGTGCTTGAGCGTGGCATCGATGAAGGCAATCGTCCGCTCGAGGGCCTGAAGGCTCGCATCGCGCGTCGCGTCGGGGGTGGTGCCCACGAAGCTGTGGTCCACGCCGGGTATCATCATCAATTCGGCATGCGCGCCGGCGGCGGTCATCGCATCCTTGAAATGCACCGATTGATTCGGATCGACGGTCCTGTCCGATCCTCCGTGAATAAGCAGGAACGGCGGCAGGTCGGGCTTGATGTAATGCTGGGCGCTGGCGGCCTCGAGCACCTGCGCCGGGCACGGCGCCCCGCCGCAGCCGAGGAACTTCGCGATCGTGGGTGGGGTCGCACCGACCGCGGCGTGCGCGGCGCGCATGGTGGGCAGATCGAAGACGCCGTACCAGGTGACGGCGCCCTGGACGCAATCGCTCTCACGGGCGAGCGCCACACTCGCGGGTGTCTCCGGCGCGGCGGGGGCCGGTTCCAACTCCTTGACCCCGCAGGTGGTGGCGGCCAACGCGGCGAGATGGCCGCCCGCCGACCCTCCCCAGACCAACGCCTTGGCCGGATCGATGGCATATTCCGCGGCGTGGGCGCGCAGAAAGCGGATCGACGCCTTGACGTCCTGGATCGCGGCGGGGAAGGGTGCTTCGCCGCTCAGCCGGTAATTCAGCGAGGCGACCGTGTAACCCCGGGCGGCGAGGGAGGCGAGCACGCCCGGCCAGTCGTCGAACGCGCCGGACTGCCGGGAATGGCCGGCGAACCAGCCGCCGCCATGGATGTAGAGCACGAGCGGCATGGCGGCGCCCTTGACGTGCGGGCCGACGTACACATCCAGCGTGAGCGGCCTGAAGCCAGGCACGGTTTCATAGGTCACATCGGCGAATCCGGTCACGCCGCCGGCAAAGTGCAGGCGCCGTGCTGGATAGTGGTCGCCGAGGAACGGGCTCGCGTCGATCTTCGGAGCCGCGGGCGCCGCGCTCCCGGCGGCCGCGGCCGACAATGCGACGCAGGAGGTCATGATGGCGAGCGCCGCCGACTTGCATTTCTTCATGGGATTTCCGCGCCGATTGCCCGTTGGAGGCTGGAAGTTATCCCGGACGGACTAGTTAGTCAACTTAGGCGCGGCACCAACGATCGACGATGTCCACCACGATGTCCCGGCGGGCCTTGATGGCCCTGGGCGAGGTCATGTCCTTGTCGAAAATCCTCGAGAACGTGTAGCGATTCGACACGTTGTAGAAGCACAGTGCGCTGATCGACATATGGACCTCGACGGGGTCCAGATCCCTGCGAAAGAGCTTCTGCGACACGCCGCGGTCGATTATTCTGCGCAGCACGCCGAGCACCGTGCTCTTGCGCGCCTTGATGTTCGACAGGCGGCCGATGTGGTCGCCGTGGTGGATGTTCTCGTTCATGACCAGCCTGACGAATTCGGGATGGGTGTTGTGGTAGTCGAACGTCGCGCGCACGAGTTCACGCAGCGCATCGTCGGGCGGCCGCGCATCGAGGTCGAGCGACGCTTCCAGGGATCTGATCGACTCGTAGGCCTGTTCGAGGACCGCCCGATACAGCCCCTCCTTGCTCTCGAAGTAATAGTAGATCATGCGCTTGACCGTGTTGGTGCGTTCCGCGATCTCGTCCACGCGGCTGCCGCTCAGGCCCTTCCTCGAGAATTCTTCGGTCGCCACGGCCAATATGTTGGCGCGGGCGGCCGCCGCGTCGCGGCCGCCGTTGGCCCTGTCGGCCTCCGGTTCGGCGGCGGCTCGCGCGATCTTCGGACGCGCGCGTCGGACTGATGCCATGTTTCGATATCCTTCGTATCCGCGAATCTTCGTAGGATAGCGTAAGGCAGGGCCCCGTTCTTCAATCCTCCGGCATGTCGCGAAAGTGCCGCAGCATCCGCTCCCGATCGACCTTGCGGCCGGTGAAGATCTCGAAGGCGGTTGCGGCCTGGAAGACGGCCATTCCGCCGCCGTTGAGCGTTCTGCAGCCCAGTGCCGCGGCCGTCTTCAGCAGCTGCGTCTCCAGGGGGAAATAGACGATTTCGGCGACCCAGAGGCCGCCGTGAAGGGCCCCGGCCGGCAGCGGCAGGCCGGGATGCTCGCGCATGCCGGTCGGCGTCGCGTGCACCAGTCCCTCTGCATCGGCCAGGGCCTCCTGCGGATCCTTCGCGACCGCGAGCCGCGACGGGTCGAAGAACCGGGACAGGTTGTCCACCAGATCCGCCGCCCGCCCCGATACCGTGTCGTAGATGTCAAGTCGGGCGGTGCCGAGTTTGAGCATCGCATAGGCCGTCGCCGCTCCGGCGCCCCCCGCCCCGATCTGCAGCACGCGCCCGAGAGGCGCGCCGGGCAGCCCACGCCGAAAGCTGTCCGCGAATCCCGACGAATCCGTGTTGAAGCCCCTGCGGCGCCCGTCGAGAAATTGCACGGTGTTGACGGCGCCGATCGCCCGCGCCTCGTCGCTCAATTCGTGGAGCAGGGGGATCACGGCCTGTTTGCAGGGATGGGTGACGTTGAGTCCCGCAAATCCCATCAGTTCCGCGCTGGCCAGCACCTCCTCCAGCGCGTCGACGCCGCGGCCGAGGGTGCTGAGGTCCACCAGCTGGTAGAGCAGGTGCATGCCGAGTTCCTGCGCCTCGCGCTCGTGCAGCCGCGGCGATTTCGACCGTTGGATGTCCTTGCCGACCAGGCCGACCAAATACGATCGCCGCTCGGCCGGGCCCCGGCTGCCGGCTATCGGTGGGTCATGGGATTCGATCAAGGTCTTGTTCTCAACTTGACACGGAGTAACTAGATAGTTAATTATTCTAGCCGCTGGGACCTGCGAGGTAAAGAGAGGGCCGTCGCCCGGCTCGGGCCGCGGCGGCGCGAGTCGAATCCCGAGGTCACCCGCAAAGCTGGAAGAAATCGTTGGAGAGGGGGGGGGATCGGAATGAACACCGTAAATCACGGCTGGGTTCGTGCGTCGATGTCGATGAAGGGTGCCGCGCGTATCGCGGCGTGCGCGGCGTGCGCGCTCGGACTGTGGGGCCCCGCGTCGGCGGCGGATACACCGACGGCACCCGCCGCCGGCGATGTCCTCGGCGAGATCGTGGTGACGGGGTCGTTGATCGCCGATCCGAATCATGAGTCCTCCAGTCCCATCGTCATCACCAGTGCCGAGGATTTGCAGCAGACGGGCCAGGTCACGCTCGAGTCCGCCCTCAATCAGCTGCCGCAATTCTCGCCGTCGGGCACGGCCGGCAACGGTGGCCAGGGCGCCGGCGGCCACGCCACCCTCAATCTGCACGGTCTGGGGGCGAACCGCAATCTCGTCCTGCTCGACGGCCGGCGCCTGCCGGCGGCGGATATCTACGGCGATGTCGACATCAACCTCATCCCCGACTCCATCCTGTCCGGCGTCGAGACCATCACGGGCGGCGCCTCGGCGGTGTACGGGTCGGACGCGATGTCCGGCGTCGTGAATTTCAAGACGCTGAAGGATTTCGAGGGCGTGGCCGCGGACGCGCAATACGGCAACTCCGACCGCGGGGACCTCGGCCAGACGGCCATCTCGCTCGCCTTCGGATCCAAGTTCGCCGATGACAAGGGTCATCTGTTGTTGTCGGTGGCCGACACCCATCGACAGGCTCTGTTGGGCGACGAGCGGGGCTTCTTCGACAGCGTGACGCCGTCGTCGTACATCGGCCAGGGAACCTTCGTCCCCTCGGCATCGAATCTGCCGAGCCAGGCGGTGGTCAACGGGCTGTTCTCGGGGTATGGAGCCAAGACGCCGGTCGCGAACACCCTGAATCTCGGGTTCAACAACAACGGCTCGCTGTTCACGCAGACGGGCGCCAAGAATTACCAGGGACCGACGACGGGGGGCTACCAGATCATCGGCGGCAACGTGCGCATGCCCGTCGGTCCGCAGACCATCATCGAGGCGCCCCTGGATCGCAAGTCGATATTCACCAAGCTCGACTACGAGCTGACGCCGGCGGTGACGCTCTACGGACAGTTCCTCTACGTGGACTCGGACGTCAAGACCAGCAGCGGACGCAGCCTCACGCAATTCGGCACGCTGACGACGATCCCGGTCACGAACCCGTTCATCCCCGCCGACCTGCAGACGCTGCTCGCGTCGCGGCCCAATCCGACGGCCCCATTCAGTTGGAACGGCCGCTACGTCGGCATTCCCGACAAGTCCTGGGACGAGGACTACAAGACCAGCCAATTCCTGGGCGGCGCGCGCGGCGCGCTGCCGGTCAAGGATTGGACGTGGGACGTCTACGCGGACTACGACACGACGGATCACTATCAATCCAATTACAACGCGGTCCTGAAGAGCCAGGTCCAGACGTTGTTGAACGCCCCCGGCGGCGGTGCGTCGATCTGCGCGGGAGGATTCGACCCCTTCGGCATCGCGAACAGCACCAATATCTCCCCGGCGTGCCAGGCCTACATGACGACCACCGCCAAGAGCACCGAAGCGCTGACGCAGCTCGACATTCAGGGCGTGGCGCAAGGCTCCCTGTTCGCACTTCCCGCCGGCGACGTGAAGATGGCGCTGCTCGCGGATCATCGCCGCAATACCTACCAGTACAGCCCGGATTCGCAGCTGGCGGCTCAGAACATCGAGGCCGTGGTCGCGTCACAGGCCGCGCAGGGCGCCATCGGCGTGAACGAAGTCGCCGTGCAGTTCGACTTCCCGATCCTGGAAGAGGCGCCGCTCGCGAAGAAACTCGACTTCGACACGGCCTTCCGCCATTCCGATTACACCTCGTCCGGAGGCGTGAACAGCTTCGAAGGCGACATCAAGTGGACCCCGGTGAACGGACTGCTGGTTCGCGGCGGGTATCAGCGTGCCGTGCGCGCGCCGAACATCGGGGAATTGTACGGCGCGGCAAGCGGCAGCCAGTTCGCCTTCGGCACACCCCCCGCATCGGTCGGCGATCCCTGCGACGTGCGGTCGGTGGGCCGGACCGGCCCGAACGGCGCGTCGGTGCGCGGCCTGTGCCTCGCGCAGGGAATTCCCGCGGCCGTCATCGACAGCTATCAATTCGCGACCACGGCAACCGAGGCGTTGACCTCCGGCAACACCTCCCTGAAGCCGGAAACCGCCGATACCTTCAACCTCGGCCTGTCGTGGAAGTCGCACTCCGACTCCCCTCTGCTGAGCAGCCTCACCGCGTCGGTCGATTATTACAACATCAAGATCAACAACGTCATTTCCGTGGTTCCGGGTCTCACGGCGTTGAGCAAGTGCTACAACCTCGACGGGTCGAATCCCACCTACTCGGTGAGCAATCCGTTCTGTGCGTTGATCCAGCGGGACTCGACGGGACAGTTGAACATCGTCAACACCCCCTACCTGAACCTGGGCGGGCTGAAGACCAACGGTGTGGACGTCGAGCTGGCCTGGAGCGCCGCACTGGCGGACATGGGCCTCGCGAGCGTGCCGGGCAGGGTGTTCGCCAATTCAGGCATCGGTTTCTCGCCGCAATATGCCGTGCAGACGCTGCCCGGCAGTTCGTTCCAGAATTTCGCGGGCACGAACACCATCGCCGCGAGCTACACGACGGCGGGCAGCTTCCCGCGCTGGAAGGGGCTCACCACCTTCGGCTACGAGGCCGGCGGCGCGCAGATCGCGCTGCGCTGGCGCGTGCAGTCGGCGATGAACGACGTCTCCTACGTGACCACCCCATCCCACCCCAGCGTGGGCGTGGGGGCCTACAACCTGTTCGACCTGTTCGGCTCCTATGCCATCGACAAGGTCTGGACGGTGCGCGCGGGCATCACGAACCTCGCCAATCGCGGCCCGGTGTACGTGTCGAGTTCGCAGACCAGCACCGATCAGAGCATCTTCGACGTGGTGGGGCGCTCGTTCTTCGTCGGCGTTCACATGAGTCTGTAGGCGGCGGATCGGTGCGGATCCCGGGACGTACGCTTCACTTCGCGATCGCCTGCTGCTGCCTGATCGGCGGCGCGGCGCAGGCGGTCATGATCCCCATTGCGGGCGATCCGGTGAGGACGGGAAGCGGCGAGGTGGCGGGGACGCGACTGCCCTCCGGGGTGCGCGCGTATCTGGGCGTACCCTATGCGCAGCCACCGGTGGGCGATCTTCGGTGGAGCGCGCCCCGGCCGCTGCATTGGAATGGACGGTGGAACGCCGATCGCACGGGTCCCGAATGCGTCCAGGTCCTGCGTCCGCACGGCATCAATCACTATTTCGGCGAGGAGCCGAGCGGCGAAGACTGTCTGTACCTGAACATCTGGAGCCCCGCGGCGGCGTCCACGTCGTCGAAGCTGCCGGTGATCGTCTTCATCCACGGTGGTGGCGGGACCGTCGGGTCCTCCGGCATGTCGTTGTACGGCGGCGAGGGGATCGCGTCGCGCGGCGCCGTCTTCGTCAACTTCAACTACCGGCTGGGGATTCTGGGTTTCATGGCGCACCCCGACTTGTCGCGGGAACAGGGTGGTCACTCCGGCAATTATGGATATCTGGATCAGGTGGCCGCTCTGCGGTGGATCCACGACAATATTGCCGCGTTCGGCGGGGATCCGGCAAAGGTGGTGATCACCGGTCAGTCCTTCGGCGCCACCGCCGTGGCCGCGCAACTCTTCAGCCCGCTCGCGAAGGGGCTGTTCAGCGGTGCGGCGATGTGGAGCGCGTGCAACTTCACCAGTCCGGCGGTGCCGCTGGCGGAAGCCGAAACCATCGGCATGGACGTCCAACGGCGCCTGGGGGTCGCCTCGCTCGAGGCCTTGCGCGACCTACCCGCGGACAAGATCCTCGGCGTCCAGGAGGAGCATCAGCTCGGCGCGAATGTCCAGGGAGTGCGCCTGCCCCCCACGATCGACGGCCTGTTTTGGACCGAGGACAAGACCCGGGCGTTGGAAGCGCATCGTTTCAACGATGTGCCCCTCATCGTCGGCTCCAACGACGACGACCTCGATTGGAATCGCAGTCCGTGGTCCGCGGTGACCGGCGTCGGCGGCTGGCGCGAGATGGCCGTTCGGTTGTACGGCGCGGCGGCCGGCGAATTCCTGAGGCGCTTTCCGGTGCGCTCCGACGCGGACGTTCCCGCCGCGGCCCGCCGGGCGGCGCAGGAGTCCGGCTTCCTCGGTCAATCCGAGGCCTGCGCGGCGCTGCAGGCCACCTACAACCGCTCGTCCTCCTACGTCGACCTCTTCGCACATCGGCACTCGTATGCACCGGGGGTGCGCATCGCCGATCAGAATGCCGCGACCATCGGCGCCTACCATACCGCCGACATACCCTTCTGGTTCGACACCCTGGACGCCTTCAACGCGATCCGTCCCACGCGCGCATGGACCGATGCCGATCGCCGCCTGGCCGATGCCATGTCGCGGTCGTTGATCGCCTTTGCCGATACCGGCAATCCGGCGACCGCCGCGGTGCGGTGGCCGGCCTGGTCGTCCAAGCGCCCCCGCCTCGTCGTGTTCCGCGATGCGCCGGATGTCGAGGCCATGGACCTCACGCGCATGCAGTGGCTGGCGGCTCATCCGCCCGCGGACCTGCCGCCCGCCGGAAAGCCTCGCACGACCCGAGATTGAATTGACGGCGGCACCATCGGTCCCCCGTGTCCTTCCCGTCGTGCTGCTGGCCGCATGGGGTCTGGCGCCGATGGCGGCCGCCGGCGTAACGGCAGGGTCCGGCGCCGATCCGGCGGCCGCCTGTGCGCCGACCCAGGGGTTGAACTTCGTGTGCGGAGCGGATAGGCCGGAGGATCTGGCGCACATTCCGGGCACGCGCTGGCTGGTGGCCAGCGGCTTTCGCGACGGCGCCGGACTGAAGCTGGTCGACACCGAGGCCCATACGCTGACTCCGTGGTACACCGGCGTTGCCGCCCAAGTCCGACCCGCCCGGGGACGCCGCCCGGCGTGTGCGGCGCCCCCGGATCCGGCGTCCTTGAACGTTCAAGGGATCAGCCTGCGGGCAAATGGCGGCCGGCAATTCACGCTGTATGCGGCCAACCACGGCGGCCGGGAATCGGTCGAGTTCTTCGGCGTGGACGCGCGCGGCGATCGACCGGTTCTCACCTGGACAGGCTGCCTGCTGCTTCCGGCCGGAGTCGCGGCCAACAGTGTCGCGAGCTTCTCCGATGGGACGATCCTGATCACCGAGCTCACCCGGGCGGGCACGACCATCGCGGACTTCGTCAACGGCATGAACACCGGCGCCGTCTACCGGTGGCGGCCCGGCACACCGGCCTTCGAAAGGCTGCCGGGGACGGAATTGCCGGGCAACAACGGACTCGAGACCTCGCGCAACGATGACGAGTTCTATGTCGTGGCCTTCGGCTGGCATGCCATCGTGGCGTACTCGCGCGCGGATCCGTCGAAGCCCCTGCGCATCGGCGCCGCTCCGGGGTTCATGCCGGACAATGTCCACTGGGACGGCGATCGATTGATCGCCGCCGGGATGCAGTCCGACGAGCCGGCGTGCGGCGGCCTGCGCCGGGTCATCGACGGCAAGGCCGACGACATGTCCTGTCATCGTGGCTATACCGTCGCACAAGTGGATCCCGGGTCGATGACCTACCGGATCCTGGCGTATTCGGAGCCGAATGCCGCGTTCAACGGCGTATCGGGCGCCGTGCTCATCGGCAACGAGTTGTGGCTGAGTTCCTACCAGGCGGATCGTGTGGCCCACCGGACGCTACCGTGGATCGAGCCGTAGTCGCGCCAATCCCCGCCCTCGCCTCAGTCGATGAGCCGCTGCGGCTTGTAGCGTGCCTGCGCGGCCAGTCGGACGTTCGAGTTGGCGGCGCCGTAGCCGGCATAGCCGCGCCGTTCGACGATCTCGAAGAAGAATCGCTTGTCGAATGCCCGGGAATAGAATTGGAAATACTCGCCGTCGGCATCGCGATCGTAGAACAGGTTCCAACGCCGCAGCCGCTCCACCAGGGCATCCTCGAGCCCGAAGCGGGCCTTGAGGTCGTCGTGGTAGTTCGGCGGGACCGGCAACACGGCGAGTCCGCGGGCCGAGGCACGCTGCGCGGCCCCGAAGATATCGCCGGTGCGGAAGGCGATGTGCTGAACGCCCGCGCCCATGACTCCCTGAACGAAGCGCGCGGCCAGGGTGTGGCTGCCGATCGAGCCGTTCAGCGTCACACGGAACGTCTTGTCGGGCGATTCCACGGCCTGGCTCTGCACGAGGCCCAGGGTGTCCGCGATTTCGATCGGCGGCGCCTTGATGAGCTCGAACAACGACGTGTAGTACAGCTGCCAGGAGAGGAATTCCTCCGTGCGCATCACCTGCGAGAAATGGTCGATGGACTCGAGTCCCAGCGACGCAGGCTCCCCCTCGGTCGTCCCGTCGAACCAACGGAAATCCTGTGTCCAATGCCCGAGGCCCCGGTCCGGTTCCGTGAAATAGGTCAGGGCGCCGCCGACACCGCGGATCCACGGAATCGCCAATTCACCCTCGGCCACGCGTTGCTTGAAGGTGGCCATGCCCAGGGCCGCCGCCCGCTCGAGCGCCGCCTCGGCGCTCTCGACCCGCAATGCGATGGCACAGATGGAGGCGCCGTGGATGTCCCAGTGCGCTTTGGCCCATCCGGCGGCGTCGCGGTTGACGATGAGGTGGATGCCCCCCTGACGCCAGAGGCTCACGTCCTTCGAGCGATGCTCGCCGGCATGCGTGAATCCGAGTCCCGTGAACAGCGTCGCGAGCTCCGCCGATTGATCCGCATGCGCCGCGAATTCGATGAAATCGATGCCGAGGATCGTCGCGCGCGGCGGAATCGGCGGCAGCGTGCCGATCCGATCCTGGAGCAGGATCAGCGAGCGGAGTCCGTCGACGGCGATCTGCGAGGCGGACCACTCGCGGAAGCGATCGTTGAAGATCTCCAGGGAAAGCGGTCCGCGATATCCCTGCCGCACGGCGGCCGCCACGTATTCGGCGACCGGCAGGTCGCCCTGCGATGGGAGGCAGCGGAAATGCCGGCTCCAATACAAATAGTCCATCGACAGGTCCGGGGCATCTGCGATCTGCATGAGAAAGATCTTCGGCCCCGCGATGTCGCGAAGGCTCGCGATCGGGATCTTGCGCGCCAGCGAATGGAAACTGTCGAGAATCAAGCCCACGGACGGATGGTCGACCCGGCGTACGATCTCCCAGGCCTGGCGGTGATCGTAGACGTATCGGCCCCAGGCAAGCGCCTCGTAACCCACCCGCAGGCGACGGCGCGCCGCCCGTTCACCGAGCTCGCGGAAATCGTCCACGATGCGCTCGAAATCGCCGGAGGCGTCGCGGTGCACGCTGCTGCAAACCAGCATCAGCTCGGCACCGAGGTCCGCCATCACGTCGAATTTGGCCTCCGCCCGATCGAATGCGCGGATACGCGCAGCGCCGGTCAGGCCCTCGAAGTCCCGGAACGGCTGATAACAGGTACAGACCAGCCCCAGATCGGCCATCATGCGGCCGACGTCGCGAGCGCTTCCGTCGAAGCCCAGCAGGTCGTTCTCGAAGATCTCGACGCCGCCGTAGCCGGCCGCGGCAATGGCGGTGAGTTTTCGGTCCAGGGTGCCGCTGAGCGATACGGTGGCGATCGAGTTCATCATGGGCGCAAGATCGCCGACCCGCCGGCGGCCGTCAAAGAACAAGATGGGGGTCATCCATGCCCTCGTGTTATGGGTGGCCGATGCTGAACTTCAGGCAGATCGAGGTGTTCCGAGCCATCATGCTCACGCGCACCATGAGCGCGGCGGCGCAGATGCTGGGTGCTTCGCAACCGGGTCTCAGCCGCATGATCAAACACCTCGAAAGCCGGCTCGGATTCCTGTTGTTCGACCGGGTGCATGGCCGGCTGGTTCCGACCGCGGAGGCCAACACCCTGTACCTCGAAGTCGAAGGCATCCATCGCAGCATCGAGAACCTGGACCATATCGTCGCGCGCTTGATCGCCGGGGAGAACGTGGTGTTCCGTCTCGGTGCCTCGCCGTCCTTGGGGCGCGGCCTCGCGCCCGAGTTGCTGCGGGGGCTTCAGGAGGCCCATCCACGGCTCATCATCCAGTTCGACGTCCTGTCGGTGGAGCAGATGACCGACTACCTGATCGTGGGCCGCAGCGAGTTCGCACTCACGATCTACGGCATCGATCATCCCAATCTGGCGAGCACCCGCATCGGTTCGACCCCCCTGGTGGCGGTGCTGCCCCGGGGGCACGCATTGGCGGCAAAATCCCCGTTGAACGTCCGCGAATTGTCGGCGGAGCGCCTGGTATCGTTCGCGCCGGACACCCCGCATGGCCGTGCCATCGCCGACCTGTGCCAGCGGGCGGGCGTCGAGCTCGTGGTGGCGACCCGCGTGCGGTTCGCCGAAACCGCCTGTGCGTTCGTGGCGCGCAATCTGGGGGTCGCCATCGTGGACGAGCAGACGGCGCGCGACTGCGGGTTTCCCGACGTGGTACGAGTGACGCTGCGGGATGCGACGTCCATGCCGGTCTACCTGCATCGGAACCGGGCGGCGCCGCGCTCGAAGGTCAGCGCCACCTTCGAGAGGCTGTGCCGGCAGCGCGGTGCAGCGCTGTTGGGTGGAAGAACCGCGTAGACCATCGAGGTGTCGAATTCAATGCATCAATCGAACGCTTCGCCGGACTGGACGGCCACGCGCGTCGTCGTCGTCGCACTGTGTTTCCTGCTCAACATGTTGGACGGGACGGACCTGCTCATCATGTCGTTCATCGCGCCCGTGCTGTCGGCGGATTGGTCCGTCGGTCCCGAAAGGCTCGGTGTGCTGTTCAGTGCGAGTCTTGCCGGAATGGCGGTGGGGTGCCTCTTCGTCGCGCCATTCGCAGACCGGTTCGGCCGGCGGCCGATGCTGCTGGCCGCGCTCGCCGTCACGTCCGCGGCCATGATCCTGTCGGGCATGGCCGGGACCGTCGGGCAGCTCATGCTGGCGCGGCTCGTCGTGGGCGTCGGCGTGGGCACCATCGGCGTGACCATGACGACGATGGCGGCGGAATATGCCCCCGGGCGGCACACGAGTTTCGCGGTGGGGTTCGTGCAGGCTGGATGGCCGTTCGGATCGATTTTGACGGCCTTCGCCGCCGCCAGGATGATTCCCGGAACCAGTTGGCAGTCGCTGCTGATGGGCATCGGCGCCTTCAGCGTCCTGTTGCTGGTGCTGATCGCCTTCGCGCTTCCCGAATCCCTGTCCTTCCTCTTCCTGCGCCAGCC
>JBBIKV010000010.1:0-42547 GCA_037445285.1 Nevskiaceae bacterium | reverse complement strand
AATCTGCTCGATGCCGGCTTGGGGCCCGACGCCCTCTTCCTGCGCCAGCCGGCGAACGCGCTCGCCCGGATCAACGCGATCCGGCGGCGATTGTCGTTGGCGGCATTGACGGAACTGCCGCCGGCGGCGCCCAAGGTGCATGGCATCGGGGTCGCCGTGCTGTTCAGGGAGGGAAGGGCGCGGTCGAGCATTCTGCTGTGGTCGGCGGTGGCGCTCGGCTACTTCGACCTGTACTTCGTCATCTCCTGGATCCCGAAGCTCGCATCGCAGGCGGGACTGCCTCTGGCGCAGGCGATCTATGCCGGCGCCACCTACAACCTGGGGGCGTTCATCGGCACCGCCGCCGTCGGTTGGATCGCGATCCGCCATCCGCTGAACCGCGTGATGGCGTGCTATTTCGGGGCGGCAACCCTCACCATGTTGATCTTCGGCGGCGTCGCCATGCCCGTCTGGTTGACCCTGGTCGTGGCCGGGGTCGTCGGCATCACCGTCCAGGGCGGCTTCAACGGGTTCTGGGCGCTCGCCGCGCGCGTCTATCCGGCCCACATGCGCAGTACCGGGGTGGGTTGGGCACTCGGCCTCGGCCGCGGCGGCGCGGTGCTCGGTCCCGTGGTCGGCGGCCTGATGGTCGGGGCCCATTTTTCCCTGCGGGTCATCTTTGCCGCTTTCGCGGTGCCCTTGGTGATCGCAGCGTTCATGACGCTGCGGATCGACGAGCGGTAGAATGCGCCTCCGCGCGTCGAGGTCGGTTGCGGAACCGACCCTCGCCGCACCCACGGACAATGGAGCGAGGGCACTTGCCAACGAGTCTTTCGATAGTCGGCGGCGGGCGGCTGGGGACCGGTCTCGGGCGTCTTTGGGCCGCCCGCGGGAGCCTGCGCGTACAGGATGTCCTCTGCCGGTCGCTCGATGCGGCGCACCGCGCGGTCGACCGCATCGGCGCGGGTCGGGCGGTCGCCGGCTACGAGGACCTGCGCCGTGCAGATCTCTTCCTGATTGCGACGCCGGACGGGGCCATTGCCGCGTCGGCCGCCCGGTTGGTCGCGGGGGGGTGTGTCGATGAGTCCTCCACGGTCTTTCACTGCAGCGGGGCGGAGTCCTCGGAGCTGTTGGAGGCGGCGCGGCGCCGCGGGGCGGCGACGGCGAGCGCGCATCCTCTGATGACGTTTTCGGAGCTGCCGATGTCCGCCGGGGCATTCGCCGGGACGTATTGCGCGATCGAAGGGGACCCGCGCGCGCGCGGCCTTCTCGGCAGGCTGTTTGAGCAGATCGGCGCGACCGTCGTCGCCTCATCGACGGAGCACAAGCTGCTGTATCACGCGGCGGCGGTGTTCGCCTCGAACTACGTGGTCGCCCTCCTGCAGGCGGCCGTCGAGACGCACGAGTTGCTCGGCATTCCGCCGCAGGTGAGCCGCGAGATGATCGCCCCGCTCGTCCGGCGCAGCGTGGACACTGCGCTCGCCGCCGGGCCGCGAGCCGCCATGACCGGTCCCATCGTGCGCGGCGATGCGGCACTCGTGCAGCGGCAGTTCACGGCACTCCTCGCGTCGGAACCGCGGATCGCCGGGTTGTACCGTGCCTTGGCGGTCCACACCGCCCGTGTGGCGCAGGTGCCGAGCCCGTTCCCGCCCGCGGACGACTGAGTTGCCGCTCAAAGCCATCGCCGCCACGTGGCCCCTGTTGCTCGGCATGGGTGTGCTCATGCTGGGTGCGGGTTTGCAGAGCACGCTGCTGGCGCTGCGCGCGACGCTCGAGGGGTTCCCGCCGCCGGTGACCGGCATCATCATGTCCAGTTACTACGTCGGGTACCTGCTCGGCACCCGCATCGCGCCCCCGCTCCTGCGGCAGGTGGGGCACGTCCGCGTGTTCGCCGCGCTCGCGGCGATCGCATCCGCGGCGATCCTGCTCCAGGGCAGCTTCATCCAGCCGGTGGTGTGGGGTGTGATGCGGCTGGTGTCGGGGTTGTGCCTCGCCGGCATCTACGTGGTGGCCGAGAGCTGGCTCAACGACCGCGCGACCCGCACCAACCGGGGCCGGCTGTTCGCGGTGTACATGCTGATCCTGTACATCGGTCTCGGCGCCGCCCAGTTTCTGCTCATGGTATGGAGCCCGAGCACGGCCACCCCGTTCATGTTGGTGTCGGTGCTGATCTCGCTGGCGCTCGTGCCCATCGTGCTGTCCGCCCAACAGATCCCGCAGCCGGCGGCGCCGGGCAGGGTGCGTCTCCGGGAACTGTATCGAAATTCCCCGCTCGGCGTCGTGGGGGTCACCGTATCCGGGCTGACGTCCGCCATCGTCTTTTCGATGGGCCCGGTGTACGCGCGCCTGGAGGGTTTGGATACCGACGGCGTGGCGACCTTCATGGGGGTGAGCATTCTGGCGGCGGTGGTCACGCAGTACCCCGTGGGCAGGCTCTCCGATCGGATCGACCGTCGTACGGTGATCGCCGGAATTTGCGCCCTGGCGACCCTGGTCGCGGGCGGCATCGTGGTCTTCCCCGGTCTGCCGAAGGGGGTGTTCCTCACCCTTGCGGGCTTGTTCAGCGGCCTGGTGTTGACGCTGTATTCGCTGTCGACATCCCATGTCAATGACAAGCTCGAGCCCGCGCAGATGGTTGCCGCCAGCAGTGCGCTGCTGCTCATGAACGGCACCGGCGCGGCGCTCGGGCCCGTCTTGTCGGGTAGTCTGATGTCCTTGTTCGGTCCGCGAGCCTTTTTCGCGACTCTGGGCACGCTGACCGGCGCGCTCCTGCTGTACGACCTGTGGCGCAAGGCGCGGCGGCGCCCGGTGCCCCGCGATCAAAAGACGCCATTCGTGGGCACCGAGCCCCGGGCCTGAACCGGACCGCCCGCGTCGGGAGTCCCGGGACGCGCAAGCCGTTGCGCGCCCCGGGCTGCAGATCGACTCTCGACTGGTGTCAGGCGCTGATTTGAATGCGTCGCGGCATGGCCTTTGCCTGTTTCGGGATGGTGACTCTGAGCACGCCATCCTTGCCGGCCGCATTCACCTTGTCGCTGTCCACCGTGTCGGGCAGCACGAAGCGTCGATAGAAGTGGCCCACGCCGCGTTCGGTGCGCCGATACTGGGCGTCTTCGCTTTGCCTTTGGGTGACGACTTCGTTCCTCTGACCGGACAGCGTGAGTACGCCGCCTTCGAGGGTCAGATCCACTTTGTTTGGATCGACGCCGGGGACGTCGACATACAATTCGAACCGATCGGCATACTCGTAGATGTCGACGGGCGGCACCCAGGTCGCAGTCGCCGAGCTGCTGTCGCTCTGGTTCGCGCTGCCGAAGAGGCGGTTGATCTCGTCCTGAAGACGCGGCATCAGGTTCCACGCGTCTTGTCTCACCACATTGTTCACGGCGGATTCTCCTTTTTGTCAGCTGATCGTCACGACATCGCGCCGGGTGGATCCCGACGCGTCCGGAAAATGAGTTGAGGACGCCGGGAAATAATTCAAGGGTGGCACCACCGGCTCGAGGGTGGAACCACCGGCGCGACCGGGAGCATTGCGGTGCGTTTTGCGCCGCATCAAGGCTGGATCATTCCCCCGCCCCGCGGCGAGCGCAGGTGCCAATCGGTGATCCGTTGGAAGGCATGCGCAAGAGCAAGCACCCGCGACTCGCCGAAGCGGGGTCCCGCGATCTGCAATCCGATGGGCATGCCGTCCCGGGTGAACCCGCAGGGCACGGAGATCGCGGGCAGGCCCAGCACATCGAACATATGCGTGTTGCGGAACTCGAGCGGCGTTCCGTCCGGCGGCGGGGGAGGATCCAGATGACCTGACTCTAGGGTGATCGGTGCGGCCGCGGTCGTCGGCGTGACCAGCAAATCGACGCTTGAAAAAGCGCCGTCGGCATTCCAGCGCAGGCGCTCCATCTCCCGCCGCGCGTTCACGTAGTCCGCGGCGGAGATGCCGGCGGCCTGTGCCAGGCGCTGCCGCGTCATGGCCTGGTACAGCTGCGGGGTGCGGGTGAAATGGGGTTCGTGAAAGGCGTAGGCCTCGGCCGAGGCGATGGTCAGCAGGACGTTCGTGTAGGGCAGCTCCACGTCGCGTACGCCGGCGGTGATGCCCTCGAGTTGCTCGATCGATGCCTGCACCGCGGCCTCGATGTCCGGGTCGAGGTTCTCGAAGTAGGGCCGGCGGACGACGCCGATCCGCAGCGGCGCCGCTGCGGCATGCATGGCGCTCGCATAGCGCTCCACGGACCGGTCCGCGCTCGAGGGTTCCAGCGGGTCGTATCCGGCGATGGCCTCCAAGAGCAGCGCGGCATCCGCAGCCGAGCGGCAAAGCGGCCCGATGTGATCCAGCGACCAGGACAGCGGAATGACGCCGCGGGTGCTGACCCGCCCATACGTGGGCTTCAGGCCGACGACGCCGCAATGGGCCGCCGGTTGGCGGACGGACGCCGCCGTGTCCGACCCCAACGCGCCGATACACAGGCCCGCCGCAACGGCCGCAGCCGACCCTCCCGACGATCCGCCGGCAATGCGGGCGAGATTCCAAGGATTGCGAACCGCGCCGAAGTAGCTCGGTACCGAGGTGCCGCCATACGCAAATTCGTGCATGTTCAGCTTGCCGAGGAGCACCGCCCCAGCGCCCTTGAGCCGGCGCACCACTTCCGCGTCCTCCGTGGGGATGCGGTCCTTGAAGACGGCGCTGGCCGCCGTGGTGCGGATACCGGCCGTGTCGATCAGGTCCTTGAGCGCCAGGGGCATGCCGTGAAGGGGGCCGCGCCACTGGCCCCGCTGGATCTCGGCCTCCGCCTCCCTTGCCTGTTGCAGCGCCTGCTCCGCGGTCACCGTGATGAACGCGTTCAATGCGGGATTCAACCGCTCGATACGGTCGATGAACGCCCGTGCAAGTTCGACGGGCGAGACGGTCCTGCCGCGCAGCATCCCCATGGCCTCCACCAGCGTGAGCTGCGTGAGGTCCGCCGGAGGTCGTGCGGGTCCGCTGGTCGTCATGATTTTCGCTGCTCCTTGGGCTATCCGGGCGACGTGCGCGTGCGCGAGTGGGCGAAGGCGGGTCGCGTCTCGTCCTGGTTCGCCAGCAGCTTGGCGGTCAGCGCGGTGAAGGCCGCGGCGGGTTCGTCGGCGAACTCGAACAACTGCAGGTCCTCGGGCGCGATCACCCCATGCCGCACGAGGGCGTCGAAGTTGATGATCTCCTTCCAATAACTCGATCCGTACAGGATCACCGGAATCGGCCGGTCGAGTTTGCGCGTTTGCGCGAGGGTGAGGATCTCGGTCAATTCGTCCAGGGTGCCGAAGCCGCCGGGAAAGACGACGAGCGCCCGCGCCAGATGCGCGAACCACAGCTTGCGCATGAAGAAGTAATGGAATTCCAGCGTGAGCGAGTGCGTGATGTAGGGATTCGGGTGCTGTTCGTGCGGCAGACTGATGTTCAAACCGATCGAGCGCCCTCCGGCATCCGCGGCGCCGCGGTTGGCGGCCTCCATGATGCCCCCGCCGCCGCCCGAACACACGACGTAGCGATGCTCGTGGGAGGACAGGGATTTCGACCACCCGGTCACCCGTCGCGCGAGTTCGCGCGCGTCGGCGTAGTACTTCGCCATCTGACCGTCCGGCCGGGCGCGCGCCGACCCGAAGAACACGACGGTGTCGCGGACCTTCGCAAGCTCGAAGCGCCGCAGCGGCTCGAGATATTCCGCGAGGATGCGCAGCGGCCTTCCCGCCTCGCCGCCCAGAAACGCCGCGTCTTCGTAGGCCAGCTTGATGTCGTTCGTCATCTCAATGCACCCTCACGAAATCGATGAAGCCCCGTTCCACGTCCGTGTGCACGAGTTCCACCTGCACCCGGTCGCCCACCTCGAGGCCGGCGAATCCCTTGATGATCTTCCCCTCGGTCGTCGGCGCCTAAATCATGGCCCAGGTGCCCTTGGCCGAGGCGCCCGTGACGATGCCGTCGAAACGCCGGCCGACCCGTCCCGCGAGCAGAAGCGCCGCGGCGGACTTGCGCAGAAAGCGTTCGACCTTGGCCGCGTTGTCCTCCTGCCGGGTGCAGTGCGCCGCGAGGGCGGCGAGCTCCGGGTCCGCGTAAGGTGCCGGCGCATCGGCGAACGCCGCTTTCACCAATCGCTGCGTGATGAGGTCGGGAAACCGCCGGTTCGGCGCGGTGGAATGGGTATAACCGTTGATCGCAAGACCGAAGTGACCCGGATCCCGCGTCCCCGGCCGCTCGAGCACGTACTCACCCCGTCCCAGCAGCTTCACGATCGTCAGCGACAAGTCCCCGAAACCCGCGGGGTCTTGCTGCCGGCGCCGCAGCAGGAACGCGTTGAGCTGCGGAGCGCTCGGCGCATCGGGCAGGCGGCTGCCGAGCGAGGCGGCGACCGCCGCGATCCGGCTCCAGCGCTCCGGTTCGCGCAGGACCCGACGCAGCGACGGCAGGTGACGACCGTCGAGATACCGCGCGGTCGCGGTGTTCGCCGCGATCATGAAATCCTCGATCAATTCCTTCGCCCGGTTCGGCGCATCGGGCGCAAGATCGCTGAGCAGCCCCGCTTCGAACACCGGACGTGCCTCGCACGTCTCGAGACTGAGCGCACCGTGCGTCTGGCGCAGCTGCTTGAGGACGGCCGCGACGCGTTCCTGCAGACGCAGCTGCTCCGCCATGCCGTGCACGCCGGCGACGGGCGCCGGAACCGCGCCGGTGCCCTCCAGCCAGGCGGCGACCCCGTCGTACGCGAGCTTGGCACGGTTGCGGACTTGCGCGCGATACAGCCGCGATTGCCGCACGACCCCCTGCGGATCGACCGTCATGTCGACGACGATCGACAGCCGGTCCTGATCCTGTGCGAGCGAGGTCAAATTCGTGGAGAGCCGCTCGGGCAGCATCGGAAAAACCTGGGCCGCGGTATACACCGACGTCGTATTGTGCGCGGCGTGCCGGTCGATCGCCGAATTCTTCGGCACCGCCGCATCGACGTCGGCGATCGCCACCAGCACTTGCACCGCGCCGTCGGCCAGCAGGTTCGCGACCGAGAGCTGATCGAGGTCGAGGGAGTCGTCGTTGTCGATGGATGCCCACGGCCGGTCGCGCAAGTCCACGACCGATGGATCCCGGGACCGGGCGGGTCCCGCGAGCGCCGCGGCCTGGGCCCGTGCCTCGGCGGTGAACTCGGGCAACAGGTCCCGTTCGCGCATCACGCGTCGCGCGATGCCGCGCAGGCGCTCCAGGTTGTCGTCGCGTCCGGCTGTCATGTCGGCATCATGGGCAGACGCGGCGGCCGTGCATCGGTCGCGTCCCGGGGGCGCGCGCACCCGCCAACACTCCCTGCGCCGCCAATTCCTCATAAGCCACTCGCTGCAGGGCGGTCGCCGTCCCGGGCGCCAGCTTCAACTCCACCGCCGAGCATTCGAGGGCGCCCAACCACCGCGGATCGCGGCCCGTGATGCTGCCAAAGAGCATCAACGCCTCGAGATAGTAGCCATAGTCGCTGGCGTGATAATCGTCGTCCGTCCAGAGATTTATCCGGCCGGCATCGATGCCGTCATACGGATTCGCATCCGCCACACCCTCGTGGATCGCCCGCAACCAGGCATCCCCGACCGGCACGACGCCCTTGACCCCCGGCGTTCCCTCCGCCGCCGCGGCATAGCCGGCCCGCAGGTCGCGGGTCATCGCCTCGATCGAGCGGCCATGCCAGGCTCCTCCGGCCGGATAAACCTGATCCGCCCGCGGCCAGGTGGCCGTGAGCCGCACGTCCACCGCCGGATTGCGCGCCTCGACCGCCGCCGCCAAAGTGTGGACGTCCCGGATCAAGGCGGCCGGGTCACCCGGATGCTGCGCGTCCAGCGTGCTGTAGCTCTGCAGCACGACGACGTCCCACGGCCGGTCGCCGATCACGTCCAGCTTGTGCTCGATGTGCCAGTCCAGCCCGACGCCCGGATGCGTCTCCACGAAAACGTCGAAGGACAGGCCTGCTTGCGACGCGAACGACTTGAACAAAGCCGGCACGCCGCCGGTGCTCTCACCGTTCAAGTCTTCGACCGAGTGCGTGCGATAGCGACGCACGGCCGCGCCATGACCGTAGGTGAAGCTGTTGCCGACGAAGAGAATATGCTCAAGCGGTGCACGCTCGCCGGCCTCGGCGCCTGCATGGACTGCGCCGACGAGCAGAAGGATCCACAGACCGAGCGACCGCACCGGGTGGCAAGGCAGCCAACTCGCAGGGAAAACCAGGATGCGTACGCGTGTAAACGACATGGGGCTAAACGACATGGGGCATGTATCGGCTACCGCGCGCGGCCCGTCAAGCCCGCATAGGGCGATGTGCGCCACCCACCGAGGGTTTCCACCATCGGCGCCCATGCCGGCCCTTGCCGGTGACGGGCAGCATCCTGCCGGGTTACCCTGTGGGATGACCGATTCAGGAGGATCGATGCGCGTGATGGTTTTACTGGCCTGTGCGCTGGCGGTGCGCCTGGGCATCGCGGCCGAACCCTCGACGGCCCAAGCGGCGTGCGAGGCGCTGTCCGGGCTCGAGATCCCGGCGGCCAGGATCGGTCTGCCGACCGGCGGCGCGCGGGTGGACAGCGGTCGGCTGATATCCGCTGCGGCCGATGACAACGTGAACGGCGAGTATTGCGAGGTCAAGGGCTGGATCGACCCCTCGAGTCCGGCGGCGCCGCGCATGCAGTTCGAGGTCAACCTGCCGAGCCTCTGGAATCACAAGCTGTTGCAGATGGGCGGTGGTGCATTCGACGGGTCGCTCGTCACCGGCACCGGAGCCGAGGGACTGCAGCCCAAAGCGGTGCCGACTCCTCTGCGGCGCGGCTACACCACGGCGGGAGGCGACGGCGGACACCAGGGCAAGCCCGGCTTCGACGGCTCCTTTGGGCTCAACGAGGAGGCGCTGCGCAACTACGGTCATGAATCGGTGAAGAAGGTGCACGACGTTGCGGTCGAGATCGTCGCGGCGCGCTACGGCTCCAGGCCGAGGCGCAGCTATTTCGTCGGCAACTCTCAGGGCGGCCACGAGGCGCTGGATGCGGCGGCGCGCTACGCGCCGGACTACGACGGCGTGGTTGCGAATTATCCCGCCTACGACGTCACGCTGCTGCACCTGGGATCGCTGAACGTGGGCCGGGCGGTGTATGGCAACGGCGGTGCCGGTTGGCTGAGCCCGTCGAAGACACGGATGCTGACCGATGCGGTCCGCAAGGCCTGCGATCCGCTCGACGGCGTCTCCGATGGAATCATCAGCAACCTCGCCGCCTGCCGTCGGGTGTTCAATATCGCCACCGTCAGGCACACGTTGCGCTGTCCCGGCGGCGGGGACACCGGCGCCGAGTGCCTCTCTGATGCGCAAATCGCCGCCGTGGTGCGCATCGTTTCGCCGTATCGACCAGGGTTCCCCGTCGGCGGGGCCGACGAGTTCGCGCCCTGGGCGCTGCTCGAGGGGTCGCGGTTTCAAATCTCGAATTTCGGCACACGTCCCATTCCGGGCAATCCGCCCACGATGGCAGATGCGCTGCTGTACAACGCGGGCGCGGCCACCGTGAAATACATCATCACGAGGAATCCCGGCTTCGATCCCCTGACCTTCGATCCGGCGGCCTATCGGGTGCGAATCGACGAGGTCGCGGCCATCATGGACGTGACCAACGTGGATCTCGCGCCGTTTCGCTCGCGAGGCGGCAAGATCATCCTGGTGCACGGCACCGAGGACGACTTCATCGCACCCGGCAACAGCGTGGCCTATTACCGGCGGCATCTCGCCCGGCTGGGGCGGGCGGCGATGGACTCGTTCGTGCGGTTCTACGAGGTGCCGGGGTTGTCGCATGGGTTCGGCACGTTCAACGCCAGGTACGATGATCTCACCGCGCTCGACCATTGGCGGGAAAGCGGCCGGGCGCCGAACGAACTGCTCGCCGTCGACGAGAATGCGGACGGCCGCGGCCGTACGCGGCCCATGTGCCCATATCCCAAGTGGCCCAAATTCACGGGAAGGGCCGGCGCATCGCCCGACGAGGCCCGCAACTTCACCTGCGTACTCGATTAGCACCTGCGTACTCGATTAGCACCTGCGTACTCGCGGCCGCTAGTCCAGATACGCCGGACTCACCGGCAGGGCCTTGATGTCGTCGGGATCGTGTTGAATGATGAGCCGCGCATGGGTGTTCGCCAGAATCGTCTCGATGCGGTCGACCGACGCCAGCGATTCGGCCCGGCTGCTGTTCACGACCATCATGCGTGCGGACGTCCGGCCGTGCGGTCGATCCGACCGCAGATGATACAAATCGCCCGACAGCATGACCGGCCCCGCATGCGCGAGTTCGAGCAGCAGGACCTGATGCCCCGGGGTATGCCCCGGCGCCTTCAGGATCCGCACCGTTCCATCGTGGAATACATCGTAGTCGCCGGTGATCATCTGCGTGCGCACGGTCTTCACCGCACTGAAGCTCTGCGGATCGACCACCGGCGGCGTCGGTGAGCCCAGGGCCCAATCGAGTTCCTTCTGGTTCACGATCCAGGTCGATGCCGTGAAGGCGTTCGCATTGCCCGTGTGGTCCAGGTGAAAGTGCGAAAAGGCCAGGAAGGTGACTTTTGCCGGCGCGATGCCGAGCAGCGCCATCTGGTCGAGGAGTTTTGTCCGGACGTGCAGGCTCACGCCATCCTGGTTCGGGGGGGCGCTGCGTCCGAAGTACGCATCGCCCAGGCCGGCGTCCCATAATAGAATGCCCTTCGGATGAACGATCAGGAAGCACGGGTCGTCGATCGACCCGGTTTTGCCGTCATAGTCGCCGGTGTCGGAGAAGATGCCCATGTTGGTGAAGTCCATGCCGCCGCAGTCGAGCGCATACAGCCGCATGGGGTCGGCGGCGGCGCCCGCCGGCCGGCCCGCCAACGACAGGGCCAGAGTCATCAAGCACAGGACGGCGGTTGCCGGCCGGGTCGACCAATCCGTCTTCATCGTCATTCCCCCCGTGTGTCTCTTGCGGCAGTGGCGCGTGAGCATAGGGCCCGCGCACGGGTCTGTCGACGTCCCTCCGCTTCGCACAGGGTCAACCTGCGTTCGTCGCCGGCCAAGCCATATCGCCCGGCCCGGCGCACGCTCCGCCGTGGAACGGTCTGCAACCGTGAAACCGGAGCGCGCATGTCCCTGATCTTCGATTTCACCGGAAAGTCGATCCTCATCACCGGGGCTGCCCGCGGCCTGGGCCGGGCGCTCGCGCTCGGTGCCGCCGATGCCGGCGCCAGCGTGGCGGCGTTCGACGTCGATTCTGGATCATTGGCGCAGCTTGCGGCCGAGTTCGACCCGGCCGCGAAGGGACGCATCACGACGGCCGTCGTCGACGTCGCCGACCGTGCCGCCTACACGGCCGCCGCCGCCCGCATCGGCCGCCTCGACGCCGTGGTCAGCAATGCCATGCTGCTGCGCTACGATCCGATCGAGTCGGTCACCGAGGAGATCATCGATCGGATGCTCGCGATCGGCATCAAGGGTGCGGTGTGGGGCGCGCAGATACTGCTCGCGCAGATGGATCCGGCGCGCGGCGGCGTCCTGCTGAATCTCGCCTCGCCGGTCGCCGAGCGGGGATTTCCCGCCACCGCGGTGTACAGCATGGTGAAGGGGGCGCTCGGATCGTTGACCCGCACGCTGTCCGCCGAACTGGGTCCGCGCGGCGTGCGGGTGAATGCGCTCGCTCCCGGCTCGATTCCGACGCCGGGCGCTGTCGCGATCACCCCGCGCGAGGAATATGAGCGCCGCGCCGCACGCATTCCGATGCGCCGGCTCGGGCGCGACGCGGATGCCACGGCGGCGGCCTTGTATCTCCTGAGTGACGAGGCGTCGTTCGTCAACGGCGAGATCCTGCACGTCGACGGCGGCATCCTGGCCGCGGGCTGAGTGCGGGGGACCGATGCAATACCGGATCCACGCGGTGCGTTATGGACATCTGCAACGCCGGTCGGCCGGGAATTTCCTGGGCGGCGACGAGCATGATTCGGACATGCCGCTCGACTACTACGTGTGGGTGGTCGCCAACGATGCGCACACGATACTGGTGGACACCGGGTTCGACGCCGCCGCCGCCCGGGCGCGGGGTCGGACCCTGCTGCGGCCCGTCGCCGACGGCCTGGCCGCGCTTGGGCTCGACGCCGCGGCGCTCACGGACGTCGTGATCACGCACATGCACTACGATCATGCGGGCGGCGTCGCCGCTTTCCCGAATGCGCGATTCCACGTCCAGGACGACGAACTCTCCTACTGCACGGGGCGTGCGATGACGCACGGCCACCTGGCCGCGCCGTTCGATGCGGAGAACGTCGTGCAGATGGTCCGCCGCGTATTCGACGGTCGCGTCGTGTTCCACCGCGGTGCGGCGACCCTGTACCCCGGGATCACGCTGCACCGCCTGCCGGGCCATACCCCCGGACTGCAGGCCGTGCGGGTCGACACCGAGCGCGGTCCGGTCGTGCTCGCGTCCGACGCGGCGCATTTCTGGGCGAATCTGGAGCGCGAGGCGCCGTTTCCCATTCTCGTCGACGTCCCGGCCTATCTCGACTCGCTGCGCGCCCTGCGCGCTCTGGCACCGTCGCTGGATCACATCATCCCCGGCCACGATCCGGCCGTATTGCGGCGGTTTCCAGGCGTGCCCGGCGTCGTCGACGTGGCGCGCCTGGATTTGCCGCCCCTCATCGCGAGGGCGCCCTGATGGATCTCGGCTTCGTCGGGTTGGGGCGGATGGGCGCGCCTATGGCGGGCCGCCTGATCGGGGCGGGGCACCGGCTCGTCGTGCACGACATCGACGCCCGGGCGCGGGACGCGCTGGCGGCGATGGGCGCGGTGCCGGTCGGGACGGCGCAGGCGGTCGGCGATGCGGCCGGCATCGTCTTCACGAGCCTGCCGAGCCCGGCCATCGTGATCGACACGGTGCTCGGGGAGCGCGGCCTCATCCACGGGACGCGGCTCGACACGGTCGTCGATCTGTCGACCTCCGGTCCGGCCGCGGCCGCCAAACTGGCGGCGGCGCTGGGCGCACGCGGACTGAATTCCGTCGAAGCCCCGGTCTCCGGCGGCATCAAGGGAGCCCGCGAGGGCACGCTGGCGCTGATGGTGGCAGGCCCCGAGTCGGCCTGGCTGCGCGTGGCCCCGCTGATCGCAATTCTGGGCAAGGCCTTCTTCATGGGCGAGGCGCCCGGCGCCGGCCAGACCATGAAACTCGTCAACAATCTGCTGGGCGCCTGCGCGATCGCGATCACCGCCGAGGGGATGACCGTCGGCATCAAGGCCGGCCTCGATCCGGTACGGATGATCGAGGTGCTCAACGTGTCGAGCGGACGCAGCAGCGCGACCCAGGACAAATGGCCGCGCGCGGTATTGCCCCGCAGCTTCGATTTCGGTTTCGCGGCAGGCCTGTGCCTCAAGGATGTGCGCCTGTGCGTCGAGGAGGCGCAGACGCTCGGGGTGCCACTGTCGGTGGGGACCGCCGTCCGCGCGCTCCTCGAACGGACGGTGGCGGCGCTGGGCGCCTCCGCGGATTTCACCGCGATGACGAAGATCATCGAAGCCGACGCCGGGCTGGATCCCGAGCGGTCCGTCTGAATCCATTCCCCACAGCGAGACACGCCATGACAACCGAACTCTTCGACAAGGGCATGAAAATCCGCCGCGCCGTCCTGGGCGACGCCTACGTGGACAAGGCGCTGGCCGGCATGACCGAATTCAATCGTCCCCTGCAGGAACTCGTCACGGAATATTGCTGGGGTGCGGTGTGGGGCCGCGAAGGTCTGGATCGCAGCCAGCGCAGTCTCATCAACCTCGCGATGATCAGCACGCTCAATCGGCCGCACGAACTCAAGGCGCACGTGCGCGGCGCGCTCACGAACGGGCTGACGCGTGCGCAGATCGCCGAGGTGTTGCTGCAGGTCGCGATCTACGCCGGCGTGCCGGCCGCGGTCGACAGCTTCCGCGCGGCGCAGGAGACCTTCGCCGAACTGGACGCCGCCGCCAAGCCCTGACGGCCGGGCCGCGGACCGCTTGCGAAGCGGGCCGTGCATCGCGACAATCCGCTTGTATTGCGTTCCGGGGATGGTCTAGGATGAACCGGTGTTGCGTGCGGTCCCGCCAGAGGACTGTCGAGTCCGGGGAGGACAAGGCATGAACAGGGTCGAGACCTATTCGACGGCGGATCTCGTACAGACCGACCGGCTTGCGTATTGGAACCATGTGGCCTGCTCGACCATCGGTCCGCTAGCGATCGATGCGGTCGACCGCGCCGGCTTCGGCGCCTCCATGAAGTGCGTGCGGTTGCGGAATTGTGAGATCGTCTCGCCGGTCTCCAATGCCGCGACGATCCGGTCGGTGCCAGGCGGCGAGCGTGCGGGCGTCCTGAATCTGCAGGTCCAGCACGGCGGCCGCAGCACCACGAGGACCGGCGACCGGGTATGCAGCCTCGAGCCCGGCGATTTCACGCTGTACGATCCTGCGCAGTCGTTTCAGCTGGATTTTTCCGAAGCGACACAGGTGATCGTCATCCGTCTGCCGCTGGCCGATGCGGAGGGGCGGCTGCCTGGCCTGCGGCAGATGGCCGGGATACCCATGCGCGCGGATCACGGCCCGCGCGCGATTCTCTCGAGCTTCGTGCGCAACGCCTGGGAGCAACTGGACGGGGACGAGTTGGGCTGGGCGGATTCTCTGTGCGAGGTGATCTGGCCGCTCGTGGAAATGGCGTATTCCGCGCAATTCGCCGCGCGGCCGGTCATATCGCCGCGGGAGCGGCGCCAGCAGGACATGTTCCGCTTCATCGAGGCGCATCTATGCGACCCGGAACTCGGTGCGCATGCCGTCGCCGCGGAGCTGGGTGTGAGCCCGCGCTACGTACAGATGATCTTCGCCGAAAGCGGCACGACGCCGGGCGCGTACATCCAGTCCCGGCGCCTCGATCGTGCGGCCCGTGAACTGTCCCGCGTGGGCTCCCTCGCCGCCGTCACCGAGGTGGCATTCGGCTCGGGATTCAACGATCTGAGCACTTTTTGCCGTGTCTTTCGCCGCAAGTTCGGGATGGCGCCCCGCGATTACCGCGCGGGGCTGCGCACCCAGTAGGAATAGCGGTCGCCGCTTCGCAAGGCGGCAAACGCTCTTCGCTGGACAACAAGACCCGGCGACGGGTGCACGCTAACCTCATCCGAACGCCGGTGGCATTCACCGGGACAGGAGGAACGTGAGTGGCTACCGACAAATCCGGCGTATCCGACGATTCGAGGTGGGCGAAGCTGAACTCCGCCGTGGAGGGCGACATTGCCGCCGGGCTCTATTTCGGCGGCAACATCGCCGTCTCGCGGGCCGGCGAACTGATTTATTCGCAGACCTTCGGGCACAGCGCCGAGGACAAGAAGCGGGCGGTGGCCAAGGACTCGGTGTTCAGCCTGTTCTCGGTCACGAAGGCCCTCACCAACATGCTGGTGTTCCGGGCGATCGAGAACGGCCAGTTGACGCTCACCACGCCGATTCACCGGATCATCCCCGAGTTCTCCGGCGGATTGCGCAACCGCGTCACGATTTTCCACCTGTTGACCCACAGCGCGGGCATACCCAGCATCTACTGTCCGCGTCCCGGGATGTACATCGATCATCTCGATGAAATCATCAGCGCCGTCTGCGAGGTGGCATATCCGGTGGAGCAGCCCGGCACGCGGGTCGATTATTCGCCCATGGTCAATCACGCCCTGATGGGCGAGGCGGTGCGCCGCCTCGACCCGGCGAAGCGCCCCTACCGGCAGATCATGGCCGAGGACCTGTTCGGGCCTCTCGGCATGAAGGATACCGCCATGGGCTTGCGCAAGGACCTCCGGGCGCGGCACCTGGTCCCCGAATTTCGCGGCAATTACCCGATCTCGCATCTCGGTCACAGCAACCTCGGGCCCAACGGCGCCTTCGAGGAGGAGCATGCGGAGATGCCCTGGGTGGGTTGCGTGTCGACCGCGCCCGACATGATGCGTTTCGCCGAGATGCTGCGATTGGGCGGTGTGCTCGACGGTCGCCGCATCGTGTCGCAGGCGTTGGTGGATGCGGCGCGCACGATCTGGACCGGGGACAAACCGAACGAATTCTATGCATCCCTGATCCGCGCGAACAACGGCATCGTGCTGCCCGCGAATCTCGGTCTCGGATTCTCGATCCGGGGTTCCGGGATGGGGACCTCGATGTTCGGCACGCTGGCCTCGCCCGGCACGTTCGGCGCCCACGGCGCAGGGACGACCCTGTTCTGGATCGATCCGGAGCGGCAGATCAGCTTCGTCGGCCTCATGACGGGGCTCATGACCACGTACGACAATCTGGAGCGCTGGCAGCGGCTGTGCGATCTCGCCATCGTGGCGGCGACCGCTTGATCCGCCGTCGTCGATGAACGACAGCGAATTCGACTTCGTCATCGTCGGCGCCGGCACCGCCGGCTGTGCGCTCGCGGCACGACTGGCGGAGGAGCCGGGAACGCGGGTGTGTGTGTTGGAGGCGGGTGGGGAGGACGATCACCCGTTCATCCGCACACCCGCGCTGGTCGGCGCGGCAATCGCCACGAAGCGCCTGAACTGGGGCTTCACGACGACACCGCAGGCGCATCTCGACGGGCGCCGCATTCCCGTGCCGCGCGGCAGGGTGCTCGGCGGTTCCGGTTCGATCAACGGCATGGTGTATTCGCGCGGTCATCCGCGCGATTACGGCGACTGGGTGGACGCCGGCGCGAGCGGCTGGAGCTACGCCGAGGTGCTGCCCTACTACACCCGGTCGGAGAACAACGAGGATTATCCGCCCTCCGTCCAACATGGCCGCGGCGGTCCGATGAACGTGAGCACACCGGGACCCCCCAATCCCCTGAACCGGAGCTTCATCGAATCGGCGATGGCGCTCGGATTCCCGGAGTGCGCCGACCTGACCGGACCGAATCCGGAAGGGGTGAAGCGGCGCCAGGGCACCATTCGCGACGGACGGCGCGAGTCGACGGCGCGGGCGTTCCTCGCGGCGGCACGGCGCAAGGCCAATCTCAGCGTGATCACGCATGCGCTCGCCACCCGGGTGGTGATCGAGAATGGCCGCGCGACCGGCGTGGCGTACACGCGCGGCCAGGTCGCCGCGCAGGTGCGCGCGACGCGCGACGTCATCCTCACGGCGGGCGCCCTGCAGAGCCCGCAGCTCCTGATGCTGTCCGGGGTGGGCGATGCACGGGAATTGCAGGCCCTCGGCATCGCCGCGCTGCACGACCTCCCCGGCGTCGGCCGCAACCTGCACGATCACCTGGCCTGTCCCGTCGTCATGCAGACGCGCGACACCACCTCCTACGGCCTGTCGTGGCGCGCGTTGCCGCGGGGCATCTACAACGTCGCTCAATATCTGTTCGCCCGGCGCGGCCCGTTCGCGAGCAACGTCTTCGAGTCGGTGGGATTCCTGCGCACCACGGAGGGCCTGGACCGTCCGGATGTGCAGTTCGTCTTCCAGCCCGCCGCGCGTCCGAAACCGCCCATCCCGCTGCCCGTGGGGCATGGTTTCGCCATCAGCCCCGTGTCGCTCTATCCCAGGAGCCGGGGTCGCGTGAGCCTGGCGAGTGCCGACCCCCACGCCGCGCCGTTGATCGACCCCGGTCTGCTCAGCGTCGCCGCCGACATCGAGCCGTTGATTCGTGCGATCCGGCTCTCTCGACGCATCCTCGGCGGCTCCGCCTTCTGCAGATACTCCGCCACGGAGACCCTGCCGGGGCCCGCGGTCACGAGCGATGCCGACATTGCGGCCTTCATCCGGGCGACCGCGTACACGGTGCATCATCCGGTGGGCACCTGCCGCATCGGCAGCGACTCCTATGCCGTCGTCGATCCCGACCTGCGCGTCCGCGGAATGGCCGGCCTGCGCGTGGCGGATGCGTCCGTGATGCCCTCGATCGTCGGCGGCAACACCAACGCCGTCGTCGTGATGATCGCCGAAAAGGCGGCCGATCTGATCCGCGGCCGCCGCCCGCCGCCGGCGGCCCCGCTCGACGTCCGACAACCCTGAGTCTTTGGGAGCACCCGATGGCGATCGAACACATGAAGACCTGGCGCATCGGCAACGTCGAGGTCACGCGCATCGTCGAGGTGTGGGCCTGGGAGGACGACATCCGGATGGCCATCGAAGGCGCCGACGCATCCCTGGTGCTGGCGCATCCCTGGTTGCAGCCCCACTATGCGACGCCCGCCGGCCGGATGCTCATGAACTTCCAGGCATTCGTCATCCAGGCCGGCGGCCGGCGCATCATGATCGACACCTGCATCGGTGCGGACCGCGAGCGCGAGTTCCCGGTGTTTACGCACCTGCAGACCTCCTTCATGCAGGATCTCGCCGCCGTCGGCGTCACCGCGGCCAATGTCGACATCGTGCTTTGCACGCATCTGCATTTCGATCATGTGGGCTGGAACACTCACCTCGAGAATGGCCGCTGGGTGCCGACCTTCCCCAACGCGCGCTACCTGTTCGGCCGCGAGGAGTATGACCACTGGATGATGCTGCGCGACACCGGCGGCTATCATGCCGTCAATCACCTGGCGGATTCGATCGATCCGGTGATCGCGGCGGGACTCGTCGACTTCATCGCGCCGGACCATGCCATCACCGACGAGATCCGGCTGATGCCCACGCCGGGGCACACGCCGGGGCACGTGAGCGTGCGCATTTCCTCGCAGGGCAGCGAGGCGGTGATCACGGGCGACATGATGCATCACCCGCTGCAGCTGGCGGTGCCCGCCCGCGCCGCCACCTTCGACCTCGACAAGGAGCGCGGCTCGAAAACCCGGTTGGAGTTCGTCCGGCGATTCCAGGACACCCAGGTGCTCGTGATCGGCTCGCATTTCGCCGATCCGGGCGCCGGCCACATCGTGCGCGACGGCGCCGCGTGGAAATTGCGCGACGCGGATTGACCGCCCATTCACCCTACCGAGGTGCGATCGTGAGCCGACCCATTCCCGATTACCCGATCGACATCTTCAGCCGCGACGCGGTGCTCAATGCCCGGGTGGTCGACGACGCGCTGCGCGAATTCTCGCCGGCCGTGCGACTCGCGGACGGGACGGTGATGATCGCACGCCATGCGGATGTCACCGCCGGACTTCAGGACTGGAAGACATTCTCCTCGAAATCCCGGCCGTGGCACGATCCGAAGTCCCTGCGTCCGGAAATCCTGCTCACCGACGATCCGCCGCGCCACACGCAGGTGCGGCAGGCGATGGTCAAGGCGCTGTCGCCGCGGGTCCTCGAGAACATGCGCACCTCGTTCGAGCGCGATGCCCGGGCGTTGATCGATGACGTGCTGTCGCGACCCGGTGCGACGCTGGATGCGGTCGGTGACATCACGCAGCGCTTCGTCTACAAGGCACTGCCGGATGCCATCGGTCTGCGCGTCCCGGGGCGCGAGCACATGCATGCATTCGGCGAGATGGTCTGGGCGACGATGGGGCCGGAAAACGACCTGTTCCGCGAGGCCATGCGGCGCGATCTCGGGCCGGTGCTCGCCTGGTTGGAGCAATGCTGCAACCGGGAGAATCTCGAACCCACCGGCATCGGCATGGCCCTCTACGACTCGGCCGAGGCGGACCTCATCAGCGAGGCGGAGGCCAAACTGCTGCTGCAGACCGTGTTGTCGGCCGGTGCCGACACGACCGTGCTCACCATGGCGAATGCGCTGCGGGCGTTTGCCGAGTTCCCCGGGGAATACCTGAAGCTGCGCGCGGAACCGGCCCTTTGGCGCAATGCCTTCGACGAATCCCTGCGCTGGGATTCGCCGTCGCGGATGGCAGGGCGCATCGCGACGCGCGACGTCGAGATCGGGGAGATGACCGTGCCCGCGGGTCAACGGGTGGGTCTCATGTTCGCGGCGGCGAATCGCGACCCGCGTGTCTGGGAGGATCCGGATCGATTCGACATCCACCGTGACCTCAAGAAACAGGTGGGATGGGGTTATGGGATCCACGCCTGCGTCGGCCGCGTGCTGGCGCAACTCGAGGCCCAGGTGCTGCTCGGGGAAATCATCCGCCGCGTCGCGCGAATCGAGCCCGCCGGCGAGCCGACGCCGTGGATGACCACCGTCGGCCACGGTCCGGCGAAGCTGCCCATCCGGCTCCTCGCGGCGTGAGCGCCGGCCGCCTCAGCCGCCGCCGAACAGCCGTGCGATGTAGTGACTGTCCATGTATTCGCGGATTTCGGCGATCTTCCCCTGCCGCACGACGAACGCCCAACAGTAGCGGTTGTCGTACGGCCGGCCGTCCTTCAGGCTCCCCGTGCCGTGGGTTTCCAGCATGACGAGAGGGCCGTTCGAGGCGATCGAGAGGATGCGGTTGGACGGGCTTCCGGCCGCGAACAGCCCGCGCACGGGTTTGAGGAATTCATCGACGATCAGGTTGCGCCCGCGGTATTCCCCGGCACCGGGGATGTCCCGCGCCTGGGGCAGCCAGGCGGCATCCTCGGTCAGCATCGCGCGGATGGCTTCGAGGTCCTCGGCGTTCAGGCGTTCGAAGAAGCGGGTGACGACGGCTTGGTTCGGATCGCTGGAATCGTTCATGGCTCGACGTCCCCACTCGGTTTGAAAATTCTATGACATCCACATCATCACCCAGGCGAACGACATGAGGCAACCGCAGAATTCCTCCCACGACGTGATCGCGGTGGGCAGCGGCCACAATGGTCTCGTCGCCGCGGCCTATCTCGCGAAGAGCGGGAAACGGGTCCTGGTGCTCGAACGCAACGGCTGGTTCGGCGGCGGCGTCGTGACCCGCGAGTTGACGCTGCCGGGCTTTCACCATGACCAGCATTCGATGGCGCACATCTTCATCCAGGCCAATCCGCTGTTGCGGCGGGATGAGCTCGGACTGAAGAGCCGCCATGGTTTGCGGTATGTGTTCCCGGACGCACCGATGATGTCCGTCTTCGAGGATGGCGCCACGTTGACGCTGCATCGCGACCGCGAGCGGTCGGCGGCCGAGATCGCCAGATACTCGAAACACGACGCCGAGTCCTTCCTGCGGCTGTCGAAGCAGGCCGCGGAATGGCTGCCGATGCTGGCATCGACCTTCTATACGCCGCCCATGCCGATGGGAGCCTCGTGTGCGTTTCTCGATTCGAGCCGCGAATCGCGCGCGATGTGGCGGGTCATCCAGATGAGCAGCCACGATGTGCTCTGCGACTATTTCGAACACGACCGCGTGCGGGCGCATTTTGCGCGCGTCGCCGGCGAAAACCTCGTCTCTCCGGACGAAAAGGCCACGGGTCTCGGCATCTTCGTGTTTCTCGCCTTTCTCGAGGCCTACGGTTTCGGCGTCCCGATCGGCGGCAGCGGGGCGCTCACCACCGCCTTGGTGCGGTCGATCGAGGCGCATGGCGGCGCGGTCGTGGCCGACCAGGCCGTCAAGGAGATCATCGTGGTGCAGGGCCGTGCCGCTGGGGTGGTCACCGCCGACGGCGTCCGGCATCTGGCGAAGGAGGCGGTCATCGGCGCCATCCATCCGCACCTGCTCGGCTCGATGGTGCCGGGCCTCGACCCGGAGGTGGCGCGGGCCGCACGCGCCACCCACATGTCGGACGCCGCCTGCATCACGGTGCACGCGGCCCTGGCGGCGCCGCTGCGGTTCCGGACTCCCGATCCCGTCAGCGCCGTCATGATCGAACTGATGCCCCCGACCTACGAGGAATTGCGCCGCAACTTCGACGATCTGCGCTATGGGAACCTGATGCGCGGGCACCTCCTCGGGCTGGGATCCCTCTCGATGTTCGACCCTTCGCGCGTGCCGCCCGGCAAGGCGATCGCCCACCTATGGGACTATGTGCCCTACCGGCGTCCGGATGGCCGCAGTTGGGACGAGACCAAGCGCGAGTATGCGGCGAGCATGCTGCGCCGCCTGGCCGTGTATGCCGACAACGTCGACGACGTGGTCCTGGAGTTTCACTGCGACAGTCCGCTCGACATGGAGCGCACCAGCCCGAGCTTCCTGCGCGGCGACCTGCACGGCATCGCGCCCACGAGCTACCAGAGCGGCGCGCACCGGCCGACCCCGGATCTCGGCCAGTATCGAGTGCCGGGGGTCGAGCGCCTGTATCTCGTCGGTCCCTTCCAGTACCCCGGCGGCGGCGTGTTCGGCGCCGGACGGGCCACCGCACAGGTCATCTGCGATGATCTGTCGATCGACTTCGACCGGTTGGGAGCGTCGGCGTGAAGCTGTATTCGAACGAAGATACGGAGTTGATGACGGTGAACCGCATCGAACGGCGGGGCGGCGAACTCGTCATCAAGGGCAAGGTGTTCGGCACCATGCCGATGACGGCGCGGCTCCTGCCGCAGGAGGTGCGCGCTGCGCTCAAGCTGCTCAGCTGGAAGGACCGTCTGTTTCTCCTGACCATGCCGTTTCGCACGGCGGTCGCATCCGCGAGGAAGCCGTCATGACCTCATCCATAGTTACCGCATCCATGAAGGACAGGGCGGCGCTCGTCACCGGCGGTGCGGGCATGATCGGGCACGCGGCCGCCATGTCGCTGGCCCGGGCGGGCGCCGACATCATGCTCGTCGACGTCAACGCCAGGGCATTGGCCGAGCGCCGCGGTGCGGTGGAGGCGCTCGGCGTTCGCGTCGAGACCTGCGTCGCCGACGTGAGCAAGGCCGCGGAGGCCGCCGGCTACGTCGAACGCTGCCTGGCGGCGTTCGGGCGCATCGACGCGTTCTTCAACAATGCGGGCATCGAGGGCACGTTGGGTCCGATCGACGAGTACGACGAGGCGGAATTCGACAGGATCATCGCGGTCAATCTGAAGGGGATCTTCCTCGGTCTGCGGCATGTCCTGCCCGTCATGCTGCGCCAGGGGCGGGGGGCGGTCGTCAACACGGGGTCCATCGCGAGCGAACGCGGCCTCGCCGGCGCGTGCGCCTACAATGCGTCCAAGCACGGGGTGATCGGACTCACGCGCACGGCCGCCAGCGACGTGGGCGCCCGCGGCGTGCGCGTCAATGCGGTGATGCCAGGCGTGATCGACACGCCGCTACTGGAAGCCATGCTGCACATGATGTTCAAGGGGGACGTCGAGGCGGGCAAGCGCATGCTCGGCAAGGTGGCGACCCAGGACCGGATCGGCAGGCCGGAGGAGGTCGGTGAAGTGGTCGCGTTTCTGCTGTCGGACGCGGCGAGTTTCGTCAACGGCGCGGCGTGGGCCGTCGACGGCGGCGCCCTGTCCACCATCCGTCACTGAACGGCCGGGTCCTGCACGCACGCCAGCAGGTCGCCGAGGGCTCGGAGCACGTGGTCCGGCCGGCGCTTGCCGGTCTCCCGTGCCCATGCCGCCGCCGGCGTGACCCCCGTGGTCACGCCGAATGCCGACGCTCCGCCGCGCCGGGCCATGATGATCTCGACTCCCGGATCATCGCCCACCACGCCGATGGTGCGGCAGGGCAGGCGCAGCGTGCGTGCCACGTGGCGCAGCGCGTGCAGCGACGGCTTTCCCGTCAAGACCAGGGGCGCGCGGGTCATGCGGCGGATCGCACCGATGATCGCATAGGAGTAGCCGACCGTGCGGCCCTGCTTGGTGGCAAAGAACGGCACGTCGGAGGCGGCGTACAACGCCGCTCCGGCCCAGATCGCCTGGCAGGCGGCCTCGATGTCCTTCATCGTGCAGTCCGGATGCCAGCCCACATACACCGCCTGCACCTCCCGGTCGCCGGGTTCCCCCGTGTGCACCGTCTCCACGCCCGCGGCCCGCAGAGCGTGGCCGACGCCGCGGCTGCCGAGAATCAGCGCACGGCGCACGCCGTTGCGCACCATCAGCTCCGCGGCGATGCTCGAGGGCGTCAGCATCCGATCGTCGGCCACCGGCAGGCCGCAGGCGCGCAGTTTGGCGGCCTGTTCGGCCGGGGGATAGGCGCTGCCGTTGGTCAGAACCACGAACGGCACCGCGCGCCGCCCGAGTTCGGTCAGCAGTTCCACCGCACCCGGCAGAATCTCGTAGCCGCCGAGGGAGCGGTCGCTCAGCAAGAGCGTGCCGTCGAGATCGAACATGAACCCCTTCACCCGCGGCAGCGCTTCGTTCACAGCGAGCTCCCGGCGGGGCGGGGAGTCGCGCCGCGACGCAGTTCGAGGCGCATCCCGGCCTTTTCGACCGCGACCTGGCTGAGGTCGCGGCGCGCCGTCAGCTCCCGGATGAGACGCAGCACCGGTTTCGTGGCCGGATCGTAGTGGCGCGGCGCGGGTCCCGCCGCCGCCATCGCATCGACCTGCGACGCCGGCATCGTCGCCCGCAGCAGGAACTGCTCGTCCGACAACCGGCGGCCGAGGCGCGCCCTCAGTTCCGAGAGCGGCGCCATGGTCGCCTCTTCGCGCAATTCACGGGTCCGGGGAAGAGAGTCGATGCGGTCCATGACGTGCTGCGCGATCGGCACCGTGGGCCTCCCGAAGCGTCCGATCGCGTAGCGGATCGCCTCGTCCGGGATCACCTTGTAGCGTTCCCGGGTGGTGACGTTCATGACCGCCAGCGTCATCAGGATCTGCGCGAAGGGCGTCATGACGATGGGCCAACCCAGTTCCTCCCGCACCCGGCCCAGTTCCTCGATAACGGCGCCTTCCAGATGCGAGAGCCGCGATTCGGCGAGCTGGCGGCGGGTGGTTCCCACCATGCCGCCCGGGAGTTGGTGGCGCAGGTAGCGGGCGTCGAACGCCTGCGGCCTGCCCACCGGCAGATCCTCCGCCGCCGCGAGCTGCGTGAAATAGCGGCCCACGCGGGCCAGGGCATCGTCGTCGATGCGCACCTGGTGCCCCAGCGCCCGGAGGTTCGCGACCACGCGCTCGGACGGCGGATTCGACGTGCCGTCGGCCGCGGCGCCGGAGGCGCATTGCAGCGCATCGACGCCGAGCGTGGGGGCGTCCATGTAGGTGTGCTCCGCGAGACCGATGGTGCAATGGGAGTGCAGCTCGAGCGGCTTCCCGCCGAGCACCGCCTTGAGCGCGGGGAGCAGCGTGCCGGCGCGCGCCGGCGACAGCAGACCGCCGGGATCCTTGACATACAGCGCGTCGATGTCCGGGCACGCGGCGAGCCGGCGCGCGCACGCGACGTAGTAGGCATCGTCGTGAATCGGGCTGAGGGTGAATACGAGCGCGGCGATGACGTACTCGCCATGGCCGCGTTTCACCATCCGCGCGCACGCCATCGTCGACTCGGTGTCGTTCATGGGATCGGCCAGGCAGAAGCGACGGATGCCATTGCGGACCAGGGTGCTGAACGCCAGGTCCATGAATTCCGGGCTCGCGGTCTCCCAGGAAATGAAGCGGAATCCCGTGGACATGAATTGCAGCGGTGTGTTCGGTGTGGCGGCCGCCATCAGGCGGATCCGCTCCCACGGGTCCTCGCGCTTGTAGCGCACCGCGACGCCCATGTGAGTCGACGTCGTGAAGTCGATGGCGCGGAAGCCGACGCGGTCCAGGTCCGGCGCGATGCTGAGGGTTCTGGCCGTGTCGACGCCGAGCGCCGCCCACAGGCATTGGTTGCCGTCGCGCAGCGAGGTTTCCACCAATTGAACGTCGGGCATGTACTTCAACTCCGTCAAACGTCGAGGGTGATTCCGGGCCGGCTGGCGAGCAACCGGTCCACGAACCGGGTGTCGACTCCTCCCGCATTGAATCCGGCATTCCCGAGCACGAGATCGTGAAACGGCAGGTTGCTCGCGACACCGGTAACGTGCGTCGCCGCGATCGCCCGCCGCAGGCGGGCGAGCGCGGTGGGCCGGTCCGCGGCGTGCGCGATGATTTTGGCCATGAGCGAGTCGTAATACGGTGTGATGCGCGATCCGCTGACGATGTGGGTGTCCACGCGGATGCCCTCGCCGGCGGGCCAGCTCACGGCGCTCACCGTGCCCGGACCCGGACGGAAGTCGTTGCTCCAATCCTCGGCATTGACGCGGCATTCGATCGCGCAGCCGCGGAGGCGGACCTCCGACTGCGAGAACCGCAACCCGTCACCCTGGGCGATCGCGATCTGTTCGGCGACCAGGTCGATCCCGGTGACCGCTTCGGTCACGGGGTGTTCGACCTGGATGCGCGCATTCATCTCCAGGAAGTAGAACGACCCGCGCTCCTCGTCGACGAGGAATTCCACGGTGCCCGCGCCGCGGTACGCGAGCCGCTCCGCATAGCGCAGGGCGGCCGACTGCAGGTCTGCGCGCAGTTCCGGCGCCAGACCCGGCGCCGGGGTTTCCTCGATGAGCTTTTGATAGCGCCGCTGCACGGAACAATCGCGTTCGCCTAGGTGGACCACGGCGCCCCTGCCGTCTCCGAGCACCTGGACCTCGACGTGACGGCCGCGCACGACGAACCGTTCGATGTAGACGCGCGCATCGCCGAAGGCCGATCCGGCCTCTGCGGCGGCCAGCTCGAGCAGGTCGGGCAGGTCCTCCATGCGGTCGACGCGCTTCATGCCGCGCCCGCCGCCGCCGCCCACCGCCTTCACGAGCAGCGGCAGACCGATCGCCGCCGCGAGTTGCAGGGCCCCGGCCATCGAATCGACGGCGCCGCCCGGCACGACCGGAACTCCGCAGGCCTCGGCCTCGGCACGGGCGCGCAGCTTGTCGCCGACGGCGGCGATCTGGTCCGCCGTGGGTCCGATGAACACGACGCCGTTGGCCTCGCAAAGCCGCGGCAGCGCGGCGCGTTCCGAGAGAAAGCCGTATCCCGGGTGAATCGCATCGGCCCGGGTGGCCACGGCGGCGTGGACGATTGCGGCGACGTTGAGGTAGCTGTCCGCCGCCCGTGCGGGGCCGATGCACACGCTGCGATCGGCGAGCCGCGCCGGCTCACCGTCGCGGTCGGCCGCCGACACGGCGAGGACCGTCTCGATGCCGAGGATGCGGCAGGTGCGCAGGATGCGTACGGCGATCTCCCCGCGATTGGCGATCAAGACCCTGCGGATCGGCATCACTCAGCCGCCTGCGCGGACCCGCATGAGGACCTCGCCATATTCCACCAGAGTCCCGTCCGCCGGGAGGATTTCCATGACGGTGCCGCGCACCCCGGCGCGCACCGAGTTCATCAGCTTCATCACTTCGATGATGCCGATCACGGAGTCTTCCACGACTGCCGAGCCCACCTCGACGAAGGGCGGCGATCCCGGTTTGGGGGAGCGATAGAAGGTGCCCAGCATGGGGGACTCGATGGATTCGAGGCCGGGTACGCCTGGCGCCGGTCCGGGCGGGAGCGGCGCAGGGCGCGCCACTTCGGCGGCCGGCCCCGAGGCGGCCGGCGCCGACGCGGCCACCGGCGGTGAGCCGCCGCGCCGCAGGCAGAGCTTCACGCCGTCCATTTCCAGAGTCAGCTCGTCGAACACCGACTGTTCCACCAAGCGCATGATCTCCGCGACCTCCGCGGCCGTGAGGCTCACCGTTGACCGCCGAATATCGACATGACGTGCAGCAGCGGGTCGGCCACCCGCGCCGCCGTCGCCTGGGAGTCCTTGTTCGACCACACCGTCTCGGGACGGCTCTGCAGCAGCAGGATGTGGTTCGATTGCCGCTCGACCGCCCATTCGATGTCCTGGGGGCGGCCGTAATGTTTCTCCACCCGCCGCCCGACCGCGCGCAGCGCCTGCAACTCTTCGTCCGACAGGCAGGGGGTGCGGCGCAGATGCTCCTCCACCGGCGCGTCGACGACGCCGCCGGCCGCCGACGGCTGGTGCATCAGTGCCTTGTCTGAGATGTCGCGCACCGAAATCTCACCCGTTATCTTGCCGACGACCCAGCGGTCCGGCGTCACCTCGCCGCCCACCACGGCCGAGCCGAGACCCCACGCACCCTCGATCGTGATCACCGACCGGTCCCCCGTGGTCGGACTGCGCGTGAACATCACGCCGGCGGTGCGGGCATCGACCATTCTCTGCACGACGACGGCCATCGCGACGGTCGCTTCGGGAAAGCGGCGCGCGCGCCGGTAGCCGATCGATTCCACGGAATAGAGGCTGGCCCAACAGCTGCGAATCCTGCGCAACACCTCCTCGATCTCGGTCACCCATAAAAAGGTGTCCTGCAGGCCGGCAAAGCTCGCGTCCGCCGCGTCTTCGGTGGTCGCCGAGGAGCGCACCGCCACGATGGGCGTGCCGTCCGCTGCGCCGAGCGCCGCATAGGCATCCTGGATGTTCAGGCGCAGATCCTCCGTCAGCGGCTCGGACTCGAGGCGCGCACGCAGCTCGCGGGAGACCCGGGCGATGCCGTCAAGATCGCCGGCGTCGAGTGCCTCGACGCGGGCCCGCAACTGCGCCTCGCGCTCCAGGCCGGCGAGAAAGCGTTCGAACGCGTCGGTGCGCACGACGAATCCCGGCGGCACGTCGATGCCGGCACGCTCGAGCTCGCCGAGGCTGCCGCCCTTGCCGCCGACCCGCGGCCTGTCCTCAAGTCCGACCTCGCGGAACCAGCTGATGAATGTGGGCGCTGTCATGGGGCGGCCGTCAGTGCAGCAGCGTCACGATGCCGCGTCCGCCGTCGACGCGGATGCGCTGCCCGTCCTTGATCTTCAGCGTGGCGTTGCCGGTGCCGACCACCGCGGGGAGGCCGTACTCGCGGGCGACGATCGCCGCATGGCTCATGGAGCCGCCGATGTCGGAGACGGCGCCGCGGATCTTCTGGAAGATCGGCGCCCAGGTCGGATTGGTCACCTGGCACACGAGGATGTCGCCGCTTTGCAGCCGGGAGATCTCATCCACCGACCTGACGATGCGTGCGATGCCTTCCACCACCCCCGAGGACGCGGCAAATCCCCGCACTTCGTCGCTGTCCGGCGCGCTCCCCGCCGACAGCCAGTTGTCGAGGCTTTCGCGGGTGATGCCCCAGAGCATCACGATCGCCGGATCGTCGATGACGTCCGGGATGGGACCCAGGGCGGGGGGCGTATCGTGCTTGGCCCATTCCGCGATGGCGGCCTTGCGCTGCGCGACGATCGGCGGCCAGTAGGAAGGGCCGCGCGGCGGGGCGCCGGTCGACCACGAATTCATGAGATCGATGATCGCCGCCTCGAGCTCGTAGTGCGTGAGGTGGAAGACGTCCTCGGTGTTCGCGAAGAATCCCGCGCCCGTCAGCAGCGCCCCGAACTCGCGGATCTTGTTGAAGAACAGGTTCGTGTACCAATGCTCGCAATAGAACTTGTGGCCCTCGACGTACGGGAACACCCGATGCGCGAGACCGATCATCTGGTCGTACGCCGTACGGTCATCGTCGGTGGCGAGCAGGTCGCGATAATCCGCGATCAGCTGCAGCCGTTCCTCGATCAGTCTGGCAAGGTCGCGCTCCAGCGACTCACCCGCCCGGACGCGACGCATGTACTGCGGCAGCGCCGCGAACGGCATCGACAGGTCGTCGTTCCAGCTGCGGTGGTAATGATAGAACCCGTCGCCGACGTTGATGTTGAACCAGGGTTCACGAGTCTTCTTCAACTCCTCGAGCCAGAGGCCGCCGGATTCGCCCGCCCCCTGCAGCGAGCGCAACACCTCGTCGGCGCCCACCCCCTCGATGAAATGCGAGTCGACGTCGAGCCGCACGGCCTCGCGTGCCAGCCGGCGCAGTTCTTCGTCGGGCCGGAAGATCTCGGCCTCGATGCCGGCGACCATGCGTGCGATGGTCTGGTCGGTGATCTCCGGGAAGGCCTTTTTGCAGAAGCCGAAGAAGGTGAGGTACGCGCCGTAGCCGAGCAGCAGGAACTCGAAATGATGGTGCCACATCCGGAAGTACCCCTCGAGGGTCTTCTGGTAGGTGACCAGCAGGTCGTGATTCGACGCCACGCCGCGGCCGGCATGCACGTGTTCCAGCGGCTCGAATTCCGGCAGCGACGGCACGGGGAGGGCCTGCGCATCCCCGATCAGCTTCAGCATCTTCTGCTTCCACTGGGCGTACAGCGGTTCCCAATTCTCGTAGTAGTGGAACGCGCGCTTCTGGAACTCCGTCGTGCGGCGCGCGATTTCAGCCGGATCGGTGACGGCGTTTCCGCCGATGTACACCCGTCCGTTGATGACCCGGTGGTCGATGCCGAGCGTGGTCGGCAGACAGTGCACCCGGGTGTTCGCCGCGCCCAGCGCGCAGTACGCCGCCTCGGCCGTGATCATGTCGAAGGCGCACATGGGTTCCGGGAAGTGCATCGAATTGTAGAACCAGAACCGTTCGTCGTCGGCCTTGGTGAATTGGACGTGATAGGGATAGGCCGCCTGGGCGGCTTCCGTGCCCGGCACGATCGCGACGGAACTGGGAAGCGGAAATCCGCGTGTTTTCGCCTGCGCACTCATATCGAGAACCCCCTCGCCATCATCAAGCAGTCGATCCGCGGCACCGCGCCAGCATACGCCGACCTTCCGCGGTGTGTGTGCACCAGAGTGCAACATATGCGGCCCGCCGCTGCAATCGGCCGCGGCGGCCGGGACCGAAGGTGCCTGCGTCTTGCGCCGGGTTCTGACCGGGCGCACCATGCGCGCGGAATCTCCCGGCAAGACTGGAGGCGGATTGTGCAGACTGTAGCGGGTGGAGCGGCGTTCGTCACCCGCGGTGCGATGCTCGCGGGGAGGGTTTGAGCCGTGGCCACCATCATCGGCGCCATCGCCACCTCGCACACGCCGACGATCGGATTCGCCAAGGATCGCGGCCTCGAGCAGGATCCCGTGTGGAAGCCGATTTTCGAGGCGTACGAGCCCGTGCGCGCGTGGATCGCCGAGCGGCGCCCGGACGTGCTGCTGACGATCTACAACGACCACATCACGTCGTTTTTCTTCGATCATTATTCGCCTTTCGCGCTCGGCGTCGACGACGCGTACCGTCCCGCGGACGAGGGCGGGGGGGCGCGCCAGGTGCCGCCGCTGCCGGGCGCGCCGGAGCTGGCACGCTTCATCGGCACCAGCCTCTTCGCCGAGGAATTCGACATCTCCTTCTTCCGCGGCAAGCCCGTGGACCACGGGTGTTTTTCGCCGCTCTCCATGCTGGCGGAGTCCGATGGATCATGGCCGTGGAAGGTGCTGCCGCTCCAGGTGGGCGTGCTGCAGTTTCCGGTGCCGACGGCGCGCCGCTGTTACCGGCTCGGCGCCGCGCTCGGACGTGCGATCCGCGCGTACCCCGGGGACCTGCGTGTCGCCATCGTCGCCACCGGGGGACTGTCGCATCAGGTGCATGGGGAGCGCTGCGGGTTCAACAACCCTGACTGGGACCGCCAATTTCTCGATTTGCTCGAGACGGACCCGGAGGCGCTCACGCGCCTGACGCATGCCGAGTATGCGCAGCGCGGCGGCATGGAGGGCGCCGAGGTCATCATGTGGCTCATCATGCGCGGCGCCCTGACCGGAAAGATCCGCCGGCTGCACCGCACCTATTACCTGCCCTCGATGACGGCCATCGCCACCGCGATTTACGAGAACGAGGGGGAATATCCCCCCCTGGCTCCCTTCCGCGACCTGCAGCTCGAAGGTGCGGAGAAGCTTGCCGGGACCTATCCGTACACGCTGGAGCGCAGCGCGAAGGCGTACCGGCTCAACCGCTTCCTGCACGACCTGATCGTTCCGGAGTTCCGCGAATCGTTCCGCCGCGACGGGGATGCGCTCATGCAGGCCCACGAGTTGACCGCCGAGGAGGCCGACCTCGTGCGCCGGCGCGACTGGCGCGGGCTGATCCACTACGGCGTGATCTTCTTCGTGCTGGAGAAGCTCGCGGCGGTGGTCGGCGTGTCGAACCCGCAGGTGTATGCAGCCATGCGCGGCCAGTCGCTCGCGGAGTTCCAGGCCACACGCAATGCGTCGATCGAGTACGGCGTCGGCGTCAAGAGCGGACGCTGAGGGCCGGCCGGGGATGTGCGGCGTTCAGGTGGACGGGGCATGAATTCCCAGCTCAGCCAGGCCATCGTGCGCATCCGAGAAATGATATTGCGGTGCGAAATCCTGCCGGGGCAGCGTCTGGCCGAGGCGCCGCTGGCGGATCTGCTCGGCATGTCGCGCACACCCGTGCGCCAGGCCCTGCCGCTGCTCGCCCAGGAAGGCCTGCTGCTCGAACATGCGACCCGGGGATTCGTGGTCCGGGCGTTCACGGCGTCCGACATCATCGATGCCATCGATCTGCGCGGCGCCCTCGAGGGGGTCGCCGTGCGCCGCCTGGCGGAACGAGGTGCCTCGAAGGCCGTGCTGCGCACGCTGCGTGAATGTCTGGAGGATGGCGATGCCATCCTGCGCAAGCGGCGGGTGGAGGAGAGCGACGAGGCGCGCTACGCCGGCATGAACGTCCGCTTCCACTCCCTGATCGTGGGGGCGGCGGCGAGTCCGTTGTTGTCGGAGGCCATGGAGCGCAACAACCGGATCCCGTTCGCCGGGGCGCAGGCCGTGGCGTTCGACAAGACCAACCTCGATCAGGTGTACGACCTGTTGTCGTATGCGCATCGCCAGCATCACGCCATCGTGGACGCGGTCGAGGCGGGCCACGGTGCACGGGCCGAGGCGTTGATGCGGGAACACGCCAACTCGACGAAGGCGAGCATCAACGTCGCCGAAATACAGGTGCTGCGGGTCGTTCCCAGGGGGCGGGGGGCGGGCGGCGCCTGACGTGCGCCCGCAGACCGAGTTTTGTGCCTTCCCTGGCTGCATCGGGCGCGCCGCCGCGGGCAATACTGCAGCCATCATTTTCGCGGGGCCGCCGCGCCGCGCAACCGCTCCGCATGCGAGCAGAGGAATCATGAACGTCAAGAGTCTGGACGATGTGTTGAAGGCCGCGAAAAGTCCCGCGGACCTGCTGCGTAACCAACAGACGGGACCCAACGTCTATCCGGGCGTGCCCGCCGAATACACCAACTGGCGCGACGAGCAGCGCGCGTGGCAGGAGACCTGCGTTCTGTTCAATCAGAGCTACCACATGGCGGACCTGGCGGTGGAAGGCCCGGACGCGGTCAAGCTGCTGTCCTACCTGGGCGTCAACAGCTTCCAGAACTTCACGGTCGACAAGGCCAAGCAATTCGTGCCGTGCAATTACGACGGCTACGTCATCGGCGACGTGATCCTGTTCTACCTGGCGCCCGATCGGTTCAATCTGGTCGGCCGGGCGCCGGTGCTCAATTGGATCCAATTCCATGCCGCGACGGGCGGTTACGACGTGCGGGTGGAATTGGACGAGCGCACGGCGCGCCGCGCGGACCCGACCCGCCGCAATTCCTACCGCTTCCAGCTGCAGGGGCCGAATGCGATGAAGGTCCTCGCCGCGGCGCTCGGCAAGCCCGCTCCGGAACTGAAGTTCTTCCACATGACCACGATGTCCATCGCGGGCAAACCGGTGCGCGCGTTGCGCCACGGCATGGCGGGCCAGCCGGGCTACGAGCTGTTCGGACCCTGGGATGACGGTGAAACCGTGCGGCAGGCCTTGATCAAGGCGGGGCAGGACTTCGGCCTGCGGCTGGTCGGCGGTCGCGCCTACTCCTCGAACACCATCGAATCGGGGTGGATTCCCTCTCCGTTGCCCGCCGTGTACACGGGGAGCAAGATGCAGACCTACCGGCAGTGGCTGCCGGCGACCGGGTATGAGGCCACCTGTTCCCTGGGCGGCAGCTTCCAATCGGATGACGTCGAGGATTACTATCTGACGCCCTGGGATCTCGGCTATGGCGCCTTCGTCAAGTTCGATCACGATTTCATCGGCCGCGAAGCGCTGGAAAAAATGGCATCCGGCCCGCACCGCAAGAAGGTGACGCTGGCGCTCGACAACGAGGATGTGGCGCGCGTCATCAGCTCCATGTTCCAGAAGGGCAAGCGCGCGAAGTACATCGACTTCCCGTCGGCCGTCTACTGCATGCATCCCTTCGATTCGGTGCTCGTCGACGGCAAGCCCGTCGGCGTCTCGACGTGGATCGGCTACAGTTCGAACGAGGGCCGCATGCTGACGCTGGCGATGCTCGACGAGCAGCATGCCAAGCCGGGAACCAAGGTGCAGCTGCTGTGGGGCGAGGCGGACGGCGGATCCCGCAAGCCCACCGTGGAGCCGCACGTGCAGACCGAGATCAAGGCAACGGTCAGCCCCGTGCCCTATTCGGAAGTTGCCCGCGATTCCTATGCCGACAGCTGGCGCACCCGCCAGACCGGGCCGTAACGGGGGCTTGGTTGAACGCACGCGACACGCAGACCGGTTCGCCGCCGAGCACCGAGCGCCGCGCCTTCGTGCGCGGCGTCGGCATGCTCACGGGCGTGCTGGCGCTGGGCAGTCCGCTCGCGTCGCTGCTGCCGGGCCGGACCTGGGCGGTGGAATTCAAGGTGCTGTCGACGGCGGAGGCGTCGGCCCTGCTCGCCATGATCCACACGCTGGCGCCGCACGACGGGCTTGAGGATGCAGCCTATGCGCTGGTCGTCGGGGCCGTCGACGGCGACGCCGCGGCATCGGCCGGGGCCCGCGCCGAACTCAGCGCCGGCGTCGCGAGTCTGGGTCCGGACTTCGCCGGCCTGGCGGAGGATGCCCGCGTCGAGCGGTTGAAGGCCCTCGAGTCCGGCGCCTTTTTTCAATCGATGCGGATGAAGACGCTGTCGGTGCTGTACAGCAATCCGATCGCCTGGGCGCACTTCGGCTTCCAGGGCGAGGCGTTCTCGAAGGGAGGCTACCTGCTGCGCGGCTTCAATGATCTGAAGTGGCTGCCCGAAGTGCCGCTGGCCGACAGCGGCCCGATGCCGTTCGGCTGACCGGAGCTCCAAGGTCATGCCCCATTTCGACCTCAACGATCAGGACGTCGTCGTCATCGTCGGTTCCGGCGCCGGCGGCGGCACCATGGCGAACGAGCTCACGCGCCGCGGCCTGAAGGTGGTGCTGTTCGAGGCCGGCAAGCGCCAATCACCGGCGACGTTCTCGCAAAACCCCGGCGAAGCGTTCGCGCAGCTGACCTGGCTCGAGCCGCGCTCGCAAAGCGGGACCTGGGATCCCGTAAAGACCTCGCCGACGCTGCCGGCCTGGCACTGCCGTACGGTGGGGGGCACGACGGTTCACTGGACGGCGGCGACCCCGCGTTTGCGGCCTTACGAAATCCGGGCGCGCAGCACCTACGGGGACATTCCCGGCGCGACCCTCGCGGACTGGCCCATCGAGTACGCCGAACTCAAGCGCTGGTACCAGGTGGCGGAGAAGCGCCTCGGCGTCACACGCCGCAACGGCAATCCGGGCATGCCCGCGTCGAACAATTTCAAGGTGCTGCACGCGGGCGCCAAGCGCCTGGGCTACAAGCGGGTGCACACCAATTATCTGGCGATCAATTCCCGCGTGCGCGACGGCCGGGGCTTCTGCATCCAGCAGGGCTTCTGCACACAGGGCTGCAAGACCGCCGCCAAGTGGAGCACGCTCTACACGGAAATTCCGCGTGCCGAGGCCAGCGGCCGGCTCGACCTGCGCAGCGAGTGCTTCGTGACGCGCATCGAGCACGACGCGGCGGGCCGTGCCACCGGCGTCGTCTACCGCGACTCCGCCGGGGCGGAACAGCGCCAGCGCGCCCGCATTGTCTGCGTCGCGGGCAACGCCATCGAGACCGCGCGCCTGCTGCTGCTGTCGGAGTCCGGGCGCTTCAAACACGGCCTCGCCAATGGGTCGGACCAGGTGGGCCGGAACTACTGTCACCACGCCCTGAGCTTCGTGTTCGGCATCTTCGATCAGCCGGTGAGCTTCTGGCGCGGCGCCGTGCTGGCGGGCGTCGTGGAGGACGAGAACGTGCACGACCCGCGCCGCGGTTTCGCGGGCGGCTATCATCTGGAGCTCGCGATGCTCGATCTGCCGTCGCTGCCGCTCATCGGCATGCCCTACGGCTGGGGACGCGACTACGCCTCGGTGATCGACAATTACCGCAACATGGCGGGCATGCTGGTCAACGGCGAAGACCTGCCTCGCGCGGAGAATCGCATCACCCTGTCCAGGACGCTGAAGGATGCGCTTGGGCTGCCGGTCGCCCACATCCACTGCGATCCTCATGCCAACGATCTGGCCATGTTGAACCATGCCACCGGACAGGGGCGCAAGATCTTCGAGGCGGTGGGCGCGAAGCGCACCGTGGTGAGCGCCGTTCCTCCGGCGACCCATCAGATGGGCACGGCGCGCATGAGCCACGACGCGGACCTGGGCGTCACCAACGCGTACGGGCGGACTCACGAGGTGCCGAATCTGTTCATCTCCGACGGCAGCGTGCAGACCACCGCCGGCGCGGCCAATCCCACGCTGACCATCGTCTCTCTGGTGCTGCGGCAGGCGGACCACATCGGGCGCGAAGTGGCGGCTGGGCGGCTGTAGTTCGGCCGAGGCGCTTCGGCTGGCCCCGGGGGTCCATCAATGCACTCCCATGCTAGTGCGATTTCACTATCGGCCAACATGATTGGCGCGCGCATGCCCTATAATGTGCCCGGTGTCGTTGTTGCCAGAAAGCAACAGAGGCGCCGGGATAAAGAATCTGATTAGGATTGGCGATGCGGCATCTGCCCCACTGCCTAGTGGCTAGCTCTCAGGGGGAATTATGATCAAACGTTCAGGCAAGAAGCGTGGGCCATCGACCGGCTCGATTCGGCGGACCACCCAGGCGGGCCGGTCCATGGCGGCGGCGATGTCCGTGTTGGCCGCATTCGGCGTGCAGGCCCAGCAGGCGCCGACGTCGTCCGACGCCTCGGGCGGCATCCAGGAAATCGTCGTCACGGCGCAACGCCGGTCGGAGAACATCCAGAACGTGCCGATCGCCATATCGGCGTTCACGGCTGAAACCCTGCAGAGCCGCAACCTCGTCGACGTCACCGCAATCGGCAGTCTGTCGCCCGGCGTCAACCTCGACGCGGGCGCGCCGTTCTCGGGCGACCGCTCGGTGCTGTCGGCCTCGATCCGCGGCATCGGCCAGGACGACTTTGCCTTCAACTTGAACCCCGGCGTCGGCGTTTATCTCGACGGCGTCTACCTGGCGCGCACGATCGGCGCGAACCTGCAACTCCTGGACGTGGACCGGATCGAGATCGAGAAGGGGCCGCAGGGCACGTTGTTCGGCGCCAACACCATCGGCGGCGCGATCAGCATCGTGACCCACACGCCCGGCAACGAGGCGCGCTTCATCGGCACCGTCACGGGCGGCAGCTACGACCGGCGCGACATCGGCTTCACGGCCGACATACCGCTCATCAACGACACCCTGCTGTCGACCATCACCGTGTCCTCGCAAAGTCAGACCGGCTGGCAGAAGGTCATACCCTATCCGAGCACCTCGCCCTACGGCCAGGCGCCGTTCGTGGTCGATCCGCAGAACGCCTACCCGAAAGCGGGCTACCAGACCTCCGACAATTACGGTGGAACGGGCGTCACGACGATGCGCGCGAAGGTGCTGTGGAAGGCGTCCGACAAGCTGAACGTGACGTTCACCGGCGACTGGAGCCACGAGGACCAGACGGCACTGCCGTACACCGTGCTCGGTGTCTACACGGGCAACCTGAACTCCTCGACGTTCTCGACCCTTTACAACCTCTGCATCAGCAACAACGCGGCGACGCTGCCGGGCGCGATTGCCGCCAATGGCGGTCCGCCGCCGTTCGTCGTCGCCGCGGGTCTCGCCCCGAACTTCGGCCTCGGGTGTTCCAACACGCGTGCATCGATTCCCGGCAAGTCGATCGGCGGCGCCGCGCTGCTGGGTGCCGGCTACGTCGGCGGCCCCGCGGGGCCGTACAACTACACGAATCACCCGGGCACCGCCTACCTGGGATCGAGCCAGCCGCGCATCTATGACAGCTTCGCCGCGACTAACACCGGCAACATCAATACGACGTACGCGAACGGCCCGGACTTCGCGCGCAACGACGTGTTCGGCTTTTCGGCCACGGCGGTCTACGACTTCCTGGACAATCTGCAGCTGAAATCGATCAGCGGCTATCGCCAGATCAAGTGGAACATCGGCACCGATCTCGACGGGACGCCCGAGACCCTGCAGGAAGTCACCGATGCGCAGCATCAGTTTCAGGTGTCCCAGGAAATCCAGGCGCTGGGCAAGGCCCTCGACGGACGGCTGAATTACGTCGGCGGCTTCTATTACTTCAAGGAAGCCGGCTACGTGCACGACTTCGTGCCCTTCGAGAGCCTGCTGTTCGTCCAAGATCAGGCGAACGACGTGACGAACGTGGACTACGCCGCGTTCATCCATGCCGACTTCAGGCTCAACGACAGTTGGGGATTCACCGCCGGCGGCCGCTTCACCGACGCGCAGACGTATTTCCTCGGCGGCCAGAGCGACCTGAACAACTTCCCGTTCTTCGGCCCCGGTCCGAACAACGTCTTCCGATACTTCCCGAACGTCCCGGACAGCCAGGCCTGGCATATTTTCGATCCCACGTTCGGCGCGCAGTACCACGTCAACAACGACGTGATGATCTATGCGAGCTGGGGCAAGGGCTTCAAGGAGGGTGGTTGGACCACCCGCCTCTCGGCGCCGATCACGTCCCCCGCTCAAGCGCGATTCAATCCGGAGTACTCCAAGACCACCGAACTCGGTGTGAAGTCCGAGTGGCTGGATCACCACTTGCTGGTCAACGGCGCGGTCTACTACACGGACTACGACGGCATCCAGCTCAACATCCAACAGGGCATCTCACCGGTGTATACGAATGCCGGCAACGCGAAGATCAAGGGCGCGGAAATGGAAGTGCAGTATCAGGTCGGCGGCGGCCTGCAGCTGCACGGGACGGGCTCCTACATCGACGCGTACTACACGCAGGTAAATCCGAATGCGAATTTCCCCCAGTACGCGCTGCCCGACGGCACGACGGCCTGTCCGGCCGGCCCGCCGATCTGCGGCGTGAAATCGCCCGGTTCGGCCCTCAATGCGCAGCTGCCGAAGACGCCGAAGTGGAAGGGGACGTTCGATCCTCAGTACACCTTCTTCCTCCCGAACGGAAACTCGGTGCGCGTGATCACCGCCTATACCTATACGACCGAGCTGTTCAACGACTCCTTGAACACTCCGGAACTGCGCCGGCCGCCGACCCATATGCTCGACGCGTCGCTGCACTACGGCTGGGACAACGAGAAGTATGATCTGGCCCTGGGCGGGACGAACCTCACCGACGACCGGTTCGTGACGGCCGGGTCGCCGAACTACGGGGCCGGCGAGGTGGGTGGGTACTACAATCCGCCGCGGATGTGGTACCTGAGCCTGCGTGGCAAGCTCGGACTGTAACGACACGCTGATGCGACCCTCGGGTCCCGCGCCGCCGGCGCGGGATCCGGCGGGCCGGTCGGGGCGCAAGTGGCTCTCGAGGGGACTGACGAACCATGCACGCGACCCCGCCCGTTAAGCCGCCCGATCTCCTCGGCTCCTTCTGGACGCTTGCCGTCGGCGCGGATCCGCTCGGCGATCAACGCTGCCTCCATGATTTCCGCAAACGTGTGGAAATCGCCGGGCGGGCCGGCTTCGCCGGCATGGGGTTCTGGCACACCGACCTCGTCGAGATCCGCAAGACCTACGGCTTCGAGGACATGAAGCTTATCCTCGACGACAACGGCATCCGCCACATCGAAGTCGAGTGGCTGCTCGACTGGTATTGCACCGATGCCCGCAAGGCCGCCTCGGACGCCACGCGCGCGCTCCTGCTCGAGGCGGCGGAGGTGCTGCGGGCGCGGCACATCAAGATCGGCGATCTCGGCAACGATTGCGCGGACGTGCAGCGGATGACCGACGCGTTCGGACCCCTGTGCCGCCAGGCGGCCGAGCGCGGCACCAATGTGCTGTTCGAGATGCTGCCGGCGCAGTTCTCGCGTGCGCCGTCGCTCGATCAGGCGCTGGCGATCGCACGCGGCTCCGGCGCCGCCAACGGCGGCGTCATGCTCGACAACCTGCACCTGCAGCGCACCGGCACCACCCCCGAGGACATCGTGCGAAAGCTCCGACCGGGCGATCTGATCGGCGTCGAGATCAATGACGGCTACCTTGCGCTGCCCGTGAAGTTCGAGGATTCCGTGGTCAACAAGCGGCTCCTGCCCGGCGACGGGGAGTTCGACATTGCGGCGTTCCTCCATGCCGTCTGGAGGACGGGCTACGACGGCCCGATCGGCGTCGAGGTCATCAACGAGTACATCCGCCGCTGGGATCTCGACACGGCGGCGACCGAGTCCTTCGCCAAGACGCGGCGCGTGGTGAACGCGGCGTTTCAGTCCCGACCCTGACGCGCACCGCCTGCCGCGGCCCGCGGTGCTGCATCACCGACAGCGCGACTAATCATCTCGAAGAGGAACCTTGTGACCGAGCCGACAGTGACCGATTGGAAGGAGATGTACCGTGCCCTCTGGCGCATCCGCCTGTTCGAAGGCCAGGTGCAGCGCTTCGCCGCGGCCGGCGAAATTCCTGGATTTCCGCACCTGTCCACCGGTCAGGAGGCCGTGGCGGTCGGCGTCTGCACCCACCTCGGGGCGCAGGACGTGCTGTTCACCAGTCATCGCGGCCACGGCCACGTGCTCGCCAAGGGGTCCGACCTGGAGGCGACGTTCGCCGAGATCCTCGGCCGGGCCACCGGCGTGTGCCGCGGCCGCGGGGGGTCGATGCACCTGGTCGACGCGGCGCACGGCGTGCTCGGCGCCACCGGCGTCGTCGCCGGCAATCTCTCGCTCGCCGCGGGCGCGGCCTGGGCCGCGCAGGCGCTCGGCAGGCCCCACATCAGCGTCGTATTCTTCGGTGACGGTGCGACCGGCGCCGGCGCGTTTCACGAGACGCTGAATCTGGCGGCGCTCTGGCATCTGCCCGTGCTGTTCGTCTGCGAGAACAACGGCGTCGCCGAGTTCACGACGCGCGACGAGCACTCCACCGTCAAATTCGTCAGCGGCTTCGCCGCGCCCTACGATATCGCGGCGCAGACCGTCGACGGCAACGATCTGCCCGCCGTGTTCGCCGCCGCGGGCGAGGCGATCGCGGCGCTGCGCCGCGGCACCGGTCCCTACCTGCTCGAATGCATGACCTTCCGCATGGCGGGTCACTATGTGGGCGATTCGCAGCAATACCGCACGAAGCAAGAACTCGCGGCGATCCGCGAGAAATGTCCGATCGAGCGCCTGGCAAGGGTCCTCCTCGCCCGCGGGGTTCCCCAGGCCGAACTCGATGCCCTCGGCGAGAGCGTCAGGGCGGAGGTGCTGCAGGCGGTGGAGCGCGCACGCGCCGCACCGTTCCCCGATCCCGCCGCCGTGCTCGACGATGTCTACCGGTCGCCGGCGTTCGCTGCGATACAGGGCTGAATCCCATGCAGCACACGTTCATCGAAATCCTGCGCCGCGCCCTCGACGAGGAATTGACGCGGGATCCGGCGGTTCACCTGCTGGGGGAGGATGTCGCCGCGGGAGGGGCGTTCGGCGTCACCAAGGGACTGGCGCAGAAGCACGGTGCAACACGGGTTCGCAACACGCCCATCAGCGAGGCGGCCATCACCGGGCTCGCCACCGGCGCGGCACTGTGCGGTTTGAGACCGGTGCTCGAGATCATGTTCATCGACTTTGCCACGCTGGCGATGGATTGCCTGGTGAATCAGACCGCGAAGTACCGTTACATGTCGGGCGGTCAGCTCGCCGCTCCCATGGTGGTGCGCACGCAGGCCGGCGCCGCCGGCGGCGCCGCGGCACAGCACTCGCAGAGCCTCGAAGCCTGGTTCGTCCACGTGCCGGGGCTGATCGTGGTCGCACCGTCGACCCCGGTCGAAGCCTACGGATTGCTGAAGAGCTCGATCCGCCTCGGCGAGCCGGTGCTCTTCATCGAGCACAAGCGTCTCTACACGATGAAGGAGGAATTGCCGGAGAATGCCGCGCTTCCCGAGATCGGCCGGGCGCGGCTCGCGCGGTCGGGAACCGACGTCACGCTGATCGCCTATTCGGCGATGGTCGAGACCGCACTCGAGGCGGCGCAGGTCCTCGAAGGGGAGGGCCTGTCGGTCGAAGTCATCGACCTGCGGACGCTGCTGCCGCTCGACATGGCGACCATCGCGGCGTCCGTCTCGAAGACACATCGCGTGCTGATCGCACACGAAGCGGTGTTGAACGGCGGCATGGGCGCCGAAATCGCGGCGCGCATCGGCGAGGAACTGTTCGACGAGCTCGACGCACCGGTGATGCGGGTCGGCTGCCCCTTTTCGCCCATCCCCTTTGCGCCGGAACTCGAGCGGATATTGCTCCCCGGCGCGGCGGATCTGGCGCGCGCCGCGCGCCAGTTGACGGGCCGGCCCGGATGACGAAATGAGGATGTGTCGGTGACTCAGGTAGCGCAGGAAATTCCGAAGATCGGACTGGTGATGGAGGCGGTCAAGGTCGTCCGCTGGCTCAAGGAGGTCGGGGACGCTGTGGTCGCGGGGGAGCCGCTGCTCGAGGTCGAGAGCGAAAAGTCGATCGTCGAGATCGAGGCGGCGGCGACCGGGCGGCTCACCCAGATCCTGGTGCAGGTCGATGACGAGGTGACCGTCGGCGCCCAGGTGGCGTGGATCGAAGCGGTGGAGGCGCCGGCCGCCCCGGCGACCGCGCAGAGCGCGCCGCCCAGTCCAGGCCCGACGCCGCAACCCGCGCGCCCGCCGGCCGATGCCGCGGC
>JBBIKV010000009.1:0-83308 GCA_037445285.1 Nevskiaceae bacterium | reverse complement strand
CAGCAGCGCTTCGGCGTAAGGCTGGAACAACTGCACCGCGTCCAGCTGACCCGCGCGAAGCGCCGCGACGTTCTCGGCCATGGATGCGTCAGCAATGCGGTTCAGTCCCGCCGGATCCACCCCCGCCCGCCGCAAATCGTCCTGCAAACACAACCAGGGCGTCGGCACCTCCGATACTGATCCGAACCGCACGTCCGCCAGATCCGCGATGGCGAAGTCCGGCCGAGCCGCCCGCCCGATTACGAAGAACGGATCGCGCGCGGACAGATCGTTGATCCACAGGAGGAACGGGGCCTGACGCATCTCGACGCTCTCGAGCAATACCCAATAAAAGGAGATGAAGAAGGGAATCTGCACCACCATCGGCAGACACCCGGCGAGCGGGTTGATCTTCTCCTTCTTGTACAGCTCCATCATCGCGCGGCCGAGCTTCTCGCGATCGTCCTTGTAGGAGTCCTGGATCTGCTTCATGCGCGGACCCACCGCGCGCATCTTGGCCATCGATCGGCCGCTTGCCTGGCTCAGGGGATAGAACAACAGCTTGATGAGGGCGGTGACGATGATGATCGCCCACCCCCAGTTGCCGACGATGCCGTGGACCCACTTCAGACCCGTGAACAAGGGGTGAGCGATGACGGTGAGGGCGCCATAGTCGGCGGTCAGATCCAGCCTCGGTCCGGCCGCGGCGAGCTGGGACTGCAGCTTCGGCCCGATGAACAGTTTCTGATCGAATGTCGCGCTGGCTCCGGGTGCGATCGTGGTCAAGGGTCCCGTCGCGCTCAACAGATAGATCTGCCCCTGGACCTGGAGCTGGACCTTGTTCGCGCGACCGGCTTCGGGCACCACGGCGGATACGAAGTGATGTTGCAGCGAGGCGATCCAGCCGCCGGTGAAGGATTCGGAGAACTTGCTGTCGGTCTCGTTCTCCACCTTCAGATCGCGCGATTTGGTGCCGTCGTACACGGCCGGCCCCTTGAACGAGTACGTCTCGACGTCGAAGTACGAGCGGGACGCATGCACCCAGTGCCGCAGGAATTGAGAATAGGAGGCGAGGCTGCGGGGCGCGTCGCCGCCGTTGCGCACGTCGTAATGCAGATCGATGGCATAGGCGCCGCGGCGGAAAGTGAAGGTCTTGGTCACGACGAGTCCATGACCGTCCGTCCAGGTCAACGGCACATTGAGTTCCTGCGCGCCGGCGGGCAGCACATAGGAGCGATCGGCTGCGGTCCACATCGCCAGATGAGTCGGCGCCGCTTCGCCCGCCGTGCCAAGGAGGCCGGTCTGCAGCAGATACAACGAGTCGTCGGCGGCATCGTTCTCGAGGCGCACCGGCACGTTCGGCGTGTCCTTGTGCAGGGGATACTGCAGCAGATCGGCGCGGTCGATCTGACCGCCCTTCAGATCGATGGCCATGTCGTAGACGTCGGTCACGACGTGCAGCGGGGGTTCTGTGCCTTGCGCGGCGGCATCGGCGGCCGACGGCAGCGCGCCGGGGGCGGACGGGGACGATGGCGCCAGCGCGGCATCACCCGCCGACGGGGAGGGGGGCGGTGCCGGTACCGCCGCCCCGGGCAGCGTGGCGCCCGCCTCGGGCACCGTCTCCCCGAGACGGCCGGCGGCGGCCGAACCGCCGATGGGGAAGGCGGCGGTAGCCGGCGAGGATGCGGGATAATCGTGCATCCACGCTTCATAATTGAGGAACAGGATCGCGGCGAACGCGACCATCAGCATGACACGGGTATTAGGCATTGATCGATCTCTTGTCCGGCACGGGGTCGTAGCCACCCTCGGTGAACGGATGACAGCGCAGGATACGGTGAATCCCGAGCCACGTGCCACGGAAGACGCCGAAGCGTTCGATCGCGGTGTGGGCGTAACAGGAACAGGTGGGATAAAAGCGGCAGCGCGGACCCAGCAGCGGGCTCAAAACGAGTTGGTAGGCCCGGATGGTCCACAGCAGCAGGCGGCGCGGCTCTAACATCGTTGCGTGATGCTCTTCCAGTGCTTCTCGAGGCTGGCCCGCAGGTCCTTCGGAAGCGCGAGGCGCGCCGCCTCGCGCGCGGAGACGGTGATGTCCACCTGCGGCATGCCGGTTTGGTTCAAGCGGAACGATTCCCGGGTGAGCCGTTTTATGCGGTTGCGCGCCACGGCGGTGCCAAAGGTGCGCGTCGCAATCGCCAGGCCGAGCCGGGCGTGCCCGTGCTGGTTGCCGAGCACCGACAAGCTGAAGTAGGCGTCTGTGAATCGCTTACCGCGCTGCCGCACCACGCGGAATTCCGCCGGATGGTGCAAGCGCTTCAGCGGCTCGAACGTCAGCCTCTGGGTTAACTTGGGGATCGTTCGACAGTCCTGAGCGATGCGTCAGGGACAGAGGCGCTTGCGGCCTTTCGCGCGACGGCGGGCCAGAAGGCGTCGGCCGCTTTTGGTGGCCATACGCGCCCGGAACCCATGGGTGCGGGCACGATGCAGATTACTCGGATTAAACGTACGTTTCATAGCGCAACTTCAGGCAAAAACGAGGGCGCAAATCCACGGCAGACGAGACTTGCGAAAGGCGGCAAGGGTACTGAGCACGGGCTGATGTGTCAATAGACGCACCCGCAACTAGGAGCTAGACTCCCTGCCCTTTCGTTATTCTGCCCCATTGCCGTCAAAACTAGGAGAGCGCTCTTGCCGGAGTCGCTATGGAACCGCTGTCTGCGCGTGCTCGAGAGCGAACTCCCGGTGCAGCAGTTCAACACGTGGGTGCGGCCCCTCCAGGCGATCGAGCGTGATGGGGTGTTGCGGCTGCTGGCGCCGAACCGGTACGTGATCGAATGGTTGGGTGAGAATTCGTTGCCGCGCATCCGGGAGCTGGTTCTGGCATTTGCCGACGGCACGGCCCCGGATCTCGTGCTCGACGTCGGTACCCGGGCAGGCATGGTGCCGGGCGCGGCGGCGAGCGGTGGGGTCAACGGTGCGACGGACGTCGCCGCTCAGGCGGCCGCCCGAGCGCGGCGCCTGGCGCCCATCGTTCTGGGCGGTCGGATCAACCCGGATTTCACCTTCGACAGCTTCGTCGAGGGCAAGAGCAATCAACTTGCAAAGGCCGCTGCCATCCAGGTGGCGGGCAATCCCGGCAAGGCCTACAACCCGCTGTTCATCTACGGGGGCGTCGGCCTCGGCAAGACCCACCTGATGCACGCGGTGGCCAACCGGATCAAGGAGCGCAATCCGGAAGCGCGGCTGGCTTACGTTCACAGCGAGCGCTTCGTCGGCGACATGGTCAAGGCGCTGCAGCACAACACCATCAACGATTTCAAGACGGCGTATCGCTCGCTGGATGCGCTCATGATCGACGATATCCAGTTTTTTGCGGGGAAGGAGCGCTCTCAGGAAGAGTTTTTCCACACATTCAATGCATTGTTGGAAAGCCAGCAACAGGTGATTTTGACCTGCGACCGTTACCCCAAGGAGGTCGATGGCCTGGAGGAGCGGTTGAAGTCGCGCTTCGGGTGGGGTCTGACCGTGGCGATCGAGCCGCCCGAACTCGAGACCTGCGTGGCGATCCTCATGAGCAAGGCGGCCATGTCCCAAGTGGATCTTCCGGAGGAAGTCGCGTTTTTCGTGGCGAAGCGCATCCGCTCCAACGTTCGGGAACTGGAGGGCGCGCTGCGCCGCGTGGTCGCGACGTCGCATTTCACGGGGCGGCCGATCACTCTGGAATTCGCGAAGGAAGCGTTACGGGATCTGTTGGCGCTCCAGGAAAAGCTGGTCACCGTCGAAAATATCCAAAAGACGGTCGCTGAATACTACAAAATCCGTATAGCGGACCTGCTCTCCAAGCGGCGCAGCCGATCCATCGCCCGGCCGAGACAAGTGGCCATGGCGCTGGCGAAGGAATTGACCAATCACAGCCTGCCGGAGATCGGCGATGCGTTCGGCGGCAGGGATCATACGACGGTGCTGCACGCCTGCAGGCGGGTCAAGGAGTTACGCGAGACGGAGCGGCGGATTGGCGAGGATTATATGAACCTGTTGAGAACCCTGGCCGGATAGGGGGGTACATCCTGTGGAGGTAACTGTGGATAAGGATATGCACAGGTCCGCGACAGGTTGCGAACCTTCGGGGGACAGGCGTCGAGCAGGGTTTTTGCGGATGCAACGAACTGATTATCATGGGGATTACGGGGTTATACAGTGATTTACGCGCCCTCATAATCATAGTAATAATCTTCATTTAAGAATTCAGATCTAAGAATGAGCGGATGGGTGAGTTCATGAAATTGACGGCCGAACGTGAGAAGTTGTTGACGCCTCTGCAGGCGGTGATCGGTGTGGTCGAGCGCCGGCAGACCATGCCGGTGTTGGCGAACGTGCTGCTCGGAGTGCGGTCCGGACAGTTGTCGATCACGGCAACGGATTTGGAGGTGGAATTGGTGGCGGCCACCGAGGTCTCCGTGCAGGCGGTCGGCGACATCACGGTACCGGGCCGGAAGTTCCTGGACATCCTGCGGGCGCTGCCCGAGAAGGTGCCGGTGTCGCTGGCGCTCGAGGGCGAGAAGGTGGTCCTCAAGGCGGGGCGCAGCCGGTTCAGTCTGGTGACATTGCCGGCTGTGGAATTTCCGGTGATCGATGACATCAACGCGCAACAGACGGTGCAGACTCCACGCAAGGAGTTGCAGCGACTCCTGGCGAAGACGCATTTTTCGATGGCGCAGCAGGACGTGCGCTATTACCTGAATGGCATGCTGATCGAGATCGACGGCCAGATGCTGCGCGCGGTCGCCACCGACGGTCATCGGCTGGCGTTGTGCGAGACGGCGCTGGCGACGAAGCCCAAGACCTCTCAGCAGGTCATCGTTCCCCGGAAGGGAGTTCTTGAATTGCAGCGGATACTGACGGAGGAAGGGGTTGCCGAGTTGGCTATCGGAAGTAATCACGTTCGTGCGCAAATCGGCGATGTTCGGTTCACTTCCAAGCTCATTGATGGTCGATTCCCGGAATATTCTCGTGTCATCCCGGCTGCGGCGGTCAATGCCATTCGCGCCGACCGGGATGTGTTGAGACAGGCGCTGCAAAGGACTGCCATTTTGTCCAACGAGAAATATCGCGGCATTCGGATCACGGTGAAGAAGAACATGTTGACGGTCCAAGCGCACAATCCGGAACAGGAAGAGGCCGAGGAGGAGATCGAAGTGTCCTACGAGGGTAACGATCTTGAGGTGGGGTTCAACGTCAACTATCTGCTGGATGCTTTGGCGGCTATCGATGGCCAGGATGTCGAGTTGGGATTGACCGACAGCAACAGCAGCTGCCTGATTCGGTCCCCGGGTAATGCCACGGCACGGTACGTCGTGATGCCCATGAGGCTGTAGCGTCATGTCTCTTCGGCGGGTGCAGGTGTCCGAGTTTCGGTGCCTGCAGTCCACCGAGATCGAGTTCGATCCGCATTTCACGCTGATCAGCGGCCCGAATGCCTCGGGTAAGACCAGCCTGCTCGAGGCGGTCCATGTCTTGAGCCGCGGGCGCTCGTTTCGCACCCGCCAGTTGAGCCATTTGATTCGTTCAAGGGCCGAGCGCTTCGTGGTGTTTGGCGAGACGGAGATATCGGGTCGGCGTGTCGCCCTTGGGGTTGAAGGCTCCTCCAAGGGCGTCCGAGCCAGAATGAACGGGGTACGGGTGAAGTCACTCGCCGAGATTGCTGCGGTGCTCCCGGTGCAAGTCATCGATCCTGAGGTTCACCGATTGATCGAGGAAGGGCCGAGTCGCCGACGCCGCTTCCTTGATTGGGGAGTGTTCCACGTGGAACCTCTTTTCGTGGAACGGTGGCAGCGTTACCAACAAGCGCTGCAGCAGCGCAATGCCGCATTGAAGGCTCGGCTGCCAAGGGCGTCGGTGGCTCTGTGGGATATCGAGTTACTGAAGCTGGGCGACTACATAGGGGAAGCTCGTTCTTCCTACTTGGCGGAACTCAGTAAGCCGGCGATCGGCATGGCGCGGAATCTCCTCGGAATGGAATTGAGTTTGAGCTATCGGGCGGGCTGGCCGAAGGAGTCGACGTTTGCGGAAGCGCTGGCGGCTAGCGTCGGCCACGATCAGGAATCTGGGGTGACTCAGGTGGGACCGCACCGGGCCGAGATCGGTATTCGGTTGGACGGAGTTCCAGTCAAGGATCGGATTTCTCGAGGACAGCAGAAGCTGCTTGCGGCCACGCTATTGATGGCGCAGCTCAGTCTGTATCCGCAAGGTACCGGTCTGCGGCCGACATTATTGTTGGATGATCCCGCAGCCGAGCTGGATGGCGATCGGCTGCTCAAATTGATTCGGGAGGTCAGTCAGCAGGCCGTCCAACTCGTCGTTACCAGCCTCAATCGGGAATTCTCCGCGTTCGGCACACCGGGACGTCGGTATTCATTGGATGGCGGGCGCCTGTCCGCCGATTGAATTCCCTGCCGGTGGTTCCACGTGGAACATACGGCTCATCCCCGCGAAGACCCCTACGCCGTGGGTGTCGGCAACGCCAATCTCCACCTGAGGCTGCGCCGCGGGGCGATCTCACTTGCATAACTGCATGATTTTATTAAATTTTTCTGATCCCCCGGATTCGATTTCCGAGTCGAAAACTGCTAGCATGGGCGATTGCAAAGTAGGATCCGCCATGGCTCAGAACGATGTCTACGATTCCAGTAAAATCAAAGTCTTAAGAGGCCTCGACGCCGTTCGTAAGCGGCCTGGGATGTACATCGGCGATACGGACGACGGCAGCGGTCTGCACCACATGGTTTTCGAGGTGGTGGATAACGCCATCGACGAGGCGCTGGCCGGGTATTGCGACCGGGTCGTCGTGACCATCCATGCGGACGAATCGGTGACGGTGTCGGACAACGGACGCGGCATTCCCGTCGACATCCACAGCGAAGAGGGCATCTCAGCCGCCGAGGTCATCATGACCGTGCTGCATTCCGGCGGAAAGTTCGACGACACGTCGTACAAGGTCTCCGGCGGTCTCCACGGCGTCGGCGTGTCGGTGGTGAATGCGCTATCCGAGTTCCTCGAATTGCACATCCGGCGCGACGGCAAGCTGCATCGTCAGGAATACCGCCTGGGTGAACCGCAAGCCCCACTGGCCGCGGTGGGCGACACGAAGGAGCGCGGCACCACACTGAAATTCAAACCCAGCGCGCAGATCTTCACCCACATCACCTTCAACTACGACACGCTCGCGAAACGCCTGCGTGAGTTGTCGTTCCTGAATTCCGGCGTTCGCATCGAATTGGTCGACGAGCGTGACGAAAAGTCGGAGGTCTTCCAGCACGAGGGCGGACTGAAGGCCTTCGTCACCCATTTGAATCGCAGCAAGACGCCGGTGCATCCGTCGGTGTTGTGGTTTCAGACCCGAGACGGCAACACGCAGGTGGAAGTCGCGATGCAGTGGAATGATTCGTATCAGGAAAGCATGTTCTGCTACACGAACAACATTCCGCAAAAAGACGGCGGCACCCATCTCGCCGGATATCGCGCGGCCTTGACGCGCACGCTCAACAACTACATCGAAAAGGAGCTTGCCGCCAAGAAGGAGAAGATCGCGACCACCGGCGACGACTCGCGCGAAGGTCTGACCGCCATCCTCTCGGTGAAACTGCCCGACCCGAAGTTCTCCTCGCAGACCAAGGATAAGCTGGTCTCCTCCGAGGTGAAGGGCGTGGTGGAATCCGCCGTCGCCGCACGCCTGGAAGAGTTTCTGATGGAGCATCCGCAGGAGGCGCGGGCCATCGTCAACAAGATCCTGGAAGCGGCCTACGCGCGCGAAGCCGCCCGCAAGGCGCGCGAAATGACCCGCCGCAAAGGCGCACTCGATATCGCCGGGCTGCCCGGAAAACTTGCGGATTGTCAGGAGAAGGATCCGGCCCTATCCGAGATGTTCCTGGTCGAGGGCGACTCCGCAGGCGGTTCGGCCAAACAGGGCCGCGATCGACGCACCCAGGCGATCCTGCCGCTGAAGGGAAAAATCCTCAACGTCGAGAAGGCACGCTTCGACAAGATGCTTGCCTCGGCCGAAGTCGGCACCCTCATCACCGCCTTGGGCTGCGGCATCGGCCGGGACGACTTCAACGTCGACAAGCTGCGCTATCACCGCATCATCATCATGACGGATGCCGACGTCGATGGATCCCACATCCGCACGCTGCTGCTGACATTCTTTTACCGCCAGATGCCGATTCTGATCGAACGCGGGCACATCTACATCGCGCAGCCACCGCTGTACAAGGTCAAGAAGGGCAAGCAGGAAACCTACGTCAAGGACGATCTGGAGCTGAATGCCTTGCTGCTGAATACGGCCATCGAAGGAGCGGCACTGCACGTCAATGCCGAGGCGCCGCCGCTTTCCGGACTCGGACTCGAATCACTGGCCCGGAAATACGTGGAAGTTCAGGCGATCGTCCACCGCTGGGCACGGCGCTATGACGATCGATTCCTGGAACAGCTGCTGTACGTGCCCACTCTCACCACGGAGGCGTTCGATCGCATCGACAGCCTGCGTGACTGGTGCCGCGCCTTGGAATCGCGGCTGAACGGGCTCGACGACGTATCGCGGCGCTACCGAGTCAGCGTGCAGACGCTGGGCGCCGGCGGTCATCGCATCGACCTTCAGCGGTTCGAGCACGGCCTCAGCTCGGAGAAGCACATTCCCCGCGAATTCTTCGACTCCGCCGAATATCGCCGCATAGCCGAACTCGGCCAGACGTTGAGCGACCTCATGGGTCCGGGCGCCTATGTCCACCGCGGGGACGAACGGCAGGACGTGGCCAGCTTCAAGGTGGCCATGGGATGGTTGTTCGACCAGGCCAAAAAGGGCCAAAGCATCCAGCGCTACAAGGGCCTGGGGGAGATGAATGCCAGCCAGCTGTGGGACACGACCATCAATCCCGAGACCCGCCGTCTGATGCAGGTGCGGATCGAAGATGCGGTGGCCGCCGACGATATCTTCACGACGCTCATGGGCGATGCGGTCGAGCCACGCCGCGAATTCATCGAAAAGAACGCACTGCAGGTGTCGAACCTCGACGTGTGACCGTTTGACCGCTGGAACCGCCCGCGCGGATACTGCGTCGCATCGACCCGGAGGCAGCATGAATTCGGGAGGGAAGGGATGAGAGTGGTGAAGCACGGCGTCGCAACCGTCGCTGGCGTGATCTTGTCGGCGGCCGCGCTGGCGCCTTCGCAGGCGCAGACCGGTTCGACCATTTCCGCACCCACGACGGTGCCGGTCTTCGAGCCGGATGGCAGGCTGGCATTCCCGGATGATTACCGGGTCTGGGTTTACCTCAGCAGCGGTCTCGACATGAGCTACAACCCGGCGACGAAGCCGGCGCACTCGACGTTCGACAACGTATTCGTCAATCCGCCAGCCTACCGGGAATTCATGCGCAGCGGCATGTGGCCCGATGGAACGCTGCTGGCGATGGAGGTGCGTGGCGCCTCCGGCAAAGGATCGATCAACCGCGCAGGTCATTTTCAGACGCCCGCGATGCTGGGCCTCGAGGTGCATGTCAAGGATGCGACGCGGTTCGTGGGTGGTTGGGGTTTCTTCGCATTCGATGGCCGACAACCTGCGACGATCCTGCCCCCCACCGCGGAGTGTTACGCGTGTCATGAACACCACGGCGCGGTGCAGACGACGTTCGTGCAGTTTTACCCTACGTTGCTCGACGTCGCGAAGGCCAAGGGGACGTTTACCGACGGGCGTGAGGTGCGGGCTGGACGCCGCTAGACCCCCATCAGAATCATGGGAACCCATCCGTGGAACATTCGCGAAGACGATCTATCGGCCGAAGCCACACGAGATCTCCTCTTACTCCATCTGGAGGCGATGCATGCCCATTCCCCGCCCGGTAGCGTGTTCGCACTGGATCTGTCCGGGCTGAGGGCCCCGAACGTATCCGTGTGGACTGCCTGGCAGGGCGACGAGATCGCCGGAATCGGGGCCCTGAAGAGTCTCGGCGATGGCACCGGCGAATTGAAGTCGATGCGCACTCATTACAATTTCCTGCGCCGCGGTGTTGCGACCGCGCTCCTGGACCATATCATCGAGGTCGCGCAGACCCGGGGAATGGTCCGGCTCAGTCTGGAAACGGGCAGCGGTGACTACTTCGAACCGGCACTTTCCCTATACCGCCGCCGGGGATTCGTCGACGGAGAGGCGTTCGCGGACTACGAGCGAACTGCATTCAATCAGTTTCTGCATCTCGCGTTATAGTCGGTCGTGTCGACCCACGAGGTGGGCGCCGTCAGAGCAGATCCGACATTCGACTCCGTCCCGGCGGGACCGGGACCTGTCTACAGAGCGCGGCGGACGAGCGACTCGATGGGTTCACCCAGCAGCATGGATTCGCAGGCCGCATTCACCGCGTCCACAATCGACGAAGGGATTTGAGGCAGTTGTTCGATGACGGGTCGCGCGAAAAGATACCCTTGGAAGAGGTGGACGCCGAGGGCGCGCAGTGCCACGGCCTCCTCGATCGTCTCGATGCCTTCGGCGATGACGCTGATGTGCAAGCTCTTGCACAAGCCGACGATGGCCCCGACGATCTTGGTGCGAACCTCATCCAAGTGGATTGAGCGGGTCAGCGCCATGTCGATTTTGAGGACGTCAGGCTGGAAATCCGCCAGCATATTGAGGCCGGAATGACCGGCGCCGAAATCGTCGATCGCCGTGATCATCCCGTGGCGCTTGTATTCGGTGAAAATCGACTGCAAATGGCCCACGTCGCGTGCGGGTTCATTCTCAGTCACCTCGAACATCAGGTGATGCACCGGGAATTGCACGCGCTTGGCGGCCGCGAACGTCTTCTGCAGACAGGCGGCCGGCTGATAGACCGCGTTGGGCAGGAAATTGATGCTCAAGATCGCATCCATTTCGAGCCGCGCCGCCAATTCGATCGCCTTCACCCGGCATGCCTGATCGAAGCTGTAGCGGTTCTCCTCGTTGATCTGCGACAAGACGTCCGCCGCGCTTCCGCCGCCGGTCGGCCGCACCAGCGCCTCGTAGGCATAGACTTCGGCGCTGTGAATGTCGACGATCGGCTGGAACGCCATCGTGAACGAAGGGAGGGGGATCTCCGCTCGGCAGGCGCCGCACTTCACCTTGGCGATGGACATGTCTTCTCCGTGGACGAGTCGCGACGGTAAGAGTTCCGGGAATCGGCCGCAAGGGACAATCCGCCCGATTGTGAAGTGCTAATCACAAAAAAATCCGCCCTGGGGGGGGGCCGGAGACCGGTCGACCTCTCAGTCCCCGTGAGTCAACTCGGCGAGTTTTGACAGCAGCGCCGGCGACGACGGAAGCCGGATCCCCATTTGATCCTCCAGAACAGCCCGCAATTCCTCGATGCTGCGTAGCGTCCGGGTCTGCGCCGCGCCGCCGAGTTCGCGTACGGTATGGCGGTTGTTCAGCAGCGTATGTTGCCGGTTCCCCTCGATGCTCGCCCCCATCAGTGATCTGACGAACCGCGATCGAGGCGCAGTGCAGGTGTACCAGTTGAAAATCTCGAAGTCCTGCGGATAGTGTGCGCGAAGGTCGAACTGATACAGAGGAGCCCAGGTGTCGCCGAGGCCGGCCTCGAGCAGGTAGGTGTCATTCCTCCGAGTCAGGCGGCAGGGTTCCCGGGTCGTGACCTGCGCGCCGGAAACACCGAGATCCAGGGGCGTCGTCAAACTCAATCCGCCGAATCCCGCGTCGACGAGGTAGCTGGCGCCGTCGAGATCCACCCGTAACGCCATGTGGCCGAGCGCGGTGATGACTCCCTGGGGCACCTGCCAGCGAACCCGCGCGGCCAGCGCGCTCACCGTGAACCCGAGCCTTTCCAACATCCGCCAGAGCAGGGTGTTGTGCTCGAAACAATAGCCGCCGCGCCGCGCCTTCACCAGTTTGCCGTGGATGGATTCGATATCGATGGCGACGACCAGTCCGGCCAGCGGATCCAGGTTCTCGAAGGGGATCGCGCGGACCTGCGCATTCTGCAAGGCGCTCAAAGTGCCGAGCGTCGGCGACCGATCGCCCGCATAGCCGACGCGTTCACAGTAGGCATCGAGATCGTCGGTGGGAGTGGACATGACATTGCCCCTGCACGGGATGGTTGATCCGTGCATCATAAAGGCAACGACCTCGACCTATCGACACCCCACGCGCGGCCGTCTACGATGCCCTGGTGGGTGACCCAATAGTCCGGCGCGGCGAATTCCTCCGCGAAGCGATCGAGTTGTTCTACTTTCCCTATCGATCCTTGACTGCGGTTCCGGACGGTATCCTCGGCGGACGGGGCATCGGGCGGCTGAACGCGCGGCTGCGCCGGCTGATTCGAAAAAACCGGATTTCGATGCGGGCCGATCCCATCATGCGGGCGGTACCGCGGCATTCCGCTCGGTCATGAAGTCCCGCCTCGCCGTCATCGTGACCCTCGGCTTCACGCAGACCCTGGCGTGGGCGTCCTCCTTCTACATTCCCGCCGTTCTGGCCGAACCGATGGCTCGCGACCTCGGCCTGTCGACCCCTTGGATCTACGCCGCTCTCTCGGTGGGACTCGGGGTCTCGGCTCTCCTCGGGCCCGTGTTGGGCAAAACCATCGACCTGCATGGCGGCAGGCCCGTGCTCTGCGGGTCGAATGGGGTGCTGGCCGCCGGCCTGATCCTGCTCGCCTTCGCAGGCGGCGCGTTTTCCCTGATGGGCGCGTGGCTGATTCTCGGCATCGGGATGGGCGCGGGTCTGTACGAGGCGGCTTTCGCGGCGGTGACCCGGCTCTATGGGTACGATTCCCGCGGCGCCATCACGGGCATCACTCTGATCGCCGGCTTCTCGAGCACCGTGGGATGGCCGATTTCCGCTCTGTTCGAACACGCCTTCGGCTGGCGCTGCGCCTGCGTGGTGTGGGCGGCGCTGCATGTGTGCGTGGGCCTTCCTCTGCATGCATGGGCATTGCAAAGCGGCCGCGGCGGGGGAGAACCGGCTGTGGCCGCAGGGGGTTCCGTCCACCATGCCGACACACGGCCGCCACGGGACGCCGGTGCGCCCACCGACCCACGGGATCGGGGGATGCTACTGCTCGCGTTTATCTTTGCGACCTCCGGGATGGTGACGATCGGCATGGCGGCCAATCTGCCGCTGCTCTTCACGGCCATGGGCGTGCCGCCCACGGCCGCGGTCGCTGCCGCGTCCCTGCTGGGGCCCGCGCAGGTTGCGTCCCGCATCCTGGAGTTCAGCGCGCGGCGGCGCATCACACCGCTGGTGAGCGCCCGGCTGGCGAATGCGCTGCACCCGCTCGCCGCACTGACCATCGCGATCGCCGGTACGCCGGCCATCGCGGCATTCTCCCTGATTCACGGCGCGGGCAGCGGCATGCTGACCATCTGCCGGGGCACGCTGCCGCTCGCGCTGTACGGACCCGAAGGCTATGGGCTGCGGGTCGGGCGGATCTTCGCGCCCGCCCGCATCGGTCAGGCGCTGGCGCCGTATCTCTTCGGTGTCGCTCTCGCCAATCTGGGCGGCGCCACGCTCATCATCTCCTCCGGACTATCCTTGATGGCGCTGGCAGCACTCTCCCGGCTCACTTTGCCGGTGGGTGCGGTGCTGCGCACCGGTTGACCCTACGGACGCGTCGCCGCGGGACGCATCGCCGCGCGATCCAACCGTATGGGCAGCCGCGCGCGAATCGCCGCATCGATCGAGTCCGGGATGTGCGCGGGGTAGTGGTCGGCCAGCAGGGCGGCGACCTTTTGTGCGGCCCGATCGATGATGCTCGGTCTACCCTGCTCGATCCATTGATTCGGACTGGAACGGTCACCGATGGCCGGGTAGAGATACTCCTTCTGCATGAGCTGCAGAGTCTGGTCGGAACCCAGGTAGTGGCCGGGACCGTCGAGGCAGACGCTGCGAATGGTCTCGAGGGACAGCGCTTCATCGCTGATGTCGATGCCCTTGATGGTCCGCAGTACCGCACCGATCCCGTCGTTGTCGATGATGAGCCCCTCCATCGAGAAGCCCAGCAGGCTTGCGAGCATGCCGGCCGACTCGTAAATCAGATTCGCTCCGGCATTGCCCACCAGCGCGTGGTTGTAGCCCTTTTCGTACCCGGCCTGCATGTCGGGAAGCTTGGCATCGCTCATTCCGGACGCCGTGCCGCCCGTCAGGTCATAGAATTTCGACAGCTGCGCGCTCGCGGCCGAGAGCAGCGCCTGCTCCGGACTGCCGCCTGACATCGCGCCGGTGCGCAGATCGGACACGAAACACCACGTGCCGAATATCGCCGGGGCGCCGCGCCGGATGGCGTTGACGTAAACCAGCCCCGCCAGGCACTCGGCCACTTCCTGGACCAGCGCGGTGGCGAGCGCGGCCGGGGCGGTGGCGCCGGCCTGTCCGGCCGAGAGCAGCAACACCGGCATTCCGCCCCGCACCGCCGCCTCGAGGCACAGGCACGCGTCATAGGCGAATTTGAGCGGCGGAACGACGAAGCAATTCGACTGGCTCACGAAGGGACGCGCGCGCCAACGATCCTCGCCTCCCGCGATGAGATGGAACATCTCCAGGCTCGCCTCCACGTGTCCCGGCTGTACCCAGCTCGTGCCAACGTGCTTCGCGGTGCCGGATACACAGGCATAGGCGGTGTTGACGTCGAGTTCGAGCGGGTTCGCAAGTTCCCGGCAGACGACCGGACGTTGGTAGAAGTGAATGTGCTCGAGCGTGTCCACGATGCGGGCGATGTCGTAGAGATCCTTGGTCGTGGAATCGCGGTATTCGCCGGACCTTGCGTCGACCATGTTGACCGCGGCGCCTGCGGTGCCGAAATACACGCGGGAGTCCCAGGGCTCCATGTCGTGCCGCGCGTCTTGGCCGTGCAGCACGAAATGCCGGGCGGCGCCCGCCAGCGTGTCCTCGACCAGCGCGCGCGGGAATATCAACCGGCCTTCCGGCGTCATTGTCGCACCCGCTCGGGTCATGTATTCGACTCCGCTCGGTGTGGCGTCCGCCAGGCCGATGTTCTCGAGCACGTCGAGGGCCGCCCGATGAATCCGCAGCACTTCGGCATCGGTCAGCGGCTTGTAGCGGCCGCCCGGCATCCCGGGCTTCACCGGACGCAAATGGTCGGGCAGCGGCGCGGCGCGGGCCACACGGCGCGCCTCGCGTGCGCCTCGCCGGAACACTCTCGCTTCGGTTTCGCTCATGCTGTCCGCCCCGCCAGGAAAACCCGCAGGATGCACCGTTTTCCCTGGTGCGGGCACCCCAGGCGCATCGTGGTTAGTACGTACTCGACCGCCGGCCCCGCAGTCTCCACACCACGCAGCGGCGTCGGCGCCCCAGGGCGTCCGCCCACACCGTGACGCAATGCTCATGTATTGCGTCTGCCCGCGTGAAATTTGCCGTCATGAGACATGCCTCGCATCACTTGCGGCCGATTTGGCCGTCAATTGGCCATGAGACATAAGGTGGGCGCGTGGTTCAATTCATCGTCATTTTCTCGCTGAGCGTCGCCGGCTCGCTGGTGGGCTTCTTCGCGGATCTCGCGTTTCGGTTCGCCGCGCGGAAGGCGCGCAGCGGAGTTCTCACCGTGGCACCCAGCACCACCCGTGCCCTCGCGCGCCACGGCAGCGCCTCCCCGCCAACCGATCCAGTAATCGTCTTCGGATCGATACTGGCTTGTTACGGCGCGATGGCGCTCGCCCTGGTGGGTGCAATCCCCGCTCCTCTCGCCATGGAACGTACCGTGCTGACATTCGCGTTCCTGTGCGTCGGCGGCCTGATCGGCGAGATATCGAAGAGCGGCAGCATCCCGCAGGACGTGGATCCGGACGTCGTGGAGGGACAACCCGTGGCGCGCAAACCACCCTCGCGCGGCCTTTCGCTCACGCTGGCGTTGGCGCTGAATCTGGCCTGTGCGGTCTTGAGCGCCGGGCAGGAGCTCATCGACATCGTCCCCGCAGCACTGTCGGCGCCGGCGCCCGAGGCGGGCGATGCCGCCCGCGCACAGGAGCTGCAGCCGATTTTCGTCGTCGCCGAGCGGCCCGGTTCGGCCCGGCGCGAGCGCATGGGCTCCGGCTACCCCCTCTAGGGCCGTAGCCGACCGTCGATTGCGGCTGTGGGTGCCCTGCTTCTAGAATGATCCATGGCTACTCCCCCCGCGCCGAAGTATCCCGACATGCGCCCTCCGCCGGGAGCGGTCTCCGAGGTGCGGGGTCTGCCCACGCCGGCCGGGTATCGACGATCGATGCCATTGATCGGCGCACCCGATTCGGCCGCACCGGCGCCGCGCGGCGAACGCAAGCGCCGGGTCGTCTGGTTCGGCGTCGCCGTCGGCTTGCATGCCGCGCTGCTCCTGGGGATCTGGCTCATGCCGCCACTGCGCCTGAAGTGGAGCCCGTCGCCCGAGGACTGGGTGCAGGTGGTCTCCTTGCCCAAACCGCCGGACACCGTCGTTCACAAGGTGGGCATGGCGGCGAAGCCGGCGACGGTTCATGAGCCGATGGGCTCTCGAGTCGGGGCGCAGCCTCCCGTCCGGCGCTGACTTCCGCGCGTCCGCGTCGACCGCTCAGGATGCGGCAATTTTCGCCATGCCGGCGTCGATCGCCAGCCGTACTTCCTCGGTGAGCTGCCGGGGGCTCTTGCCCTCGGAGGGGATCGGATCGCCGATCACCACCCGTATGACGCCGGGCTTCTTGATGACGCCCCGACGCGGCCAAAATTGGCCCGCATTGTGCGACAGCGGAATGACCAGCTTGCCGGTCGCCGTCGCGAGCAATGCGCCGCTGACGCCGAATTTCTTCTTCTGGCCGGCAACCACACGAGTGCCCTCGGGGAACACGATGACCCAAAGTCCGTCCGTGAGGCGTGCCTTGCCCTGCTCGACGACCTGATTGACGGCGCGGTGGCCCTCGCCGCGATTGATGGCGATCGGCCGCAACAACTTCAGGCCCCAACCGACGAAGGGGATCCACAAAAGTTCCCGCTTCAGCACCCAGACGTGCGGTGGAAAGATCACGAACTGGGCAATCGTCTCCCACGCGGAGGTGTGATTGCTCATGACGATGTGCGTTCCCGCGGGAATGCGCTCGCGCCCATCCACGGTGAACGTCAGGCCGCAGAGGCTTGCCAGGACCCGGAACAGACACCGCGCCCAGCAGCGCGCAACCTCGAATTGAAAGCGATGCGGCGCCCAGAAACACAGCGACATGAAGGCGCCGAAGAGGCAGGCGGAGAGCATCATGTAGGCGGTGAACAGCAGCGAACGCAGCAGCAGCATCGGATCAGCCCGGCAGACGCGACAGATCGGCGACTCCGCCGAGCAGGGTTTGGACCTCGCGCAGCAGGGCGAGCCGGTTCTGGCGACGCTGCGGATCCTCGTCCATGACCATGATGCGCTCGAAGAACTCGTCCACGGAGGCGCGCAGGCCGGCGGAGGATTTCAGCGCATCCGCATAGCGTCGTTCGGCAAGCGCCATGGTCACCGCTCCGCTCGACTCCTGGAGCGCGGCGTGCAGCCGGATCTCGGCCTCCTCCAGGAGCGCCGACGGATTCACCGCGATGTCGCCGGCGGGCGGCGCCTTGCGCAGAATGTTCACGATGCGCTTGTTGACGGCGGTCAGGACTCCCGCCTCCGGCAGCCGCAGGAATTCCCGCAGCGCCTGCAACCGCCGGTCCGCATCCAGGGGCGAAGGCGGATGCCCGGCCAGCACCGCGTCCGCCGTCTCGGCCGTGGTGCCATCGCCCCGCTCCAACCACAGCCCGCGCAGCCGCTCGACGATGAACTCGTTCACCTCGTCCGCGACCCCCGAGCGCCGCACCGGCTGCGCCGCCTCCGCCTCTCGCAGCAGCGCGAGCAGATCCAGGTCGAGCCGGCCCTCGAGCAGAATGCGCAGCACCCCGAGGGCGGCGCGGCGCAATCCGAAGGGGTCCTTGGTGCCGGTGGGCCGTAACTCGATCGCGAAGATGCTGACCAGCGTGTCGATCTTGTCGGCGAGCGCCAGTGCCTGACCCAGCCTGCCGGTTGGGAGGGCGTCGCCGGCATACCGGGGACGGTAATGCTCCTCGATGGCGAGCGCGACATCGGCCGGCTCCCCCTGCGCCTCGGCATAGTATCGGCCCATGGTGCCCTGCAGTTCGGGAAACTCGCCGACCAGGGCCGTCATGAGGTCGGCTTTGGCGAGGGCTGCGGCGCGGCCGATGCCTGGACCCGCATTTATACGTTCGCCGATGGTGCGCGCCAGATCCGCCACGCGGGCCGACTTCTCCGCATAGCTGCCGAGCTTCGTCTGGAAGGTCATGCCTCCCAGACGCGCGGCGTGCTCGTCGAGCGATATCCTGCGGTCCTGATCCCAGAAGAACGCCGCGTCGCTCAGTCGGGGCCTGACCACCCGCTCGTTCCCCTCTCGCACCTTCGACGGGTCGCGGCTCTGGATGTTGGCCACTGTGATGAATCCGCCGGTCAACCGTCCGTCCTCGCCCTGTACCGCAAAGTAGCGCTGATGATCCTGCACGGTGGCGATGACCACCTCCCGCGGCAGCGACAGAAAACGCGGCTCGAATCGGCCGGCGACGGGCACCGGCCACTCCACCAGGGCCGTCACCTCGTCCAGCAGCGCATCTTCGATGAGCGCGGTGCCGCCGGCTGCGCCAGCCGCCGCGATCACGCCGGCACGCACGACCTCCCGCCGCTTGGCGAAATCGGCGATCACTTTGGCGCGTCGCAACTGACCCTCGTAGCTTCCCGGCGATTTCAGCGACAGCGGCCGTGGCGCATGGAATCGATGTCCGGAGGTGATGCGGCCGGACTTGAGCCCGAGCACCTCGATGGGCACCACCTCATCGCCGAACAGCAGCACGACGGTATGCACCGGCCGGACGAACTCCGCGGTGCGGGCGCCCCAGCGCATGCGCCTGGCGATGGGGAGTGCGGCGATCGCCTGGTTGATGAGAGGGGCGAGCAGGCTGGTGGTCGCCGCGCCCGCCTCGATTCCGCGGAACGCGAGCCACGCGCCCTTGTCGGTGACCATCCGTCCGAGTGCCTCGACCGGGACGCCGCAGCTCTTGGCGAATGCCGCAGCGGCCTGCGTCGGCATGCCGGCGGCATCGAACGAATTCGCAACCGGCGGACCGCGGCGCTCCAGCGCACGATCCGGGGCGTGGTCCGCGCAGCCCTTGATGAACACGGCCAGGCGGCGCGGCGTCGCGAAGGCGCGCGAACTGCCATGCGCGACACCGGCGGTGTCCAATCCCTTGAGCAGGGCCTCCTCCAGGGAGGCCGACAGGGTCAACAGCGTGCGGGGCGGCAGCTCCTCCGTGCCCAGCTCGAACAGCACATCCTGGTCGGCCATCAGGCGACCTGCCGCGGCGCGCCGCCCTTGACGAGCGGAAATCCGAGCGCCTCGCGGCTCTCGCGGTAGGCCTCCGCGACGCCGCGGGCCAGCGTGCGCACGCGCAAAATGAACCGCTGGCGTTCGGTTACCGACACGGCATGCCGCGCATCGAGCAGGTTGAACGAATGCGACGCCTTGACCATCTGTTCATAGGCGGGCAGCACGAGCCTGTCCCGGATCAACTGCTGGCATGCGGATTCATGGGCGTCGAACTGGCCCGACAACACCGTGGTGTCGGCCTTCTCGAAGTTGTAAACGGACTGTTCCACCTCGTTCTGATGAAACACGTCGCCGTACGTGACCGTGCCGCACGGTCCCTCCGACCACACGATGTCGTAGATGCTTTCCTTGCCCTGGATGTACATCCCCAGGCGCTCGAGTCCGTAGGTGATCTCGCCCATCACCGGCCGGCAGTCCTGGCCGCCGACCTGTTGGAAATAGGTGAACTGGGACACCTCCATGCCGTTCAGCCAGACCTCCCATCCCAAACCCCAGGCCCCGAGAGTGGGCGACTCCCAGTTGTCCTCGACGAAGCGGATATCGTGGGTCAGCAGATCGAACCCGAGTGACCGCAACGAGCCGAGATACAACTCCTGGAAGTCGTCCGGCGACGGCTTGATGCACACCTGGAACTGAAAATAGTGCTGCAGGCGAAACGGATTGTTGCCGTACCGGCCATCCGTCGGCCGACGCGAAGGCTGTACGTAGGCGGCCCGCCACGGTTCCGGGCCCACCGCGCGCAGGAACGTGGCGGTGTGGAACGTGCCGGCGCCCATCTCCATGTCATAGGGCTGCAGCACGATGCATCCCTGGTCGGACCAGTACCGCTGCAGCGCGAAGATCAGGTCCTGAAAGGTACGGGGGGGTGGAAAAAGGGCTTTGGCCATCGGATGCTCTGCGGCGTTTGACAACGGGGCGGAGTATAGCGATGCAGCGCGCACCCTGTCCCCGGAGGATCCTGGGCCGATCCGACTCGGTGCGCACGCACCAAATAAGAGCGCAAATTTTTCATCTGCGCCATAATGACGCGGCGATGCACGGTTCTAGATCGCAAGTGGTTGATCCGATTGCAGCAACCGCTGGCATATTTGGTGCATTGTCATAGGACCCGGCGCTGGCTGGGACCCATCAAAGAGCTACACACCGCGCGAGGATGCCAATGACTCCGGCTGATGTTCTGAAATTGATAACTGAAAAAGAAGCGAAATTCGCCGATCTTCGCTTTACAGATACTATCGGCAAGGAACAGCACGTCACCATCCCGGCGCGCTTGGTGGACGAGGATCTGTTCCGCGACGGCAAGATGTTCGACGGCTCGTCGATTGCCGGTTGGAAAGGAATCAATGAATCGGACATGATCCTGATGCCGGATGCCAGCACCGCCCTGATCGATCCGTTCTACGAAGAAACGACGGTCAATATCCGTTGCGACGTGATCGAGCCGACGACCATGCAGGGATATGGGCGCGACCCGCGTTCGCTCGCCAAGCGCGCGGAGGCGTACCTGAAGTCGACCGGCATAGCCGATTCCGCCCTGTTCGGTCCCGAAAACGAATTCTTCATCTTCGACAGCGTGACCTGGAACTCCGAGATGCGCGGCTGTTCGGCGCAGATCGATTCCGTGCAAGGCGCGTGGAACAGCGGGCGGGAATACGAGGACGGCAACAAGGGCCACCGGCCGGGGATCAAGGGCGGTTATTTTCCCGTTCCTCCAGTCGATGCATTCCAGGATCTGCGCAGCGCCATGTGCCTCGCGATGGAGGAAATGGGTCTTAAGATCGAGGTGCACCACCACGAGGTTGCCACCGGCGGCCAGTGCGAAATCGGCGTCGGCGCCAACACGCTGACGAAAAAGGCCGACGAGGTGCAGATCCTCAAGTATGCGCTGCAGAACGTCGGGCACGGTTACGGCAAGACCGTGACGTTCATGCCGAAGCCGCTCGTGGGCGACAATGGCAGCGGCATGCACGTCCATCAGTCGCTGCAAAAGGACGGCAAAGCGCTGTTCGCGGGCGACAAGTACGGCGGCCTGTCAGAAACGGCGCTCTATTACATCGGCGGCATCATCAAGCATGCCCGTGCGATCAACGCGTTCACGAATGCCAGCACCAACAGCTACAAGCGCCTGGTCCCCGGATTCGAGGCACCGGTCATGCTCGCGTACTCGGCGCGCAACCGTTCGGCCTCCATCCGCATTCCCTGGGTGGCGAACCCCAAGGCGCGTCGCATCGAGGTGCGCTTTCCGGACTCCACCGCGAATCCGTACTTCGCCTTTGCGGCCATGATGATGGCGGGTCTCGACGGCATTCAAAACAAGATCCATCCCGGCGATCCCGCCGACAAGGATCTTTATGACCTGGAGCCGGAGGAAGCCAAGCACATTCCCACGGTTTGCCACTCCCTGGACATGGCGTTGGAACACCTCGACAAGGACCGTGCCTTCCTGAAGGCGGGCGGCGTGTTCACGGACGACGTGATCGACGCATACATCGACCTGAAGATGAAGGACGTGACGCGGCTGCGCATGACCACGCATCCGATCGAATTCGAGATGTACTACAGTCTGTAAGTCTTCCTCACGGGGCATGAGCCATAAGGTGACGGCGGTCACGCCGCCGTCACCTCTTTTTGTGGATGGGAGGCGATAGGGCTATGCTTGACCGTCATGCACCATCGGCGACTCTCGATCCTGCTGGGTCTTTGCGCGGCCTTCACCGCCGGCGCGGCCGTGATCTACAAATGGACCGACGCGGATGGCGTGGTGCACTACTCGGATCAGGCGGTCCCGGGAGCCGAGAAGGTCGTTACTTCGTCCAGTTCGGCCAACGGGGTCGATGGTGCGGTCCATTCGATTCCGTCGGCGACGACGCCGCCGAAGGCGCCTGCGGGACTTGGCTACAGCGCCATGGACATCGAATCCCCCGCTCCGGAACAGGTGTTCTTCGGCGACGAATTGGTGCCGATTCGGCTGCACCTCGACCCGGTTTTGAAGCCGAACCACACCATCGTCTGGCAGCTGAACGGCAAGCCGCTCGACGATCAGGCGAACGTGGTCAACTTTTCACTTCAGTCGCTGCCGCGCGGCACGTACTCGGTGTCCGCGACCGTGGCCGATGGGACCACCGGGACCTCACAGAGCACCAACAGCGTGATTTTTTACGTCAGGCAGCCCTCGCAGCTGGCGCCGCTCAACAAAGCACACTGACGACTGCCGCAGCCCGGGCGGATGCCGCGCGTGGCCGCTGAATTTCAGGTGCAGCCTCTGGCCGTCGACGGCAGCGAACTGCTCGATGCGCTGGTCACCAGCGTGTTTCTCCTCGATCACGAATTGAACGTGCGCTATTTGAATGCCGCCGGCCAGACGCTCCTCGGCATGGGCGCCAACCAGGCTCTCGGCCGGCGCTTCATCGAACTCGCACGCGGTGCGGAGACCCTGACCTCGCTGTTCGAACGCGCACAGGGCGGGGGGGAGGGGGTCGTGCAGCGTGAACTCGCCTGGCCGGCCCCCGGCGGCGTCGATCGCATCCTCGACTGCGCGGTGACCCTGATTTCGGTCGGCCGCGGAGGTTCGCAGCTGCTGCTTGAAATCGAGGACATCACCCAGCACCGCCGCCTGACCCGGGAAAACGCGCTGTTGGCGCAGCTCGGCGGCAGCCGTCTGATGGTCCGGCAGCTGGCGCACGAGATCAAGAACCCGTTGGGCGGATTGCGCGGCGCCGCCCAGCTTCTCGAACGCGAACTCCTGGACCCGGCGCTGCGGGAATACACGCGCGTCATCATCAGCGAAGCCGACCGGCTCACCAATCTGTTGGACTCGATGCTCGGTCCCGCGCGGCCTCCGTCGAAGCAGCTGGTGAACGTGCACGAACTCCTCGAACGTGTCTACCACCTGCTGCGCAGCGAAGCGCCCGACGGCGTGACGGTCGATCGCGACTACGACCCGAGTCTGCCGGCCATCACCCTGGACCCGAACCACATCATTCAGGCCATGCTGAACCTCGGACGCAACGCCATTCAGGCGCTGTCGGGCGGCGGCGTGCAGTTGCCGCGCCTCGTCCTGCGGACCCGTGCGGCATCCAACCTCAGCGTGGGAGCGAAGCGCTACAAGCTGGCGGCGACCATCCAGTTCGAGGACAACGGACCCGGTGTGCTGCCGGAGATCCGCGAGACCATTTTTTATCCGCTCGTATCCGGTCGGTCCGACGGAACAGGACTCGGTTTGGGAATAGCGCAGGATCTGGTGAGCCGCCACGGCGGTCTCATCGAATTCGACAGCGCGCCGGGACGCACCATCTTCGTGATCTCTCTGCCCATGGACTCCGTATGAACGCAAAGCCCCTCCAAGTCTGGTTGGTCGACGACGATGCCTCCATCCGCTGGGTGCTCGAGAAGGCGCTGAAGGGCGGCGGCATGCTCGCCAAATGCTTCGACGGCGCGGACAACGCGCTCGCGGCGCTGCGCTCCGATGCCCCCGACGTGCTGATGACGGACATCCGCATGCCGGGCCGCAGCGGGCTCGATCTGCTCAAGGAGATTCAACTCTCGCGCCCCGGGCTGCCGGTGATCGTGATGACCGCTCACTCCGATCTGGACGCCGCCGTTGCCGCGTACCAGGGCGGTGCGTTCGAGTACCTGCCCAAGCCCTTCGACATCGACAAGGCGGTAGACCTGGTGCGCCGCGCCGCGCAGCAGGCCACCGTGTCGACCGACGTCGAGGCGGCCCGCCGCAGCATCCCCGAACTGCTCGGTCAGGCAGCCGCCATGCAGCAGGTATTCCGCGCCGTCGGCCGGCTGTCCCGCTCGAGCATGACCGTGCTCATCACGGGCGAATCCGGCACCGGCAAGGAATTGGTCGCCCGCGCCCTGCACCGCCACAGTCCACGCTCGAGCAAGGCCTTCGTTGCGCTCAATACGGCGGCATTCACGGCCGACCTTCTCGAGTCGGAACTGTTCGGGCACGAAAAAGGCGCGTTCACCGGCGCCGACGCCCTGCGCCGCGGGCGCTTCGAGCAGGCGGACGGCGGCACGCTGTTTCTCGACGAAATAGGCGACATGTCGCCCGCCCTGCAGACGCGCCTGCTGCGCGTGCTCGCCGAGGGCGAGTTCTACCGGGTGGGCGGCCAGACCCCCGTGAAGGTCGACGTCCGGGTGATCGCGGCCACGCACCAGGATCTCGAGACGCGGGTGAGCTCCGGCCACTTCCGCGAAGATTTGCTGCATCGACTGAACGTCATCCGCATCGAAATCCCGCCGCTGCGCGAACGGCGCGAGGACATTCCGGAACTGCTGCGTCACTACCTGAGCGTTGCGGGCCAGGAACTCGGCGTCGAGCCGAAGTTGCTCATGCCGTCGGCGGAGACCGCGCTCGTCACGTTCGACTGGCCGGGAAACGTGCGGCAGCTCGTGAACGCGTGCCGGCGGCTCACCGTCACCGCGCCGGGGCGCGAGATCCGCGCGGAGGACATCCCGCCGGATCTCGGCGGCGCGCTGGTCGGTCAGGCGCCGAACCACGACTGGACGGCCAAGTTGTCCCATTGGGCCGAACAGGAACTCGAAGCGGGCACCCAGCGTCTGCTCGATCAGGCCGTGCCGGAGGTCGAGAGGATCCTCATCCGCGTCGCCTTGCGCAAGGCGGATGGACTGAAGCAGGATGCGGCGAAGCTCCTCGGGTGGGGCCGCAACACCCTGACCCGCAAGATGAAGGAGCTCGGCATGGAGGATGTGAGCTGAGCCTCTGAAGGGACCCGCGGCGGTTTATAATCCGCCGGATCATGGCCGACTTCATCCACCATACGCTGGGGATCTCCGAACGCATCATCTACGGCAACGCGCTTGCCGACTGGATCCTGGCCGGCGTGATCGCGGTCGCGGTGTGGTCGATCCTCTCGATCCTGCGCCGCTTCGTGGCGACCCGCTACAAGCGCTACTCCACCGCCCACTACTCGACGCCGGTGCGCCTCGTGTTCTACCTTCTCGGAAACACGAAGCAGTTTCTGTTCCTCGCCTTCGCACTGTATGCGGGCCAGGAAGGCCTCGTCTTCTCGCCCAAATGGCAGCACCTCATCTCCAACCTCGTGCTCATGTTGATCCTGCTGCAGGTCGGCCTGTGGGCGGCCCGCACCGTGCGCTTCTATCTGGAGATCAAGGAGAGCGAACGCGGGCCCGATCGGGCCTTCGCGGGATCCCTCGACATCATCAACTTCGTCGCGCGGATGTTGATCTGGTCGCTGCTGATCCTGGTGGCGCTCGACAACCTGGGTGTGAACATCACCGCGCTGCTGGCGGGTCTGGGCGTCGGCGGCGTCGCCGTGGCGCTCGCCCTGCAGAACATCCTCGGGGATCTGTTCGCCTCGCTCTCGATCGCGCTCGACAAGCCCTTCGTCGTCGGCGACAGCCTGAACATCGACGTCTACACCGGGGCCGTGGAGCACATCGGCATCAAGACGACGCGTCTGCGCAGCGAATCCGGCGAACAGATCATCCTGTCGAACGCCGACATCCTCAAGAGCCGCGTGCGCAATTACGGCCGCATGACCGAACAGCGGGTGCTCACGACGCTGCGGGTGTCCTATGCGACCCCGGCCGCGCAGCTGCAGGGAATCCCCAAAATGCTCGAGACCATCGTCCGGGACCAGCCCAATGCCCGATTCGAGCGCTGCCATTTCAAGCTGTTGGGTGAATCCTCGCTGCAGTTCGAACTGTCCTACTTCGCCCAACAGCCGAAGCTCAATCCGCTCCTCGACCTCCAGCAGAGCGTCAATTTCCGCATAGTCGACGAATTCCGCCGCCTCGGGATCGAATTTGCCTATCCCACGCAACGAGTCGTCCTCGAGCCCTGACGCATGCTTCACGTCGTGCTGTTCGAACCCGAAATTCCGCCGAACACCGGCAACGCGATTCGTCTGTGCGCCAACATGGGCGCGACCCTGCATCTGGTGAAGCCGCTCGGGTTCCGGCTGGACGCCAGGAGCCTGCAACGCTCGGCCCTCGACTACCACGACCTCGCCGAAGTGCGGGTTCACGCAAATCTTGACGATTGCCTGAGCGCCCTCGCGGGAGCGCGCGTGTTCGCCGTGGAAACGGGCGGTGCGCGGTGCTATAGCGAGGTGGCCTTTCGTGACGGGGATGCGGTGCTCTTCGGTCCCGAGACCCGCGGGCTGCCGGCGGCCGTGCAGGAGCGCATCGGACGCGAGAACACCGTGTTCATCCCGATGCGGGCGCAGAGCCGCAGCCTCAATCTGTCGAATGCCGTGGCCATCGTGGCCTTCGACGCCTGGCGCCAGATGGGATATCGTCCTTGATGCCCTCCGGCAGGCCGGCGGTGATACGCGCGTCACACTTCGGAGAGTTCCCGGCGTACGAACGCCACGCCCCCTGCCGGCTCTCCCGCCGACGCGCGTTCGCTTGATACACTCGTCACCCGGAATCGATGCCACGAGAAGGACGGAAAAACCATGCCAAGAGACATGAAGCCGGAAGACGATGTTCCCACCGAACGTGACGGCGGCCTGCGCGCCGCGCTGCGCGCCGCGCTGCGCGCGTGCGCATCGGCCGCCGCGCTGCTTCTCGCCTGCGCGAATTCCGCGCCGGCCGCCGATACCGCCTCCGCCCAATCCTCCGCATCGACGCGTGCCCACGACACCGGCGGCCATCTGAAGCAGGATGCGAAGGAAGCCGGCGCGGCGATCAAAGAGGGCGCCCATCGGGTCGGCGTCGCTGCCAAGGCCGTCGCGCATGAGGTGGCCACCGCCGCCAAACGCAGCGCAGCCGAAACGCGCCAGGCGATGCGGGGCGAAAAAGTCGACGCGGGCGCCTCGAAACCCTCGCACTGAAGCGCAGACTGCGGACCCTGCGGTACGCGGCGCGTCGACACACCGAGGCCATGCGGTCTCAGGCGCTGCGGCCTATTCCCTCGTAGCGCAGGCCCGCAGCACGCACTTCGCGCGGATCGTCCAGATTGCGTCCGTCGACCAGGAGGCGTGATCGCAGCTGTCCCGCCAACGCAGTGAAATCGGGACTGCGGAACTCCCGCCACTCGGTCACCACGACCAGGGCATCGGCGCCCGCACAGGCCGCATCGGCGGTCTCGCAGAACGTCACGTCGCCCCGCATGTCGGCGAGGGCCGCACGGGCGGTCTCCCGTCCTTCCGGATCATAGGCGCGTATCGCGGCACCGGCGGCCACCGCGTCTCGGATCAGGACCAGGCTCGGCGCCTCGCGAACGTCGTCCGTGTCGGGCTTGAACGTCAGGCCCCACACCGCGATCACCACGTCCCGCAGATTCCCGTCCATGGCATCCCTCAGCTTGCCGGTCAGCAGGTGCTTCTGCTCCTCGTTGACCTCGTGCACCGCCGACAGCACGCGCGCGCAGAGACCGTTCTCTCGAGACATGGCCAGCAGTGCGCGCACGTCCTTGGGGAAGCACGAACCGCCATAACCGGCACCCGCATAGAGGAAGCTTGGGCCGATGCGCGGATCCGCCCCCATCGCATGACGGACGCTCTCGATGTCCGCGCCGAGCGTCTCCGCCAGCCGCGCGATTTCGTTCATGAAGGAGATGCGCGTCGCGAGCATGGCATTGGCCGCGTACTTGGCCAGCTCGGACGAGCGTGGGTCCAGCACGATGAGCCGCTCGTGATTGCGGTTGAATGGAGCGTAGAGCGCCGTGAGAATGGCGACCGCATCCGCATCGTCCGTACCGATGACTATGCGGTCCGGATGCATGAAGTCCGCAACGGCGGCGCCCTCCTTGAGGAATTCGGGATTGGAGGCGACCGAGAATTCCACGTGCGCGCCGCGCCGCGCCAACTCGTCGCGCAATGCGTGCGCCACCCGGGTGTGTGTTCCCACGGGGACGGTCGACTTCACCACGACGAGCGCCTTGCGGGTGAGGCGCGATCCGACCTCCCGTGCCGCGCCCTCCACGTAGCGCACATCCGCCGAGCCGTCCTCGTCGGTCGGCGTCCCCACCGCGATCATGAACACGTCGGAGTGCGCGACCGCCCGGTCGTAGTCCGACGTGAATTCCAGTCGGCCGGCCTGACGGTTGCGCTCAACCACCGCGCCGAGGCCGGGCTCGTGGATCGGGACTTCGCCGCGGTTCAAGCGCGTAATCTTCTCCGCGTCGGTGTCGATGCACACGACATGGTTGCCGACATCCGAGAGACACGCACCCGTGACCAAACCTACATATCCCGTACCGATGATCGTGAGCTTCATGCAATTTCCTTGTGAGTGAGTGCCGCCATGCGGCGGCGGGCGGTCGACATCCTGCAGTCATTTCGCGCGCAGGGCCACGCCTATATTTCTTCGGCAACAGCGCGCATTTAAGACCCTGTTAAGGTTCCGCCGATACGCTGAATTCATGCGAATACCGTGCATCAAACCCGCACACGACGAGCGTCCGCGATCACGGCGATGGCAGTCATCCATTCACTCGTCGCCGAACGGCGACATTCGACCGGTCTCGACGAACCGACCAGGCAACAGCGGGGACACTCAGATGTACCAGACCTTGGAAGTAGCTCCGGGCTTCACGGACGACCATCCCACGCCCGCCGCGCACGAGGAGGCGGATGACCCCGGCCCGGGCGCCGCGCATCTGCAGGGAGCGGGCCGCAGGCTCAAGGTGCTCCTCTATTCGCACGATACCTTCGGCTTGGGACATCTGCGGCGCAACCTCGCCATCGTTCAAGCACTCTTGCGCCGGCCGGACAGCTTCTCGGTACAGCTCCTCACGGGCTCGCCGGTGATCAGAACCTGGAGACTGCCGCCGGGACTCAAGGTCCAGCCGCTGCCGCCCGTCGTCAAAACCGGCGCAGAGCGGTACGCCTCGCGCGATTCGTCGCACATGTTCGGACTGGTCAAGGGCTACCGCGAAGCCCTGATCCTGAAGACGGTGATGCGCTTCCGGCCGGACGTCTTCCTCGTGGATCATGCGCCGGCCGGCATGAACGGCGAACTCCTCTCCACCCTCGCGCTGATTCGACGCGAATTCCCCGCGATGCGCACGGTCCTCGGCCTGCGCGACATTCTCGACAGCCCCGACATCGTCAGGTCCGTGTGGCAGGAACAGGAGATCTACAAGCTGCTGGAACAAGCCTACGACGACGTCTTGGTCTATGGCAGTCAGATCCTGGTTGACGTGGCGAGAAGCTATGGACTGACCGGCCACATCGCCGACCGCGTGCACTACTGCGGCCACGTGGTTGCCGCCGCCGAACCCCCGGAACGTCCCGACGGGCCGGCAGCCCGGCCGGTGTGCTGGAATCGCGAGCGCGCCGGCGCCCGGCCCGTGATCTTGGTGACCGCCGGCGGCGGGGGCGACGGGCACTTCCTGATGGAGGCCTACCTCGGGGCGCCGGTGCGCTCGGCCACGGACGGATATCACTCGGTGATCGTCACCGGTCCCCTCATGCCGGCCAACCAGAAGGCGGCGCTGCACGCGCTCGCCGCGGGCCGTGACGATGTCGAGTTGGTCGATCACACCACGGACCTGGTGCCGAGCCTGGAGGCGGCGCATCTGGTGGTCGCGATGGCCGGCTACAATACGAGCGCCGAAATCATCGCGGCAAGGCAGCGGGCGATTCTGGTGCCACGCGCCGCGCCGCGCGCGGAGCAGCGCATTCGGGCCCATCTGTTGACTCGCCTGGGTGTCGTGCGCAGCATCGAGCCGGGTCCCGATCTCGTCCGCGACCTCGCGGCGCTGCTGCCGACCGCATTGTCCTCGCCGCCGCCCCCGCCGGCCGCGTGGGCCTCGCTGGACCTGAACGGGGCGGAACGTGTCGCCCATCAGCTGCTCGAAATCACCTCCGACCGGCGGGAGTGCGCGGCATGATGGCCCGCATTCAAGGCCCGGTCGCCTATGTGATGAAGCGCTATCCGCGGCTCAGCGAAACCTTCATCCTGAACGAGATACGCACGATGGAGCGTCTCGGCGCCGACCTGCACGTGTTCTCGATGTTGCAGCCCGAGCCGCCGCCCCATCACCCGATGGTCAGCGAAGTCCGCGCGCCGGTGCATTCCCTGCCCGCGAAGCTGCTTCCGAAGGCCGTCGTCGTGCTCAGGGCGCACGGCGGATCGATGGCCGCCGCTCCTCTGCGCTACCTGTCCGCGCTCGGGCATGCGGTGGCGTGGTCGCTCGGGTCGTCGACGCCGGGCGGTGTATGGAAGCAGTTCACCCGCGCCGGATTCGTCGCCAATCGCTGCCGCACGGCCGGAGTCCGCCACATCCACGCGCATTTCGCGAATGCGCCCTCGGCGGTGGTGCATTTCGCGAGCCTCATGACCAGCATTCCGTTCAGCTTCACCGCCCATGCGAAGGACCTCTACCTCACGCCCAAGGGCGTGGTCCGGCGGCGGGCGCGGGCGGCCACCTTCGTCGCCACGTGCACCGGCTACAACGCCGATTACCTGCGTCAGCTCACCGGGCCGGACGGGTCGCGGAAGATCCATCTCGTCTACCACGGAATCGACTTGTCGATGTTCACGGCGGACGCCACGGAATCGGACACGACGGAATCCGCGTTCAGAATTCTCTCGGTCGGCCGGCTGGTTCCCAAGAAGGGGCATGAACATCTCATCGCGGCGTGCGCGAAGCTGCGCGACGCCGGATACGAGATCCGCTGCCGGATCGTCGGGGGCGGTCCGCTGCAGACCGACTTGGCGGCCCAGATCGCGCGGCTCGGACTCGAGGACGTGGTCAGCCTGGAGGGATCCATGACGCATGCGGACCTCATCGGATTGTATCGCCGGGCGGACCTCTTCGCGCTGGCTCCGCGCATCACCGACGACGGCGATCGGGACGGAATACCCAACGTCATCGCCGAAGCCATGGCGGCCGGCGTGCCGGTGGTGTCGACGGAGGTCTCGGGAATCCCGGAACTCGTCCGTCACGAGCAAACCGGTCTTCTGGTGCCGCCGAACGATCCTACGGCCCTGGCCGCGGCAATCGCACGATTGATCGCATCGCCCGAATTGGCGGGCACGCTGGCGACCGCGGGGCGTGCACTCCTCGTGGCGGATTTCGACCTCCTGAAGACCACCGTGCAATTGCACGACCTGATGGGCTACGCCGGATGCGGCCACGATGCGACCGAAGCACACGGGGCCCGCTCACCCGCTCCGATCGCGGCCGCATGCAAATGAAGATTCTCTACCTCAATACCGACCGGGGCATCCCCGTCCTCGGGGACAAAGGCGCCTCGGTCCACGTGCGATCCTTCACGAAGGCCGCCGCCGCGCTCGGCCATGAGGTGGTGCTCGCGTGCGCATCGCTCGGACGCGGGAACCCGGAGCCGCCGGCACGGATCGTTCATCTGGGGCTGGTCGCGGACGAGGCGCAGGTCGCCGAGGAATGCGCGCGCCGCGACCTGTCGACCTCCGATCTCGCCGACCCGATTTTCCGCCGCGAAATGGAATGTCTCTGCCACGACCGTGCATTGCCGGCACGCCTTCTCGCGGAGCTCGATCGCATCGGCTTCAAGCCGGATCTGGTTTACGAGCGGCATGCGCTGTTCCATGAATCCGGCGTGCAAATCGCGGCCGAACTGGGCGTGCCGCGCCTCGTGGAAGTGAATGCTCCGCTGGTTGCCGAGCAGGCCAGGTACCGGGGTCTGCGTCTGGCCGGTGCCGCAATTTCCGCTGAATCGCATTCCTACCGGGCGGCATCCGCGATCATCGCGGTTTCCGACGAGGTGGCCGGCCACCTCCGCACCGCCTTCGGTCCCTTGGGCAACCTTCATGTCATTCCGAACGGCGTCGATCTCGAGTTGTTCGTCCCCGCCGGACGCGGGTTGGACATCCGTCACCGGTTCGGCCTCGGCACCGGCACGGTCATCGGCTTCGTGGGCAGCTTCAAGCCGTGGCATGGCATCGGGCCGCTGCTCGACGTGTTCGAGACCCTCGTACCCGGACGGCCCGATTTGCGTCTCGTCGCGGTGGGTGACGGCCCGGAACTCGCGATGGCGCGCGACCGGATCGCCACGCCGGCGCTGGCCGGACGGGTCGTCCTTCCGGGCCGCATTCCGCACGCCGACATACCCACGTGGATGGCTGCGATAGACGTCACCGTGGCGCCCTATCTGCCGCAGCCCGACTTCTACTTCTCACCGATGAAGATCGTCGAGTCGCTGGCGGGCGGCCGGCCCGTGGTGGCCCCTCGCATCGGCCAGATTCCGGAACTGGTGCGCGACGGCGAGACCGGGCTTCTGTATGCGCCGGGTGATGTTTGCGCCCTTCGCGACGCGTTGGCGGCGGTGATCGACGATCCGGACCGGCGCCGTCGCCTGGGGGAGTCGGCCCGCAGCCATGCGGTCGGCCGGAGCTGGGGCGCCGTCGTGCGCCGAATCCTGGAACTGGCCCCCCGTACGAAGTCGGAACTGGCCGCATGACGCACGGTAGCGGCGGAATTGCCGATCAGCCGCGACGCGGGTGGCTCCTTGCCTATCTGATCTCGGAGTGGAGGGCTCTCTGCGCCGGGGCGGCGATGATGTTCGCGCGCGCGGGGGTGCTGCTGCTCTTGCCGTGGCCGCTCAAGATCATCATCGACAACGTCATCTTCCAGCGCAAATTGAACCCCTTGCTCGTCGGACTGCTGCCGGATCCGGTCGGCGGCCGCATGGCCCTCCTGAATGCCATCGGCTTGGGGATGCTCGCACTGGGACTGATCGACGCGACGCTCGTATACTTCGGCAACCGCGTGCTGCTCAATGCCGGTCAGCGCATCGTCGCGGCCATACGATTCGACCTGTTTGCCCACCTGCAGCGTCTGTCGCTGGATTTTCATCGACGCAACCATGGCGGCGAGCTCATGGAGAGATTGGGCGGCGACGTGCGCCAGATCCAGGATTTCATCGCCGCCGTCGGAATAGACCTGCTGCCCCATGCGATGACCATCGTCGGCATGGCCGTCGTGATGCTCGTGATCGACTGGCGCTTCGCGCTCGTCGCCATCTCTGCGGGTCCCCTTCTCCTGTTCATCGCCCGCCATTTCTCGAATCGGATGCGCATCGCCCTGCGCCAGGTGCGTGTCCAGGAAACCCGGCTCGCAGCCAAGGCCCAGGAGGTCTTGAAGAACGTCCAGGTGGTCCAATCGTTCGCACGCGAGGACTACGAGGACGACCGTTATCGCGACGAGGCAGGCCGGTGCATCGCCGCCAATCTGAAGGCCAACGAGGTGCAGGCGAAATTCGGTCCGGCCATCGGCCTCACGATTGCGGCATCGACCGGACTGATCGCCTGGTTCGGTGCGGTCACGGTGATTCGCGGTGCGCTCACCCCCGGTGAATTGTTGATCTTCCTCGCGTACCTTGCGGCCATGGCGACGCCGGCACGTCAGCTCGCAAAAACCGGACGCGTGTTCGGGCGGTCGATCATCGCCCTCGAGCGTATCGGCGAGTGTCGCGCCGAGCGCGCCACGGTGGCCGATGTTCCCGCTGCCGAAGCGCCGGGCCGCGGTGCCGGCCATGTCGACGTTCAAAACGTCGGGTTTGGATACCACCCGGACTCGCCGGTGCTGGCCGACGTCTCCTTCTCGATGGAACCCGGCACCACCGTGGCGCTCGTGGGTCAGACGGGATCCGGCAAGAGCACAATCGCGTCGTTGATTCCGCGCTTCTACGATCCCACCCAGGGTCGAATCCTCATCGACGGCCGCGACTCGAGGTCCCTGCCTCTGTCGTTCCTCCGGCGGCAGGTCGCCCTGGTGTTGCAGGAGCCGCTCCTGTTCCAGGCGACCGTCTGGGAAAACATTGCCTATGGGCGTCACGGCGCCGGATACGCGGAAGCGATCGCGGCAGCCCGTGCCGTCGGCGTCGACGACATCCTCGAGCGCCTGCCCGCCGGCTTCGACACGCCATTGAGCGAAGGCGGGAAGAACCTGTCGGGCGGGCAGCGTCAATGCGTCTCCGTCGCACGGGCGATGCTCTCCGACGCGCCCATCGTCATCCTCGACGAGCCCAGCAGCAGCCTCGATGCCTCGACGGAGCATCGTCTGATGCTCGCGCTGCGGCGGCTGTCGTCCAACCGCGCCGCGCTCATCATCGCCCACCGGCTGGCGACCATTGCGCATGCGGACCTCATCCTCGTGCTCGACCAGGGCCGCATCGTCGAGCGCGGCCGTCACGCGGAACTCCTGGCCGCGGGCAGGACCTATGCCGCGCTCTGGAGAGCGTCGCGCGAGCAGCATGACCATCCCAAACTCCGACTCGTCAATGAGTAGTCCGGTTTGCCGCCGCACGATCATCCTCGCGCGGCACGGCCGGACCCAATGGAACATGGAAGGCCGATATCAGGGACGCAGCGACCCCGGCCTCTGCCCCACGGGGGTGATGGAATGTGCCCGGCTCGCCGATCAGCTGTCCCGCGCGGGCATTCGCTCGATATTCACCAGCCCGTTGAGCCGTGCCCGCCAGTCCGCCGAGATCGTCGCCGATCGACTCCGGATCTCACCCATCGAGAATGACCCACGGCTGGCCGAGATCCATTTCGGGGGCTGGGAAGGGAACACCCAGACCCAGGTGCGGCAACGCTGGCCCGAATTGCTGCGCCTGTGGAAGACGAACCCCGATGCCGTGCGCTTCCCCGGGGGCGAGACGCTCGAGGAGGCACGCAAGCGCCTGCTCGCGTTCTTCAAGGACATCGGCACGCTGGGTACACCGGACGGAGCCCCCTCTTTGGTGATGACCCATGCTGGCCTCATCCGACTGGCGATCCTGGCCGCCCAATCACGCGAGGTCACGGGCTTCCGGCAACTTGCGGTTCCCCCCGTATCGACCTGGCGATTCGTGCTCCTGACGACCCATGGCGAGACCATCCCCCTGCTCGACCTGACCGACCGGTCGACGGGCGTCCCACCCGCCACCCACCACGGCTGAGGGCCTGCCGTTGGTATCGCCCACGCCCGCCGCGGACCGTCGCGCACCGGACTTCGCCGCAGCGACCCCCCTCGGGGCCAGATCCAAGAGTTGACACACATCATGCGACATCGATTGATTATCTCGGCCTGGCTGGCGATCGCTGCGGCGGCGAACCGTCCGGCCGGCGCAACCGGGCCCAACCCGCAGGGAGCCGATGTCCTGGGCAGCCTGGACGAGGTCGTGGTGACCGCGCACAAGCTGGTTCGGCCCGCATTCGAGGAGCGGCGCGTCTTCGACGTCGCCGGCGATTTGCAGAGCATCACCGGCAACGCGGCGGATCTTCTCAACGAAGTGCCTTCCGTGGAGGTCGACGCGGACGGATCGGTCAGTCTGCGCGGGGAGACGAACGTCACCATCCTGATCGACGGCAAGCCATCCGCGCTATTGTCGGGCACGGCGGCCGGGGACGGCCTGCAGCAGCTGCCCGCAGACGAGATAGAGAAGATCGAAGTCATCACGAATCCTCCGGCTCAATTCAAGGCCAATGGCGGCGCCGGCATCATCAACATCATCATGAAGAAGTCACGCCAACCGGGCACTTCCGGGACGGCGCAGGCCAGCCTCGGCAATGCCGATCGTCACCTCGTCTCCACCAGCGCCGCCTACAACGACGGGCCCGTCACCGCCTCGGGCGGCCTCGGTCTGCGACAGGACGACCGGCGGCGGGTGGTCACCGACGGCCGGTCCACCCTCGACCCCGCGACGAATGCGCTGACGTTCAGCCAGGAGAATGTCGACGAGCACCTCCGCCGGCTGATGCCCTCGGTGAAAGGCGAGGTGGGCTACCGCTTCAACGACAGGCGCTCCCTGGATTTTTCCTTCAGCCTCCGCGACCGGCAGGGGCGGCGAAACTTAAGCCAGTTCGACCAGAGCCAGCTGCAGAGCGGCGCACCGGCCACCGCGATGAATCGGTACGGCGTGGGTAATGAAACGCGCCTCGATGGAGAACAGAAGCTGCAATTCGTCCAGGACCTGTCCCATCCCGGCGAAACCCTGAACGTCGCGCTGCGGAACTCGACTCTGCACAAGCAAATCGGTTACGACTACACCAACCTCTATTCCCTGCCGGCCGCCTCCCCGAGCGCGGACACCCTGACTCTCCGCCACGACCTCGCCACGACCGAATTCAGCGCCGACTATGATTTGCCGCTCGAGAAGAACGTGGATGTGAAGCTCGGATACGATTTCCAGCAGGACAACAGCGCCTTCGACGACTCCGGGGGCAACCTCGATCAGACCACGGGACAATTGATCCCGAATCCGAACGTCACCAACCGGTTCACCTACCGGCAGGGGGTTCAGGCGGCCTACGGCAGCTATGAGGCGACTCATGGACTGTGGAACTTCCTCGGCGGCCTGCGGTTCGAACAGACGACCACGACCCTGGCGCACCGCTATGCCGGCATCTATCCGAGCCTGCACCTCGAGCGCGAGCTGTCGCAATCGTCCTCGCTGTCGCTGAACGCCGATCGACGCGTGACGCGGCCCGATCCCCAGGCGCTGAACCCCTTTGTCGACCGCACGGACGTTCAGAATCTGCGGGCCGGCAATCCCAATCTGCTGCCCGAGGACACGCAGTCGGTCGAATTGGGGTACGACCGCCAGTCGAAGCGACTGAACTTCAGCGTCACCGGCTACGTTCACCATAATCGCAACAGCCTCACTGATTTCGCGCAGCCGGTGAGCAGCACCGTCGTGCTGCTCACCAAGGCGAATCTGCCGACCGACCGGTCGGAGGGGATCGAATTCATCGGCAGTGCCCACGTGGCGCGCCGATGGTCGTATGGCCTCAGCGCCAATCTCTTCCATCGTCAGATCGACGCGCCGGCCCTGGGGCTTGCCGGGTTGAAATCGACCACGGGCGTCAATATCAAATCGAATCTGGACTATCGTCCGAGCGCCGCCGATACCGCCCAGATCTCGCTGAGCCGGTCGGACAAGCGCCTGACGCCGCAGGGCTACATCGATCCGGTCACGATCGTGAATCTGGGCTACCGTCGCACGATCGGCGCCCATTGGGTCGCCGTGCTCACCGTTGCGGACCTGTTCAACGGCCAGATCCTGCGACGCTATCTGACCACGCCGACGCTGACGGACACCTATCGCCGCGCCCAGATCGGCAGGATCGCCTACCTCGGCGTCGTTTATTCCTTCGGAGCGCCGAAAAAAGACCCGTCGGATGATTTCGATTATGACGAACCGTAGGCCCCGGGCGCGTGGGCGCGGCCGGCGGGAGTTGCGCCGCCTGGGTTACAATTCGCCGATTGAGCGCGCGCTACCAACAACTATTATTTCTGGACATCACTCATGGCGGTTCGATACGGCTGGACGTTGCTCGGCACGATGCTCTGCTTGATGGGGTCGGCCGTGGGCGCGGAAAAGGAGTTCAAGATCGTGATCAAGGACCATCATTTCGTTCCCGCGGAGCTGCAGATTCCGGCCGGCGAGAAGGTCCGCATCATCGTCGACAATCAGGACGATTCACCCGAGGAATTCGAGAGTTATTCGCTCGACCGGGAGAAGCACATTCCCGCGAAATCCCAGATCGTTCTGTACTTGGGTCCGCTCGGCGCCGGCCGCTACGTCTATCAAGGCGAGGATCGCACGAATGGCGGCGGGGCGGCGCTCGGAGTGGTCGAAGCGCGATGAGAACGGCCACCGCCGCCACCCTTGGGATGTTATGGCTCGGTGCCAACCAGGCACTGGCCGTCGATTCCAGCGAATATCTGTTCGTCCCGGCCGTCACCCAGGGCGAGCGGGAGATCGATCTGCACATGGGGACGGGCACGTCCGGCGCATTGACCGGCGCCGAGAACAACGCGGGGGTGGGTTTCGGCATGGGGGTGACGGCGCATTGGTTCACCGAAATGGCCGTCCAGTACCGGGCGAAGGAGAATGCGCCCTCTGGCTTCGATGCGCTCGAATGGGAGAACGTCCTCCAAATAGGCGAACCCGGCGAGTGGCCCGTGGACATGGGAATGGTATTCAATCTCGAACGTCCCTTCGAGCGCTACCGAACCTCCACCAAGAAGGACGCGGCGTCGGCCCGCTTCGGCCCGCTGTTCCAGAAGGACTTTGGCAGGTTTCAAGGCAATCTCAATCTCATTCTGGAACACCATTTCGACGGTGTCGGGGTCCCGCCCATTCAGGTGCGCTACCAGACCCAGCTCAAATATCGCTACAGCCAGCCCTTGGAGTTCGGCGTCCAGGCGTTCGGCAGGTTCGGCTCGGGTACTCAGACCTTCAGCAGCTACCCCGACGAGTTGCATCGGGTGGGGCCCGTGATGCTGGGCCAGATCGCGATCCCGGGCGAACGGACCCTGTCCTACAACGCGGCGTTGCTCTTCGGCACGACGCAGCGTTCACCGGACCGGACGCTGCGCCTGCAGCTGGAGTATGAATTCTGATGCGCAGCGGTCTGCACTGAGCGTGCGCATACTCGTCATCGAGGACGACTTCATGATCGGCCGCGCTTTGAAAATCGGCCTCACGCAGGACCAGCACGCCACGGATTGGGTGCAGACCGCGGCGGCGGCTCGTTCCGCCTGGCTCGCCCCGGCGTCCGAAATAGTTCCCTACGACGTCGTCATCGTGGACCTCAGCCTGCCCGACGGCAGCGGCATCGATCTGATACGCCAGGCCCGTGCCCGCAAGATCACGAGCGGCATACTCATCGTGACGGCCCGCGGCCGCATAGACGATCGCATCGCCGGGCTCGATGCCGGTGCCGACGACTACATGGTCAAGCCCATCGATCTGGAGGAACTCGCGGCCCGCCTGCGTGCAATCGACCGGCGCCAGGGCGCGCGCACCACTCATCTGCATGTCGTCGGAGCGCTGACCGTGGACTCCCTGGGACGGACCGTGATGCTGAACGGCGAGCCGGTGATTCTCACGGCGCAGGAATTCGCCGTGCTCCTCGCCCTGTTGCGCCGACCCGGCGCGGTGGTGTCGCGGGCGCGAATCGAAGAGGCGCTCTACAGCTGGGACACGTCGATCGAGAGCAACACCATCGAGGTGCAGATCCACCGGCTGCGCCGCAAGCTGGGCGCGAAAACCATCCAAACCCACCGGGGACTGGGTTACTGCCTGGTCGAGCCGCCGTCATGACCGCCTCGCGCTGGTCGCTGCAGAATCGACTCATCGCCGCCATCGGCATCGCGGCCCTGTTGGCGTGGAGCGTCAGCAGCTTCTGGCTGTACAGCACCGCGATGAACGAGGCCAACCGGCTGTTCGATGCCGCACTCGACAACACGGCCAATGCGGTGCTCGCCGTCGTGCGCAACGAGGCATCCGAGCTCAGCGAGTCGAAGGAGGGGGTCGGCTTCGAACTGGCCGTCATCGACCAGACGGATCAGAACGACATCGTCTATCAGGTGCGGGGACCCAACGGCATCATGGTGTTCCGGTCGCATGGCGCCCCCATCGCGCCGCTCGCGCATGCGCGCGACAGGGGCTTCGGCTATGCGCGGATCGACGGCCGGGAATATCGGGTGTACACACTGGCGTTGGAGCTCAACGCCGCCACCATCCATGTGGCCCAGCCGATTTCGGAGAGGTTCGCGCTCGCCCGGGCCGAAGCCCTGCGTCTGCTGGCTCCGGGTGCCGCCTTGATGCTGGCGCTGGTCGCCGCCGTGGCCTGGAGCGTGCGCAAGACCACGGCCCCCATCGTTCGCTACGCCAACGCGATCGACTCGTTGACCCCGGAGGCCGAAAAGCCGGTGGACGGCTCCGCGCTGCCGCGCGAACTGCAGTCGGTCTCGGAGGCGATCAACCGCCTGACCCACCGCGTCCATGACTCGTTGATCCGCGAGCGTACGCTGACCGCGGATGCCGCCCACGAACTGCGCAACCCTCTCGGCGCCATGCGGTTGCAGGCGCAGGTCGCCCGACGTTCGCGGGATCCTCGGGAGCGGGACTCTGCCCTGGACGAGCTCCTTTGCGGGACCGACCGGGCCGCGCGCATGGTGGACGCAGTGCTTGCCCTTGCCCGCTTCGATGCCGAGACCGAATTGCAGGTCAGTGGTTCACCGGTGAGGCTGGATCATCTGGCGGAATTGATCGCCTCCGAATTCACCGCGTCGGCCACCCTGAGCGGCATCACCCTCCGGCTCGCCTGCGAGCCCGCCCGGGTGACCGGGGATCAGGAAGCGCTGGCCATTCTCCTGCGCAATCTGGTGACCAACGCGCTGCGGCATGCACGCACTCAGATATGCATCGAGACCCGCGAAACCGATCGCGGCATCCGCCTCGCGGTTCTGGACGATGGCCCCGGATTCACCGAGGAGACCGCGGCTCGGGCATTTCACCGCTTCTACCGGGGTCCGGAGGAGAGCAAGCATTTCGAGGGCGCGGGGCTCGGACTGGCGCTGGTACTGCGCATCGCGCACCTGCATTCCGGCGCGGTCGAGCTGGAACCTGGAATCGACGGGGGCGCCAAGGTGGCGGTGCTGTGGGTGCGGGGGATCCGGTCGACCGCTCTTTAGGCCCGGGCCGTCGCGACCGCCCGGGCGCCTCGGGGCGGGTTCGCTAGGGCGCCTTCGGCGGCAGGTCGAACAGCGCGCGGTCCTCGGGCCGCGACAGGTCCTGGTCGAGCCAGCTCCGGAAGTGGGCCGGATCGATGGTGAGCTGCCGCACCCGCTCCAGGACGACGCCGCCGACGAGAAACCGACGCCGTGTGTCTGCCTTGCGTTCACGCTGTGTCTCGACGGCGCGCTTGCGCGCCTCGGTGCGCTGTTGGCGCAGCTTCAATTGCTTGAGTCGCTCCTGCAGGGTCGAAATCTGTTCGTCGAGTTTGGGCATTCGGTGACTCCGGGGGGGTGGGAACTGAGGCCGAATCATACCCACCTCCCACGGACCATGCTTCGCCATTCTCGGCCGAGCTCCAAGCCTACCGAGATCTCGAAAATATAACATTCCTGCATTTATACATTGACCCATTAATTCGGGTAGTGAACCGAGTTGTTCAGGCGAGTCGAAACGTCAGATTGATGCGCTGCGCCCCCAGGAGGGAATGTCGGCCGTCCTTCAGCGGTGAGATGCCGTGGTATCTCAGCCGCGCCGCTCCTCCCCAGACGACGACGTCGCCATGAATCAGCGGCACACGCAGCGCTTTCGCGGAACGGGTGTCGCCGCCCAATTGAAAGATCGCGGGCAGGCCGAGCGAGACGGAGACGATCGGTGAGCTGAAATCGGACTCGTCCTTGTCCTGATGCAGCGACATACGGGAACCGGGCAGATAGCGGTTGATTAGGCAGACGTCGGGGCTGAAGCCGGCAAACCCGGCCGCCGCGGCGGCCGCCCGCGCGAACTCTCGAAACAACCCCGGCATGGCCGGCCAGGGCAGCCCGCTGGCCGGATCGGTGCCTTGATAGCGGTAGCCCCGCGAGTCGCTCACCCAGCCCAAGCGGCCGCAGTTGGTCATTGCCACGGACATGCGCAAGCCCCCCGGCGTCCGCCACTGTCGAAAGGGCGCCGCCGCCGCGATGCCCTGGAGCGCGTCCAGCAATGCGGCGTCCTGTTCCAGGCCGAAGCCGCGCAGCAGCCAGGCGCCGGGCGCCAGCGGGGCATGAGGAGCCGTGTCCTCGGCCGCCGCGAACAGGTCGTCTGTCGGGTTCATGCAGTTCGATACCGCCGCCGTCGGGGCGCGACAACCGGGCGCGGTGCGCGGGTCAGTCGTCCCAGCGTCGTCCCCGATCGGTGCGGCGCTCGTTCGGCACATGCCCCGCACGTCGGATGCCGAGGATCTCATCGTGCCGACGCGGCTGGTTGCGGCGGTCCCGGTGGTGCTTGTAGGAGCAGGTGCACGATTCGCGAGAGGTGCAGCGGGCGAGCGGCAATTGCGGTGCATTGGCCGAGAGGAAGCGTTCGTTGCGCAGAGCCTGCGCGGCTTCGCAGCCCCAGCGTCCGGTGACGACGGACACGGCATGCCAGGGTGTGCTGCGGTGCGAAACCGACTCCAGGCTCTTGGAGATCAGCGGTGATGTCTTCTTGACCATACCATCCAACTCACGCTCGCGAACTACGCGCCTCAAGCAGGCTCGCAACAGGCTGCGAGTCTACAATCAGACCCGGGCGCGCGCACCTGTCTTCGGGCGCGCGGCGCCCTTCATTCGCTCTCGGAACGCAGTTCCCGTCCCATGAGTGCCAGCGCCGCCTCTCGAACGGGCCGGTCCTCATGCATGATGCGAAACACCTCCCGGCAGATCGGCATCTCCACGGAGTGGGATTCGGCGACGGCGCAGACGGCGCGCGACGCCGGCACGCCTTCGACCACCTGGCCGATGCTGCGTTGCGAATCCTGCATCGACAGCCCGCGGCCCAGCGACAGCCCGAGGCGGCGGTTGCGGGATTGATCGTCGGTGCAGGTGAGCACGAGATCGCCGAGTCCGGCCAGCCCCATGAAGGTCTCCCGCACCGCACCCAGCTTCACCCCCAGACGCAGCATTTCGGCGAGTCCGCGGGTGATGAGCGCCACCCGGGTGTTGGCGCCGTACCCCATGCCGTCGGCGATCCCGCAGCCGATGGCGATGACGTTCTTGACCGCACCGCCCACCTCGACGCCGAGAATGTCGCCTTGGACGTAGGCGCGAAAGCTCGGTCCCGACAGGACGGATGCCAGGTGTCTGGCGAAGGTGGCATCCTGGGAGGCCACCGTCATCGCAGTCGGCAAGCCCGCGCCGACCTCCTTGGCGAACGTGGGCCCCGAGAGCACGGCGCCGGCCCGCCCGCCCAGCACTTCGGCGGCCACCTGGTGCGGCAGGAGGCCCGACGCGATCTCGAAACCCTTGGTCGCCCAGGCGATGCGGGTGTCGCCGGCGAGATGGGCCTGCAGGGTCTCGAGGGTCGCGCGAAACGCGTGCGAGGGCACCGCGATCAAGGCGTCGGACACGCCTTCGAGCGCCTCGTCGAGATCATCGGCGAGGCTGAGCCTGGGTGGAAACGGCGCGTCCGGCAGATAGTGTTCGTTGCGGCGCGTCCGCCGCATGGCATCGATCTGAGTGCGATCCCGGCCCCACAACCGCGTCGCGGTGCCGGTGCGTGCGAGGTGGATGGCCAGCGCGGTTCCCCAGGATCCGGCGCCGATCACCGCGATCGGTTCCTGGCGTGGTCCCGGCATGACGCTGGTCGAAGCTCCTAGTTGACCAAGGCGGACTGCGGCTGATCCGACGCCTGCGCGAACAGAACGTCGAAGTTGACCAGGGGCAGCAGGAAATTCGGGAAGCCGCCCTTCACGATCAGATCGGAGATGACTTCACGGGCATAGGGGAACAGCACGCTCGGACAAAAGCTGCCGATGAGCCGCTTCATGTCGTCCACCGAGGCGCCGGCGATCGCGAACACGCCCGCCTGCTTGACCTCCACCAGGTACAGCGTGGCCTCGCCCTGCTTCGCTTCCAGGGTGATGGTCAGCAGCACTTCCCGCACGTCGGCGGCGAGTTCCTCGGCCGACGTGTTCATGTTGAGCTGAAACTTCGGCTCCCAGCCCTGGTTGTTCGGCAATCGCGGGCCGTTCGGCGATTCATAGGAGCAGTCCTTCAAATACACGCTCTGCAGACTCACCTGCACGCCGCCCACGTTGGTCTCGACGCCTTCGGTTCTAACCTCGTTCATCATCCCCCCTGAATTAATCGATCCAGCTCGCCGCTGCGTTCGAGGGCGTACAGCTCGTCGCACCCTCCGACATGCGTGTCGCCGATGAATATCTGCGGAACCGTACGGCGTCCGCTGCGCTCGACCATGGACTCACGAAATTTCACGTCGTCCTCGACGTTGATCTCCGTGTAGGCGAGATTCTTGCCGGAGAGCAGCGCCTTCGCCTGCTGGCAATAGGGGCACCAACCGGTGAGGTACACGGTGATCGCCGGCTGGCTCATCGGGCGCCCGACTTGCCGCCCGAAGCGGTCTTCGTGAGCGGCAGATTGTCCTTGATCCACGCGTTCAGCCCGCCCTCCAAACTGAACACCTTGGTGAAACCGTGTTTGGTGAGCGTGCGCGCGGCGCCCGCTCCGCCGCTGCCGCTGTCGTCATATGCGATCACGTTCTTGTCGCGCCACTTCTTCAAGCTCTCCGCCTGCGCCTCGAGCTCCGAGGCCGGCACGTTGCGGGCATCGACGATGTGGCCCGCGTCGAAGGCATCCTTGGGCCGCAGGTCGAGCACGAGCGCCCCCTGATTCATGAGCCGCACGGCCTGCATGGCGGAGAGCGCGGCAAACGCCTGGATGCGGGACATGACTTCGGATGCCGCCAGGGCGACCGCCATCAACACCGCACCGCCCGCGAGCCAGGGATGATGGCCGACATATTCGAATAATCGCTGCATGGCACTCGAGCAATGGTTTTTTTGGGCGGGGAAGTATAGCAGCGGCCACAAGGGTTGTATGCTTGCCCTCCGCAGCCCAACCGACCCCCGACATGCCGCGTCTCACCCGATACTCATTCTTGTTCGCCGCGGCGACCCTGGCGGCGTGCGGGCCGATCCTTGCATCGGCCGCGCAGACCGCGGATTCGGCCCAGGCCAAGGCCCGGCTTGCCGAGGTGCGGGGACGCATTGCCGCGCTCACTGCGCGCCTCGGCGGCGAACTGAAGAGCCGCGACGCCCTCGCCTCGCGCCTGCGCGAGGCGGATCTGCGCATCACGGCGACGCGACGGCGGCTCGATGATCTGCATGCCGCGCAGGCCGCCGCGGAGCGGCGGCGCGCCGACCTGCGCGCGCAGGAGGCCCGCGAGCGCCGCTCGCTCGAGGCGGAGCGGGCCGTTCTGGCATCGCAGGTGCGGGCCGCCTACATGATGGGTCGTCAAGAGCAGCTCAAGCTGCTGTTGAATCAGGGCGATCCCGCGAGCGTCGGCCGCATGCTGACATTTTACGGCTACCTATCCCGCGAACGGGCGACGAAGATCGGTGAAATCCGGGAGCGCGTGAACGGGCTGCAGGAATTGGCGGCGCAGATCGACCGGGAGGACGCCAAACTGCATGCGCTGCAAATCGACTCGATACGGGAGATGACCGACCTGCAGCAGGCGCGCGCGGCGCGCGCTTCCGCCCTGGCTGCGGCGACGACGCAGGTGGCGAGCGGCACCCGGGAACTGTCCCGCTTGAAAAGGGAGGAAGCGGCCGAGGAAGCCCTGCTCGCCGACCTTGCGCGGGTGCTGCAGGATTTTCCCGTCGACACGCAGCAGAGCTTCGGCACCCTGCGAGGCAGGCTTCCCTGGCCCGTGCAGGGCCGCGTCATCGCGCGCTACCAGGCACCGCATGACGGCGCCGTGAACGCCGGCGTGCGGCGCAACGGCGTGCTGATCGAGACATCGCGCGGGGCCAGGGTGCGGGCCCCCTACTTCGGCCGCGTCGTCTACGCCGACTGGCTGCAGGGGTTGGGATTGCTGCTCATCCTCGGCCATGGCGGCAACTTCATGACGCTCTACGGGCACGCCGAAGTGCTCTACAAATCGGTCGGCGACTGGGTGGCGCCGGGAGACGTGATTGCCGCGGTCGGCAATTCCGCGGCGGCGGCCCCGCAACTTTATTTCGAGATCCGCGACGGCCGCACGCCCCAGGATCCCAAATTGTGGCTGCGGCCCGCGCCCTGAGGATCGCGCTCCCCATCGGGTGCGCGAACTGTGCGCCGTTCAACTGGCGGCAGGGCCCCGCCGGACGTATGCTTCCGCCACCGATGCCCAAAATGATCCGCAATGCGCTGTGGCCCGCCTTGGGCGTCTCGCTCGGCCTGTTCCTCGGGCCGGCGTGCGGGACTGGGGCCGAGAAGGCACCTGCAGCCGCGAACGTCCCCTGGGCCGACGCACGCATGCTGGCCGAGGTGCTGGACCGCGTCGAACACGACTACGTGAGCCCGGTCGACGACCATCAACTGCTGCAGGCGGCCATCCGCGGCATGGTGTCGTCGCTCGACCCCTACTCGGCATTCCTCGACGGCGACGAGTACGACGAGATAAAGATTTCGAGCTCCGGGCAATATTCCGGCGTCGGCATCGAGGTCTCGCTGGAGGATGACCAGGTCGTGGTGATATCCCCGATCGAAGGCTCGCCCGCCGCCGTCGCGGGGATCCGCACCGGCGACGTCATCGTTTCCATCGACGGAGTGCCGGTGAACACCACCGCGCTCTCGGACACGATTGGCCGGATGCGAGGCAAGGAGGGCACGCCGGTCAAGATCGGCATCTTGCGCGAAGGCGGCGCTGAGCCGCTGGAATTCAACCTGAAGCGCTCGAAGGTCGAACTGCACAGCGTGAGGGCCGAGCTCGCCGAGCCCGGCTTCGGCTATTTGCGCATCGCCGAATTCAGTGAAACCACGGGCGACGACACCGTGGCGGCGCTCAAGAGTCTGCGCAGGCGCAATGCGGCGCCGCTCAAGGGCCTGGTGCTGGATCTGCGCAATAATCCGGGCGGAGTGCTGGAGGCCGCGGTGGCCGTCGCCGACGCGTTCCTCGACAGCGGGCTGATCGTGAGCGCCAGGGGCCGCACCCCGGAATCGAAGTTCGAGATGAGCGCGACACCCGGCGACGAACTCAACGGCGCCCCCATCGTGGTGTTGGTCAACGGCGGTTCGGCTTCCGCCGCCGAGATCGTGGCGGGGGCGCTCAAGGATCAACACCGCGCCAGCCTAATGGGCCGCAGGACCTTCGGCAAGGGATCCGTGCAGACGGTGATGCCGCTGTCGGGCGATCGCGCCATCAAGCTGACGACCTCGTTGTACTACACCCCCTCCGGCATCTCGATCAACCATCGGGGCATCAGCCCGGACATCGAACTCGAACGCGATCCGAAGCCGCCGGCGGTGCCCGTGCCGGCGGATGCGCCGCTCGAGCAGCGCGACCCGGATGTCAGGCGCGCCATCCAGGAACTCAAGGTGCCGACGGTCGGCGCCGGCCGCGCCGTGTCGGCCGCGCTCGGCCGCCCGTAGGACATGCGCAGCACCCGATCCATCGAAATCCTGTGTCTCGCCCTGGCGGCGCTGGTGCTCGTCTGGTCGAAGACCCTCGCGGCGCAACCCTGGCCCGTGTCGGGGCTCCTCGGCGCCTTCGCCCTGGCGATCGTCGCCTTCAGGGCGCGCCGTTTCTTCCCGCATCAGATGCGGATCAAGCTGCAGGTCGAGTCCTGGTCCATGGTGGTCTTCATCACCGCCGTGCTGTGGTTCTCGGGCAAGAACTCGAGTCCGCTGTTGAATCTCTATCTGCTGCCCATCATCCTGAGCGCACTCACCCTCGGACGGGTCGTCACGCTGGTCCAGGTGGCGGTGATCGCCCTCTGTCACCTGCTGCTGGCCATGGCGACTCCGGGCGTGGACGTGGCGTCGCTCTCCTACGCCGCACGGGCGACCGGAGAACTCGCCCCCTTCCTGCTCGTCGCCTATCTGACCACGACACTGTCGGCGGACATCACGGAGGCGCGCGAGCACATAGAGAACCTCGCGCAGACCGACGCGTTGACCGGGCTCGCCAACCAGCGCATGTTCAACGAGGTGTGGCAGCGGGAGCATGCGGCCTGCGAGCGGGATCATGGCACCTATGCATTGCTGATGATCGACATGGACAGGCTCAAGGACATCAACGACGATTTCGGCCATGAGGGCGGAAACAGCGCCATCATGCTGGTGGCGCAGTGTCTGCAGCGAAGCATCCGCGGCACCGACACCGCGGCGCGGTTCACCGGGGACGAATTTGCCGTGCTGCTGCCCGGCGCCTCTCCCGACGTCGCCGAGGCCGTGGTCAAGCGGGTGCGGCACAATGTCTACAAGACCACGCTCGATTTGCGCTCCCGGATGATCCGCTGCAGCGTCAGCATCGGCGTCGTGAACTATCCCAGGGACGGCCGCGACCCGGGCGAACTCGCGGCGCTGGCCGACCGCAACATGTACCGCGACAAGGAACTGCGGCGCGCTCCCGGGTCTGCGGCGAAGGCGTGAGCGCGAAATTCGGGTGGATGAAGGTCTTCTAATTGGACTTTGTCGTCGAAACTGGCAAAGTTAGCGTCGCGTCACGCCGGTGCGGGCGCGGCGTGTGATTATCTTGTACGACTTGCCATATCCAGGGAATGTAATGATCTCAATCAACCGAGCACGGCTTTCGCCGGCGGCGGCGGTGGCCGGCGCCCTGGTGGCGTTCTGGACCCTGAATGCGACCGCCAAGCCCGTGCTCGAACCGAGGCTCAAGTCCGGTTCGGTGCTCGTCGTCGATCAGACCGATTCGTCGGTCCTGCTGTCGAGACACTCCGACGTCGCGGCGCCTATCGCCTCCATCACCAAGCTGATGACCGCCCTGGTCGTGCTGGACGCCAAGCAGCCGCTGGATCAGCCCATCACCATCACCCGGGCCGAGACCGATCTGCCGCGGGGCGGCGGGTCGCGTTTGAGCGTGGGCACGGTGCTGACCCGGGGCGACCTCATGCATCTGGCCCTGATGTCGTCGGAGAATCGGGCCGCGCACGCATTGGGCGTCAACTACCCGGGCGGGCTGCCGGCGATGGTCAAGGCGATGAATGCCAAAGCGTTGGCCCTCGGCATGACCAGCGCCCACTTCGTCGATCCGACCGGTTTGTCCAGCGAAGACGTGGCCAGCCCCGCCGACCTGTCCAAATTGGTGATCGCGGCCTCCAAGAACCCGCGCATTCGCGAATACTCGACCGATCCGAGCTATACGGTCCGGGTGCGCCGCCGCCTCGTGGAATTCCACAACACCGACAATCTGGTCAGGAACCCCGCCTGGAACATCGTCGTCCAGAAGACCGGCTTCATCAACGAGGCGGGCAAGTGCCTGGTGATGGAGGCGGTGATCGACGGCCGCAATGTCGTCATCGTCCTGCTCGATTCCGTCGGCAAACTCACGCGTGTCGCCGACGCGAAGCGCGTCAAGAGCTGGATGGAGGCGGGCGCCTCGGGGCGCATGCGCCTGTCGATGCGCTGAAGTTCCGGGTCCCCCGTGCGGGACCTCGGCCACGCCCCCGCTACATGCCCGGCCGCGGTTGCAATTCCCGCGTGCTTCAACCATCATCCGCCAATCTTACCTTGGGGTGGTCTGGAAAGACCTGAGACGTCGGTGAACCGACGAACCCGTTGAACCTGATCCGGTTAGTACCGGCGTAGGGAGGGTGCTTGGCTCGTCGATCGTGGCTTTCCGTGCTTCTGGCCGCCTGCCTGCTGCAGGGACCGGTGACCTCCCGGGCTGCGGAGTCGGGCGACGCACTGGAGGAGATCGTCGTCACCGCCGGTCTGCGTTCCACCAGCGTGGCCGAACTGCCCGAGAGCGTCACCGTTCTGGACGGCTCCACGCTGCGAGCGGCGGGCGTGCAGCATTTCGAGGACGTGCTCGGCCTCATACCCGACCTGAATTGGGCTTCGGGGACTTCCCGGCCGCGGTTTTTTCAGCTGCGCGGCGTCGGCGAAGTCGAACAATACCAGGGCGCACCCAATCCGTCGGTGGGCTTCCTCATCGACGAAATCGATTTCTCCGGCGTCGGCATGCCGGCCACGCTGTTCGACACCCGGCAGATCGAAGTGCTGCGCGGACCGCAGGGCACCGCCTACGGAGCCAACGCGCTGGCGGGCCTCATCAGCGTGCGCACGGCCGATCCCGGCACGGACTTCGACGTGCACGGCGAGGTCACCGGCGCCACGTATGACACGCGGTCTGCGGCGCTCGCGATCGGCGACGGCTTCGACGGCGGCGATGCCGGCTGGCGCCTGGTCGCGCAGCAATACCTGAGCGACGGGTTTCGCCACAACGCCTATTTGAACCGCAGTACCACCAACGGCTTCGACGAGGGCACGCTGCGCGGCAAGCTGCACTGGCAGCTCACGGACGCGGTGCAGGCGGACCTGACCCTGATGCACGTGAACATCGACGACGGTTACGATGCCTGGTCCATCGACAACACCTTCACCACGTACTCGAACCAGCCGGGCCGCGATGCGCAGCTGTCGAACGGCGCCGCGCTGCGGCTGGTCGCGCAACTCGGCGGCGTCGGGGAATTGCACAGCGTCACGAGCGCCGCCGACTCGAAAATCCTCTACTCGTTCGACGGGGACTGGGGCAACGACGTGCTCTGGGGCCCCTATGCGCCCTACGATTATTTCCAAAGCGACCGGCGCAATCGACGCACGCTGGCCGAGGATCTGCGGCTGATCGGCGATCCATCGCGGGCGCTGTTCGGCAGGGTTCGTTGGCTCGCCGGTGTGTACGCGCTGCGGCTCACGGAGTCGGACGACGTGGTGTATGCGTACAACGACCAGTATTACGGCGCGGGCAGCAGCGGACTGACCAGCCGGTACGGCGCCGACGACGTCGCGCTCTACGGCTCGCTCGAGACGGATCTCGGCGCCCGCGCGCAACTCTCGGGCGGGCTGCGCCTGGAGCAGCGCCGGGCGAATTATGCCGACAGCGCCGATGCGCAGACGCCGTTTCCGACCGAGACCAACCACATGGTCGGCGGCAACCTGTCCTGGGAATACCGCATCGAGGACGGCGAACATGCCTATGTCACGCTGGCGCGGGGCTACAAGGGCGGCGGCTTCAACATCGGCGCGCAGATCCTGTCCGAGCAGCGGGCCTTCGGCCCCGAAACGCTGTGGAGCGCGGAGACGGGTCTGAAAGTGGCCCGGCCCGACAGCGCGCTGACCGCGCAGGTCGACGTGTTCTACATGCTGCGCAGGAACATGCAGGTGTACCTGTCGGAGCAGCTGCAGCAGAACAATCCGCTCGACTATGTGTTCTATACGCAGAACGCGAGCAACGGCGAGAATTACGGACTGGAGGCCGAGGCCAGCTACAGGCTGGACGGCCGGTGGGTCGTGTCGGGCAGCGGCTCGCTGCTGCGCACGCGCTATGTGGACGTGAGCGGGGCCTTCGCCGGTCTGGGTCTCGACGGCCGCGCTCAGCCGTTTGCGCCCGGTTACAAGGTGTCGGCGGCCCTCGAGTACCGGCACCCTTCCGGCGCCTTCGCCCGATTGGACGTCCTCGCCACCGGCAGCTTTTACTACTACACCAGCGACGCGCAGAGTTCGAAGGCGTACGCGCTCGAGAACGTGCGCGTGGGCTACCGTCATGGTCCGTGGACCGGCAGCCTGTGGGTTCACAATCTGTCCGATGCCCGCTATGCGCAGCAGGGATTCTATTTCGGCCTCATTCCGCCGAATTTTCCGAACCAGTCATTCCTGGATCAGGCGGACCCCCGCCAGGCCGGGATCACTCTGAGCTACGACCTGGGGAAACGCGGTTTTTGAGGGGATTCAGTGAGTCCGCACCAGCTGCCACACGGCGCCCGCCAACCCTCCGAGCATCAGCGTGACGTTCGGCAGCATCGTCAGCCCGAAGCCGAGACTGCGTTTGGCCGGATCCTTGACGTAGGTCGCAGAATAGATTTCCCGTCCGGCCAGATACACCAGTCCGAGCGCCGCCGCCGCAAGCGGGTTCACGTGGCGGCTGAACAGGTACAGGCCCGGAAGGAACACGATCAATTGTTCCAGGGTGTTCTGTTGGACGCGAAAATGCCGCTCGAAAACCGGGTTTCCGCTCACCGCCGGGGCATGCACGCCGTACTTGCCGCGCGCCATGCCCACCTTGAATCCGAAGACGACGAACTGCAGAAGTGCGAGCGCAGTCACGATATCGACATAAGCCATGGAGCTTCCTTTATTGTTGGCGGATTCTACCACTCCATCGTTTCCCGCTTTCCGGCAGGATACCGGTATGAACTCACCCCGCAAATTATCCCGCTCCGGTACCCGGGGTTACGCTCACCTGGTGGAGATCGACGTGTCCGTGGATCGCGTCTGGCGCGCGTTGACCGACCCCGCCTTGATGCGCATCTGGTCGGGCCAGGAGGCGGAGATCGATCCGCGCAAAGGCGGTCTGTACCGGATCGGCCGGCGCCAGGCCGGCGGCCGCGAGGCGCATATCGATATTTTCGAGATCAACCGCCGCCTCCGGTTGATCTACCTGAACGGACCCGACACCCCGGCCAGCGACAGTGCCGTGGTCGACGACTTCCTGTTCGACGTCCGCAAGGGTGACGGCACCACCTCGCTGCGGGTGTTGGGGTCCGGCGTGCCCGAAGCGCCCGAGTGGGACAAGCCCTACATCCGCATGCGCATGGGCTGGGAGCGCTTCCTCGCGCGCATCAAGGTGATGCTCGAGACCCCGCCCGAGCCCAAACGGCCTCCGCCGCCGCCGAAGGATCCACCGTTGCCGGGACTGGATTACTGACCCGCCGGCCATATATCGGAGGCGTAATACTCCGATGGAGGCGAAATGCCCGGTTTCCTGATTCGCGCGCTGGTGGTGGCGCTCGGCCTGTGGCTTGCGACCGTGTGGGTGCCGGGGGTGTTCATCGACGGCCCCTTCACCCTGGTGCTGGCGGGTCTCCTGCTCGGCGTCGTCAATTCGATTGTGCGGCCCGTCGCCATTGTGCTGACCCTGCCGATGACCGTGCTCACGCTCGGCCTTTTCCTCCTCGTGATCAATGCCGGCATGGTGGCGCTGGTGGCGTGGATCCTGCCGGGCATGCACGTCGCGGGCTTCGGTGCGGCATTCTGGACGGCGCTGCTGGTGAGCCTGGTGAGCATCGTCGGCTCCTGGTTCATCGGGCCCAGGGGCCGCTTCGAAGTGATCGTGAAACGCCGCTGAGCCGGTCCGTCCTATGGGCCCTTGGGCTCGGCAAGCGTCTTCGGGTCGGTCACGCTGCCGCCGGGCAGGGTGAGTATGGAGACCCCGACGATGATGATGATCATGCCGGCCACCTGGAGATGGGACAGATCCTCGTGCATGAACCGCCAGCCCATGAAGGCGGCGATGGCGGGATTGACGTAACTGTAGGTGCCGATGACCGCCGGCGTGGCGTTGCGAGTCAGCCACCCATAGGCGGAGAAGGCAAGGCAGGAACTGGCGAAGGTCAGATAGCTCAGGGCGAACAGGCCGGCCGCGTTGAAGGTCCAGCGCGCCGGGTCGCCGTGCAGGACCGCGATCACCAGCAGCATCAGGCCGCCGCACCACAGCTGCATCGCCATGAACATGAGCGAGGAGACCGGCGTGTCGATGCTGCGGTAGTAGAGCGTGCCGAGCGAAAAGGCGAAGCAGGCGGTGAGCACGCCGAGTTCGGCGAGCAGGCTGGATTGCCCCACCGCCCCCTTGGGAATCAGCATGAGCGCGGTGCCGGCGAAGCCGATCGTCAGGCCGAGCACGGCCCAACGCGTCAGGGGGTGGCCGCGGGGCCCGAAAACGCCGAGGCCCGCGATCCAAAAGGCCGCCGTGCCGTTCAGCAGCGCCGACTCGTTGGTGGGAATGAACTGGATCGCCCAGGCATTCAGGCCGTTGCTGGCGAACACCATGAAGAATCCGGTCACGAACACGTGCCGCCAGTCGATCAAGCGACGGGGAAACGGGTAGCCGAGTCCGAACCGGGCGACCAGCGCGAGAATGCTGCCGGCGGTGAGAAAGCGGACCGCGGAGAACAGCGCGATAGGCAGGTGGCCGGCCGCGATTTTGGTGAACATGAAGCTCGAGCCCCAGATCACATAGACGGCGGCGAGACACACCAAGAGTTTCGCGGAACTGCGGGGATCGACGCGCATGCTTTCGACGGGATCAGGTGCCGGACTCGCGTTCCGCCTCTTCCGCGTCCTGCTTGGCGCGCGCCGCGATCTTGTCCTTGAGCAGCAGGCCCGCCATCACGATTCCGATCTCGTACAACAGGTACATCGGCAGGGCCATCGCGCTCTGCGAGACGGCGTCGGGCGGCGTCACGAAGGCTGCAAAGATGAAGATCCCGAGCAGCACGAAGCCGCGGTTCTTGCGCAATGTCGAAATTTTCACGAAGCCGGTCCAGACGAGCAGCACCGTGGCCACCGGCACCTCGAAAGCCGCACCGAAGGCGAGCAGCAGCACCATCACGAAATCCAGGTAGCTTCCCATGTCGGTCATCATCTGCACGCCGTTCGGCGTGGTGGCGACGAAAAAGCTCAGCATCACGGGGAACACGACATAGTAGGCGAATGCCGCCCCCGTGTAGAACAGCAGCACGCTGGAGACGAGCAGCGGTACCGCGAGTTTCTTTTCGTGCCGGTAAAGGCCGGGCGCGACGAAGGCCCAGGCCTGGTACAGCACGAACGGGATGGCGAGCCCGATGGCGAGCACCAGTGCCAGCTTGAACGGCACCGTGAACGGGGCCACGACGCTGGTCGCGATCAACGTGGCTCCCGCGGGCAGCTTGCGCTTCAACGGCTCCGCCACGAAGGTGAACAACTGGTTCATGTAGATCGCGCAGGGGATGAAGCAGATCCCGACCGCCAGCATCGCCTTCAGCAACCGATCGCGCAGCTCCAGCAGGTGCGAAATCAGTGTGCCTTCGGCGAGCCCTCCCGGTTCGCCCTCCGGCTCATCCATGGGGTGGTTTGTTGTCGTCGGAACGGGGATGCTGCGCATCCGGCGTCGGGGTATGGGGCTCCGGGAGTGCGGAGGGCGGCGGCTCGATGCGGTTGGCGGCCGGCGCGTTCGGCCGGCTCCGCTCCTTCAGCAGTTCCTCGGCGCTGACCTCGCGTTCCAGTTGTTCGCTCAACTGGCGCGCCATGACCCGGGCCCGGCCCATCCAATTGCCAACCTGGCGGGCCACTTTGGGAAGCCGCTCCGGCCCCAGCACGACGAGCGCGATGGCCGACGTGAGCAGAATTTCCGAGAAGCCGAAATCGAGCATGGAACGTCAGGCGTTCGTTTTCGGAGGCGCCTTGACCTCGGCTTCGCGCGCCGCACCCGGCGCGGCGACGCCCGGCTCGAAATCGGCATCCTGTTTCAGCTGCTTCACCTTCTCGTCGGTCTCGCCGTCGTTCATGGCCTGTTTGAAGCCCTTGACGGCCGCTCCCAGGTCCGTACCGATCGTGCGCAGGCGCTTGGTGCCAAAAATCACCAGCGCGATCGCCAGTATCACCAACAACATTTTTGAATCGAACATGTCGCTTCTCCGATTCCCGGTTGACACAGAATTGGGCGCCAATGATACGCCAAAGATATTGTGACGTTGGACAACGGCGAAACGCTGAGTGTTCGGTCGCATTTGGCGCCCGGCAGCGCGCCCCCACCAGGTGGCCGGCGCGTCAGGGTCAAGGGGGCGGTCAACTCTCCAGCCAAAAGGTCACCGGTCCGTCGTTTATCAACGACACCTGCATGTCGGCGCCGAAGCTGCCCGATTCCACCCGGGGATGCTGGGAACGGGCGTAAGCCACCAAACCTGCGAACAAGCGCCTCCCCTGCTCCGGGGCCGCTGCCGTCGAGAAACCGGGCCGCAATCCGTGATGGGTATCCGCGGCGAGCGTGAACTGCGGCACCAGGAGCAGCTGGCCGCCGGTCTGCTGCAGGCTGAGATTCATCTTCCCGGCCGCATCGGCGAAGACGCGGTACTTGAGCACCCGGGTGAGCAGCCGCCGCGCCGACTCCTCGTCATCCTCCGGCTTGACACCCACGAGCACCAACAGCCCGGGCCCGATCTCACCGATGACCGCTCCATCGACCCGTACCGTGGATTCCACAACACGCTGCAAAAGACCGATCATGACTCAGTCGCTACCCACCATCGAGCAATTAATCCGAAAGTCGTTCGATGAATTCCCACTCCGTCCATGAACGAGAGCTGGTGGGATTGAATTACCAAAAATTCCCCTATTTGCGCCACAAAGTGGGTGTGAAAAGCACCAACAGGGTGAAAACCTCCAGTCGCCCGAGCAGCATCGCCACGGAACAGACCCAGGTCTGAAAGTCGGTGAGAATCCCATAATTACTGCCGGGACCCACCAGGCCCAAACCCGGCCCGGCATTGTTGATGCAGGCGATGATGGCCGTCAGGGAGGTCAGTAAGTCCAGTCCGCTGGCAAGTTGCAGGAAAATCAGCGTGACGATGCTCATGAAGTACAGAAACACGAAGGCCAGGACCGCGAAAACCACGCGGTTCGCGATCACGATCCCCCCCACCTTGAGCGGACGCACCATGTTGGGGTGCACCAAAAGGTTGAGTTCGCGGTTGGCCTGTTTGGCGAGCACCAGCGTACGGATCATCTTGACGCCGCCGCCGGTGGAACCCGAACTCGCGACGATGCAGCTCAGAAAGATCATCCACATCGGCGCGAATATCGGCCACCTCGAATAATCCTCGGTGTGCAGGCCGCTGTCCGTGGCGATCGAGACGACGTTGAAGGTCGCATGGCGCAGGGCCGTCGGGAAGTCGGGATAGGTCCCCTTCAGCATCAGGAACAGGGCAATGCCCACACAGCTGACCGTCAGCACGCCGAGCACCGCCTTGGCCTCGGCGTCGCGCAGGTACGCGGTCACGCCGCGCTGGCTCCACGCGAGGTAGTGGGTCGCGAAATTCAACGCCGCAAGGATCTGGAAAATCGTCAGCACCATCTCGATGGGCAGCGAATCAAAATGTCCGATGCTCGCGTCGTAGGTGGAGAATCCGCCGAGCGCCAGCGCCGAGAACCCGTGGCAGACGGCATCGAACCAGTTCATCCCGGCGAGTCTCAGGCACGCGATGCAGGCCGCGGTGAGACCCGCGTAGACGGCCCACAGCAGCTTGGCCGTCTGGCCGATGCGCGGGGTCAGCTTGCTGTCCTTCATCGGCCCCGGCATTTCGGCGCGGTAGATCTGCATGCCGCCGACGCCGAGCATGGGCAGGATCGCCACCGCGAGCACGATGATTCCCATGCCGCCGAGCCAACTGAGGAGATGACGCCACAAATTGATGGAGCGCGGCAGAAACTCGAGGCCCGACAGGACGGTGCCCCCCGTGGTGGTGAGTCCCGACGCCGCCTCGAAGTAGGCGTCCGTGAAATTGATGGGCAGGAATTTCCACAGCGGAAACCCCGCGACGGCCGGCAAAGCCACCCAGGTGAGCGCCACCAGCATGAGGCCGTCGCGGGTCTTCAATTCCCGCTTGAAGCGCCGCGTCGCGAGCCACAGGAGCGCGCCCAGCACGAACGTGGCCACTGCCGAGATGACGAACGACCAGAGCGCCGGATCCAGTTCCCAAATGGCCATGACCAGCGGCGCGAGCATGGTCATCGCGAAGACCATCATCACCATGGCAAACACGTGGGCGACCGGCAGCAGCGTGTCTTTCACGGCAGCGCGTCGTTCACAAAAAGGAAGCGGAGCCCTGGAACAGCTTCTCGACGGCGTCGATGTGCCGCCGGTCCGTCAGGAACAGGATCAGATGGTCGTCGGGCTGCACGGTCGTGTCATGGTGGGCGATGATGACGTCCTCGCCGCGCACCACGGCGCCCAGCGTCGTGCCTTCCGGCAGTGCGATGTCCTCGATGCTGCGTCCGATGACCTTCGAGCTGTCCGCATCGCCATGCACCACCACTTCGAGGGCCTCCGCGGCGCCGCGTCGCAGGGAGTGCACGCGCACCACGTCGCCGCGCCGCACGTGGGCGAGCAGCGAGCCGATGGTGATCGTCTGCGGCGATATGGCGACGTCGATGGAGCCGCTCTCGATCAACTCCGCGTAGGACGGCTTGTTGATGAGCGCCATCACCTTGTGCGCCCCGAGCCGCTTGGCAAGCATCGCGGAGAGTATGTTGGCCTCCTCGGAATTGGTCAGCGCGGCGAACACGTCGGTGCTGTCGATGTTCTCCTCGAGCAGCAATTCCTCGTCCGCCGCGTCCCCATGCAGCACGATGGTGCGGTTCAGCTGCTCGGAGACCCGCCGGGCACGCTTGCTGTCGCGCTCGATCAGTTTCACTTGATTCTTGTCCTCGAGTTCGCTCGCCAGGCGGAAGCCGATGTTCCCGCCGCCCGCGATCACCACCCGTCGGGCGGGCGCCTCTTCGCGACGCATCTCCTTCATGACGATGCGGATGTCGTCGCGCGCCGCCAGGAAGAACACCTCGTCGCCGTCCTCGATGACGGTCTCGCCCTCGGGTTTTATGCTCTTGCCGGCGCGATAGATCGCCGCCACGCGAGCATCGGCCGTCGGGATGTGGTCGCGCAGCGTGCGCAGGGCCTGGCCCACCAGCGGTCCGCCCTGCCGTGCGCGGATGCCGACGAGCCGCACGCGGCCATCGGCGAAATCCAGCACCTGGAGCGCCCCCGGATAGCGGATCAGGCGCGCGACGTATTCGGTGACCAATTGTTCCGGGCTGATCCAGACGTCGACCGCCACGCCGTTCTCGCCGAACAGCCTGTCGCGCTCGGTGTAGTCCGCCGAGCGGACGCGTGCGATTTTCTTCGGCGTGCGGTACAGGGTCCAGGCGATCTGGCACGCGAGCATGTTCACTTCGTCGCTGTTGGTGAGGGCGACGAGAATGTCGGTGCTGGCGATGCCGGCGGCTTCCAGAATCCGCGGACTGGCGGCATTGCCGTTCACCGTGCGTATGTCGAGCCGATCCTGCAGGTCGCGCAGGATCTCCTCGTTCACGTCGATGACGGTGACGTCGTTCGCCTCCTCGCGGGAGAGGTGATACGCCGCCGTACGCCCCACCTGTCCGGCACCCAGAATGATGATTTTCATGAGCGGCCTACTCTACTACACGAGCCTCTACACGACCTCGAGATTGGCGTACGACAACATCAACCACTTCGTTCCCTGGCGCTCGAAGTTGACCTGAATCCGTGCCTGCGGGCCGTTTCCCTCGAAATTCAGCACCACGCCGTCCCCGAACTTGGCGTGGCGCACCCGGCTGCCCATGCGCATCGCGTGCGTGGGCGCCTCCTCGAGGCTCGGGCTGCGCCGGGCGAAAACCGGCCGGGACACCTTGAGCCGCGGCCGGATCTCCTCGACCAGGTCGGCGGGCAGCTCACCGATGAAGCGGGACGGTTGGCCGTACTGGTCCACGCCGTACAGGCGCCGCTGCTCGGCATACGTGACATACAACTGGCGCATGGCCCGGGTGGCGCCGACGTAGCAGAGCCGCCGCTCCTCCTCGAGGCTCGCCAGATCTGCAATGGAACGCTGATGCGGGAACAGGCCATCCTCCATGCCGGCCAGGAACACCACCGGAAACTCGAGTCCCTTGGCCGTGTGCAGCGTCATCATCTGCACGCAATCGGCGTAGGGGTCCGCCTGACCCTCCCCCGATTCGAGCACGGCGTGCGCGAGGAAGGATTCGAGCGGCTGCATGTCGGTCTCCCCGTCCGGAGAGAAGCCCCTGGCGGCGCTCACGAGCTCGAGCAGATTCTCGACGCGGCCCTCCCCCCGCTCGCCCTTTTCCTTCTTGAAATGCTCGATCAGCCCGCTCATCTGGATCACGTGATCCACCTGCTCGTGCAGTTCCAATCCGGCCGTCTCGCGTCCGAGACTCTCGATCAGATCCATGAAACCCCGCAGCGCCTGGGCTGCGCGCTGCGGCAGGCCGTCCGTCACGGCCAGGGTGGCGGCATGCCACAGCGACGTGCCCGCGGTGCGCGCCGAGTCCCGCAGAGAATCCAGCGTCTTGGCGCCGATGCCGCGGGTGGGCAGGTTGACCACGCGTTCGAAGGACGTGTCGTCCGCCCGGCTCGCCACCAGTCTCAGGTACGCGAGCGCATCCTTGATTTCCGCCCGCTCGAAGAACCGCAGGCCGCCGTACACGCGGTAGGGCATGCGGGCGTTCAAAAACGCCTCTTCGAATACCCGCGACTGCGCGTTGGAGCGATACAGCACCGCCACTTCGCGCCGAGCTCCGCCGTGCTCCACCCATTCCCGTATCCGGTTGACGACGAAATCGGCCTCGTCGCGTTCGTTGAACGCCGCGTAAAGCTTGACCCGCTCGCCGTCTTCGCCGCTGGTCCACAGGTTCTTGCCGAGCCGGCCGGCGTTGTTGGCGATCAGTGCGTTCGCGGCCTTGAGGATGGTGCCGGTTGACCGGTAGTTCTGTTCGAGCTTGTACAGCACGGCCTGCGGATAATCCCGGCGGAACTGATTCAGGTTCTCGACGCGGGCGCCGCGCCAGCGATAGATCGACTGATCGTCATCCCCCACCGCGAAGGGCTGCCCCGCCGGGCCCGCCAGCGACATCAGCCACTTGTATTGAATCGCATTGGTGTCCTGGAACTCGTCGACCAGGACGTGCCGGAAGCGCGTCCGGTAATGCTCGAGAAGCGCCGGATTGTCGCGCCACAGCTCATAGGCGCGGAGCAGCAGTTCGGCGAAATCGACCACGCCCGCCCGCTGGCACGCCGCATCGTAGGCCTGATAGATCCTGACGAGCTGACGGCGTGTGGGATCGCCGTCGTCCTTCAGGTGCTTCGGCCGCAGGCCCTCGTCCTTCTGCGCGTTGATGAACCAGAGAATCTCGCGGGGCACCCACCGGGTCTCGTCGAGTTCCAGCGCCTTCAGCACCTTGCGCAGCAGCCGCGCCTGGTCCTCGGAGTCCAGGATCTGAAAGCTCTGCGGCAATCCCGCTTCGCGCCAGTGCATGCGCAACAACCGGTGGGTGAGTCCGTGGAAGGTGCCGATCCAGAGCGCGCCGCCGGGGATGCCGAGAAGGGTCTCGATGCGGCCGCGCATTTCCGCGGCGGCCTTGTTGGTGAAAGTGACGGCGAGAATGCTGTTGGGCGAGGCGCCCTCCACCTGAATCAGCCAGGCCACCCGGTGAACCAGAACGCGCGTCTTGCCGCTGCCGGCGCCGGCCAGCACGAGCGCGGCCCCGGGCGGCGAACCGACCGCCTGACGTTGGGCGTCGTTGAGGCCGTCGAGGAGATGAGATACGTCCATAAGGGCGCGGATTGTACTGCTACAGGCGTCCCTGGCGAGCTTCCTCGGCGAACTCGAGCAGCGCGAGCACCAGCGACAGGACCACGGGGCCGGCGATGATGCCGATGGCTCCGAACGCGGGGATTCCCCCCAACACCCCGACGAACACCGCCAGAGGCGAAATCTCGGCCCGCCCGGAGATCAACAGGGGTCGCAGGACGTTGTCCAGGCCGCCGAGCATGATTCCCCAGGCCAGCATGAAGATGCCGAAACCCCAACGGTCGTCGAAGAACAGCCACAGGGCCGCGGGCACCCAGACGAAGGCCGAGCCGCCGATGGGCAACAGGGAGAGCAGCGCGGCCAGCACGCCGAACACCACCGGCGAGGGCAGGCCGGCGATGGCGAACCCGAAGCCGATCAGCACCCCTTGCAGCAACGCCGTCATGCTCGTGCCGAATACGATGGCGCGCGCGACCGCACTCAGTTGCCGGAACAGGCGCTCCTTGCGCAGGTCGTCGAGCGGAATCAGCCGGCGCGCGCGCACCATCAGGGCGTCCCCGTCCCGCAGGAAAAAATACAGCAGAAACAGCATGATCGCGAACTTGAAGAGCGAATCCAGGGCACCCAGGAACACCGACTCACTGACGCCGGCCGCGCGTTGCAACACGTTTTGGGTGCCCGACACCAGCCACGATTGCACCTCGACCGCCGAGATGCCCGCATGGGCCGCGAGCCAGTCGTTGGCGCGCGCTATCCAGGGAAATTGCCGCAAATCGGCAAAGGTCTTGATGTCCCACTGGGCCGCCGCGCGCTGCAGGGTCCGCAGCAGCGTCGAGATTTGAGTGAAAAAATCCACGGACAGGGCGCTCAGGGGCAGCAATATCGTGACCGGCGCCAGCACCGTGAGAATTCCCGCGGCGGTCCCCGCGCTGCGCAGGCGGCGGCGCCAGCGTACGTTCAGGGGGAACAGCACGAAGGCCAGGAACGCCGCCCACGTCATGGCCCCCAGGAAGGGCCGGAAGATCAGCACCAGCGCGTAGCTTAAGGTGGCGGCCACGACGAGTGCGAAAACCCGCGGATAAAACGTCGACGTGGCGGTCATGGGGCGATGCTAGCATTGCAGGCGTCGCAGGTCGCAACCGGATCGCCGCATGACGAGGCTCAAGGTCAACAATCGAACCGTCGATACCGACGCCGCACCGGAGACGCCGCTGCTCTGGGTCCTGCGTGACCATCTGGGCATGACGGGCACCAAATTCGGCTGCGGCATGGCCCTCTGCGGCGCCTGCACAGTGCTCGTCGACGGTGCCGCCACGCGGTCGTGCGTCCTGCCGTTGGGCGCGGTCGGCGAGCGGAGCATCACCACCATCGAAGGCCTGTCGCCGGACCGCGCGCATCCGGTGCAGCGGGCATGGCTCGAAATCGACGTGCCACAGTGCGGCTACTGCCAGTCCGGACAGATCATGGCGGCGGTGGCCCTGCTGCGCGCCAACGCCCATCCCAGCGATACCGACATCGATGCCGCCATGTCGGGCAATATTTGCCGCTGCGGCACCTATCCGCGGATCCGCAAGGCAATTCACCGCGCCGCCGAACTCAAGGCCGCCGACTCTTCCGCGACCGCCGGGGGGAAGGAATGACGAATCCTCCGGCCGATCCGTCCCGCCGGGATTTCCTGGGTGCCGCCGCCCTCGGCGGCACCGTGCTGCTCGCGTTCAGCCTGCCGGTTTTCGGCGGCCGCCCACGCGCCGGAGTCGCGGCCGCGGGCGCCGGCGGATCGCAATTGAATGCGTGGCTCGTCATCGGCGCCGACAACGCGTTCACCATCATCGTCGACCGCTCGGAGATGGGCCAGGGTGTCTACACCGCGCTGCCAATGTTGCTGGCCGAGGAGCTCGAGATCGCCCTGGACACGGTCAAGGTCGTGGCGGCGCCCGTCGGCGACGCCTACGTCAACGTCGCGAATGGCGGTCAGGTGACCGGCACGAGCAACAGCGTCCAGGATGCCTGGGAGAAGCTGCGCACGGCCGGCGCGCAGGCGCGCACGATGCTGGTGGCCGCCGCCGCCGGCCGGTGGCGCGTCGAACCGGCGGCCTGTCGCGCCGAAAACGGGATGATTCACGGTCCGTCGGGCCAGACCGCCACCTACGGCGCCGTGGCGGCTGCCGCCTCGAAACTGCCGGTGCCGAAGAACGTGACGCTGAAGCCGAAGTCCGCATTTCGGGTCATCGGCCGTTCCCGCCTGCGGCTCGACTCCGCGGGCAAGGTCGATGGCAGCGCCGAGTTCGGACTCGACGTCGCGCTGCCGGGCATGCTGTACGGCGCCCTCGCACAGAGTCCGGTGCTGGGCGGCAAGGTGGCCGCCGTCGATTCCGCCGCGGCCGAGAGGATGCCGGGCGTGCGCAAGGTGCTGTCCGCCACGGGCGGGGTCGTGGTCGTCGCCGAGCATTTCTGGCAGGCGCTGCAGGCACGCAAGGCGCTCAAGATCACCTGGGAACCCGGTCAGAATGCAGGGCTCGACGACGCCGGCATTCGGGCGGTGCTCGAGAAGGCTGCCGCCCGTCCCGGCTTGTCCGCCCGTGCCGACGGCGATGCGGCGGGCGCGCTCAAACAGGCGCACAAATCCCTGCACGCGGTCTACTCGCTGCCGCTGCTCGCGCACGCGACGATGGAGCCGATGAACTGCACCGCCGACGTCAAGGCGGATGGCTGCGATTTGTACGTGGGAACCCAGGTGCAGCAGGCCGCGCAGGCCGCCGCAGCGCAGGCCGCCGGCCTGGAGGCGGGCAAAGTCCGGGTCTTCACGACCCTGCTGGGAGGCGGATTCGGGCGCCGCCTCGACGTGGACTTCATTCCCGCGGCCGTCGAGGCATCGAAGGCGGTCGGCGCTCCCGTGAAGGTGATCTGGACGCGCGAAGACGACATGACCCACGATACCTACCGGCCCCCCGCCCTCGAAGAACTGCGCGGCGGATTCGACGCCGCAGGCCGCCTCACGGCCTGGTCGCTGCACATCACCAGCCCGTCGATCACGGCGCGTGCGGCGCCGTCGGTCACGGACCCGTTCGATTCGGTGGTCGAATACGCGCTCAACCAACCGTATGCGGTGCCGAATTTCAGCCTGACCTACGTGCGTCAGGAGATCGGCATCGATGTCGGGTACATGCGTTCCGTCAGCCATGCGCCCAACTGCTTCGCGATCGAGAGCTTCATGGACGAACTCGCCGCGGCCGCCGGCAGGGACCCCGTCGAATTCCGCCTGGGGCTGTTCGAGGCGAAGCCGCGTCATACGCGGGTGCTCAAGACCGCCGCTGAGCGCGCCGGTTGGGGCCGGCCCGCGTCGGGCCGTTTCCACGGCGTCGCCTTCATGGAGGGTTACACGACCCATATCGCTCAGGTGGCCGAGGTCTCGGTGATCGACGGCGCGCTCAAGGTGCACAAGATCACCTGCGTGGTCGATTGCGGGCAGATGGTTAATCCGCGCATCGTCGAGTCGCAGATCGAAAGCGGCATCGTGTTCGGGCTCACGGCCGCGCTGTGGGGCGAAGTGACCCTGGCCGGGGGCCGGGTCCAGCAGACCAACTTCAACAGCTACCGGTTGTTGCGCGGCAACGAATTGCCGGACCTCGACGTCCATCTCCTGGACAGCGATGCCGCCCCGGGGGGCATCGGCGAACCGGCCGTGGCGCTGGTGGCGCCCGCCGTCTGCAACGCGCTATTCGCCGCGACGGGCAGGCGGTTGCGTTCGCTGCCGATCGCCGGTCAGCGCCTGTCCGGCGCCTGAGCGGATTCAAAGCCTGAAGCGGAGGTAATGGTCGACGATCAACGCCGCGAACAACAGCATCAGGTAGGTGATCGAAAACCGGAAGGTGCGGATGGGCAGATCGGGCCGGTTGCCGCGGTTCAGCGCCAGCACGAAGTACAGAAACCGCGCGTTCAGCAGCAGCACAGCCACCAGGTAGATCAACCCGCTCATGCCGGTCAGGACGGGCAGGAGTGTGCTCAGGATCAACAGAATCGTGTACAGGACGATCTGCAGCCGTGTGTACGGGATGCCGTGGGTGACGGGCAGCATCGGTATTCCGACCTTCGCGTAGTCGTCGCGGCGCGCGATGGCCAGCGCCCAGAAATGCGGCGGCGTCCACGTGAAGATGATGAGGAAGAGCAACAGGGCCTGCGGATCGATGGAGTGTGTCACCGCCGCCCAGCCGAGCACGGGAGGGGCGGCGCCGGCCGCGCCGCCGATGACGATGTTCTGCGGAGTCGCCCGCTTCAGCCACATCGTATAGACGATGGCGTAGCCGATGAGTGAACAAAACGTCAGCACGGCGGTGAGCGCGCCCACCGAAGGCCACAACACCAGCATCGAGGCGAGCGCCAGCAGGCTCGCGAACACCACGGCCTGCCGCTTCACCAGGTGACCGGTCGGCAACGGCCGGCGGCGGGTGCGGGCCATCTGTTCGTCGATGCGCCGGTCGAGCACGTGATTGAACGCCGCGGCGGAACCCGACGCCATCGCGATCCCCAAGGTGCCGAAGACCAGCGCCGGCAGGGGTACCATGCCGGGCGAGGCCAGCACCATGCCGACGACGGCCGTGAAGACGATCAGCAGGCTGACCTTGGGCTTGGTGAGCTCGAGAAAATCCCGCCAGCGGCTGGCGCCGAGGGCGGTCATCGGGGGGCTATTCGGTATGGTCGACACGGTTCAAGGGTACCATGCCCATCGGAGCCCCCGGCCAAAGCGCCCGCAGCAGCCACACCATCGTGCCGACCAGGAATACCGCGCCGGCATTATGCAACGTCGCCACCGCCAGCGGCACGCCGAAGTGCACCGTTGCCACCCCGATCGAGATTTGGACCACCACGGCGGCCATCAACAGCGACCCGGCGCCGGACAGCCGCCGGCTGCGGGCCCGCAGCACGGTCGTCAGTCCGAGACCGAGGAGCACCAACCCCGTGACGACGGCTCCGATCCGATGCGTGAAGTGAATCGCCATGCGGGCGGGGTTCGCGAGGATTCCGCCCTCGTAGTCCACGCTGAGGCCGCGCCAGAGCACGAACGCGTCGCGGAAATCCATCGGCGGCCACCACGAGCGCTGGCAGGTCGGAAAGTCCGGACAGGCGACGGCGGCGTAATTCGTGCTCGTCCAGCCCCCGATAAAGAGCTGGGCCACGAGCACCCCGGAAGCGACGAGCGCAAAGGAGCGCAAGCCACGTTCCGCCGGCGTGGGGGTGTGGCGCTCCGGAGTGATGGACAGCCACCACAGCAGACCGAAGGTCGTCAATCCGCCGAACAGATGCGCCGTCACGATCAAGGGTTTGAGCAGCAGGGTCACCGTCAACGCACCCAGGGTGCCCTGCAGGCAGACCACACCGAACAACGAGCCCACCGGAACCAGGGGTTGGTCGCGGTCCCGGCGGCGCTGCACCGCCCAGATCAACAGTGCGACGATGATCATTCCGAGCGTGGTCGCGACATAGCGGTGGATCATTTCGTGCCAGGCCTTGGCCGCCCCCCGGGCCGCGGTCGGATACAGATGCCCGTAGCAGCCCGGCCAATCAGGACAGCCCAGGCCCGCATCGGTGAGCCGCACCCAGGCACCGAGCACGATCACCGTTGCCGCGAGCGATGCCCCCACGAGGGCAAGGCGTCTAAACCAGAGCAGACGTTGGCGTGGATTCACGGGCGGCGCGCGTTCTCATCCGACATGGGACAGGCCCAGCAGACGCTTCAAGTCCTCCAGCATGCCCTTGGGCGGGGCGCCGGGCGCGTAGGACATCATGAGATTGCCCAAGGGGTCGACCAGGTAGACGCGTTCGGCGGCGGTCGGATCGATGCCGTCGAAGCGGGGCAGCAGGCCGAGAAGCGGCGCCGCGGCCGGCGTTGCGCGGACGGTGACCAGGTCCGGGTGCTGTTCGGCGAGGAACGGCAGATCGCAGCATTCCCCCTCGGCGATGAAGACGCGCTGCACGCGGTCCATGTCGCGGTTCAACGCGAAGCGCACCTGCCGGGTGTTGTAGAGGTTGGTGCGGCATTGTGCGGTACAGCTGCCCGCTCCCACGTAGAGCAGTGTCCATTTGTTCCTGAGAAAATCCGGCTTGCCGGCCCGGACCTCGCCCCGGCCCGCGAGGGGCAGCGACACCTCCGGCAGCGGCCGCGCCGGAGTGATGAGGTCGCCGTGATTGACGTGGCGGCCCGGGCGCCAGGCGACCGGGCCGTAATACAAATAGAAGGACACCGCGAGCGGCGCAAAGAACATCACGCCGAGGCCGATCAACAACCGGCGCTGGCGCCGGTCGTGCGCGGAAACCGGGACGCCGCTCATGCCGGACCCTGCTGCGCCCCGGCGGATCGGCGGAAATTGGTCACGAGATAAATGACGAACAGGGCGAGCGCGAGCCCGAACCACTGGACGGCATAAGCCACGTGGCGCAGCGGCGGAAAGCCGGGGGCCTGCCAACGGCGCACGTAGCCGTCCGGCTGGCCCGGGTCGAGCAGCACCAAATCCGCGGCGCGGGTCCACGACGCCTCGTGCAACAGTGCCGCGATCTCGGCGCGGGTGGGAAAATCCGCGACGGCCGGATACGGCGGCCGCAGCGCTGCGGCCCGGCCCATGCGGATTCCCGGGGTCGGCAGGTGGTCGGCCCGGCCCAATACGGTGCGGACATCGCCCGCGACGCCGATCGCGGGCAGTTCGGACCGGCTGCGGCCCAACGGCACCCAGCCACGGTTCACGAGCAGCCAACCGCCCCCCGTCAGGGCCAGCGGGGTGACCACGAAGTAGCCGGCGCGTCCGTCCGCATCGGTCATGTTGTCGATCAAGATCTGCCGTGACCCATCGTATCTCCCCCTTGTCTCGACGTGCTGATATCGCGGCAGCGCGGGCGTCATGAGGTCGACCCGCTGCGTCGCATCCGCACCCTTGTCGAACGCGTCGTACAATGCCCGCTTCTGGTCGGCGCGCTGCAGCTGCCAGCGCCCGAGCGACACCAGCATCCCGAGCAGCACGACCGTGAGGACGGTCGTGAACGGCCGCGGCGCGAAGATCCGGGAACCCACTCTCAGCGGCACGATATACTTCCCGCCTTCATCAAACTCTCGGGCGGCCGTGGAATTCAAAACACTCGTTGTCGTGATCCTGGTGCTGATCGTCGTCAGCCTGGGAAAGGCGTTGTTTCATTTGTCGAGCAACAAACCCGGCGACAGCGCCAAGATGGTCAAGGCCCTCTCCATCCGGATCGGTTTGTCGGTGTTCCTGTTCGTGCTGCTGATCGTCGCCTACCGCCTGGGCTGGATCGCCCCGCAGCGCAGATATTGAGCCGCGGGGTGCTGGCGTGCGGACCGTGAGAGCGGCCCGCACGCCGTGCGTCACAACCAGTAGACGAAGATGAACAGCCCGAGCCACACCACGTCCACGAAGTGCCAGTACCAGGCCACCGCCTCGAAGCCGAAGTGGCGCTGCGGCGTGAACTGGCCCTTCATCACGCGGAACCAGATCACCGTCAGCATGATCGCGCCCAGCGTGACGTGGAAGCCGTGGAAACCGGTCAGCATGAAGAACGTCGAGCCGTAGATCCCGGTGCCGAGCGTCAGGCCGAGTTCCGTGTACGCCTCGTGATATTCCTTCGCCTGCAGGAACACGAACGTGAAGCCCAGCAGAAAGGTCAGCGCCAGGAACACCTTGAGCCGTCCGCGGTGGCCGGAGATCAACGCGTGGTGCGCGATCGTCACGGTCACGCTGCTGGAGAGCAGGATGGCCGTGTTGACGGCGGGCAACCCGAGGGCGGAAACCGTTTCGAAGGTGCCGTTCGCGCGCGGCCCCAGGGACATCGGGCCGTTCGTCGGCCAGGATCCGCTGTAGTCCTTCCACAGCAGCAGGCTGTTGAAGATCTTCACCCCATGGCCCGACAGCCAGGGCACCGCGAGTTCGCGGGCATAGAACAGGGCGCCGAAAAAGGCGGCGAAGAACATCACCTCGGAGAAGATGAACCACATCATGCCCATGCGGAAGGAGCGGTCGACGGCCATGTTGTACATGCCCCGCTCGTTCTCGCCGATGACGGTGCCGAACCAGAAGATGAACATGGACACCAGCAGCAGGAACCCCGGCAGCAGGGCCCATGCGGGCAGCCAGCCGTTCAGCGTGCTGGCGGCGCCCAGCATCAGCGTGAACAGGGAGACGGCGCCGTAGATGGGCCATGGGCTGCTGTGGGGGACGTAATACGTGTCTGCTTGTGGAGCGTGCGCTTGCGCCATGTGTTCGATCTCTAAGCGATGGTGGAGAAATTAGTGTAGCCGTTTGGTCACGGACGTGCTGCGGATTGAGTCGTGTCGAAGAACGTGTAGGCCAGGGTGATCTTGTCGATGTGGGAGGGCAGTCCCGGATCGACGATGAACCGCACCGGCATGTCGCGACCTTCGCCCACCCCGAATTTCTGCGGGGAGAAACAGAAGCACTGGGTCTTGTGGAAATACTTGGCGGCCTCGCCCGGCGAGATGCTGGGAACGGCCTGGGCCACCGACGCGACGCTGGTGAGGTTCCGGGCGTAGAACTCGGTGTCGTACAGCTTTCCGGGATGAATGCGCATCGCCGCGGTCTTCGGACGGAATTCGAAGCTGCCGACCGAGGCCGGATCGGCGACGAATTCGATGGTGATCTCGCGGTTCAGATCGACGGCCTCGGTGGCGGTCGAGGGCCCCGCCTTGGCCTCGGCGCTGCCGATGCCGGCCACCCGGCAAAACACGTTGTACAGCGGGACGAGCGCCCAGCCGAAGGCGAAGCTGCCCGCGGTCATCGCGACCAGACCGAGAACCAAACTGCGGTTGGCCCGCCTGCGCGTGTCCCCCGGGTCCATCAGTGATGACTGCGATAGAAAGTCAGTGCGATGAAGCCGAAATAGAAAGCCAGCGCCAGCGACATCAGCAGCAGCGCGCGGACGCGAATGCGCGTCCGCGGCTCCGCCGGCCCGCCGCCGGGCGCCGTATCGTCCGTCCGGCTCATTTGATCTCGGGGGCGACCGCGAAGCTGTGATAGGGAGCCGGCGACGGAATGGTCCATTCCAGGCCCGTCGGCGTGGCGCCGTCCCACACTTCGGCGGAGGCCTTCCTGCCGCCCCGGGCGCACTGCACGATCACGATCACGAACAGGATCTGCGACAGACCGAAGCCGAAGGCACCGATCGAGGAGACCATGTTCCAGTCGGAGAACTGCACCGCGTAGTCCGGGATGCGCCGCGGCATGCCCGCCAGCCCGAGGAAGTGCTGGGGGAAGAACAGCACGTTGACGAAGATGGTGGACAGCCAGAAGTGCCACTTGGCCAGCGCCATGTTGTACATGTGGCCGGTCCACTTCGGAATCCAGTAGTACACCGCCGCCATGATGGCGAACACCGCGCCCGGCACGAGCACGTAGTGGAAATGGGCCACCACGAAGTAGGTCTGGTTGTACTGGAAGTCCACCGGGACGATGGCGAGCATCACGCCGGAAAATCCGCCGATGGTGAACAGGAACAGGAAGGAGATCGCGAACAGCATGGGCGGTTCGAAGGACAGCGAACCCTTCCACATGGTGGCGCTCCAGTTGAACACCTTCACGCCGGTGGGGACCGCGATCAGCATGGTCGACATCATGAAGAACACCTGCGCCGCCAGCGGCATGCCGTCTACGAACATGTGGTGTCCCCACACGATGAACGACAGGAAGGCGATCGAGGCGATGGCGTAGATCATCGAGGTGGCGCCGAACAGGGGCTTGCGCGAAAAGGTCGGCAGGATCTCGGAGATGATGCCGAAGGCCGGCAGAATCATGATGTAGACCTCGGGATGCCCGAAGAACCAGAACACGTGCTCGAACATCAGCGGATCGCCGCCGCCCGCCGCATTGAAGAAGCTGGTGCCGAAGTAGTGATCCGTCAGCAGCATGGTGACGGCGCCCGCGAGCACCGGCATGACCGCGATCAAGAGGTAGGCGGTGATGAGCCAGGACCAGCAGAACAGCGGCATCTTCAGCAGGTTCATGCCGGGGGCGCGCATGTTCATGATGGTGACGATGACGTTGATGGCGCCCATGATCGAAGACGCACCCATGAGGTGGACCGCGAAGATCGCGAGCGCCACGTAGTTGCCGCCCTGCAGGAACAGCGGCGGATACATGGTCCAGCCGCCGGCCGGCGCACCGCCCGGTATGAACAGCGATGACAGCAGGATCGTGAAGGCGAAGGGCAGGATCCAGAAGCTCAAGTTGTTCATGCGCGGCAGCGCCATGTCGGGGGCGCCGACCTGCAGCGGGATCATCCAGTTGGCCAGTCCGACGAAGGACGGCATGACCGCGCCGAAAATCATCACCAGCGCATGCATGGTGGTCATCTGGTTGAAGAAGCCCGGATCGACCAATTGCAGGCCGGGTTTGAACAGTTCAGCCCGGATCACCATGGCCATCGCGCCGCCGACGAAGAACATGATGAGACTAAACACCAGGTACATCGTGCCGATGTCCTTGTGGTTGGTGGCGAACAGCCAGCGCTTGATGCCGGTCGCCGGCTCGCCGTGGTGATCGTCGTGGTGTGCGGTGTCGGTCGCGTGATCGTGGGCCATGATGGTTGCTCTCGGAAGTTTCGATGAATTCGGGTGTCAGTTCAGCACTTGGGCGGAAACGGGAGGCGCCGCGATCGGCATCGCTCCTGCCTGCTTCATGGACGCCTTCTGCGCCTCGACCCATTTCTTGAAGTCGTCAGGGGTTCGGACGTCGACCACGACGGGCATGAACCCGTGATCGCGGCCGCACAGGGCGGCGCATTGCCCGCGGTAGATGCCCTCCTTGCCGGCATCGACCTTGAACCACAATTCATTGACGAAGCCCGGAATCGCCGAGCGTTTCGCGCCAAAATCCGGCACCCACCACGCGTGGATCACGTCCATGGACGTGAGCAGCAGGCGCACCTTCGTGCCGCTCGGGATCACGAGGGGATGATCGACTTCGAGCAGGTAATTGGGCACCGTGGCCGGATCGATGCCCGAGCCGAGCTGGCGCGCGAAGTTCGAGTCCTGGCGCAGGGTCGAGAAGAACCCCACGCCGTCGGCCGCATCCATGTACTGGTACTGCCACTTCCACTGGTAACCGGTCACGCGGATGGACAGCTCCGAATTGCGGGTGTCCTCCTGCTTCAGGATGAGATCGGCGGCCGGCACGGCCATCACCACCAGGATGATGACCGGGATGATGGTCCAGATGATCTCCACTTTGGTGCTATGCACCATGGTGGTGTCCGGAACGGCGCCCTGGGAATGGCGGAACTTCACGAGAGAGAAGATCATGACGCCGAACACGACGACCGCGATGCCGACGCAAATCCAGAAGACCTCCATGTGCAGCGCATACATTCCCTGGCTCAGGGAAGTGACGCCTTCCGGCAGGTTGTAGCCGTTCGACGTGTTGGCGGCGGCACCGCCGGCCAGGCCACAGGCGGCGAGCGCCGCGACCCAGGGTGCAACGATCCTGGAAATGCCCTTGGGCGCTATCGCCCCGGCGAAAGAAGTGCGATGGTCGATGTCGCTTGCCCTGTTAACTCTCATCTCAACGGATCCCCTTCGGTTCAATCAATTTCAAGCGGTGGCGACTCGTTCATGCCGCCCACCAGATTCCCCAAACGCTTGGCAAGGAGGCATCTCTCCTCTTCCGTGAGGAAACTGCCGACCTCGAAAGCCCGCCCGCTGCTCTCGATCATCAATTTGCTCGGATAGAGGCGGGTCCGCGGACTGCGGAGTCTAACCTTCGCCCAATGCCGCGCAAACTCCTGTTTTGCCTCCCCGCGCCGGGAACGGGTGACGAGACTGATCCGGGAGTCGGTGATGGTGACCGTTTGCGTATAGCGGCGGCGTTGCATGCTGGCATGCAGCGCCAGCCCCAACGCCAGCATCTCGAGCGCCCAGAACGGCAGGACCGGCCAGAACCCCAGGCATACGAAGAACATGCAAAAAGCGAGCGAAAACAAGCATGTAGCAGCGAAAAAAAGCTTGGCGCCCGCCGGCGTCAGGGAGCAATTGGGCGCCAGTTCGATGCGCTTTTCCATAGGCCCGCAGGATAACTCAAGCCGGCGCGTTCCGTGCTAGTTCCCCGAGTTTGTCCAACAACTCTTTGGGTATCGCGGCCGCATCCCAGCGGGGCGAATGGGGAAGCACGGCAAGGCAGGGCGCATCGATTCGTGCCTCGAGCGCCTCGAGATTCGCCTCACGCCGCTCGAAATGCGCATCGATCGCACTGGCGACCCAGCCGCGCAGGCGCAGTCCGCGGCGTTTCACGGATTCCACCGTGAGCAGCGCGTGGTTCAGGCACCCCAGACGCAGGCCGACCACCAGGATGACTTCCATCTCCCAGCGGACGGCCAGGTCCGCAAAGCTTCGCCCGGCGTCGAGCGGCGCCAGCCAGCCCCCCGCGCCTTCGACGACGATGACATCGCTCTGCAGGGACAATCGTTCGAAACAACGGTCCAGCCGCTCGAAATCGATGGGGCAGCCCGCTTCCTGCGCCGCAATGTGAGGGGCAATCGCCGGCTCGAAGGCATAGGGATTGACCTCCTCGTAGGCGGCCCGCACGTTCATGGCCGCAAGCAGCGCGACCGCATCTTCGTTGCGCAGTCCCGCCGGCGTGCGCGTGCATCCGGAGGCCACCGGCTTCATGGCGGCGACCCGGCCGCCGGCCGCGGCGAAGGCACGGCAGAGCGCCGTCGCCGTGCGGGTCTTGCCCACCCCGGTGTCGGTGCCGGTGACGAAGAAGCGGTGGATGCTCACGAGCCGCGCCTGGCTTGCAACTGCCGCTTCAGCTCGTCGAGGGTGACGTGGGCCGCGCCGTCCTCCGTGCGTCGTGCGCCCGCGGCCGGCGCCCACGCCTGAGCGAACACGACCTCGTAAGTGGCCGGCAGCCGGCCGTCGAGCCGGAATGTCTCGTACGCCGATTGCATGAGCGCGAATCTGCGCGGGCCCGTCAGGCCCCTGGGGCGCCCGGTCGTGGCATTGCGCGCGCCGACCGCCTTCAGATCCCGCACCAGGCCGCGGACGTCGTCGTAGCGCAGGGTGTAGCGCTCGACGTCGAGCACCGGGCCGGCGAAGCCCGCGCGCACGAGCGCGTCGCCGATGTCATGCATGTCCATGAACGGATTCACCCGGATGTGTGCATCCGCGTGCCGCCAGGCGGCCCGCAGCTCGCGCAGGGTATCGGGCCCGAGGGTGGTGAAGGAGAGCAGGCCGCGGGGCGCCAGCACCCGCCGGAACTCGGCGAACAAGGCGTCCGGGTCAACCCACTGCACCATGAAATTGCTCAGGATCAGATCGACGCTGCCGTCCGGCAGCGGCATGCGTTCGGCATCCGCGCACAGCCGCGCAAACGGCCGCAGCCAGGATTGCTGCCTGCCGGCGCAGCGCAACATGCCCAGCGATGAGTCCAAGGCGAGTACCTGCGCCTTCGGGTAGCGCCGTTTGAGGGCCCGTCCCGCGTGGCCCGTGCCCGCGCCGGCATCGACCACGACCTGCGGCGCGAGACGGGTCAGATCCAGCCGCTGCAACAGCAGGTCGCGCACCTCCTTCTGCAGGACGGCGGCGGCATCGTAGGTGGCCCCGGCGCGATCGAAGGAGCGCCGGACCCAGGACTTGTCGAGCGAGTAGCCGGTCCCGCCGCTCACGCCGTCGCTGCGCGCGAGGCGGACGCGGCGGCCAGAGGCTCGCGCGTCGGGTGCGGCTTGCCGGGCGGTTCGGCGACGATCTGCAGGCGCGCGAACAGCGCGCGGTCGTGCGCGGTATCCGGATTGCCGGTCGTGAGCAGCTTTTCGCCGTAGAAAATCGAGTTCGCTCCCGCCATGAAACACAGGGCCTGCAGTTCGTCGCTCATCCCGCCGCGCCCCGCCGACAGCCGCACGTGAGCGAGCGGCATCAGAATCCGCGCCACCGCCACGGTGCGGACGAAATCGAACGGGTCGAGCGCCGCGGTGTCCGCCAACGGCGTGCCCGCGACGCGCACCAGTTCATTGATGGGCACGCTCTCGGGATGGCGGGGCAGGGTGGCGAGCGTGTGCAGCAAGGTCATCCGGTCCTCCGGCCCCTCGCCCATGCCCACGATCCCTCCGCAGCAGACATTCATTCCCGCATCCCGCACCGCCTGGAGGGTGTCCAGGCGATCCTGGTAGGTGCGGGTGGTGATGATCTTTTCGTAGTACTCGGGCGACGTGTCGAGGTTGTGATTGTAGTAGTCGAGCCCCGCCGCCTTGAGTTCCTGCGCCTGCGGCGCGCTCAGCATGCCGAGCGTGGCGCAGGTCTCGAGACCCAGGGCCTTGACCTCGCGGATCATGGCGAGCACCTTGCGCAGATCCTTCGGTTTCGGCGACCGGTAGGCGGCGCCCATGCAAAAGCGCGTCGCGCCGGCCTCCCGGGCCGCGCGCGCGCGGGCGGCCACCGTCTCCAGTTCGACGAGTTCCTCCTCGGCGAGGCCCGTATCGTGGCGGATGCTCTGGGGGCAGTAGGCGCAATCCTCAGGGCAGGCGCCGGTTTTGATGCTGAGGAGCGTGCTGATCTGCACCGTGTTCGGCGTCTGATGCGTGCGGTGCACCTGTTGCGCCAGGAACACCAGGTCCATGAACGGCAGTGCGAACAGTTCCCCGACTTCGGCGAGCGACCAATCGTTTCGAACATTCACTTTGGGTACCCTTTGGGGCGAGGCGGGCGCGCCGCTCGAACGCCCGGAAAAGTCAAAGTATTGGCCGCTCCCGGGTCTTAGTCAACCCGGAGGGCGTTTTTTGGTTGACGAAAGTCATCGGCCGAACTGGTAGTTGCACGCGATGCCGAGGAACACCGACAGGCCGAAATAATGGTTGTTGAGAAAGGCCCGAAAGCAGGCCTGTCGTTCGCGGTGACGGATCAGCCAGAGGTGATGGACGAAAAAGACGGCGCCGCCGACCAATCCGGCGTAGTACCACGGCCCCATGTGGATCATGCCGCCGATCAGGTACAGCGCGAGCAAGGTCATCGCCTGCAGAGCCGCGATGATGTGGCGGTCCGAATCGCCGAACAGAATGGCGGTGGAGCGTACGCCGATCCTCAGGTCGTCGTCGCGGTCCACCATGGCATAGATCGTGTCGTAGACGGTGACCCACAGGACGTTGGCGATCAGCAGCAGCCAGCCGACCCGCGACACCTGGTCCAGTTGCGCCTCGAATGCCATCGGGATGCCCCAGCCGAAGGTGACCCCCAGATACAGTTGGGGCACCGAGAGAAAGCGCTTGATGAACGGATAGGTCACGGCGAGCGTCGCGCCGACCACCGCCAGCAGCAACGTGCGGCTGTTCAATTGGACGGCGAGCATCAATGCCGTCAGCGACAGCGCCGCGAACAGCACCAGCGCCTCCACCGCCGAAATGCGGCCGGCCGCGAGCGGCCGGTCCTGGGTGCGTTTGACGTGCGGGTCGAAGCTGCGGTCGGCGTAGTCGTTGATCGCGCAGCCCGCGGAGCGCATGAGTACCGTACCCACGGTGAAAATGATGAACAGCCGGCCGCTCGGCCGGCCGCGTCCGGCGATCCACAGCGCCCACAACGTCGGCCACAGCAACAGCCAGATGCCGATGGGCCGGTCCAGCCGCATGAGCTGCACGTAATCGTTGATGGTCGCCCGCAGCCGGGGCAATTCGTTGGTGGTCAGCGGATGAAAACGGACGCGGTACACGAACCAGCGCCAACGCGCGGAAATGCGTTCCGCCAATTCGACGCCCGAGCGTGGCAGCGGCATCGCGGGCGGCCTACGAGCGGCCCATGGCGGGGAGGAAAGCCTCCTGCATGAGCAGCGGGGCGCCGCGCAGCGACACCCGCGAGCGTCGCGCCCACAGCCCCGCCGGTCTCAACTCGGTGTCGCGCAGCGCGCGCAGGGTGAGCGGATGGCCCTGCTTGGGGTCGCCGCCCCGCGGGTTGGGGCAGGGCAACCAGGCATATTCGTACGAGCTGCGCTCCACGCTCGACAGGCCGTTCAGGGTCTCGTCGAGCGCGGTCTCGCCCATTTCGGCCAGCCAGGGGTGCAGGCTGAGGGTGGAATCGGGCGTGACCGTCTGGGCGAACACCCACACCCGGTCGCCGCTGCACAATTCGACGTCCCTGAACATTCCGGCATTATCGTGGGTCCGCAGCGCCGCCTTGTGTGAACTGGACAGCAGACCGCTCCATTGATCCACCAGCCGCAGCGAAAACCGGTCGCCGCAGGCGGCCTTCAGGCGCTCCGACAGCATGCCCTTGCCGATGAGCCAGGGCCGCAGCCCCGCATCGACGTTGAGCTGGCCGAGGCGTTCCGCCGGAAGCCATTGCACGTTTTCACCGGGCGGGGCGGGATCGGTCTTCATGCCGCCATTCTACCCGACGCGACCGTACTGCTCCGCATTGCCCACCCAGCGCCGAATCAGCGGCGCCACGTGCGACGGCCAATCGCGCAGCAGCGTCTGCGCGGCGACCTGCACCTGCGGCAGCAGATCCGCATCGCGCAGCAGATCGGCCACCCGCATCTGCGCGAGTCCCGTCTGACGGGTGCCCATGAGTTCCCCGGGTCCGCGCAGTTCGAGGTCGCGGCGCGCGACGACGAAGCCGTCGTTGGTGTCGCGCATGACGCCGAGGCGCTCGCGAGCCAGCGCCGACAGCGGTCCCCGGTACAGCAGGAGACAGGAGCTTTCGTGGCGGCCGCGGCCGACGCGGCCGCGCAACTGATGCAGTTGCGCGAGGCCCATGCGTTCGGCGTTCTCGATTACCATCAGCGACGCGTTGGGCACGTCGACGCCGACCTCGATGACCGTGGTGGCGACCAGCAGCTGGATCCCGCCGTCCTTGAAGGTGCGCATGGTCAGCTCCTTGGCGGCCGGGGGCATGCGCCCGTGCACCAACCCGACGCGCAGGTCCGGCAGGGCCTGCGCCAGGGCCGCGGCGGTTTCCTCGGCCGCCTGGTACGGCATCTCGTCCGATTCGTCGATGAGCGGGCAGACCCAGTACGCCTGCCGCCCCTCGAGACAGGCGGTGCGGATGCGCATCACCACCTCGTCGCGGCGGCTTTCCGCGAGCACCACGGTCTTCACGGGCGTGCGTCCCGGCGGCAGTTCGTCGATGACCGACACGTCGAGATCGGCGTAGGCCGTCATCGCCAGCGTGCGCGGAATGGGCGTCGCCGTCATGATCAACTGATGCGGCTGGTGACCGTCGCGGCCGCCCTTCTCCCTCAGGCTGAGGCGCTGATGGACGCCGAAGCGATGTTGTTCGTCGACGATGACGAGGGCGAGCGACCGGAATTCGACGTTGTCCTGGAACAGGGCGTGGGTGCCGATCACCACCGGCGCATGGCCCTCGCGAATCCCCTGGAGCGCGGCGGTGCGCGCCCTGCCGGTCTGCCGGCCGGTGAGCAGCGCGACCGGCACCGCCAGGGGTTCGAACCAGCGCCGGAAGTTCTGTGCGTGTTGGTCGGCGAGCAGTTCGGTGGGCGCCATGAGGGCGACCTGGCGCTGCAGCTGCACCGCCTGGGTGGCGGCGAGCGCCGCCACCAGCGTCTTGCCGCAGCCGACGTCGCCCTGCACCAGGCGCAGCATGGGCTTCGCGAGGCTCATGTCCTGCTCGATCTCGCTCAGCACCCGGGCCTGGGCCCGGGTCATCTGAAACGGCAATTGCGCCATCAACCGGGCCTTGAGCGAGCCGTCGGTCGACAACGGCCAGCCGGGCTCGCTTTGAATGCGCCGGCGCAGGAGCTGCAGCGACAGCTGGTGGGCGAGCAGCTCCTCGAATGCCAGCCGCCGCTGCGCCGGATGACGCCACTCGAGGAGCTGTTCCACCGGCGCGTCCACGGGCGGCCGATGGACGTAGGCCAGCGCGTCGCGCAACGACGGCAGCTCGGAATCCGCCAGCAGTGCGGCGGGCAGCCATTCCTCGAGATCGCGACCGGCGGTCTGGTCGAGCGCCATGCCGACCAACATGCGCAGCCGCCCCTGCGTGACGCCCAGGGTGGCGGGATAGATCGGGGTGAGATGATCCTCCCCCGCCTTCACCGCGGAGGGATCCACCCGGCGGTATTCGGGATGCACCATCTCCAGGCCCTGCGCGCCGCGCCGCGCCTCGCCGAAGCAGCGGATGCGCGCGCCGCGCGCCAGGCCGGCCTGTTGCTGCGCCGTGAAATGGAAGAACCGCAGGGTGAGGAACCCGGAACCGTCCGCGATCTTGCAGAGCATCTGCCGCCGGCCGCGGAAGGCGATTTCGGTGAGCAGCACCTCGCCCTCCACCGCGGCGCGCCGGCCCGGCAGCATTTCCCCCAACGGCACCACGCGCGTCCGATCCTCGTAGCGCAGCGGCAGCAGGAAGAGCAGGTCCTGGATCGTCTCCACGCCGAGCGCGCGCAGCCGCAGGGCGAGGGCGTCGCCGACGCCGCGCAGGACGGTGACCGGCTGGGGGTCGATCACAACGCGACGATGCACTCCACTTCGACCCGTGCGCCGCGCGGCAGGGCCGCGACGCCCACGGCGGCGCGCGCCGGATAGGGCTCGCGAAAATACTCCGACATGACTTTGTTCACGAGCGCGAAGTGGGCCAGGTCCGTGAGGTAGACGTTCGCCTTGACGACGTCGTCGAGCGTTGCGCCGGCGGCGGTCACGATCGCCCGCAGGTTGTCGAACACCCGGCGGGTTTCGGCCTCGAAGTCCCCCGGTACCAGCTCCTGGGTGTGCGGATCCAGGGGGATCTGCCCCGATACCCAAAGGGTGTTGCCCACCCGGACGGCCTGCGAATAGGGGCCGATGGCGGCGGGGGCGTCGTTCGTCGAGATGATGTGTTTGCTCATGGCCTTCAAGTGGGGTGGAGTCGATGGTTCGAGGATGGCACGGACCCGGTCAGGCCAGCGTGCGGAATACCCGCTGCACGTCCGGCATGCGCCGGATGGTGCGGATCACCCCTGCCAGATGCTTGCGGTCGCGCACCTGCAGCTGGATCCGCAGCCAGGAGTTGCTGACGTCACGCTCCTCCAACTGCACCTGGTCGATGTTGGTTCCGGTGTCGGCGATGCTGGAGGCGACCGCGGCCAGCACGCCCACGCGATTGTTGATCTCCAATTGGATCTCGGAGCTGAACAGGCGTCCCAGGGTCGCCTCCCAGGCCACCGACAGCCATTTCTCGGGTTGTTTGCGATATTCGGCGAGATTACCGCAATTTTGACGGTGGATCATCACGCCGCGCCCGGCGGAGAGGTAGGCCATGATCGGATCGTTGGGGATCGGAAAGCAGCAGCGGGCGTAGGTGACGAGCAGCCCTTCGGTGCCGGCGATCATCAAGGGCGCGCCGCTCGCCGCGTGCAATTCGGCCTCCTCGTGCGCCGGCTGCAGACGCCGTGCGACGAGCGGCGCCAGGCGTTCGCCGAGGCCGATCTTCTCGAACAACTCGTCGGCATCCTTCAGGTTCAATTCCTTGACCACGGCATCGATCTGCGCCGGGGCGATCTTCTTGAGGTTGAGCGAGAACTCCTCGAGCGCCGACCCCAGCAGCCGCCGCCCCAGTTCCAGCGCTTCGCCGCGCTTCATGTTCTTGAGGTACTGGCGGATGGCGGCGCGCGCCTTCGCGGTCACCAGGAAGCCCGACCAGGAGGGATTCGGCGTGGCGCCCTTCGCGGTGATGATCTCGACGGTCTGGCCGTTGCGCAGCGGCGTGCGCAGGGGCACCAGGCGCCGGTCGACCTTGGCCGCGACGCAGCGGTTGCCGACGTCGGTGTGGATCGCATAGGCGAAATCCACCGCGGTCGCGCCGGTGGGCAGGCGCAGGATCTTGCCCTTGGGGGTGAACACGTAGACCTTGTCCGGGAACAGGTCCACCTTCACGCTCTCCAGGAATTCCTCCGAGCTGCCGCCCTCCTGGATCTGCACCAGCCCCGCCAGCCATTCGCGGGCGCGATCATGTTCGACGCCGCCGAAGGAGTCGCCGCCCGACTTGTACTTCCAATGCGCCGCGATGCCGGACTCGGCGACGCGATGCATCTGTTCGGAGCGGATCTGCACCTCGATCGGGATGCCGTTGGGTCCGAACAGCGTGGTATGCAGCGATTGATAGCCGTTCACGCGCGGGATCGCGATGTAGTCCTTGAAGCGCCCGGGCATCGGCTTGTAGACGCCGTGCACCAGTCCCAGCGCCCGATAGCAGGTGTCCGCGCTGTCGACGATGATGCGAAAGCCGTAGACGTCCACCATCTCGTTGAGCGAGATGTGCTTGTTCTGCATTTTCCGGTAAATGCTGTAGAGGTGCTTCTCCCGCCCCTCCACGCCGCCGGGGATCTGGGCTTTCTTCAGCGTGCTCTTGAAGGTCTCGGCTATTTTTCCGATGAACTCCTTCTGGTTGCCGCGCGCCCGCTTCAGTTCGCGCTCGAGCACCTTGTAGCGGTACGGGTACAGCGCCCGGAAGCCGAGGTCCTCGAGCTCCAGTTTGACCGCGTACAGGCCGAGCCGCTCGGCGATGGGTGCGTAGATCTCGAGGGTTTCGCGGGCGCTGCGGCGGCGTTTGACGGGCGGCATGACGCCGAGAGTGCGCATGTTGTGCATGCGGTCGGCGAGCTTGACCATGATGACGCGGATGTCGCGCACCATCGCGAGCAGCATCTTGCGGAAGCTCTCGGCTTGCGCTTCCTGGCGGTTCTTGAACTGGATCTGGTCGAGCTTGCTGACGCCGTCGACCAGTTCGGCGACCACCTGGCCGAAGATCGAGGCGATCTCCGCCTTCGCGGTCGGCGTGTCCTCGATGACGTCGTGCAGGATCGCGGCCACCAGCGTGTCCGCATCCAGCCGCAGATCCGCCAGGATGTCGGCCACCGCCACCGGGTGGGTGATGTAGGGTTCGCCGGAGACGCGCTTCTGGCCGCGGTGCTTCTCCGCGCCGAACTCATAGGCGTCGCGAACGCGTTCGACCTGGGCGGGAGGGAGGTACGCTTCCAGCTTGTCCAAAAGCTGGCTTATCCCCGTGGACCGTCTTCCACCGGGCAGGAAACCGAGTAGGGAAGACGCATAGTCCATCGTGACGGCGCGGGGAAGTCGTGCGGTCAGTCCCCCAGGCCGAGCTGCGGCGCGCGGAAATCAGACGGCATGTCGAGTTCGCTCACCGGCGCCGGCACGGGCTCCTCGGGCTCCTCCAACATTTCCAGGGTGATGTTTCCGGCGGCAATCTCACGCAACGCCACCACGGTCGGCTTGTCGTTCTCCCACTCGACCGTGGCTTCGGCGCCGTTCGCGAGCCGGCGGGCCCTCTTGGCGGCCAGCAACACGAGGTTGAACAGGTTGGGTTCGTTCTGTAAGCAGTCTTCGACCGTGATTCGCGCCATGGCTTGAGGTTCCAATAAAGGGATTGCAAGGATAGCAGATCGCGCGGCGCCCGGCACCTCGCGCGCCCGGCCGCCGTCCAAGGTGCCGGGCGGACCGCCGCTAGGCGTGCAGCAAACCCTCGGCGAACCGCGCCACTTCGGGGCGCGACGCCGCGAAAGCGTCGCCGCGTTCCTGCACGATGGCCAGCAGATCGGCGAGCGCCTGTTCGAACCGGTCGTTGAACACGACGTAATCGAACTCCGTCCAATGCGCCATGTCGTCGGCCGCGTCCCGCAGCCGGCGCCGGATCACCGCCTCGGTATCGGTACTGCGTGCCCGCAGCCGCTGCTCGAGCGCTCCGCGGCTCGGAGGGAGGATGAATATGCTGCGGGCGGCCGGCAGCCGGGCGCGCACCTGGCGCGCGCCCTGCCAGTCGATTTCCAGCAACAGCAGATGGCCCGCCCGCAATTCGGATTGAACCGCCGCGAGGCCCGTGCCGTAGTAGTTGTCGAAAACCCGCGCATGCTCCAGGAACTCGTTGCGCGCCACCATGCCCTCGAATTCGGCGCGCGTGACGAAGTGATAGTCGCGCCCGTCCACCTCGTTGGGGCGGGGCGGGCGCGTGGTGTGGGAGACCGAGAAATGCATGCGCGGCTCGCGCTGCATCAGCGCCTTCACCAGGCTGGTCTTGCCGGCGCCCGACGGCGCGGCGATCACGTACAGGCGGCCGGGTTCGGCCGCGCCGGTGTGCGTCTCAGGCATGCGCCACCCGTCTGCCGTCGCCCGACCCGCGCCCGCCGTGGCGCAGACGCCGCTGACTCATATCCATCGCCATCCCCGTTCCGGCCCGTTGCCGATCGCGGAGTCTACTGGATCCTGCCCCGCGGTGACGGTCAGCGGCTCACGGTCGCGATCACGGGCCGGTTCTCATGAGTGGACGGACCCCGAGTCGGCGGCCTCGTAGTCGGCCCCGTCGGGATTTCCCCATTCATCGGTATCTCTGGGTGGCATGAGCGTC
>JBBIKV010000008.1:19882-84080 GCA_037445285.1 Nevskiaceae bacterium | reverse complement strand
ATACACCTATTTCCACAGCCCCACGGGACCGCAGGCGAGCGGACACTACAACGCGCCTGCCGCGACGCTGCAGATGAATTGGGATCTGGGCGGCGTCAAATTGACGTCGGTCACCGGCTACCGCAGTTCGACCGAGGATCAGGTGCAGAATTTCGACGCCTCCGAACTCGGGTTGTACATCGCGCACCGCATGCAGACCTTCCATCAATTCAGCGAAGAATTCCGCGCGGCCGGCAAGCTCACCGACACCTTCGACTATGTCGCGGGCGTCTATTATTACAGCGCGGGCTATGTTCTGAATCAGATCACGGGCAGTTCCGCGGGCTTTCCGGCGGACGGGCAGCTCGTCAGCGGCGGCGCGAAATCGACCGCGGGATTCGCCGACTTCGACTGGGCATTTGCCGACCAGTGGCGCCTGAGCTTCGGCGGCCGGTATACCCAGGACAAGAAGAGCCTCGACAACAACGCGCCGATTGGCGGCGTGGAAACCTTCCTGGGCGCTCCGAGCGCGACGTTCAGCAAGTTCACCCCCAAGGTCGGCATCGACTACCGTCCCAATTCGAACTTCATGTACTACGCGTCGTATTCCGTCGGGTATCGATCGGGCGGGTTCAGCAATCGTGCCGAGGATGCCTTCACCACCAACCGGGCGTTCCAGCCGGAGACGGTCGATTCGGCCGAGGTGGGGGTGAAATCCGACTGGTTCGACCGGCGCTTATCGGTCAATGCCGCGTATTTCGATGCCAAGTACAAGAACATGCAGCAGAATACGACCGTTCCGGGCGGTGCGACCGGTAACGAAACGGTGGTGTCGAACGTGGGTTCGTCGGACATCCGGGGCCTCGAGCTCGAAATCAACGCGCGCCCGACGGAGGAAATCACCCTCAACGCGTCGCTCGGCACTCTGAGCTCGCACTTCAACGGGTTCGTCGTGAGTCAGGTGCTGCCGGGTCAGACGGTCGCGTCGCAGATCAATTATTCGAACAACAATCTGATCTACAACCCGTCGATCACCTTCTCCTCGAGCATCGACTACAAGGTGCCTACGAGCTTCGGCGATGTGAACACCAACATCGGCTACCGGCACATCGCGGCCTACGACCAGCAGATCTCGCTCGGCGGGTACTCGCAGCCCGGCGGCCCCGGCACGCTCGCCACGGTTCTCGGCAACGACCCGCGCGTCCGCTCGGACGCCCAGAATCTCGTCGATGCCAGCCTGACCACCGATTTCTTATACAAGGGCGCCAAGGCACACGTCACCCTCTATGGCCGAAATTTGCTCGACGATGTGGGCCCGGCATCGGCGTTCACGGTGGCTGGGCTGTTCTCCTTCGCCACTGCGCGCGAACCGCGGACGTTCGGGATCACTCTTGGAATCGACTTCTGAGGATCAATCGACCATGAACCGTCTCAGCCAGAAGATCGTTCTCATCACGGGGGGTGCCTCCGTACCCGGCCTCGGCAGTGCGACGGCCGAGCGCCTTGCGCAGGAAGGGGCCGTGGTGTATCTCACGGACGTCGACCTCGAGGGTGCCGAGTCGGTGGCCGCAGGCATCCGCAGGGCCGGCGGCCGCGCCAGCGCCCTGGCACACGACGTGACGTCCGAAGCTGACTGGGACCGCGTCGTTGCAACCATCGTCGCCGCCCACGGCCGCATCGACGTGCTCGTCAACAACGCCGGCATCGCGGTGCTGCGCATGCTCGATGCCATCACGTCGGCGGAGTGGGCCAAACAGATCAACGTCAACCTCACCAGCATGTTCTATGGCACCCAGCGGGTGGTGCGGGAAATGCGCCGCGTGGGCCAGGGTGGCTCGATCATCAATTTGTCCTCGGTCGTCGGCCAGGTCGGTGTTCCCGGATGCTCGGCCTATGGCGCCAGCAAGGGCGGGGTGCGGCTGTTCACCAAATCGGTGGCGCTCGAAACCGCGCGCGACAAGATCCGGGTCAACTCCGTGCATCCCGGCATGATCTGGACCAACATGCAGAAGGTGGCGCTGCAGGACAATCGGGAGCAGTACGATCTCATCACGGCGGCGATCCCTGCCGGCGTCATGGGCGAGCCGCTCGACATCGCGAACAGCGTGCTGTTCCTCGCCTCGGACGAATCCCGCTACATCACCGGAACGGAAATCACGGTCGACGGCGGCATGACCGCCCAGTGACGGCGCGGACCGGCCGCCGGCTGCGGACCGCCGGTGGGCCATCTGCGTTTCAGACGGGCGGCAGGCGTACCAGGGTCTTGCCGACCGTGGTTCCGGACATCAGTGCGATGAAGGCCGACGGCGCGCTGTCGAGGCCCTCATGAATGTTGTCGAGCGAGCGCACGGCGCCGCTCTGAATCCAGCCGACCAGTTGCTGCTGCGCGAGCGGTATACGGTCGGCGTGTTCGTAGGTCAGGAAGCCGCGGAGTGTCAGGCGCTTGACGACGATCTGCCACAGGGTGCGCACGGGATAGGGTGAATCCTGATGGTTGTAGTCGCTCACCATGCCGCAGACCACGACCTTCCCGTGCTCCGCCATCAGCGGCAACAGCGTCTCCAGCGTTGCACCGCCGACGTTGTCGAAGTAGACGTGGACCCCGTCCGGGCAGGCCTCGCGGATCGCCGCCGCGAGATCCGTGCTGCCGCGATAGTCGATGGCGGCGTCGAATCCGAGGCGTTCGATGTGCTGCGCCTTGGCCGCCGACCCGACGACGCCGACGACCCGGCAGCCATGCACGGCCGCGATCTGGCCCGCGATGCTGCCGACCGCGCCGGCGGCGGCGCTGATGACGACGGTCTGGCGGGGCCGCACGTGCGCGATCTCATGCAACCCGATCCAGGCGGTCAGACCGGTGGGTCCCAATACGCCCATGTAATGTTCGAGCGGGATGCCCGGCGCGGGATCCACCACCTCCAGGCCGAGCGCGTCGGGTCCCAGGATCGAGATCTCCTCCCAGCCGGCCAAGGCCCTCACGAACGCGCCTTCGGGAATTGCGGGATTTCGCGATTGCAGCACCTGTCCCAGGGTCATGCCGCGCACGGTGTCCCCGATGGCGACCGGCGGCAGGTAACTCGGGCGGTCGTCGAGGAAGCCGCGGATCGCCGGATCCATCGACAGGATCCGGTTGGCCACCGCGATCTCGCCGGCGCCCGGTTCCGGCCTCGGGACGGTGGTCAGGCGGAAGTCGCTCGTCCGCGGAATCTGCGCGGGCCGCTGCGCAAGGACGAAGCGGCGCGAGCCGGGGCTGTGACTCATGCTAGTACACCGGGTTCCTGGCTGCGGTGTAAGGTGGGGTTCATTCGCATGCTGTGGGGTTCCAATGACGCAAACACTCGAAACGCAGAACCGACGGTTGGTCGAGGCCCTGTTCGAAGCCACGGGCAGGGGCGACTGGGCGGCCGCCGAAACGATGTTGACGAGCGATTTTTCGGTGACGGAAGCCGATACGCTGCCGTTTGCGGGAACGTATCGGGGCCGCGGTGCGTTGCAGGAGCTGTTCACCCTGGTGATGAGCGCAGCGGGGGTCACCGGGCTGGAACTGCAGCAGATCACGGCCGGCGGCGACCGCGTGGTAGCGCTCCTCGACATGATTCTGGGAGGTCCACCGGAGGTTCGGGTGCCCCTCGCCGAGACCTTCCGCATCCGCGACGGGAAGGTGTGCGAGATCCGTCCGTACTATTACGATCCGCGGCCTGTCACGGCGGCGGTCGAGGCGCGCAAGCGGGCGGCGAAGGGCTGACGGCATCGGCGGCCGGCGCCTACAGCACGGGCCTGGGGGCGGCCGGATCGTCCTTGAGATACCACTCGACGGTTTCATGGAAGAACTGATTCCCGCGTTCGTTCTTGCCAAACACGATGCTGTCGAGCGCCCCGGAGGCGATGCCCGCCTGAATCCGCAAGCCGAGGAGATAGTCCTCGTTATAGGTCACGTCGCGCAGGAAATTGATCATCTGTTCGATGGCGGCCGTGTCGGCGGCGTCCTTCGGCGGCGATTTTCGCGCGTAGAGCAGCACCGTGCGGTTCTGGTCCGGGGTCGGCCCCGGAAACAGCTGTGCGATCTGCGCGAGTTCGGGCGCCAGGAACGCCGACACATTGGGAAAGAGGATGCGCACGAAGTCGAATCCGGTGTTCTCCCGATGACCCCATTCCGCGCGCGGCGTCTCGCGTAATTTATCGATGCTGCGCTGCGGAAAGCCGATGCGAAGGTGCGGCCCGAACTGTTCGTAATGCGTGATGTTGGAGTACGTGCGGGTCGCGATGGATTTCGGATGCAGCGTGGCGAAGTGATATCCCTCGAGGTAGCCGTCGAAGGCGATCTTCCAGTTCGCCCCGTCGATGACGCGTGAGCCCAGAAACGTCCAGTCCGCCAGACCCGCCGCCTCGAAGTCTTCGAGCATGGCGCCGAAGTATTCCTCCACGTCGATCGGGGCGCCGGGCCGCAACACGGCAAAGATCATGCCCGCGCGCTCACGGCTCGGCAATTCGGTCAGGCCGCGTTTCGACTTGTCGAGATCGCCGAAGGTCGCCGCGTCCGTCACCGCGAGGAGCCGGCCGCCGTTGCTGTACGTCCAGCCGTGGTAGCTGCAGGTGAACCGGGTACAGTGGCCGTGACCGGCGGCGGCGACCGGGGCGCCGCGATGCGCGCAGACATTGAGAAACACGTGCGCCTCCCCCGACTTGTCCCGCGTGATGAGCAGCGGCATGCCCATCGCTTCCATGGCCTTGTAGTCGCCCGGCTTGGGCAGTTCCGCCGACAGGGCCAGCATCAGCGGAACGCGCTTGAAGATCAGTTCCATTTCACGCGCCCATCGCCCTGGGTCGGTGTAATGACTCGCGGGCACGGTGGTGATCGCCCGTGCCTGGAAGGTCGAGCCGCGCTCGACGTAATCCAGCATGGCCTCCGCGACGTCGCCAACCCTGTTGTAATCCATGTGCGATGCTCCGTGAAAATCAATGTTGCAGAGCGACCAACACCTTGCCGATATTGCCGCCCACGAATAATTTGCGATACGCCGTCAGGACGTGGTCGATGCCGGGCGTCACGTCGAAACGCATCGTGATGCGTCCCGTGTCGAGCCAGTGGCGCATCACCCGGTTGATCTCGTCGCCGCGATGCATGAAGTCCGGCGAGAAGAATCCGCTGATCGACAGGCGGCGCATCAATATCTGGTCGAAGCGTCGGGGTCCGGCCGCCGCCGCATCATCCGCGTACGAGGCGATCAGTCCGCAGACGGCGATGCGGCCATAATGCGCCATGTTGGGCAGGACGTGGTCGAGCAGGGGCCCGCCGACGTTGTCGAAGTACACGTGGATGCCACCGTGGATCGCCGCGAGTGCGCCCGCCAGTCCGTCGGCCTTGTAGTCGATGGCAGCGTCCAGCCGCAATTCTTCCCGCAGATACCGGCACTTCGCCTCGCCGCCCGCCAGGCCGATGACACGGCATCCCATGATCCTGGCGATCTGCGCCGCCAGCATGCCAGTGGCCCCGGCGGCCGCGGACACCAGCACGGTCTCCCCCGGGCGTGTCCTCGCGACCTCGGTCAATCCGACGTACGCCGTCCACGCATTCATGCCGAGCACGCCGAGATGTTGACGGATATCCGACACCGATTCATCGACGATCATCACGGCCGCCTGAGAGGGGACGACGCACGAGTAGTCGGCCCATTGTCCGAAAGCGCGCACCCAGGCGCCCACCGGGAAGTCCTTGTGGCGCGACTGCACCACCTGCCCGAGGATCAGCCCCGGGACCTGGCTGCCCAGCGGGATCGGCGGTTGATAGCTGTCGGTCCGCGGCGTCATCCACAGCCGGGTTCCGGCATCCAGGGACAGGTACTCGTTGCGGATCAAGACCTCGCCATCGGCCGGTTCCGGCAGATCCTGTCGTTCGAGGGTCAGCCCGGCGGCAAAATCGTCGCCGGCGGGATGACGTAACAAGCGCCAGACGCGATGTTGCTTGGGTGGTGTGTGCATTGCCTTTGCTCGGGGTCGGAGTGGAAGTCTAGTCCCGTGCGCGGGTCCATCAACCTAGCTGATGTTAGAGGAGATGCGGATACGCCCGGCGTGCAAGCTGGCGATGCATCCGACCCATCGCAGCAGGAGAACGACCATGGCGTTTGAAGGTCCCGTCGAAGATCGACTGGCAATTCGGGAGTTGATGGAGAGCTACGCCGATGCGGTGTGCATCGTGGACGCCGAGGCTTGGGGCGCCACGTGGGCGGAGGATGGGGTTTGGGAACTGCCCGACTATCCGGAGATCGGCAAGATCACCGGCAGGAACCAGATCGTGGCCGCCTGGATCGCGGCGATGACGCACTACCCGGGCATCATCTTCGCCACCATGCCCGGTTCCATCATCGTCAAGGGCGACCAGGCGTCGGCCAGGTCGTATACCTCCGAAGTGTACGACAAGGAGGGGGTCACGAAGCGCGATCGTGGCCGCTACGACGATCTTCTGGTCAAGCGAGCCGGCCGATGGCTTTTCAAGTCGCGGGTGTTCAGGAACATCCACCGCGAGTGACCGAAACGCCGCCGGGCGCGGACCAGTGGGTTCCGCACGACGGGTTATGGGCGCGCCCGCGAGGAATGGCGCCTAGAGGCGCCCGGGCGCCTCCAACAGCTCGCGCAGCACCGCCAGGAATCGGGCACCGACCGCGCCGTCGATCGCGCGGTGATCGCATGACAGCGACAAGTGCGCCGTCGTGGCGACGGACAAGCCGCCGCCGCGTTCGACGGGGCGCGCCGCGGCACTGCCGATCGCCAGAATCGCGCCCTGCGGGGGATTGATGATGGCGTCGAACTGATCGATGCCGAACATGCCGAGATTCGAGAGGGTGAAGCTGCCGCCCTCGATGTCCGTGCCGCGCAGCCCCCCCGCGCGGGCGCGTTCGACAAGGGCGCGCACTTCCGCCGCCAGTGCATGGACGGATTTCGTCTGCGCCGCGCGAATGACCGGCGTTACCAGGCCCCTATCGGCGGCGACGGCGACGGCGATGTCGGCATCGCGGAACCGATGGATCGCCGCATCGTGCACCTGAATATTCACGTCGGGCACCTGCATGAGGGCCAGGGCGCTCGCGCGGATGAAATAATCGTTGAGACTGGGAGCGGTGCCCGCACCGCGCTTCGCCTCCGCGCGCAGGGCGCCTAACGCGTCCAGGTTTACGGTGGTGCGCAGATAGAAGTGCGGAATGGTGGATTTCGACAGGGTGAGCTGGCGTGCAATTGCTTTGCGCGTCGCCGACATGCGCACCACCTCGAAGCCGGCGGGCGCGGGGCGCGGCGCGGCGTCGATGCCGGCCGCCGTGGCCACGTCCGCGCGACTCACCCGGCCCCGCGGACCGGTGCCCGTCAGCGCCGACAAATCCACGTTGTGATCGACCGCAAGCCGCTTGGCAAGCGGCGAGGCGTAGTGGTCATCCAACCCGAAGGTGCGCGGCATGATGTCCACCGCTGCGCCACCACCCACCGAGCGGGCGGGCTTCGATGCCTGTTCCACGTCCTGCAGCGTCACCCGTCCGTCGCGTCCGCTGCCGTGTATCGACTCCACGTCGAGGCGCAATCGCTGCGCCAGGGCGTCGGCCGCGGCGCTGATGCGCGCGCGGCGTGCCGCGACGTCCGGGACCGCCGCGTTGTCCGGCTCGGCGGCCACGGTCGCGGGGACCGCGCCCGACGCCATGGGGACCGCACCCGACGTGCCGCCCCGGTAAGTGCGTACGAACTCGTCGATCTGCGCCGCCGGCACGGGCTCGTCGGCGGTCACCGCCAGCATTGCCCCGACGGGGTAGACTTCGCCCTGCACGGCCAACAGACGCACGAAGAGCACACCCGCCTCCGCCTCCAATTCATTGACGATCTTGTCGGTTTCGATCTGGGCGATGCCTTGTCCCTTGGCGACGCGGTCGCCTTCCTTGACGTTCCATTCCGCCAGGGTGCCTTCGGTCATCTCGATGCCCCACTTGGGCATCGTCAGCGCTCGCAGCGTACTCACGGTGACGGTCTCCTGGGCGTTCAGCGGTAGGCGAGCGACTTGCGCACGGCCGCTTCGATGCGCTGCGAGGAGGGCAAGTAGGCTCTCTCCAACTCACGGGCGAACGGCACTGGGGAGTGCGGTGCGGTCACCATTTCGATCGGCGCACGCAGCGCGGAAAACGCCCTGCTCGCGGCGAGGCCCGCAATATCGGCGGCCAGGCTGCACCGCGGCGGACTCTCGTCGGCGACGATCAGGTGGCCGGTGAGTTCGACGCTGTCGAGAATCGCCTCCTCGTCCATCGGACTCGTCGTGCGAAGATCGATGACGTCGCAGGACACCCCCTCCTTTGCCAGCCGATCGGCGGCCGCGGCGGCAAAATTCACGAGCTGTCCGCAGGTCACGATGGTCGCGTCGCGGCCCTCGCGGACCATCCGTGCATGGCCGAACGGCAGAAGATGGTCGCCATCGGGGACCTCGCCCTTCTCGCCGTACAGGGCCTTGTGTTCAAAGAACATGACCGGGTCGTCGCCGCGAATGGCACTGGTCAGGAGTCCCTTGGCATCCGCCGCGGTCGTCGGCATGACCACCTTGAGGCCGGGAATCGACGTCAGCATCGCGTAGACCGCCTGGCTGTGCTGGGCCGCGGCATTGAGCCCCGCCCCGTAGGTGATGCGCACGGTGACGGGACACTTGGACTTGCCGCCGAACATGTAGCGGAATTTCGCGATCTGGTTGTACAGTTGGTCGAGGCAGACGCCGACGAAGTCGGCGAACATCAACTCCGCGATGGCGCGCTTCCCGGCCAATGCGGCGCCCGCGGCGGCGCCGACGATGCACGATTCGGAGATCGGCGTGTCGATCACGCGGTGCGGCCCGAACTTGGCGTACAGTCCGCCCGTCAGGCCCCAAATTCCGCCGATCGCCTCGGTGCCGCCCGCCGTCCCGTTACCACCGACGATGTCCTCGCCCATGATAATCACGTTGGGGTCCCGCTCCATTTCACGGTGCAGGGTGGTGGCGATTGCGTCGCGTATCATCATCACGGCCATGGTCGATCCTCGGTCAATACGTTACGTAAACGTCGCGCAGCACGTCGGACGCATCGGGGGGCGGCGCGGAACGCGCCTCTTGGACGGCGGATTCGATCAGCGCCAGGACCTCCCGGTCGATCTGATCGAGTGCGGCCTCGGGAATGACGGTCGATCGCGACGCGTCGCGGCGGAAGTTCTGCAGGCAGTCGCGCGTTTTGCGCAGGCGGTCGACCTCGCCCGGACCCCGATAGCGCTGCGGATCGCCTTCGAAGTGCCCGAAGAAGCGCTCGGTGTCGAACTCCACCGCGGCCGGTCCGTTGCCGTCGCGACAATGTGCGATCACTTCCGTCATCAGTTCGTAGACCGCGAAAAAGTCGCAGCCGTCGACCTTGCGGGCGAGCATGCCGAAGGCCGCCGCCCGGCTCGCCATGTCCTTGCCGCCGACGGCGTACTTGTCGCCCGTATGTTCGGAATAGTGATTGTTCTCGAAGGCGAAGATCATCGGAGTCTTGAGCACCACCGCCATGTTCATGGCCTCGAACGTGGTGCCCTGGTTGCATGCGCCGTCGCCGCTGAAGGCGACGGCGACCTGCCCCCGGCCGTTCGCCTTGGCGGCGACCGCCGCACCCAGCGCGATCGGCGCCCCCGCCCCCACGATGCCGTTCGCGCCGAGCATGCCGACATTGAAATCGGCGATGTGCATGGAGCCGCCCTTGCCGTGGCAAAGTCCGTCCCGCCGTCCATAGATCTCCTTCATCATGCCCTTCACGTCGCATCCCTTGGCGATGCAGTGGCCGTGGCCCCGATGGGTGGAGACGATGTAATCGTCGGTGCGCAATTGCGCGCAGATGCCGACGGCAACGGCCTCCTGCCCGGAATAGAGGTGCGTGAATCCCGCGATGTCGCCGGTCGCGATTTCCAGGTGCAGCCGGTCCTCGAATTCGCGGATCGTCTTCATGGTGCGATAGGCATGAAGCGTCCTTTCGTCGGTCAATTGCATCGGTCCTCCACGTCAGATCATGAGTACGGTTTTGGCGATGATGATTCGCTGAATTTCGTTGCTTCCGCCGAAAATCGTCCACGCCTGACTGTTCAAATACCGGGCGGCCGCCACCTGGGCGTCCTTGCGGTAAACGGGATCGGGACTCTGCGGTCCGTACAGCGGCCTCCGTGTCTCCAGCTGCAGGCCAACGTACCCGAAAACCCGCATGGCGAGGGCGTCGATCTGGGTGCGCAGATCGGAGGCGACGAGCTTGACGATCGAGCTCTGCGGCCCGGGGCGCTGCCCGAGGCGCAGCTGCTCGAGGATTCGCAGCTCCGTGATCTCCAGGGCCTGGGCTTCGAGCTCCAGGCGCGCCAGTTGAGCCGCGAACAGGGGATCGTGCGCCAGCGTCGCCCCGGACCCGGACGGCTCGTCCGCGGCGTCCCCGCGCAGCCGGGCGAGGTCGGCCAACAGCCGCGGGGCGTGGCACGAGCCGCCACGTTCGTTCTCGAGCAGGAATTTCGCGATCGTCCAGCCCTGACCCTCGCTGCCCACGAGATCGCTTTCATGGACCTTCACGTCGTCCATGAACACCTCGTTCACCTCGTGATCTCCTGCGAGGGTGATGATGGGCCGGACTCGCACCCCGGGCTGGTTCATGTCGACCAGAAGAAAGCTGATGCCGCGCTGTGCCTTGGTCGAGGTGTCGGTGCGTGCGAGACAGAACATGTGATCCGCGAAGTGAGCGTGCGTGGTCCAGATCTTGCTGCCGTTGATGATGTAGTGGCTGCCGACCTTGACGGCCTGGGCCTTGAGATTCGCAAGATCGGACCCCGCTCCGGGCTCGGAGAATCCCTGGCACCAATAGTGCTCACCCGACAGGATCTTCGGCAGATACCTCTGTTGCTGGGCGGGGGTGCCGTAGGTGTACAACACGGGTGCGAGCAGCTTCAATCCGAGCACGGGCAGGCCCGGGGCGTCCGCCAGGGCGCATTCTTTCTCGAAGATATAGCGTTCAACCGGAGACCATCCCGTGCCGCCGACCTCGCGCGGCCAGTTATAGGCCAGCCAGCCCTTTTCGTGCAGAGTGCGCTGCCATTCGCGGCCGATCTCGGGCTCCGCGAACACGGTCGGCGTCGCCCGGGAGCCGGCGCGCAGCCTCTCCGGCAGATGGTCGTGGAGGAACTGCCGCACCATGTCGCGAAATTCGCGGTGTTCGGGCGCGATTTCCATCGCGCCGTCCGACTGCGCCGGCCGGGCGTGTTCCGTCAGCATACGAGGATCACCGCGGCGGACACGCCGGGTGCGCCATACACCTGGCTGTAGGCCGCTCGAACGGGCCGGCGCACCTGGCGTTCGCCGCCCGCGCCGCGCAACTGGACGACGTTCTCGTAGACCTGCCGCAGCCCCGATGCCCCGATGGGCTCGCCGCAGGCGAGGCAGCCGCCGTCGGTGTTGATCGGCAGGCGTCCGTCCAAATCCGACAGTCCGCCGGCCAGCCAGCGCTCCTGATCGCCGGCGGCGCAGAAGCCGTTTTCGGCCATGTGCATGACCTCGGCTCCTGCATCCTGGTCCTGCAGCTGGGCGACATCGATGTCTTGAGGTCCCATTCCCGCCATGTCGAAGGCGGCGCGGCTCGCGATCACCGTCGGCGACGGACCGCGGTCCAGCTCGATGGACGGGGCGAACACTTCGAAAGACCCGGGGGGGCGAGAGCGCATTGCAACCGCCCGCAGGCGAATCTGCGTCCGACCGAGTTCTCGCGCCCGGCTTTCGCCGGCCAGAATCAAGGCGACCCCGCCTTCGGCGGGTGAACAGAACATGTATTTCGTGAGCGGGTCGTTGACCATCGGCGAGTTCAAGATCGCATCCTGGGCGATGGGTGTGCGCCGCCAGGCGTGGGGGGCCCGCGCCCCATTGCGGTATGCCTTCTCGGCGACCCGGGCGAGCGTGATCGAGCTGATGCCGTGAAGGTCCATGTAGCGCCGTAATTTCATGCCGAAGAACTGCGTCGTGACCATCAGGCCGGCTTCGCCGTACCAGGCGGGCAGACCCCAGTCCTCCGGCCGCGGGTCGAACGCGCCGCGCGGGTGTTTGTCGAAGCCCATCGCGACACCGAGATCGAATTCGCCAGACTTGATGGCGCTGTAGGCGCCGAACAGGGCGGCACCGCCGGTCGCACAGCCGTTCAGGACGTTGATGAAGGGCAGCGTGGTGAATCCGAGCTGCGTCACGAGGGTGTCGGCCTTGCCTGCGGCGTCCGAGCCGCCGAAAGCGAATTGCATCTGGCGCCACTCGAGGCCCGCATCCGCGAGCGCGGCCCGCACCGCGTAGGCGCCCTGATCCAGGCCGCTGCGCTGGTCGGTCCGGCCGAACGGATGGATCCCGATGCCGACGACGTAGACGTCCGTCATGGGGGGGACCCCGCACTGGGCTTGAAGGCGTACATCAGCACCGCGTCCCCGGCATCGGTACGCAGGGCGAAGGTCGTCAATTCCATCGGCAGCCCGATGCGCAGTTCCTGGAAGGGCACCTCGACGAGCCGGCTTTCGACGATCAGGGCGCCGGCGAGTTCGACGTAGCCGACGGCAAAGGGCTCGAATGGCCCGTCCGCCAGATACGGCGGCGACTTCGGCGCGAAGCGTTGCACGGTATACGACCACAGCAATCCAGCATCGGGAAGTCCATACGGTTCGAACGAGTCGGAGTTGGCCGGCAGCGGAAATACGATACGGCCGGTGGCGCGGTCTCTGCCGCCAATGAGTCGAAGCTTGGGTGTGAGTTCCAGAAGGCCGTCGGAGATGGATCGGTCGGTCACGGGCTGCAGCATGGCCCGAACCGGGGGCAGTATCATCTATAAGAAAGGTTAGGTGACCGTGCACGGCAAGTGCGCGCGCCGTCCGGCGGGTCCGCAAACGGTCAGCCGATCGACCCCAGGAACCCGAGTTGTCCCGCCTTGAACACGGTCTGACTGCGGTTGACCGCGTTGAGTTTCAACGCTGCGTTGTGGATGTGGAAGCGGATGGTCGCGCAGCTGCGCGACAGGATGGTCGCGATCTCGCCGTCCGTTTTGCCGACCGCCGCCCAACGCAGGCATTCGATTTCACGCTTGCTGAGGCTGATGTCCGGCGGAATCCAGCGCTGCTTGGCCATGACCTTGACGTAACTGGAGATGAATTTGCGCGCGAAAAGGCCGAGCAGCTCTCCGTACATCGAGAATTCCTGCGTCAGGTCGCTGCGGCCGGTGTCGGCCGGTTGAAAGCTGACGGCGGCGATCTGGCCGTACGGCAGATGGATCGGCACGACGATCGCGACCTCCGTCATCGCACGCTCGAAAAAGTCCGTCAAGTCGAGAGCGACGAGGTGCGGGTTGCAGTGTTGCGTATGGATGCCGCCTCGATTGCACCAGAAGGGCTCGCTTTCGTAGCGGCAAGCGAGCGTCAAGGGACTGGTGAGCGCCAATCGGGGCCGCTCCCACCAGCGCTCTCCGGGTTCCCGCCAGCCGAAAACCTCGCAGGCGAGGATCAATCCGTCGCCGTCCACCATCGGGTCCTTCGACGCGATGTTGGCACACGCCGCCGTGCGCAAGTTGCCCAGCGACAGCGCCAGCTCGTGGAGCGCCTGTGCGGCGCCACGTATGCCATCGATCGATCGAACCGTCAGCCGATCCAGTGAATCGGTCAGCGAGGTCGATGCCAAGTCGACTTGCGGACAAAACATACACATGCCCCTCCCCGCGTGATGATCCGCTTCAGAATCGAAAAATTCAATACTATTGCCTTTGACAGTCGAATCACCGCTCGAAACGTGATTGTCTTGCCGTCACGCCGGGCACTGACGCGAAGCCGCATGACCGGACGGCTGCGGAGCGCAATGTCGTGACAATCATCCGAGGACGTGTGCGGTGCAATTTGCATTAAGTGAAGAACGGGCGCTCCTCAAGGATGCGGTGGATCGATTCGTGAAGGCGCGTTACGGGGCGGGCCAGCGTCGCGACTACCGCGCCGCCGCAGGAGGCTACAGCCTCGAGAACTGGCGCGGACTCGCGGAGCTCGGAATTCTCGGGTTGATGTTCCCCGTCGATCATGCGGGGTACGGCGGCGGTCCGGGAGACCTGACGGCGGTGATGGAGGCCCTCGGCGGCGGCTATGTCGTCGAACCCGTGCTGGAGGAAGTCATCCTCGCGGGCGGCGTGCTCGCGCGCGCGGGCAATGCGGCGCAGAAGGCGCAGTGGCTGCCGCGGATCGCCGCGGGTGAGGTGCACCTGGCCCTGGCCCATTTCGAGCACAGCGCACGCTACGACCTCGCGGACGTGCGCGTACGCGCCGAACCGGTTGACGGCCGATGGGTTTTGCGCGGTCACAAATCCGTCGTGCCGCTCGCCGCGACCGCCGACTCGTGGGTGGTGACCGCGCGGGAGCACGGGGCCTGCGACGATCCGCGGGGCATCGGCTTTTTCCTCGTCCCGCCGCAGGCGCGGGGGATCGAGCGCCAGGATTTTTGCCTGGCCGACGGCACCCCCGCAAGTTCCATCCGCTTTCAGGGGACCGTGGCCCTCGAGCGGCTGCCGGGGAACTTTGCGGACTTCGAACGCGCAGTGGATTTCGCGCGCCTGGCCGCGGGCGCGGAAATGGTCGGCATCATGTCGACCCTGTTCGATGCGACGGTCGACTATCTACGGTCCCGCAGGCAGTTCGGGGCTCCCCTGGCGAGCTTTCAGGCGCTGCAGCATCGGCTGGCCGACATGTATGTCCAGCTGGAACAATCCCGGTCGCAGGTGTGCCGGGCCGCCTTGTTCATCGAGGACGGCAACGACGCGGGACAAAGCGTCGCGGGAATGAAGAGCTACGTCGGGCGCGCGGCGATCGCGATGGGCGAGGGCTGCGTGCATCTGCATGGTGGGATCGGCATGAGCGACGATCTGGTCGTCGGGCATGGCTTCAAGCGGCTGCTGGTTCTCGCGCATCTGTTCGGCGACCCGGATTCGGAGCTGTCGCGGTTCGCGCGGCTGCGCATGAGGCGGACGGCCGACGCCGCGGTGCCCGCATGAGCGAGCCCGCGACGAAGGGCCGCAAGATCCGTTGCGTCCTGATCGCCGGCGGCAAATATCACGACATCGACTTTGCGCGCCTCGAACTGTTGAAGCTCCTGGCCGGCGACGAGCGGGTGAGGGTGCGCGTCTTCGAGGACTATCAGAATGTCGCCGCCATCGAAGAGGCGGATTTCATCGTCACCTACACCTGCGACGTCGTCCCGCCGCTTGCGGCACAGGAAGTGCTGCGCGGATTCCTGGAGCGTGGCGGACGGTGGTATGCGCTGCACGGCACGAACTCGATTCTGCGATGGCTTGCCGACGGCCGGGTGGACAGCCCGCGATGGGCCCCCCATTTCATGCACACGCTGGGTTCGATGTTCGTTGCGCATCCGCCCATCGCACCGTATACGGTCACGGTGGCGGATGCGTCCCACCGGTTGGTCGCGGGGGTCGAGCCGTTCGAGACGACCGATGAACTCTATCTGATGGAGACCTACGGTTCCCTGCAGGTGCTGCTCGAGACTCATTTCGACGGCGAGGCGACCGGCTTCGTGGAGGACAAGTGGCCTGCGGGCGCGCATCCGGTCATGTACATCAAGACGCATGGGCCGGGTGCGGTGCTCTATCTCACGTTGGGACATTGCCGCGGTCACTATGATCTCGAACCGCTCATGAAGTATTGGCCGTCGGTGGACCGTTGCGCCTGGGACCTCCCGGTTTTCCGCGATCTCTTGCAGCGCGGAATCGCATGGGCCAAGGAGCCCGTAGACGCCCGCCAACAGTGAACGCCGGCCGCCGCGGTTGAAACGCAGCGGGTCATGAACCGGCGCCCAAGGTCGTAATACGCACATGGCGGATCCACCTGTGACTTCTGGCAGGTCACGATCCTCTCGTCAAATCGCATTATGGTGTTCGATGCGCCGGACGCTTCCTCGTTGCAGTGCCCGCGGCGCCGATACGAACAAAAATCAAGCAATCCGGATCAGGGGAGTACCGCCGCACATGCCACATTCATCATGCCGGGCCGCCGTCCTTGCGGCGTGCAGCACGATCGCGGTCCTCGGGGCCGCCACGACACCCCTGTCCACGGCACGGGCGGATAGTGCCGTCTCGGCCGCGCCAGCGCCAGCGCCGCAAGGCGGTCTCGAAGACATCGTGGTCACCGCCCGCAAGCGCACCGAGAGTGCGCAGGACGTGCCGGTGGCGGTCACGGCGATCACCGGCGAGGAGGTGCGCCAGCAGGACCTGACCAGCCTCGAGAAGGTTGCCGCGGTGACTCCGGAACTTTCCGTCGGTCGGGCATCGAACGGCTCCGGAGCACAACTCACGCTGCGCGGCATCGGTTCCTCCTCGACGTCCATCGGCATCGAACAATCGGTGGCAGTGGTGGTCGACGACGTGTATTACGGTCAGGGCCGGATCATCGAGGAGGGATTCTTCGACCTGAATCAGCTGGAGATACTGAAGGGGCCCCAGGCGTTGTTCTTCGGCAAGAACGCCACCGCCGGCGTGATCTCCCTGACGTCCGCCGACCCTACCAAGGAATCCGAGTTCGTGACGCGCGCGGCGTATGAAATAGAAACTCAGCAAACGCAGGTCGAAAGCATCGCCTCGGGTCCGATATCGGACACGCTGGGACTGCGCGTCGCCGTGCGCGGCTCCGTGATGAACGGAGGGTATTACAGGAACGAGGCGTCGGACGTCACCTACACCACGGCCGACGTCGCCAAAGGCTTTGCGACCACCCCGCACATTGCCGCACCGGCCGCGTACAATTCGCCGGGCGAGAAGGAGTTCCTCGCGCGCATCACGCTCAAGTGGACCCCGAACGACCGGTTGACCGGCACCCTCAAGCTGTCGACCGACTACAACCACGTCAACAATTCGTCGTGGAATTATGCGTTGTTCGCGTGTCCGAACGGCGTCACCTCCCTGGGGCCGCCGAACTATGCCTGTCAGAAATCGTTCGTCACGCACCAGAACAACATGCCGGTCGACATCGCGCAGAATTTCCCGTACGCGCAGGCGGACGGCGCCCTTTACAATCTGTACCAGTCCTATTCCGCGACGGGCACCCTGAGCTACAAGGCCGACAAATTCCTGCTGACCTCCGTCACCAATTACAATGGCTACAACGAATCCTGGGCCTGCGATTGCAACTTCCAGTCGACCAGCAACGGCACCTGGGCGACCGAGCATTCGCCGTGGTGGGCGATGTCGGAGGAATTGCGCTTTCTCAGCACCTTCGATGCGCCCGTCAATTTCATGCTGGGCGGTCTCGCCCAGAAGACGATGCGCGACTTCAATCAATGGATCGCGTTTGCCGGTCTGTCGGACTCCGCAGCGCCGCCGCAGGACCAGAACCTGGCCACGACGAAGGCGTCCACCACCGACGGCAAGACGTTCGCGGTATTCGGCCAGGCGGTCTGGGACATCGTTCCCACCCTCGAGGCCACTGCCGGTGCCCGTTACACCCACGAGACCAAGGACAGCGTGTTCGGCCAGTACTACAACAATCCTGCGCTGGTCGGCATCTTCCGGCCGTCCACGGCTCCGCTCGGCATCGTCAACGCGAACCAGGTGTTCAGCAATTTCTCCCCCGAAGCCACGCTCACGTGGAAGCCGTTGGATGGCGTGATGGTGTACGGTGCCTACAAGACCGCGTACAAATCGGGCGGCTTCGACAACAGCGGCATCAACAGCGCCGCCATCGCCGCGAACCCCGCGACCTACATGACCTTCGCCCCGGAACGGGCCCGCGGCTTCGAGTTGGGCACCAAGACGACCCTGCTCGACAAGCAATTGCGCATGAATCTTACCCTGTTCAATTACAGATATCTGGACCTTCAGGTGGACTTCTTCAACTCACCGATCTTTGCGTTCCAGACGGTTTCGGCGAACGCGCGGACGCAGGGGGCCGAACTCGAGGTGGATTACGCGCCCGGCGCGGTCCACGGCCTTACGTTGCTGAGCACGCTGAACTACGACGACGCGAAATACACGTCATTCATCGGACCCTGCTATGCGGGTGAGACGCCGGCGCAAGGCTGCAGCATCCCGACTGCCACGCTGCCGTTTCAAAACCTGGGCGGTGTGCAACTCGGCATGGCGCCCGTGGTCACCGGCACGCTTGGCGCACGCTACGACATGCCGATCGGTGGCCGCGGGATGCATCTCGATTGGTCGGCGAATGCGCGGTACAACGGCAGCTACAACGCCTCGAGTTTCAACAACCCGCTGGCGCGCCAGGGCAGCTATGTGAACATCGATGCGGGAGTGCGGCTGTTCGCCAATGACGACCGGTGGGAATTCGCGCTGGTCGGAAAGAACCTGACGAATCGCTTTTACGTGACCGGGGTGGTCGACGGACCGTCGACGGGCAGCGGGACGGGCACGCCCACGGGAATACCGGCCGATCAGGCGGGCTTCGGCGCGCTGCCGCGGACGATCCAGCTGCAGGCCTCCGCCCGCTATTGACGCGTCGGAGGCGATCCTTGGCGGCGCGATCGGGTCAGCGGCTCGCCCTGGCGATCGCGGCGGCCATCTCCTCGCCGGTGGGGTTGCGGCGCAGGGTGAGACCGCCGTTGACCTGGAGATTCTCGCCCGTCATGAAGCATTCGTCGCTGGCCAGCCAGACGGCTGCCGCGGCGATGTCCTCACTCGTGCCGATCCGGCCGAGCGGATAGCTGTCGCGAAAGCATTCGAACAGTCCCGGGATCTGCCTCGCCGCGGCGGTCATGGGGGTTTCGGTGAGTCCCGGGGAGATCGAATTGGCGCGGATGCCGCGTTTGCCGAATTCGTTCGCGACACAGCGGATGACATGATCCGTTCCGGCCTTGGCTCCCATGTAGGCGGCATGATCGTTCAGCATGATGGTGGCGGTCGCGGAGCTGATTTGAATGATCGAGCCCCCCCCGGTCATGATTTTGATCATCTCCTGGTAGAACTGGAACGGTCCGATGAACTGCAGGACGGTCATGCGCCGAAGCTCGTCGTCGGTGGTCTCCAGGAAGGGTTTGAGCAGTCCCCAGCCGGTGGCGTTCACGGCGATCGACACCGAGCCCATCGCGTCGCGCGCACCCGTCGCCAAGGCGGCGACATCGTCGTGCTTGGTGATGTCGCATGGCGCCGCGTGGCCGCCGATCTCGGCCGCAAAGCGTCGCAGTTCATCCATGTCGCGTCCTGCGACGAGCACCGCCGCGCCCTCGTCGCGAAAGCGCCGTGCGATGGCCTGTCCCATGTTACCCCTGCTGCCGGCGCCGAGCACGACCGCCGCCTTGCCTGTCAACCGCTGCATGACATGAGCTTCCTTTTGGATGAGGTGCACGCAGTCTGTGCCTGCCGCAGCCCATGGCAACTGGCGCGAACACTAGGTCGCCAGTCGGCGGGGGGTTGACTACAATCCGCCCGATCGGCATGCGATCGCACCAGGGGACTTGCGCCATGGATCTCGGACTGAAGGGGAAAAAGGTCATATTGACCGGCGGCAGCCGCGGCATCGGACGTGCCGCGTTGGAGATTTTCGCCGCAGAGGGCTGTGATGTCGCGTTCTTCTCGCGCAACGCGGGACAGGTGAGAGAGACGGCCGCCGCACTTGGGAAGTTCGGCGGCAGGGTCTTCGGCTCGACCTTCGATCTGAACGATCTCGCCGCAGGCTACGCGGCGTGGTTGACCCGCGCCGCCGAGCAGCTGGGCGGCTGCGATATTTTCGTGCCCGGCGCCAGCGCATCCGGTTCGCAGGCAACCAGCGACTGGCAAAAATGCTTTGAGTTCGACGTGTTGGGCACGGTGAAGGGATGCGAAGCGCTCGAGCCGTTCCTGGAGAAGTCAGGCTCCGGTTCGGTCATCGTCATGTCGAGCACGGCCGCGGCGGAGACGTTCATCGTACCTCAGGCATACAACGCTCTGAAGGCATCGCTCATCACGTATGCCAAACAGTTGAGCCAGGCGTGGGGCCCGAAGCACATACGCGTCAACACCGTCATGCCGGGGCCGATCAGTTTTCCGTCCGGTAACTGGGAGGCGATCAAGAACGCAATGCCCGAACTATACAATGCCACCGCGGGTCAGTTCGCGCTGGGGCACTTCGGCCTTCCCGAGGACGTGGCGCGGACCATCGTCTTTCTGGCGAGTCCGGCGTCCTCCTATACGACGGGCACGACCGTCGTGGTCGACGGCGGCTACTCCAAACGAGTCCAGTTCTAGGGCCGGCCTTCATGAATCTCGACCGCGCGCGGGAGATTGCGGGACGCGTCGAGCGCTTCGTGCGCACCGTGGCTGCCGCTCACGAGGGAGATCCACGGGTGGGCGCGCACGGACCGAGCGATGAACTCGCCACGGAGCTGCGTGACAAGGCGCGGACGGCCGGTGTGCTCACCCCTCACATTCTCGCCGACGGCAGCCATCTCAGTCATCGCGAAACCGCCATGGTGCTGCGTGCCGCGGGATTGTCCACCCTGGGTCCGCTCGCCGTGAACGTGGCCGCGCCCGACGAAGGCAACATGTTCCTGCTCGGGAAGATCGGGACGCCGGATCAGAAGCGACGCTTCCTGCGGCCGGTGATCGAAGGGAGAGCGAGGTCCGCGTTCTTCATGACCGAGCCCGCCGCGGAGGGCGGGGCGGGCTCGGATCCGTCGATGATGCAAACCACCGCGCGTCCGGATGGTGCGCACTGGGTGATTGCCGGCAGCAAGACGTTCATCACCGGGGCGCTCGGGGCGCGCGTCGGAATCATCATGGCGAAGACCGCCGACGCGGCGACGATGTTCGTGGTCGATCTGCCGGATCCGGCCGTGCGCATCGAGCGGGTGCTCGACACCATCGACAACGCGATGCCGGGCGGTCATTCGCTGGTCCGGATCGAGGGGCTCCGGGTGCCCGCCGACCAAGTCCTGGGCGAGGTCGAGCAGGGATTCAAATACGCCCAGGTGCGGCTGGCGCCGGCGCGCCTGACCCACTGCATGCGCTGGTTGGGCGCTGCGACGCGGTGCAACGAAATTGCGACCGAATATGCCATTCGACGCAGGGCATTCGGCCGGCAGCTCATCGATCATGAAGGCGTCGGCTTCATGCTGGCCGACAACCTGATCGATTTGAAGCAATCCGAATTGATGATCGACTGGTGCGCCGACGTGCTGGATTCGGGAGCCTCCGCCACGGCCGAAAGTTCGATGGCCAAGGTGGCGGTCTCCGAAGCCTTGTTCAGGGTGGCCGACCGCTGTGTGCAGATCATGGGGGGCACCGGCGTCACGCGCGACACGATCGTCGAGCAGGTGTTCCGGGAAATTCGCGCGTTCCGCATTTACGACGGTCCGACCGAGGTTCATAGATGGTCCCTGGCCAAGAAGATCAAGCGGGACCATGCGCCGGGTGACGGGCGGTGAGCGGACCCGCGCATGACGCCGGCGCGGGGGACGTCCGCCCCGGCCATCGATTCGACGAGGGAAAGCTCGGAAGGTGGATGGCTGCCAACGTCCACGGCTTTGCGGGGCCTTTGACGGTTGAGCAATTCAAGGGCGGTCAGTCCAACCCGACGTATCGTTTGACGACGCCTGAGCGTGCCTATGTCCTGCGGCGCAAGCCGCCGGGGGAAATCCTGCCGGGCGCACATGCGATCGAGCGTGAAGCGCGCGTGCTGCAGGCATTGAAGAGGGTCGATTTCCCGGTGGCGGAGGTCTACGCGGTGTGCGTCGACGACGGCATCATCGGCACGCCGTTCTACGTCATGGAGTACATCGAAGGCCGGATCGTGTGGAACACCAGCTTTCCGGACGTGGGGCGTACCGACAGGCCCCTTCACTTCGATGCGATGAATTCCACCCTGGCCGCCCTCCACCGGATCGACTTCGCGGCGATCGGCCTGGCCGATTTCGGCAAGCCCGGCAACTATTTCGCGCGGCAGATCTCGCGCTGGTCAAATCAATACCTGCGTGACGTCGACGCCGGGCGCGACCGGCATCTCGACCGCTTGATCGAATGGCTTCCGGACAACATTCCGCCGGGCGACGACATCAGCATCGTGCATGGCGATTACCGCGTCGATAATCTGATCTTTCACGCGGTGGAGCCCCGCGTCATCGCCGTGCTCGATTGGGAACTTTCGACGCTCGGTCATCCGCTCGCCGACTTCGCCTATCACCTCATGATGTACCGCATGCCGACCCATCTGATCGCAGGGTTGAAAGGTTACGACCTGCCGCAATTGAACATCCCGAGCGAATCCCAATACGTCGACGCCTACTGTCGCAGAACCGGCCGCGACGGCATTCCCAATCTGGATTTCTACATAGTCTTCAACATGTTCCGCCTGGCGGCAATTTTTCACGGCATCAAGGGCCGGCTGATTCGCGGCAACGCCGCGTCCGCACATGCCGCCGAGGCGGCGGCCACGCTGCCGCTGATCGCCGAACAGGCCTGGCTGCAAACGGGGATGGGCTGAGGTCCCATCGGCATGAGGGTGCGGGCGTCCGCCCGGTGGCCTCGAGGACCGTTTCCGGAAACACCGCCAATGTCAATCCGCGCGGGCGGAATTTGATGGACCCATCAAGATCGGCGGGGTGTCGACGCCGCTCGCGATCGTCTCCCGCTTGGTACTATCGCCGCTCGCAATGTCATGGGAGAGGCCGGCGATGGGTTTGCAAGGTCAAGAAGGCGGGCGCACGGGTCCGGCACGCGCTCCGGTGCTCCCCACGGCCGGGTCGTGCGCATGAATCAACGGCTCATGTCACCGCGCTGGCAGCGTCTGGTCGTTGCGCTCTGGGTCCTGGCGGGCCTCGCCGCCCTGCCGTTCGCCGCCCGGGTCAACGAAGTGCTCGACGCCTCGACGCGGCTGCTCGGCAGCGAATCGGCGCGCGTCGAGTCGGCGCTGCGGCGGCGATTCCACTCGCCGTTCACGACCATTGCGCTGCTGCGCGTGGTGGCGGCGCCGCCCGCCCGGACGGACGAGGGTCGCGAGGTGCTCAAACGGGTGACCGGGACGCTGCAGGCCACTCCCGGCGTGCAGGGGACGATGTCCTATCTGGACCGGGCCGATTCGCTGTTCATCGGGCTGGATGGGAGCGAGATCGTGATCGTCGGCTTGAACAGCCCGAAAGGCGCGGGGGACATCCTGATGCCCCGCCTGCGCGAGACGACGGAGGCGTTGCGCGCGCTGCTGCAGACGACGTATCCGCAGCTCGAGTTCCGCTGGACGGGGGAGGCGGCCGTGAATGCGGATCTGCGCCGCTTGAGCGCCCGCGAGACCCGCGAGGCGGAGCTGCGGGTCCTGCCGATCACCCTGATCCTCCTGCTCGTGGCCTTTCGCAGTGGAATTTCGGCGCTGCTGCCCATCCTGTGCGGCGCGCTCACCATCGTGGTGTCGCTCGGCACCTTGGCGGCGGTGAACCGCTTCTGGCCGGCCTCCATCATCGTCGTCAGCCTCATCAGCATGATCGGTCTGGGGTTGAGCATCGACTACGCGCTGCTCATCGTCAGCCGCTATCGGGATGCCCGCGGTCAGGGCTTCGCACCCGCCGATGCCGTGCTGCAGGCGGCGCAGCACGGCGGCCGCACGGTCTTCGTCTCCGGATCCGCGGTCGTCATCGGCTTTGCCGCGATGCTGTTCGTCCCCGTGAGCGAGGTGCGGTCGATCGGCATCGGCGGGCTCCTGGTGACGACCGTCGCCGTATTGGTCGCGAGCACGTTGCTGCCGGTCCTGCTGGACTGGCTGAGTCCGTGGATGGACGTGGGGCATGTGCGGGTCGGGCGCAAGAACGACAGTGGACGCTTGTGGCGGCTGTGGGCGATCTGGGTGACGGAGCATCCGCTCCGTGTGCTCATCGTCGCGGGACTGCCCCTCTTGCTGTTGGCGGCCCAGGCCGGGCATTTGCGCGTCGATCTGCCGCGCGGCAGCTGGCTGCCGGACGATGCCGATTCGGTGCGCGCCCTGCACGAAACGGATGCCGCGGCGCGCGGCAGCTTCGGCCAGATCCTGCACGTGATCCTGTACCTGCCGCCCGGCATCACCCTCGAGGATGAGGCGGGCTGGAGGGCGGAGTCGCGCCTCGTGCGGCATTTCGCGCGCGACCCGCGGATCCAGCACGTGTGGGCGGCGACCACGCTGAGTCCAAAGCCGCTGGCCGGGCCCGAGATCCTGGCGCGGCTTCCGGACGCGGTCCGCCGCACCCTGGTGAGCGCGGACGGCCGGGCGGCGCTCATCGAACTGCTGCCGCGCAAGGGGACGGTGGCGGTGGACGCCGCGCGCCTGGCGCGGGACATCCGCGCCGAGGACCCGCAGGAGCTGAGCGGATTGACGGGCACCCGCATCGAGGTGGGCGGCGTTCCGGGCTTCAACGCCGACTATTCGGACGCGATCAAGAACTCCATCGGCACGATCGTCCTCAGCGTCATCGGCGCGACGCTGCTGGTGTTGTCGGTGGCGTTCCGCAGCGTGCTCATTCCGATCAAGGCGGTGGCCCTCAATCTGCTGTCGGTGGCCGCGGCATTCGGCGCGGTGGCCGTCGTCTTCCAGGACGGCCACGGATCCTCTCTGGTGGGCCTGCCGCACGCCATGGATGGCGGATTTCCCATCGTGCCCGTGCTCGTATTTTGCATCGTGTTCGGTCTGAGCATGGACTACGAGGTGTTCATCGTCTCGCGCGTCGCCGACGGTCGACGGGCCGGACTCTCCGACGGCGAGGCGTTGGTGGACGGACTGGTCAGCACCGGCCGCGTCATCACGTTCGCCGCCTCCATCATGGTGGTGATCTTCGGCGCGTTCGTGTTCGGCGACTTCGTGCTCATCAAGCTGCTGGGCTTCGCCCTCGGCGTCGCTGTGTTCCTGGACGCGACCGTGATCCGGCTGGCGCTGGGGCCGGCGCTCATCGGACTCGCGGGACGTTGGAATTGGTGGCCGGGCCGGTGACGGCGCCCTAGCCCGATAGCACGGCCTCGATCAGGAACGGGGTCGAGGCGGCCAGGCCCCGGGCGTAGGCCGCGGCAAATTCCCGCGGCGTGCGGGCGCGCTCGGCCTCGACGCCGAGTCCGCGCGCGATCTGCACGAAATCGAGCACGGGATCGTCGAGGTCCAGCATCCGCCGCGAGTTCACGCCGGGCGACTCGATGCCGACCCCCCGCATTTCATGATGCAGGATGGCGTAGCTGCGATTGGAGAGGATGACGGTGAGAATGTTGAGCCGCTCGCGCGCCTGCGTCCACAGCGCCTGGATGGTGTACATGGCGCTGCCGTCCGCCTGAACGTTCAGCACCTTGCGGTCGGGCCGTGCGATGGCCGCGCCGATCGCGAGCGGCGGACCGATGCCGATGGCGCCGCCGGTGTTTTGCAAGTAATCGTGAGGGGCGACGGCGAAAGTCCGGGCATACAGCAGCGCCATCGACGTCAACGCCTCGTCGCAGACGATGGCCCCCTCGGGCAGTCGGGCGGCGATGGCCGAGCAGACGCTCTCCGGGGTGAGCGCCGTGCCGTCGCCCGGGGCGGCGGGCGGTGCGAATTCGATGCGCGGCGCCGGCCTCGGCGGAATCCCGAGTCCGTCCTGGAGTTGGGCCAGAGCGGTCGCGGCATTGTCCGCCGGTGCGCTCAGGGCGAGGACGTCGCAGGACTCGCCGGTCAGCCTTCCCGGCATTCCGGGGTACGCAAAGAACCCGATCGGCGCTTTGGCGCCGACCAGCACGAGGACGTCCAGGGTCGCCAGGCACTCGACCGCCTTGGCGATCGGGTAGGGGATCTTTTCCACCGCGATCGTGCCGGCGCCGCGCTCGAGGCGGCCGGTCAGCGGCTCGCACAGGAGGCGTGCGCCGAGGGCGTCGGCAATCTGGCCCGCCAGGGGCAAGGCGGGCCGGCGCAGCGCCCGGCCGGCCAGCAGGAAGCCGATGCGCGCGCCCGTGCGCGCGCGCCGTGCAATCGTCCGGGCGATCGCGTCGATGTGGCTCTCGTCCAGGACCCGGGCGGGCGGTGTCGGCGGGGCCGCCCGGCGCCGCTCCGAGAGCGCGCCCCAGGAGGCGTCCGCCGGCAGGATCAGCGTGGCGACCCCGGGCAGATCGCGCGCCTCGCGATAGGCCTCGAGCGTTGCGGCCTGCACGTCGTCCGGATCCGTGATGCGCCGAACGGTGTCGGACATCGGCCTGGCCAGGGATTCGATGTCCGTCGTCAACGGCGCGTCGAGCGCGAGATGGGTCGAGGCATGGTCGCCGACGACGTTCACGATCGGTGTGCGGGCGCGCCGGGCATTGTGTAGATTCGCCAACCCGTTGGCGAGCCCGGGACCGAGATGCAGCAGGGTCGCCGCCGGGTGATCCGACATCCGGCCATAGCCGTCCGCCGCGCCGGTCACGACGTTCTCCTGCAGGCCGAGCACGCAGCGCATGCGGGGCTCGTGATCGAGCGCCGCCACGAAATGCATTTCCGAGGTCCCGGGATTGGCGAAGCACACGCGGACGCCGCAGTCGAGGAGGGTATCGCGCAGCAATTCGGCGCCGTTGGTCGGCGCGGCTCGGTCGGACATGACGTATCCTCAGGGGGGGGGGCGGCGGTCCGCATCATAGCAAAGGCCTGCGCGGGCGCCCGTGGCGCGGCCGCCCCCCTTCCCCGGCCTCGACGCCGTCCCGCGGGTCACTGTCCATTGGACTCCGATCCTGTTTCTGCTCGATGATGTCGATCCCGCCGAGATGTGCCTTGACCGGAGTGGACCGTTTGATGAATGTGACCGAAGCCGTTCTGACGCGGCGCTCCGTGCGCGCGTTTCTCGATGAACCCGTTCCCTTGGGAACCCTGCGCGCGATCATCGACACCGCGGGGCGCGCCCCATCGAACAGCAACATCCAGCCCTGGCTCGTGCGCGTCGTGGCCGGCCGGAAAATCGCCGAATTGAAGGCGCTCATGCGGGAGCGACGCGAGCGGGAGCCGCGGTTCGACGAGATGCAATATCCGGTCTACCCGGCCGACATGCAGGATCCGTATGCGGCGCGACGCTTCAACTGCGGCGAGCGGCAGTACGGAACGATGGGCATCGCGCGGGAGGACGTCGAGGGGCGGCGGCGTTATGTCTTCAACAACATGCAGTTTTTCGGGGCGCCCGTCGGGCTGTTCTGCTTCATCGAGCGCGGCATGGGCAACTCGCAGTGGGCGGATCTCGGCTGTTACATCCAGACGCTGATGCTCCTGCTGCGCGAGGCGGGCATCGACAGCTGCGCGCAGATCAGCTGGTGCATGTACGCGCGGACGGTCAGCGAATTTCTCGGCGTTCCGGAGGGTTGGACCCTGTATTGCGGCATGTCGATCGGCTACGCCGACCCGCGGGCGCCGATCAACGCCGTGGTCGCGGATCGTGCCCCGGCCGAAGAGTACGTGCGGTTCCATGTCGACTGACGCGCCATGAGCGATGCCGAAGGCGACATGCGGCCCGTCAGCCCGGCGCTGCTGACGGACCTGTACGAGCTCACGATGGCCCGCGCCTACCATGAGCTCGGCATGCAGCAAACGGCCGTTTTCGAGCTGTTCGTGCGCCGGCTGCCGCCAACGCGCCGGTTTCTCATCGCCGCCGGTCTCGAACAGGTCATCGACTACCTGCAGGCGCTGCGCTTCACCCCGGACGACCTGGAATTCCTGGCGGGCCTGCAGCTCTTTCCCGCCGCGTTCCTCGACCACCTCGCCGCCCTCAGGTTCACGGGCTCGGTGCATGCGATGCCGGAGGGGACGCCGTATTTCGCCGAACAGCCGATCCTGCGCATCACCGCGCCGCTCATCGAGGCGCAGCTGGTCGAGAGCCGCATCATCAATCTCGTGCATTTTCAGTCGCTGATCGCGAGCAAGGCCGTGCGTTGCGTGGGGGCGGCGCGCGGCAGACGGCTGGTGGACTTCGGCATGCGCCGGGCTCATGGTGCGGAGGCCGCGGTGCTCGCGGCCCGGGCGGCCTATCTGGCGGGGTTTGATGCGACCGCGACCGTCGAAGCCGGCCGGCGGTTCGGCATCCCCCTGTCGGGCACGATGGCCCATTCCTTCATTCAAGCGCACGACCGCGAAGAGGCGGCGTTGCGCAATTTCGTCGGGCTGCGCGGCCCGCGCACGTCCGTGCTCATCGACACCTACGACACCGAACGGGCCGCTCACCGGGTGACCGCCCTGGCGCGCGAACTCGCGGACGCGGGCAGACCCGGGCACATCCAGGGCGTCCGCATCGACAGCGGCGATTTGGCGGCGCAGGCACGGGCCATCCGCCGGATTCTGGACGCCGGGCATTGTCAGGACATCGAGATCATTTTGAGCGGCAGCCTGGACGAACATGTCATCGCCTCGTTGCTCGAGACGGGCACTCCGGTCGATGCCTTCGGGGTCGGCACGCGCCTGGACGTCTCCGAGGACACGCCGTCCATCGACATGGTCTACAAGCTCGAGGATTATGCGGGAAAGCCGCGGCGCAAGCGGTCATCGGGGAAGGAGACCTGGCCGGGCGCGAAACAGGTGTTCCGGGAGTGCGACTCGGACGGCGCGCTGCTCGGCGACACCATTGCGCTGGCCTCGGAAACCCGTCCCGGTGAACCTCTGCTGCATGAGGTCCTGCGCCAGGGACGGCGGCTCGCGCCGCCGCCGACGCTCGTCGATAGCCGCGACCTTTGCCGGCTGCGGGTCGCGCAACTTCCGGACCGCCTGAGAGGCCTGACTGCGGAGGAATCTCCGTATCCGGTGTCCGTGTCCGACGGGGTGCGCGACCTGGCGGATCGCATGGATCGGTCGGACGGTGCCTGAACGTGGCGGGCGCGGGTCTTTGGGGTCGAGGAGTGAGCCGATGAACCGCCGACGAGCCTCCGGTCTCCCGCCGTCGCCCGGCGCAAGCGGTGCGCTGATCGTCGTCGACGTGCAGAACTGTTTCGTGACGGGGGGCAACCTCGCGGTCAAGGATGGTGAAGCGGTCGTGCCGGTCATCAACCGTCTCGCGCCGGCGTTTCAAACCGTGGTCATGACCCAGGATTGGCATCCCCCGGGACACGCCTCCTTCGCCTCCAGCCACCCCGGCAGGAAGCCGTTTACGGAAATGCGGCTGGCGTACGGCAATCAGGTGCTGTGGCCGGATCATTGCGTGCAGGGAACCGTGGATGCCGATCTGCACAAGGATCTGAATCTGTCGTGTACCACCCTGATTTTGCGCAAGGGGCTCCACCCGGATATCGACAGTTATTCCGCGTTCGAGGAGGCGGACCGCAAGACACCGACGGGCCTCGAGGGATATCTGAGGGAGCGCGGCATCAAGACGGTGTTCCTGGCCGGATTGGCAACGGATTTTTGCGTCGCCTGGACGGCGCTCGACGCCCGCAAGGCGGGGTTCGAGACCTACGTCATCGAGGATGCCTGCCGCGGCATCGATCTGAACGGCTCGCTCGCCGCGGCATGGGCGGCCATGGCGAAGCAGGGCGTGGTGCGCATCCAATCGGGGGCCGTCGGACCGGGAGAGTGCGCCCCGGAAGCCTGCAGCCCCGGGGGCTCGTCGCCCCTCGGCGACGGCTCCTAGCGGCGGGTATTCGCCGCCAGCAAGGCAAATTCCTCGAACAAGAGCTGCGCCGCCAACTGGCTGGTGTTGGTGGTGGGGTCGTACTGCGGCGCCACTTCGACCACATCCGCGCCGATGACGTGCATGCCGTGCAACGCCCGTAACAGGGACAGCCCCTCGCGCGCTTCCAGTCCGCCGGCCTCCGGCGTACCGGTACCCGGCGCGTACGCGGGATCGAAGCCGTCGACGTCGATCGAGATGTAAAAGGGTCCGTCGCCGATCACCGAGCGGGCTTTCTGCGCGACGGCCTCGACACCCATGCGCAGGAAGTCTTCCATGTAAATGACCGTCATGCCGCTGGCGTGGGAGAATTCCCAGAACATGTTGGATGAGCCGCGGATGCCGATCTGAATCGTGCGCTCCGGGTCCAGCACGCCGTCGAGCACCGCCAGGCGAAACGGCCCGCCGTGATGGAATTTGGAGCCGTCGAAGGTGCCCATGGTGTCGCAATGCGCATCGATGTGGACCAGCCCCACGGGCCTCTCGCGCCCCAGCGCCTTGAGAATCGGGTACGTGATGGAGTGGTCGCCGCCGACCGAGAGCGGCCGCACGCCGCGGGCCGTCAAGTCCGAGTAATACGCCTCGATGTCCTCGATGGAGCTTTCCAGGCTGTAGCGGCTGCGAAAGGGTACGTCCCCGACGTCGGCCGCGCGCACCAGGGCCTTGGGCACGCTGCGGAAGGTCCCGTGGTAGGGGCCGATGCGTTCGATGGTGCGGACGGCGCGCGGTCCGAAGCGTGCGCCAGGCCGGTTGGTCACCCCCAGGTCCATCGGCACCCCGACCAGCGCCACATCGAGCCCCGTGGCGTCCGGCGCGCACGGAAGGCCCAGCAACGTCGGCATCCCCGAGTACGGCTTCGACCGCTTGCCGTCCGGCGATTGGACCTGGCGGCCGGCTTCGATCAGCACCGGATTCTCGCCGTCCTTGAACACTTCGCGATCCGCGAAGCGGCCGCGCAAATCCTGCAGTTTTTTCGAGTCCATGAGTGCCCTACGGGGCCTTCTCGCCCGGGATTTTGGCGGCGCCGAGGCGCGAGATGAAATCCGCGAGCGCGTCCTTCTCCTCCGGGCTCATGCCGCGCAAGGCGCTGGTCATTTCGGGCGGCGCGAGGTCGCGGTGGAACCCGGCCGCCGACTCGATCTGTTTTCTCAGGTAGGGGTAGTGCTGGCCGGCGATGCGGGGCACCCGGTTCGTCTCGTCGCCGCGGCCGTCGGGTCCGTGACACGCCGTGCAAATATGATCGTACTGATCCTGGGCGGCGCGCAGGTGCTCGCCGGGGCCGGTCACCGGCTTGGGGTTGGGTTCGAGTGCCGCGAGGTAGGTCGCCAGCGCGGCGATGTTGCGCAGCTCAGCGAAAGCAGGATGCGCCGTGACGGCCTGCATGGAGTCATCGATGCGTGCCCCCGAGCGGAACATCGCGAGCTGTTTTTCCAGATAGCGGCGCCGCTGGCCGGCGAGGTTCGGGATGGTGCCGTCCGCCGAGCCCCCTGCATCCGGCTGATGGCATGCGGCACAGGGGACGAACAGTCGGCTGCCGTTCGGGGTGACCGGTGCCCCGCGGGCCCCGCCGCAGGCGATCAGCACGCCGAGCAGGCCGAGCGCGCCCGAACGCCGGAGCCAAAGAGCGGAATGAGCGTGTTTCATGCGCACAGAATAGCCGTTTCGCGCGATCTTGTATTCCGAGGGGGAAGTCCGGATGCGCGGCGGGCGCCGAGGGTGTCAAACCGGCATAGCCGCGGGCGGCAGGCCGCGCCGCCCGACTCACGCCTTCCTTGCGAGACCGAGTACGAGCAGCACGCAGCCGACGCCGAGCGCGGCACCCCCGATCCACTGCGGAACGGGCTTTTCGATCTGCATCTTCGCCTCGAAAGTGCCAAATTTCACCACGCTCTGTTCGCTCGGATAGTTCGGCGACTTGACGAGGACGTATAGGCCGCCGGCGATCAGCAGTGCGCCCAAGATCTGCGATATGCGCTTCATTCGTTCGGTCACCCGGGTGTGTGATTGGGGTCGGAATGCATCGATTGTAGTCGGTCGCGGGCCGCTTGTCGGGTTTGACCGTCCGAGGTATCGTCACGCGCCTTGCGGCAGGGGTTGCCGATCCGGATGAGGGTGCCCGACGACATGAGCGAGGCCATACCACGCATCGATATCGAACCGCTGTTCGGGGCGGCATCGGTGCAACGCGAGCGCACCGACCGCGCGCTCATGGCGGCGTCCGCGGACACCGGGTTTTTCGTCGCCACCGGGATCGGACCGCGGGCGCCGCTCGGCCCCGCGGCCCGTGCCGGCCTGTTGCGGCTGTTCGGCCTGCCGGAGGGGCAGATCCGCACGCTCTGGCGCCAAAAATTCGATCCCCGGAATCCGAACGTCTATCGCGGCTGGTTTCCGCTGCAGCACGGCTTCCTCACGAGCAAGGAGGGCATCGACCTGGGGCCGGACGTGGCGTACGGCCCGGAGGTGGTGCACCCCGGCGACCCCTTGCGGGAACGAACCCCGCTGCCGCCTCCGTCGTCCCTGCCCGGCTGGCACGAGGCGGTGGCCTCGTACTACCTCGCCATGGAGGGCGTGAGTCGCGCGTTGATGCGCTCGATCGCGCGCGGGCTCGGTCTCGCCGAGGCACATTTCGATCCCGCCTTCGCGCGCGGCGGCCTGTCGACCTTGCGCCTCATCCGCTATCCGGTGCGCACCGACGCCGACCGCGTCGCCGAATCGGATCCCGGTGTCTGGGTTATGCACCGCGGCGAACGCCGGTACCTCACCGGTGCGCCGCATGTCGATTCGGGGTTCCTGACTCTGCTCGCGCAGGATGGTGTCGATGGCCTGCAGGCGTTGCACCGCCGCGGGGATTGGGTGGATGTGCCGCCGGTCGAGGGTGGCCTGGCGGTCAACTTCGGCAAGGTGCTCGAGCGCTGGTGCGGCGGAAAGATCAAGGCGACCCGCCACCGGGTGATCGGCAGCGGTCGCGAGCGATTCTCGATCCCGTTCTTCTACGAGGCGCGGGCCGACGCCGAAATCGCGCCGCTGCCCAGCGCCGACGCGGCACGGTTCGAACCGTTCCTGTTCGGCGACTACCTGTGGGCGACGACGACGCAGTTTGCGGAATTCAAGGGCATGGAAGGGCTGCGGCCCCCGCCGCGGCCGCCTCTCGGGTGCGCGAGCGGCTCGCCGTGAGGCCACTGTTACCTGCGGTCGGTCACTTCCCTACGCGCGTCAGAAGTTCGTCCAAGGCTGCAACGACCAACTGGCTGTCATCGTCGAGTGAGCCGACCATTTCACCCAGTTGATCGAGAGGGACGGAAACGATCTCTAGCGGATGCAGGACGACCGAAGTGCCGCGGATTTTGAATGTCGGGTTGAAGGCGGCATGGGCGATTTTCCCGAGTTCCGCCGCCCGGACGAGTGGCACCACCACTCTGCGCCGGTAGTTGTCGAACTGCGCGGATTGCACCACGACGACGAACGGGATGGTGTCCTTGTGCCTGCCCCGGTTCCGGTGCACATCAAACTGCGCCATCAGAGTGATGAGTATTCGTCGGCAATCGAACCAGATTCCAGATTGAACTGATTCCACGCGGCGACGGCCGCTTCCACGACTTTGGTTCTTGCAAGGCGTGCCCTGCTTTCTCGGTCGACGAAATCCGCCAGCAAGGATTCCACGACACCGGAGAGATTGTCGGTCATCGACTTTGCCTGGCTCACGAGGTCTTCGTTCAGGGTCAGATTGACCGGCCGCTTGCGGGCCGCCGCGTTGAATCGTGTTTTCATGTGGCATCCCTCATATGCGCATTGTATGCGCATATCGATTTCGCGGTCAATTCGACCCTGGCACTCACGGCACGTCGTGTCCCTGGGCCGCGGCCAGGACGGCAAACCAGTCCTCGTCGGACAGGGCGAGGGTCTGCGCGCGCACGGCGTCCTCGAGCGCCCCGTGTCGATGCGAGCCGACGATGGGATGTGGCCGGCACGGCAGGCGCAGCAGCCAGGCGAAGGCGACGGTCGCCGCACCGCAGCCATGATCCCGGCCGACGCGTTCGAGTGCTTCGCGCACCCGGCGTGCGTCGGGGCGGCTGGCGTCGAAGAGGCGGCCGCCTCCCAGCGGTGACCAGATCATCGGGGCGCAGCGCAGCGCCTGGGCTTGATCGAACGTGCCGTCGAACAGGGGCGCGCAATGCAGAGGCGAGCATTCGACCTGGTTGGTCACCAAGGGGAGCCCCGCCGCGCGGGCGGCGGCATCGACCAGCGCGAACTGCGCCGGTGTGAAGTTCGAGACGCCGAAGGCGCGCACCTTTCCCGCGGCATGCAGGCCGGCGAACGCATCCGCCATGTCGGCGGCGTCCATGAGGGGACTCGGCCGATGAATCAGCAGGAGGTCGATGCGGTCGGTGGCCAGCGCCCGGAGGCTGTTCTCGACGGAGGCGATGAGGTGCGCGCGCGAGGTGTCGTAGCTCTTGCGGGCGTGGGCGGGGCGCCGGGAACTCACGAGCTTGATGCCGCATTTGGTGACCAGTTCGATGCGATCGCGCAAGGAAGGCGAGTCCTCCAGCACCGCTCCGAAGAGCGACTCGCAGCCATAGTCTCCGTACAGGTCGGCATGATCGAAGCTGGTGACGCCGAGAGCGACCGCACGCTCGACGAGGTCCCGCAACTCGTGAACCGTCAAATGCCACTCGACCAGGCGCCACATGCCAAGGACGATACGCGAGAGATCGAGCGGCCGTGGTGCCGCGGACAGGGTGTTGCCCGGCATGGAACGCTCCTCACTCATGATGGTTCGGACCCGCGAGGCCGGGATCCGACTCGAAGGGAAACCGCAGGCCGAGGCTTTGGCGCAGGGTCTGCAGCCAACGGCTCAGGGCCAGCGATTCGGCCAGCGACATGCCCGGGCTTTCGCGCCTTCCCTCGCCGATGCAGCGCATCGCCTCGACGATCTCGCCCTCGAATCCGTTGATGGCCAGGGGGGCTTCCGGCGCGGCGATGGTCTCGCCCGCCCGCATCCACGTCGCGCGCGTTCCCTCCCAGAAATTATGCGGGACGGTGATGACGCCGGTGCTTCCCGAGATCACCAAGGCGTTCAGGGCGGCACCGTCGAAGCCGCAGACGAACTGCGCCACGACATCGTCGGGAAATGCGAGGGTGGCGGCGACGCGTTGTTCCACCCCGGTGGGCGCCAGCACCGCGTGCAGATCGATGTCCCGGGGTTCGGGACATTCGCCCAGCGAGTGTTCCAGCACCCAGCGCGTCATGGCGAGATTGTAGATTCCCACATCGAGCAGGGCGCCGCCGGCGCGCAGCGGATCGAACAATCGGCTGGCGGGGCGGTACGGCGCCGGAAAACAGAAGCTCGACTGAATGTGCTGTACCTTGCCGATGGCGCCTTCCCGCAGCCAGGCAGCGATCAGGGCGTAGATCGGCAGGAAGCGGGTCCACAGGGCTTCCATCAGGAACACGTCGTGATCGCGCGCCGCCCGCACGAGGGCGGCGGTCTCCGCGTGCGTGGACGTGAGCGGCTTCTCGCACAGCACCGGCTTGCCCGCGGCGAGGCAGCGCAGGGCGAACTGGGCGTGGCTGTCGTGCGGCGTGGCGATATAGACGGCATGAATGTCCGGGTTGCCGACCAGCGCGTCGAGATCCGGCGCAACCGCCAGCGGCGAGGCCACCGGGTCGTGCCAGCGCTGCACGAAGGCCTCGCTCGAGGCCGAGCGGCGCCCCAGCAGGGTGTGCAGCCGGGCGTTTGGCAGCCCCGCCACGGCCTCGGCAAACCGGTGGGCGATCGATCCGGGGCCGATCAAGCCCCAGTTGAAGGTGTTCATGGTGCGCTGTCCCCGCGGGGTGAGGTCGAAAAAAGCAATCGATTGTATTACGGGTCGATCCGTTTCACGAACAGGTTGAGTTCGGGGGCGTCAGGCGCGCCTGACCGCCACGCCGCGGCGTTCGAGTTCCGCGACGACGTCGGGGTTCGCGCCCGTGTCGGTGATGAGCATGTGCAACTGTTCGACGCGGGCGATGAGCGAGATGTTGCGGCGCTCGAGCTTCGATGAATCTGCCACGACGATCACCTGGCGCGAGATGGCAATCATCTTTGCATTGAGCTGCGCTTCCGCAAGATGCGGCGTCATCACGCCGCGCTCGGGATCCAGGCCGTCGGCGCCCAGGAAGAGACGATCCGCCTGCAGATCGGCGAGGGCGGCCTCGGCCATGGGGCCGGAGAGGGAATTGGACTCGGGCCGCAGGATGCCGCCCGGCATGATGAGCCGCACGAAGGACATCTCCGCCAGCACGACCGCGATGTTCAGGGCGTTGGTGATGACGTTGATCGAGCGGCCCTCGAGCTTGCGAATCTGCCGCGCCACCTCGGCTGTCGTCGTTCCCGAGTCCAGAATGATCGTCTCGCCGTCCTCGATGAGGGAAGCCGCGACCTTGGCGATGCGCACCTTCTCCGCGTGATGCCGCGTCTGTTTCACGGCGATGGGCTGATCGTCCTCTTCGCGCCGCAGAAGTGCGCCGCCGTGAGTCCGCTCCAGTGCCCCGCCGGCTTCGAGCGTGGCCAGGTCGGTGCGGATCGTGACGGCCGACGTGGCGAACCGTTCCGCGAGCGCCTCCACGGTGACCCTGCCGTGCTCGCGCAGCAGTTCGACGATGCGGTGGCGCCGTTCGGCCACCAGGAGTCCCGGCTCCGCCTTCACGCCGGTATCGCCTCTAGCAGCAGAAAGCCCTCGAACGTCACCGGCATCCGGCCTTGCGGACCCGACACGCTGCCGAGGTCGAGCTCGTTGTAATAGTCGCGGATCCGGTACGCAGCGCCGGGCTGCAGGCCGCGCAGGCTGACCGGGCCGCTCCAACGGTCGGCGAAGAAGGCGTAGTAGACGCGGCCGGCCTTCTCGATGGCGTGCGCCTCCGGGCGGTCGAAACCGATGTCGTAGAGTTCGCCGCGATAAGTCCCGAGGGGCAGCATTTTTTCCTTGTACAGTCCGATCCACTGGCGCCAGTCGCGTTCCTTCGCCGGTGTGAGCAGAAACGAATCCTTCGGCTTCGGGTCCACCGGCCACGTGAACTTCGTCGATACGACGGCGCCGACACCCACCGTGGAGGCGAAGTCGTCGTGGTGGTCGCTGAGTTCGACGTGGTCGCCGGCAAACGGAGCGCTGGGGCCCATCAAGGCCTTCAGCGTCTTGCCCTTGTGGCGCACCTGCCACGAGGACTCCGGGTCGGAGGCGGGAGCCTGATTCATGTACGGGAAATTGAAGGCGGAATATGCGGTGCCGCAGGGGCATAACTCGATCACCACGTTCGGATCGATGCCCGTCGCGGTCCGATAGATCGCACCGAAGAACGTCTGCAGACCTTCCACGGACTCTTCCGGCCGGGCGTGGTGATGAGCGGGATTGAAACAGGGTGCGACGTTGTTCAGGTGCTGGCCGTCGATCTTGAGGCCGGCAAATCCCCAGTGGCCGATGAATTTTTCGATGAGCCCCTGCGTGTGTTCGACCGTCTTAGCGTATGCGGGGCAGAGATAGAAACTGTTCCACCAGGAAATCTCCTGGACGGCGCCGTCCTTGTCGAGCAGCAGCATATCGGGGTGATCATGCAGGAAGTCGGATCCCGGCGCGACTGACAACGGAGAGTACCAGAGTCGCGGCTTCAAGCCGGCGGCGCGGATGTCCGCCACGAGCCGGCGCACGTCCGGCTCGCCGTTCGGATACTTCGTCCGGTCGGGATGCCAGTCGCCGATCATCGCCTGCCAGCCGTCGTCGATGACCGCCCACTCCAGCCCCAGTTCCTTCACCTTGGGCAGCGTTCCCGTGATCAACGCCGTCGTGCAGGCCCGCTCATAGCCCCACGCGCACCATATCGGTTCGTAGGATGCCGCCGGCGGTCTCGCCGGCGTCAGGCCGCGTTCGGACATCAGGTGTCGGTAGCTCGCGAGCGCGGCGAAATAGTCGCCGCCGTGAACCGCCACGAAGGTCTGCGGCGTCTCGAAGCGCTCGCCTGGCCGTAAGGTCCGTCTCTCGCGCCCGCAGACGGCGACGCGCACGGCGCCGCGCTGTCCCTGCACGGGCAGCGAGACGCGCCGCGGCGTGGTCTCCACATGACCCACCGCGAGACCGCCGTCGCGGCGCCAGACATCGACGATGGGCGTGCCGCCGCCGTAGTCGGAGGCTTCCATGCCTAGAAAGTTGTCCTGAGCGAATCCGGGCTCGACCGGCTGCACCCAGTCGCGGCGATCCTCGTACGACGCGCCCGAATAACACCAGAATGCGGGGGAGCCCGTCCCGGCGTTCCGGACGCCGTCGGCGGGCATCCGGCTATCGCCATTGGTCCAGCTGCGAACGCTCATGAATTCGGAGGACGCGTTGCGATACGCGACGCGCATCAGTACGAGGCCGGGATGGCGTTGATAGGACGTCGCAGTCACCGTCTTCTCGATGCCGCCCAAGGAGGTGCCCGACAACGTGAGCCGCCTGCCCGGACCGTTGACGTCCTCGACCATATCCTCGGTCTGATGGCGCATCGCAAAGTCGGCAATGTGCCGGGCGTCGTCACGCCGGGCGTCGTCACGCCGGGCGTCGGGATGGGTGTCGCACCGCAGGTACTCGCTGGGTGCCCACGTGGTCAACGGTATCCAGCGCTCGCCCAGCCTGCGCCACACCCGGGTGTGCAGATTCGCATCCCATTCGATTCGCAGTGCCGCATCCTCGAGGGCGGCCGCGGCGCGGGTTGAGTCCGGTGCGGCTCGAGGGCCGATGGCGGTATAGGCGGGCAGCAGCCCATGGCGCAGCGCCAGGGCGAGTCCGCCGGCGAGTCGCACGAACTGTCGACGCGAGGTATTCCTATGTGTCATGGCCTTTGATTCTTTGGCGGTTGTGGTCTGCCTATTGACTTATTCGAAAATACAAATAACATCAAATGCAAGAATACGAAAGTATACAGGGATAAAAACTTTCATTTACTTTCGTTTTAGTTCCCGGCGACGGGTCAATAAGCAATCGGATAAATGGTACAGGGAGATGAAGCGTGCCCAGCATCAAGCCTACGTTGATTGCGATTTGGCTGCCATTCGCGGTAGGGACCGGCGCGTTCGCCGGCGCCTTCGAGGGGTCCGCCGCCGCTGACACGCCGGCGCTGACCACCACGGCGGCGACCGGGGCGGCAAGCGCCCCGTTGCCGGAGCTCGAGGAGATCGTCGTCACCGGGCTCAAGGCCAGCCTGGAGAAGTCCCTCGACGTCAAACGCAATGCCACCGTGGTGCTGGATTCCATCAATGCCGAGGAACTCGGCCGATTTCCGGACGCCGACGTCGCCGACTCGCTGGAGCATCTGCCCGGCATCACGATCACACGCACGACGGGCGGCGAGGGCCAGAAAGTCAGCGTGCGCGGCTTCGGGCCGCAGTACAACATCGTCACGCTCAACAACCGGATCCTGGCCACGGACGACGATGCACGCGACCTGGCCTTCGACGTCCTGCCGTCGGAAGTGATCTCGGGCGCCGACGTGCTCAAGTCATCGGAGGCCTCCGCGCTCGAGGGCAGCATCGGCGGCACGGTGAACCTGCGCACGGCGAGCCCCTTCGACAATCCGGGCCAGCATGCGGGTGTGCACGCGGAAGGCAATTACAACGACATGTCCGCGTTGTATGGCCATAAATTCTCGGCCTTCGCCGAGGATACGATGCTCGACAACACCCTGGGATTCTTGGTCGCGGGGGTGATATCCGACAATCACACGCGCACCGATTCGCTGAACGCGTTCAACCAGAACATCTACGGTCCCGCCACGTATCCCTTCGACGGCAGTTCCCCGTCGGTGCCGCTCACCGCCACACCGTGCTGCATCACCTTCGGGTCGATCTTCGATGAGAAAAAGCGCGAGGCCCTGTCGGGAAGCCTCGAGTGGCATCCGACCGATACGCTCCACGTCGGCGTGGACGGCCTGTGGACGAAGCTGCAGGACCCCCAGGTCGGCTACAACCAGTCGTATTATTTCCCGTACGGCACGGATCAGAACGGCAATCCGACCTTTTCCAACCCGACGGTGCAGAACGGCGTCGTGACGGCCGTGACGTCGAACAACTTCACGCCGGAGATCGTGAACAACACGCTCAACCGCAATGTCGTCACTTCACTGTATGGCTTGAAGGGCAGCTGGCAGCCCTCCGAGAAGTTCAAGCTGGACTTCGACGCCTATCGCTCGACGGCCAGCCGGCCGGAGGGAGGCACCGACACCTTCGTGACGGCGGGTTTGGTATCGGCCACGCCTTATTCGCCGGACATCCTCACCCTGACCGACATCCCGCACAGCCTGCCCAGCCTCAACGTGGCCATTCCGCCGAGCCAGTTGGGCCTCACGGCATGTCCGGCGGGGTCGGCGAGCGCCACCCAGGCCGGCTATTGCTCCTATACGTCGCTCATGAACTCGGGGTTCCTCAACAACAACAAGTATTGGTCCACGCACTACGATGGACTCAGCGGCTTCTCGGTACACGACCAGGTCACGGGGTTCACCTTGGACGGCGCCTATCATGCGAACCTGGGGTTCTTCGAAAAACTGCTGTTTGGTTTGGGTTACAGCCACCGTGAAAAGACCCGCGCCGACATCAGCAACGACTGGAACAACGGTTCCGGCCAGTACGGCACCCTGTACACCACGGCGGGCTGCCCGGTGCAGTGCAATCCCTACACCTTCGGCTCGCAGGGCTTCAACGTCATCTCGTTCACCAGCCCGCCGAATTTCATGCGCGGAGCGGGCGGTTCGTATCCGTCGGTGCTGCCCAAGTTGAATACCAACCAGCTGCTGGCGTTCATGGCCAGTTTGAACGGTCAGCCCAATCCGTTCTTCTGTTCCTCACTGCCCTGCTCGAGTCCGTTCAATCTGGCGGGCACGCTGCCGCAGCCCAATCCGTTCAACTCCTACGATGTGTCCGAGAAGACATTCACCTTCTACACGGAGGCGACGTTCGCCGGCACGGACTGGTCGGGGAACGTCGGCGTGCGCGTGGTGCGCACCACGACGCTCGCGGACACGGCCGAATCCGTGCCGGTTTCGTTGTGGACCCCCTCGGCCGCGAACTCGACGCAAACCTGGAATGTCCAGTACAGCAGCTCGTCGCAGTTCTCGCAGCAGTCGACCTACACCCTTGCGCTGCCCTCGGCCAATTTGAGCTACTGGGCGGTGCCGGACCGTCTGCAGCTGCGCGCGGCGTTGGCGGAGACGATGTCGCGGCCCGACCTGAATCAGCTGGCACCGAACGCCACCAACAACGCGATCAACGGGACCCCGGAACTCATCTATACGGGCACCGCAGGCTTGAAGCCCATCAAGGCCTGGTCGGCGGATCTGTCGATCGAGTGGTACTACCAACCCCACTCGGCGCTCAACGCCGCGCTGTTCGGCAAGAAGGTGACGAACGACATCTACACCGGCACCACGGCCAACGTCGATCTCGGCACCAAGCAATACGTCGGCGGGCCGCCGGGGTCCGCGGCGGCCGGGCCGGGAACGCCGTTCCTGTGGACCGTCACGACGCCGGCCAACGGTGCGAAGGAGACATTCAAGGGCGTGGAATTGAGCTGGCAGCATTTCCTCGCCAACGGCTTCGGCACCCACATGCAATACACGCATACCTGGAGCAGCAGCGCGAGCGTCGTCGTCAACGAGCCGCCGCCGACCACCTTCTCGGTCAGCCTGATATACGACAAGGGCCCGTTCAACATGGACGTGAACTGGGACTACACCTCGCGCTACAACTACGTGTGTGCGCAGTGCACGGAAGTCCCCGGATGGCCGGCGATCTCCGACCCGTTTTCATGGGTGACGGCGAGCGCCCATTATCGGTTCTTCAGGGGCTTCGAGGTGTACGTCGAGGGCAGAAACCTCACCAATGCCATCGCGCGGTCCTATCTCAACGGCAATCCGCTGCTGCCGTGGGCGAGCGGCTTTTTGGTGGGACAGAGCGCGAGCGGTGTCGGTGGGGGCTACAGCGCCTACGGCCGCAGTTTCGTGCTCGGCGCGTCGTACCGCTACTGATGAAGAAGCCCTGGCTCATGTATGCGCTCGTCACCACCGGATTCTGGGGGATCTGGGGTGCGTTCGCCGAATTTCCGACCCGGCACGGGTTTCCGGAAACCCTGGTGTACGTGGTGTGGGCGTTGACGATGATCCCGCCTGCGTTGTTCGTCATGCGGCGCGCCCGCTGGCGGGTGCGCCGCGACCCCAGGTCCATCGTGCTGGGGTCGTTGATCGGATTGACGGGGGCGGGCGGCCAGATGCTGCTGTTTCACGCCGTGCACACCGGGCCCACCTACCTCATCTTCCCCATCATCGCGTTGTCGCCGGTGATCACCATCGCATTGTCGATGCTGTTTCTCAGGGAACGGGTGACACGGGTGGGTGCGCTCGGCGTGGTCCTCGCGCTGATCGCGCTGCCGCTGTTCAATTACTCGCCGGGCGGGGATGTGAACGCCCTGCCGGCGGCGCCCGGGATGCAGGGCGTCACGTGGTTCCTGTACGCGCTCGTCATTCTGTTCGCCTGGGGCGTGCAGGCCTATTTCATGAAGCTCGCCAACGGCAGCATGGATGCCGAGAACATCTTCTTGTACATGACGCTCACGGGCCTTGCGTTGATCCCGGTGGCGCTGTGGATGACCGACTTCCGGACTCCCATCGAGTATGGGTGGCGGGGACCGGGGCTCGCCGCGCTCACTCAAATCCTGAACGCGGTGGGCGCACTGACGCTGGTGTATGCCTTCCGCTATGGCCGGGCATTGGTGGTCGCGCCGCTCGCCAACGCAGGCGCGCCGATGATCACGGCGGTCATCTCGATGATGGTGCTCGGCGCCGTGCCGAGCACCATCATCGTCGTCGCGATCGCACTCGCATTCCTCGCCGCCGCGCTGCTCGCGCTCGAGCCGGAGGACAAGATCATCGAGCTGCCCGGATGAATGCACTGTTGGAGCTCATCGACCGTCACAAGTCCGGCCACCCGGTGGGGATCTATTCCGTGTGCTCCGCGCACCCTCTGGTGCTGGAGGCGGCACTGCGCCTCGCGCACCGCACGGGGGGCGTAGCGCTGATCGAGGCCACCTCGAACCAGGTCAACCAGGACGGCGGCTACACCGGCATGCGGCCCGCCGCGTTTCGTGCGCGGGTGCTGGCGATCGCAAGTGCCGTCGGTCTGCCGCACGACCGTGTGGTGCTCGGCGGCGATCATCTGGGCCCGAATTGCTGGCAGCGCCTGCCGTCGACGGCCGCTTTGCAGAAGGCCGGGGTGATGGTGGGAGAATATGTGAGCGCGGGATTCCGCAAGATCCATCTGGATTGCTCCATGTCCTGCGCCGACGATCCGGGCGCGCTGGGCGACGAAGTGATTGCGGACCGCAACGCCGCGCTGTGCGAGATCACCGAGGCTGCATGGCGAGCCGCGGGCGGCGAGGCGCCCGTGTACATCATCGGCTCCGAAGTGCCCGTGCCGGGCGGGGCGCACGAGACGATGGGGGAACTGAGCCTGACGACGCCCGCGGCGGCGCACGCGACGATCGAGGCGCATCGCAGGGCCTTTGCGCGCCATGGCGTCGAGGCGGCGTGGGGCCGGGTGGTGGGTTTGGTGGTGCAGCCCGGAGTCGAATTCGCGCACGAACAGGTGATCGACTACGTCCCCTCCAAGGCTGCCGGCTTGAGCCGGAGCATCGAGCCGGTGGCCGGCATGGTGTTCGAGGCGCACTCCACGGATTATCAAACGCCTTCCGCCCTCGATGCCCTGGTACGGGATCACTTCGCCATTCTCAAGGTGGGACCGGGTGCGACCTTTGCGTTGCGCGAGGCGCTGTGGGCTCTGTCGGACATGGCGCTTGAACTGGATCTGATGCCGGATGCGTCGCTCAAGGATACGATGCTCGAGGAAATGAGGCGGGACCCCCGCCATTGGAGCGCCTACTACGTGGACCCGAAGCGGCGGGACTTCGATCTGCAGTTCAGTTTGAGCGACCGGATCCGGTATTACTGGGCCGCACCCGCGGTGGAGCGGGCATGCACGCAGCTCTTCGACAGGCTGCGGGCCGCGGGCATTCCACTGACGCTGATCAGCCAGTATCTGCCGGTGCAATATGCGGCGATCCGCGCCGGCCTTCTGAAAAACGACCCGCGGGAACTGGTTCTCGACGGCGTCGAAGAGGTGCTGCGCCACTACGACCGTGCCTGCCGGCCCGGCGGGCTGGCAGGCGGCGCCTCGAATCATGTGAGGGGCCGATGAACATTCTGGGACATCCGCTGGCCGGGCTCGAAACGGCGGGCGGCATTTGGACCGCGCGCGAGATTGCGCAGCAACCGGCCCTCTGGGCGGAGATCGGGGACGGGATGCGGCGCGAGGACGGCGCATTGCGGGCCTTTCTCGATCCGCTGCTGCAGCGGCGGGACTTGCGCATCGTGCTGACCGGAGCCGGCACGTCCGCCTTCGTCGGCGAGTGTCTGGCGCCGGCGATGAGAAACCGGACGCGGCGACGGGTGGACGCCGTTGCGAGCACCGACCTGGTCGGCGCGCCCGACAGCACGTTGGAGGACGTGCCGACTCTGCTGGTCTCGTTCGCACGCTCGGGCAACAGTCCGGAAAGCGTCGCGGCGGTCACTCTCGCCGGACAGGGCGTGCCGAACTGTCATCACCTCATCGTCACCTGCAATGGCGAGGGGGATTTGTGCCGGCAGGGGCGGCGGCTGCGCAACGCGCACGTCGTACTGCTGCCGGAGGCAACCAACGACCGCGGCTTCGCGATGACGTCGAGTTTCACGGGCATGATGCTCGCCGCTGCGCTGGCGTTCGACCTGCTGCCGCGGGAGCGCGCGGCCGCGCTCGCCGGCTGGGCGGCACATGTGCTCGATGCAGGATTGCCGTTGGTCGCGAGCCTGGCGGGCGCCCGCTTCGAGCGGGTGGTCTACCTGGGCGGACAGGCGTTCAAGGGCCTGGCCCGCGAGGCCGCGCTCAAGCTGCTCGAACTCAGCGACGGCAGGGTCGTGGCGCTTGCCGAAACCCCCCTGGGCTTCCGTCATGGCCCGAAGACCATCGTCAATGACAGGACCCTCGTCGTGCTGTTCCTCTCCAACGATCCGTACGCGCGCCGCTATGAGATGGACGTGCTGCGCGAACTGCGCGCCGACGGCGTCGCGGCGCGGGTGGCGGTGCTGCATTCGGGGGACGACGGTCATGCGGGTGCCGTGCGAGCGGACGCACCGCAGGACGATGCCATCATCGTGCCGGGTGCGATGGACGCCTCCGACCTGTCGCTGTGCTTTCCCTACGCGGTGTTTGCACAGACGTTCGCGTTCCTGCAGTCGCTGTCGCTGGGACTGCGGCCGGATACGCCGAATGTCCGGGGCGTGGTCAATCGGGTGGTGCGGGGCGTATCGATCTATCCCTGGCAGCCGCTTCGGTGAACACCTTTCTCGGGGTCGACGGCGGGGGCACCAAGACCGAGTTCGTCCTGATCGACGAGTCGGGACGGGTGCTGTCGATCCACCGCGAGGGGCCGGCGTACCATCTGGAAACCGGCATGGATGCCTTGCGTGCGATGCTGGCGAGCGGCATTCGCGCGACTCTGCGGCAAGGTCAGGTGCCGCCGGAGGCGCTCACGTTCGCGTTTCTGGGACTGCCGGCCCACGGCGAAGACAGCCGGCGCCAGGGCCTCCTCGATGAGGCGGCATCGCCGCTTCTGCCGCGGGAGCGCTTCCGTTGCGGCAACGACATGATCTGCGGCTGGGCGGGGGCTCTCGCCGGCCGCGACGGCATCAATCTGGTGGCCGGCACCGGATCCATCGCTTACGGAGAGTTCGCGGGCCGGAATGCGCGCGCCGGCGGTTGGGGCGAAGTATTCGGCGACGAGGGCTCGGCGTACTGGGTCGCCCGCGAAGCGCTGGCGCTGTTTTCGCGCATGAGCGACGGCCGTGCGCCGCAGGCACCGTTGTACGACTTGATCCGGGAACGCTTTCGGCTGTGCAGCGATCTCGATCTTTGCGCTGCAGCCTATGGGCCGCCGCCCATGACGCGCAGCGAACTCGCGGGATTGGCGCCGATCGTCGCGCGGGCGGCCGGGGCCGGAGACCTCCAGGCGCAGCGGGTGTTCGAGGCGGCCGCGCGTGAACTCGCGGCGCTGGTGCATGCGGTGCGGGACCAATTGCGGCCGCCTCCCGGGTTGCCGATGCCCGTATCGTATTCGGGGGGCATGTTCCAATTCGGCGAGTTGATCCTGGAGCCGCTGCGTTCCGCCATCGGCGTCAATGGCCGGCAGTACGAGTTCTCGGCGCCCAAGATGACTCCGGGTGCGGGGGCGGCGCTGTACGCCGCGAGACTCGGCGGAACGCCGCTCGCGGCGACCGCGATTGCGGCGCTGACCCGCCAACTTGCGGCCGCCCGGCCCGGGGCCGCATCCGCATGACTCTCCGGCCGGCGTGGGCGCTCGCCCTCGGCCTGGCAGGGGCGTTGGCCGCCGCGCATCCGGCATCGACCTACACCGTCGCGGATTTCGCGGCTGTGCGGAAATTCGACGCCCACGTCCATGCCAATACGGACGACCACGATTTCCTCGACATCGCGCGCAGGGACGGGTTTTCGTTGTTGTCGATCAACGTCGACTATCCCGACTTCCCGCCGCTCGCCGAGCAGGCGCGGGTCGCCCACGCGCTGCACGCCGCCGCTCCCGGGAATTTTCAGTTCGCCACGACCTTTTCCATGCTCGGCTTCGGCACGGACCGCTGGACGCGCGGCACCGTCCGGGCGATCGATGCGGAATTGAAACGGGGCGCCGTGGCCGTGAAGATCTGGAAGAATGTCGGCATGGTGGCGAGAAATTCACAGGGCCGTCTCATCGTGATCGATGATCCCGGCTTCGACGGCGTGATGGCGCATATCGAGGCGCGGGGCGTGCCCCTGATCGCGCACCAGGCGGAGCCGAAGAACTGCTGGCTGCCGCTGGAGGCAATGACCACGGAGAACGATCGCAGCTATTTCCGCGATCACCCCGAATATCACATGTTCCTGCATCCCGACATGCCGAGCTACGAGAGCCTGATGGCGGCGCGTGACCGTTTCGTGGCACGTCATCCCCGGCTGTCCTTCGTGGGAGCCCACATGGGCAGCCTCGAATGGAGCGTCGACGCCCTTGCGCAATTCCTGGATGCTCATCCCAATGCCACCGTGGATCTGGCGGCGCGCATGTCCCAGGTGCAGTTCCAGTCAAGGACGGACCGCGGGAAGGTGCGCCGCTTTTTCATCGAGTATCAAGATCGCCTCCTGTACGGCAGCGACTTGACCGAGAATCCCGTGTCGGCCGCCGACCGCGCGCAGAATCCCCCGATCGAGCGGGGGAGTTTTTCGCAGGAAGCCGATGCGTTCTGGCGCTCGGACTGGAGCTACCTTGCGACCTCGGCAGTACAGCACATCGACGCCCTCGGCGCCGACGTCGTTGGACTGGCACTGCCGAGGGGCGCCATCGACAAGATCTATTTCGCCAACGCGCGGCGGGTGTTCCGGGTCCCTCCTCACACCCACTGACGGTCCGTGGCGCTCAATGACCCGCCCACCGGGGGCCGCCGACCCCGTCGCTCCACGCCGCCCGGATGTTCTCCGCGGTCGGGCCCCGGCCGTCCGCGCGCCAACCGGGCGGACCGAAGACGACGCCGAGGGCCTCACGCGGCGAACGCGAGCGGAACAGGTCGCGGAACAGCGCGGCCCATTCGTGGAACGCGATCCTCAGGGGATTGTAGGTGTCGATGTCGTGGACCAGCCCGAACCGCGGCGCCTCGTCGTCCCGTTCCTGCGCGAACGTGCCGAACACCCGATCCCAGACCATGAAGATGCCGGCGTAGTTGCGGTCGAGGTAGCGCGGATTGACCGCGTGATGCACGCGGTGGTGAGCGGGGGTGTTGAAGAGGTATTCGAACCAGGCGGGCATGCGCCCGATCGCCTGGGTGTGCAGCCAGTCTTGATAGAACAGGTTGATCCCGCTCTGCAGGAATATCATCGGCGGTGGGAAGCCGATCAGCGCCAGGACGAACCAGGGTGCCCAGGCGCCCGCGAGCACGCCGGTCCAGGGTTGCCGGGCCGCGGTCGAAAGATTGTATTCCTGCGAGGAGTGATGATTGACGTGGGCCGCCCACCAGAAGCGGCATTCATGGCTGATGCGGTGGAACCAGTAATAGGCGAAGTCGTCCAGCACCATGAGGGCGGCCCACGCCGGCGCCGATTGCATCGAGATGTCGAACAGCCGGTGCCGGTGGAATGCCGCGAAGGCGGCGACGGTCGCGCCGGCGAGCAGCAGGTTGCTGACCCAATTGCCGACGCGCATGCCGAGCGAGGCGCAGGTGTCGCGCCAGGTGTATCGGCCGCGCACGAGCAGCGCGCGAATGAGCAGGAACTCGAGCGACATCATGCCGATGCGGGCGGCCAGCAGCCATTGCGCCGTTGTCATCCGCGAAATGTAGCTATGATGGATCATTTCGGCAACACCAGCGGAGACGAATACATGCCCAGTCCGACGATCGCGCAGAAGGCCCCATTCCCGGTGGCGGTGGAGAGCGGCAAGACCTATTTTTGGTGCTCCTGCGGGAAGAGCGCGAAGCAGCCGTTTTGCGACGGCAGCCACAAGGGCTCTGAATTCGCACCCCTGAAGTGGGATGCCACCGAGACCAAGACGGCCTATTTCTGCGGGTGCAAGCACAGCGGCAAGCCGCCGCTCTGCGACGGTAGCCACCAGAAGCTCTGACATCGAGTTCGACGGCGGTTCGCCTCCCGCCCGGGCAGCGCCCTGCGCGCCGCCCGGGCTGTCGCCGCGGATTCGAACCCAACTCACATGCCGGCGGCGGTCCGCAGTGCCGCGCCGTTCGGACTGCCGAGGCCCGTGCAGGCATCCCAGCCCGCCGAAGCCTCGAACCGGCCGTTGCTGCCGCGCGTGATGTCGCGCAGCATCTGCGGCTTGTGGTAGAGCTGCGGATTCAGATAGCCCAAGGGCCTCCCCGTGGCCTGGTTGATCCTTGCGATCAGACCGGCCCACAGCGGTGCCACCGCGCTGGTCCCGCCGATGACGGTGTCGGTGCCGTCGATGCGCACCGTGTATCCCGTGTAAGGATCGGCATCCCCGGCCACATCCGGCACGCCGCGCTTGGTCAAGGCGGTCGAGCTGCCGTCGCTCTGTGTGATGCGTCGTCCGGCCTGCCAACTCGGCCGCGGAAAGAAGCTGCTGATCCCGCCGCCGCTCGCGCCACCGTCGGCCCCAGCGTTCCAGACGACTTCGTCGGTGATGGATTTGTGGCTGGTTTCGAGCGTCGTGCCGCCACAGGCGAGGGCGAATGGACTCGAGGCGGGAAAATCCACGTGCGGGCCGGCATCGCCGACGCCGTCGGTGGCGCCGTTGTCGCCGGAGGCGACGCACACCGTGATACCCAGGGTCGCGGCCGCCTGGAAGGCCTCGTCCATCGCGGTCAGCGCCTGTTGGGTCCACGTGGATTCGGGGCCGCCCCAGCTGATGGAGATCACCGAGGGTTTGTTGACGTCATCATGAATCGCGCTGGTCACCGCGTCGAGAAAGCCGGCGTCCGTGTTGGGCGCGAAATACACCACGATGTTTGCCGCGGGGGCGAGCGCGCCGATCATCTCGATGTCGAGCATGACTTCGCCGTCGGGACCATCGACCCTGCCGGTGGGCGCATTCCGGGCGTGATCCACGGAGATCGCGGTGACCCGCGGCAGCCCGACGTGCAGTTCCTCGAAATACGCATTCAGATCCGCCGCCCGAAAGCCGCCGCCGAGTTCGATGAGCGCGACGCATTGCCCGCGCCCGGTTCCCTTGGGAAAGTCGTACAGGGATGCGATCTGGAGCGGCGTGAACGAGGTCGGCGCGCCCGCGCCGTCGTGCCTCGTGGCGCCGTTGCCCGCCGAGCGCATCCTGAAGTGCGGCCTGGCCTGGGGCCGATTGTCGAGGCCCAACACCGCCTCGATGATGCCGGCCAGTTCCTGCGGCAGGTGAATGGCGCCGGTCCGCCCGCGGTAGTTGCCCTGCGGGTGAGAGTACCGGCGCAGCTGGACCGAGAATGCGGCGCTGAATTGCTCGACCGTGCCGGCGAGCACGACGGTACGCCGCGCGGCGTCCTCATGAAACACCTCGAGGCCATGGGCGGCGGCGAACTTGCGCACGGCGCCGAGGTCTGCGGCCTCGGCGCCGTGCATCGCCGCGAATTCCATCCGGCTCAAATGTTCGGTGGCGCGATTGCCCGAGGACAGTTGCGCCACCCGCGCCTGCAGCGTCGGGCGTGCGCGACGGCGGACGATCACGCTGACCTCGAGCCGCTCCCTGGGGTCCGCGGGCGCGATGGCGCGTGAACCCGGAGCGGCGGTTCTTTCACTTCCCTTGAGTGTGACGGTAGTCATGACGGTGTTCCTCGCGATGATGGGTTGACGGAGGATCGGGGTATGGGTGCTCTCGGACGCGGGAGCCTTCTCGGACCGTGCCGAAGGTGGCCGAGTATCCCGCCAACGTGCCCGGCACGCACCCCGAAAAAGGGTGTCAGGGTGACGGCGGGAGGCGACAGTTACGCCGCGCCGCAGCGCCGTCGCGGCATCGCGGTGCGCCGCCGCGGCGCTACCGTGCTGCGGCGCCTCCCCGGGCGACTACTCGGCGGCCAGCGGCGCCGCGCCCCCGCCGGCGGGCCGGCGCACCAGGAAGCACAACGGCATCAGCGCAACGCACAGCCACGCGGACAAATAGAAGAGATCGAGCGACGATAAAAGGTAGCTCTGGCCGACGAGCTGAGTGGTCATCGCACCCGCAGTCCCCCGGTCGTTCAAGCCGAACGCATGCAGTTGGGCGAGCGACTCCCGGTAGGCGGGCGCATAGACGGTGATGGTGTCGGCGAGGCGCGCCTGGTGCAGCGCTTCGCGCCGATCCCAGAACGTCGTGATGAGCGAGGTGGCGAAGCTGCCGGCGGTGATGCGCAGGAAATTCGACAGACCCGATGCCGCGGGAATCTTGTGTGGCGCGAGCCCGTCGAACGTCACGGCGAGCATGGTGACGAAGAACAGTCCCATGGCGAACCCCTGGACCAGTTGCGGGGCCATGAAGGCCACGAAACCGGCGTCGGAGGTGAGTCCCGCGCGCATGAAAAAGGACGTGGCGAACAGGCCGAAGGAGGTGGCGGCGAGTACGCGCGGATCGAAGCGGCGCATCAGGCGGCCGATCATCAACGAGGTGAGCACGGCGGTCGCGCCGCTCGGGGCCGAGACCAGGCCGGCCCAGGTCGCGGTGTAGCCGAGGAAGCTCTGCAGCCACAGCGGCATCAGGACGATGTTGCCGAAAAAGACGGCGTACCCCAGGCACATGGCGAGGGTGCCGAGCGCGAAGCTGCGCGACTTGAACAGGCTCAGATCGACGATGGGATGCTCGTCGGTGAGTTCCCAGATCAGCCAGGCGGCAAAGGCGACGACGGTGACGAGCGCCAGGACCACGATCAGGGTGGAGTTGAACCAATCGAGATCCTTGCCCTGGTCGAGCATGATCTGCAGCGCACCCACCCAGACGAACAGCAGCATCAGTCCCACGCGGTCGATGGGCAGCCTGCGCGTCGGCGTTTCCTGGGACTCGAGATTGTTCCAGCACAGCAGCGCGCAGAACACGCCCACCGGGACGTTGATGAGAAAGATCCACGGCCACACGTAATTGTCGGAGATGTAGCCGCCGAGCAGCGGACCGGCGATGGGCGCCATGAGCGTGGTGAGGGACCACATGGCGAGCGCCGTCGGGCGCCTGGCGGGGCCGAACACCGTGATGAGCAATGCCTGGCTGCCGGGAATCATGGGTCCCGACACCGCCCCCTGCAGCACCCGAAATGCGATCAACGACGGCAGGCTCCACGCCAGGCCGCACAGCAGGGAGGCGACCGTGAACAATGCCACCGATGCGACGAAGGTGCGCACCACGCCGAAGCGCTGCATGAGCCACCCGGTGAGCGGCACCGACACTCCGTTGGCGACCGCAAAGGAGGTGATGACCCAGGTGCCCTGATCCGTGCTGACCCCGAGGTTGCCGGCAATGGTCGGGATGGAGACGTTCGCGATCGAGGTGTCGAGCACCTGCATGAACGTGCCGAGGGCGAGGGCCACGGCGGTCAGCGCTTTGCGGCTGCCCACCAGGGTCGGCGCCGCGTCGCCGATGGCGGACCCGGCGCTCACGACCCGGCGGCCACCGTCGGCGCGTCGGCGTCGTGTCCGGGTTTCGTCCGGCGGCCGAGCCGCGCCGGCTCGTGCGCCTTGGGGCCGGCATTGTCGCCGATGATGGTCGCGATCCGCGCATCGACCGCCGGATCGTTGCCGGCGCTGCGTTGGGTCGGCTGCGGTACGTTGCGCACCGCGAGGGTCATGGGGGGGGGCGAGGTGCGGTGCAAATCCACGCGCACCGTGGCGGACAAACCCACGCGCAGCGGATGCGCCTCGAGTTCGGCGGGATCGAGGAGAATGCGCACCGGCACCCGCTGCACGATCTTGATCCAGTTGCCCGAGGCGTTTTGCGCCGGCAACAGCGCAAACGCGTTGCCGCTGCCCGCGGCGATGCCGACCAGGTGTCCGTGGTAGGTGACATGGCTGCCGTAGAAATCGGTGCGCACGCTGACCGGTTGGCCGGCGCGCATGTGCTCGAGCTGCACCTCCTTGAAGTTGGCGTCGATCCACACGTTCTGGAGAGGCACCACCGCGAGCAGCGGCGTGCCCGCGGCCACCCGCTCGCCAAGTTGTACGGAACGCTTGGCGATCACGCCGCTCACCGGCGAGGCGAGCTCCGTGCGATGCAGCGCGAGCGCGGCATTGCGTACCGCGGCGGCGGCGGCGAGCACCTGGGGATGATCGGCAATGGTGGTGCCGTCGATCTGCGCGATGGTCTGGCTCAACTGTTGCCGGGCTGCGGCCACATTGGCGCGGGTCGTGGCGACGGCGTCGCGGGCATGGGAGAGTTCCTCGGCGGAAATGGCGCCGTCCGCCAGGAGGCCGCCGCGGCGCTCGAGGTCCTCGTCGGCGGTGCGCGCTGCCTGTTCCCGCTGATCGATCTGGGCATGCAGTTCGCGGCCCTGGGCGAACAGCCCGCGCACCTGGCGTACGGCGCGGGCGAGATCGGCTTCCGCGTTCTCCTCGCCGATTTGCGCATCGGCCGGATCGAGGCGCAGCAGCGTCTGGCCCGCGCGCACGGGCTGGGTGTCGTCGGCATTCAGGGCGATGACCGTGCCGGGGACCTCGCTGGTCACCTGCACCACGTCGCCGTTGACGTACGCGTCGTCGGTGGATTCGTAATACCGTCCGTCGAAGAACCAGTAGGCCAGATAGCCGAGACCGCCCAAGAGTGCCACGGCGCCCAGGCCGAACAGGCCCAGACGGCGCGTGCGGCCGGCGGCGAGGGAGGAGTCAGGGGTGTTCATGGGCGCGTTCTCATCGGGATGTCGGGGGGCCTGCGGTGGCGAGCGCGCCCGGGGCGGGGATTGGGCCGGGTGCGTGAGAATCGAAGCTGCCGCCCACGGCCAGCAGCAGGGTCACGCGTGCGACGGCCTGATTCGCCAGAATGTCGACCATCGTCTGGCGTGCGGTGAGCACCTGTGTTTCCGCATTGAGCACGGACAGATAGCTCGCGAGGCCGGCCGTGTAACGCTCCTCCGCGAGGCGGTAAGCGGCCTCGGTGGCCTCGAGGGTTTGTTGCTGATCGATGCGTTCGCGCGCGAGTGCATCGATACGCGTGATCTGGTCCGCGGTCTGTTGCACGGCGCGCAGCACCGTAGCGTCGTAATCGGCGATGGCGGCATCGAGGCGAGCCTCGCCGCCACGGTACTGCGCCCGCAGGCGTCCGCCGTCGAACAGCGGCAGGGACAGCAGCGGTCCGGCGCCGTATCCGCGGGCGCTCCAATCGAGCAGGTTGTGGAGACCGAACGCGCCGATGCCGGCGATCGCCCGCAGATTCACGTCCGGATAGAAGGCGGCCTTGTCCGCCAGCCGCCCGCTGTCGGCGGCCTGCACGTTCGAGCGCGCCGCCAGCACGTCGGGCCGGCGCGCGAGCAGATTGATGGGCAACGCCGTCGGCACGGGCAGCGCGGCCTCGACCGCGAAGTTCGGCCGGTGGATCGAGTCATACGCTTCCGTGCCTCGACCGGTCAGCGTGGCGAGCTGGTGCACGGCCAGATCCGCGGCGGCCTGGGCCTGCGCCCGGGCGACGCGCGCCTGCGGCAGCTGACCCTCGGCCTGGCGCAGTTCAAGCTGGGTATCGAGTCCCGCCGCGACGCGGCGGCGCGTGATGTCGACGATGTGCTGGCGTTGGGCGGCGGAGCGCTCGGCGATCTCGACCAGCGTCGACTCGCGATATAGCTCGACATAGGTCTGCGTGATCGCGCCCGCGAGCATGAGCCGTGCGTCGTCCGCATCGAATTGCGCGGATTGCGCCAGCGCGTGCGCGCGCTGCACGGTCTCGGCCTGACGTCCCCAGAAGTCGAGATCCCAACCCAGGCTGAGGCCCGCCTGACCCATCCAGAAGCTGTGGCCGGCGAGCGGCGGCGGAATGATGTAGTTCGCCGGAGCCCGCTGGTACAGCGCGCTGGCATCGAGGTTGGCGGTCGGCAGCCGCTTCGACTGCGCGGATTGCGCCTGCGACAGCGCTTCATCGACGCGCGCCCGGGCCCGCGTCAGACTCGGGCTGTCCTCGAGTCCTTGCCGGATCAAGCGGTCGAGCTGGGGATCCTGAAAGGAATTCCACCAGTCGTCGGCGGCCGGCTGAACGGCGGCGCCGACGAGGCCGACGCGCTCGGGCGTCAGCGCCGCCGGATGCGCAGTCTCCCGGGGCGGCAGGACACACCCCGCAAGCAGGACGGCCAGCAGCAACGACAGGGAGGCGGAGCGGATGCGCATGCCGGTCTCACACCCCTGCGCCGGCCGTCGTCGGTTCGACGGAGGCCTGCAGCCGGTCATTGAGTTTGACGAGCAGGCGGATGAGTTCGTCCACTTCCCCGCCGGTGAAATCGACGAGTGCGGCGTTCAGCTTGTCGACCACCAGGGGGATCAGTCGCTCGATGGCCTCGCGCCCGGCCGGCGTCAACTGCAATTCCACTTTGCGGCGATCGCGATCCCGACGCACGCGCTCCAGCAGGCCGCGCTCCGCCAGCTGATCTATTACCCGGGTGAGCGCTCCGCTGTCGTGGCGGTATTGCGCGCAGATGTCCTTCGGGTTGAGCGCGATGCCGTCGCGCAGCCAGGCCAGGATCACGTACTGAATGAAGCTGAAGCCATGTTCCGCGAACACGGGCTCCATGATGTCGAGGACCAGGGAGTTTGCGCGCTTCACGAGGTAGCCGACACTGAACTGAGCTTTGTAGGTTGGCACGTGATAATGCTGCTTGGACATTTAATGCCTCGGCAATTACTGCTCAAGCAGCTATTATCGGCTCCTGAGCAGCGCTGTCAAGGGAGCACTGCCCATGGGCGGCGCCTCTGCGGAGTGTCGGTCCCGCGACGCATGACGATTTCGACAGAATGCTGCGATGCCGTAGTCGCCAAGACCCGACATTTCGACACGAGCCACCGCCGCTTCGACAATCGGTTGCGTCATCAGTCTTGGAGGATCCTCGTGAACCAATCTATGGGCATTGGAACCGTCATGGGCGCATTGGCCGTCACCGCGGGAGGTGCCGTCGCCGGCTACCACCTGCTCGCCCCGCCTGGCGCCACCGTCATCAGCAGCAGGCCCCTGGTCAGGACGATCAGAACGCCGCGGGAGGAGTGCCATGAGGAGCAGGTCACCCGCGTCAGACCGGCGAGGGACAGCGAACGGCTGGCCGGAACGGGCATCGGTGCGGTGGTCGGCGGCCTGCTCGGCCATGGAATCGGCGGCGGCAGCGGCAAGGTGCTGGCCACGGTCGCGGGCGCGGCGGCCGGTGGCTATGCCGGCAACAAAATCGAACAGCGGGTGCAGCAGGGCAACACCTATACTACGAGCGAGCGGCGCTGCGTCACGGCCTATGACACCTCGGAAGTCCCGAACGGCTTCGAGGTCACCTATGAGTTGGACGGCAAACAGCACCGTGTGCATCTCAATCACGATCCCGGCAAGTCCCTCGCGGTGAAGGATGGCCACATCGTGACGAACGGCTGACACGACGAAACCATCGAGGAATTCTGTAATGGGAAACACGGTCTCCTTCAATCGTCCGGACGGCCGGAGCGTGCCGGGTTACCTTGCCGAACCGGCGCATCCGGCCGGTGCGCCGGCGGTCGTCGTCATCCAAGAATGGTGGGGAGTCAACTCCCAGATCCGTGGCGTCGCCGACCGTCTGGCCTCGGCCGGTTATGTGGCGCTCGTACCCGATCTGTACCGCGGCAAGTCGACCGTCGAGGCGGAGGAAGCCCATCATTTGATGACGGGACTGAATTTCGGCGATGCGGCGTCCCAGGACATCCGCGGCGCCGCGCAGTTCTTGAAGGCGCGCGGCGGCAAGGTCGGCGTGACCGGTTTCTGCATGGGCGGTGCGCTGACGCTGCTTTCCGTGTGCATGGCTCCCGAACTCGACGCCGGCGTGGTCTGGTACGGCTGCCCGCCGCTCGAATACATCGATGCCGCCCAGATCAAGGTGCCGCTGCTGGGACACTGGGCCACGCAGGACGAATTTTTCCCGCAGGCGACGATCGACCTGTTGCAGGACAAACTGCGCGAAGCCAAGGTGAACTTCGATTTTCACCGCTATCTCGCGTATCACGGCTTTGCCAACGAGACCGCCGTCGGTCCGGGCCGCATCCCCGCCACCCAGTACGATCCCGTCTGGGCCGAGCGGGCGTGGGATCGTACGCTCAGATTCTTCGGTCGCTGGCTCGGCTGACGCCGGACCCGACCCCGGCTCAAGGTTCGTGTCCGGCGGTCGATGAGTGGGTGATGTCGCCCGTTCCCCGCCTGCACCGCGCGCCGACCGCGATCCTCGCCGGGGGCGCCGCCGCCGCCGTGCTCTTGGGTGCCTGGCTGTTGTCGCCGTCGACCGCGCGGGCCGCCCCGCCGGAGGTCCAAAATCCCACCGGCCTGCCGATCTACCCGAATCTCACCAGCGCGTTCCTCGAGGATCGCTTGAAAACCGACGCGGTCGGACATTGGTGCATGCATCTCAATGCCACGACCGGGGATTCGCTCGATGCGGTGGAGAATTGGTACCGTCGCGCCATGCGCACCGCCAGCGAGACGGATGTGCGTCACGATGGGACCTATGACGACCGTGGGAATCTCGACGGCATCAAACTTTCCGTGAACATCGACTCGGTCGCCGTATACAAAGCATCGAAGGCGTCCATCACGTCCATCGATCTCGTCCGCTGCAGTCCGCGACGTTAGGAGCCGGGGCCACGCTCGGGGTCGCGAACGGCTATTCTGCGGGTTCCGGCCCAGGAGGGTCGACAGTCGCGGGAAGCCGGATATTGCACACCACAAGCACCTCGCGGCTGTTCGGCGGCCTGTCGAGAAATACCTTCCTGCTTGCCGGCACCAGCTTCTTCGCCGACATCTCCACCGAGATGCTGGTGCCGGTGCTGCCCATTTTCCTCACGCAGACGCTGCACGCCAGCGGCAGCGTCGTCGGCTTGATCGAGGGCATTGCCGCGGCGACGCAGAACATCATGCAGGGCCTCTCGGGATCCGTGTCCGACCGGCTGCAGCGCCGCAAGCCGGTGGTGCTGGCGGGCTACCTGCTGGGCGCGTTGGGCAAGCCCTTGATGGGATTGGCCACGGTTTGGCCCGGCGTGCTGGCGGGACGATTCGTCGACCGGCTGGGGTCGGGCACGCGCTCGGCGCCGCGCGATGCGATGATCGCAGCTTCCGCGGACGCCGCGCATCGCGGCAAGGCGTTCGGACTCGAGGGGGCGGGGGACAATGCGGGCGCGTTCCTCGGCCCGATGCTGACGCTGCTGTTGCTGGCCGTCTATCACCTGCCGATCCGGACGCTGTGCTTTCTCGCGGTGATTCCCGGACTGCTGGCGTTTCTCCTGGTGGTGCCGGTCCGCGAAGCGCCGATCGGGACGGCCGTCAAACGGACGGTCGTGGGCGGCCTCGGACCATTGCCCGGACCGTATTGGAAATATTTGCTGGCGACGGCCGTATTCGGGATCGGCAACTCCAGCAACGCATTCCTGATCCTGGAAACGAAGGCGATGGGGGCTTCCCTCACGACCACCATTCTGATCTATGCGGGATTCAATCTGGTGGCGGCCTTGAGTTCCTATCCGGCCGGATGGCTGTCCGATCATTTCGGGCGTCGCAACCTGCTGCTCGTCGGCTTCCTGGTGTTTGGAGCGACCTACCTGGGATTTGCGCTGACCCACGACGTCGCCGTCATCGCAGTCCTGTTCGTCCTGTACGGCATCTTCCAGGGCATCTACCGATCCGTGGGCAAGGCGTTTGCCAGCGACTTCGTCGCGCCGGCGTTGCACGCCAGCGCCATCGGATGGTTCAGCACGACGGTCGGTGTGGCGGGCCTGGCGGCCAGTCTGTTCGCCGGATGGCTGTGGGACCGCGCCGGGCACGCGAGCGTGTTCGTCCTGGGCGCGGCGTCGGCCGGGGCGGGCATGGCGGCGCTGCTGGCGTTGATTCCCGCCGCGCCCGGCGGTAGGCGCCATTTGCGTCGTTCTCGCGCATAATCGGCGCATGCCAACGTCATTCTGGACACCCTGCACCGCGGCGCCCGCCGTCGATCGGCGATCGCCGCCCAGCGACCGGGGCTGAAGGGCGCATGGCTCGCTCCAAGCGGCGCCGCTGGCGCCTCCCTCTGATCGTCGCGTGCGTCGCGATCCTGCTCGGCATCGCGGGCTGGGTCGTGCATCTCGACCGCGTCGTGACCCGGGAGTTCCAGGGCCGGCACTGGTCGGTGCCGGCGCGCGTCTACGCGTCTCCGCTCGACCTCTACGCCGGAGCGCCCGTGTCGGCGGACGATCTGGAGGAGGAACTGCGCCGTCTGCATTACCGCCCCGGCGAGTTGTCGGCCGGTCCGGGGGTCTACCGGCGCCACGGGGGCTCCTTCGACGTGCATGCACGCCGGGTGCGCTTCATCGACGGGCTGCGGGAACCCGAGTGGGTGTCGATCCGCGCCGACGGCGACGCCATCACGGGCATGAAACAGGCCGACGGCGCCGACCTGCCGGTGTTCCGCCTGGATCCCCCGGTGATCGGCAGCGTGTTCCCCATCCACGGCGAGGACCGTCTCGTGCTGGCGCCAGACGACGTGCCGCCGTTGCTGCGTGCCGGCATCAAACTCATCGAAGATCGGCGCTTCGACGAACATCCGGGCGTCGATGCCTTCGGCGTGCTGCGCGCGATGTGGGCCAATCTGCGGGCCGGCCGTGTGGTGCAGGGCGGCAGCACGCTGACACAGCAGCTCGTCAAAAATTATTTCCTGTCGGATGAACAGACCTTCGGCCGCAAGGCGACCGAGGCCGTGATGGCGCTGCGGCTCGAGTCGCATGTCTCCAAGGAGGAGATCCTGGTGGCGTACCTCAACGAGGTATACCTGGGCCAGGACGGCGCACGCGCCATCCATGGCTTCGGCCTCGGCAGCGAGTATTACTTCGCCAAGCCGCTCGCCGAGCTCGATGTCGGCGAGCTGGCGATGTTGATCGGCATGGTCAAGGGCCCGTCGTATTACGACCCGCGCAAGCACCCCGACCGCGCGCGCGCGCGGCGCGATCTCGTGCTGCAGGAGTTCGCCGCCGCGCATCTGGTCGATGCGGCGGCTGCGAAACGCGCCGCGGCGGGTCCGCTGCGGGTGAAGCCGCCCGGCGGCAGCTACGTGCCTGCCTACCTCGATCTGGTGCGGCGCAATCTCAAGCGCGACTACGCCGGGGCGGATCTCGCGGCCGCCGGGCTCGCCGTGTACACGAGTCTGGATGCTCGCGCCCAGGCAGCCGCCGAGCGGGCTCTCACGGTGAATTTGAAGCGGCTCGATGCGGCGAGCCGGGTGCGCGATTCGCACCTGGAGGGGGCGGTCATCGTCGCCGAACCGAACAGCGGCGATGTGGTGGCGGTCGTCGGCGGCCGCGAATTGGACGTCGACGGCTTCAACCGCGCGCTCGACGCGAGCCGCCCGATCGGCTCCCTGGTGAAGCCGGCCGTGTACCTCACGGCGCTCGAGACCGGCCGCTACAATGCCGCGACGCTGATCGAGGACGCGCCGATCCAGCTCAAACTGGGCGACGGCAGTATCTGGTCGCCGCAAAATTTCGAACATGAAAACTACGGGATGGTGCCGATGGCGCGCGCGCTGGCGGAGTCCATGAATCAGGCGACGGTGCGGCTCGGGCTCGACCTCGGTCTGCCGAAGGTTGCCGACACGCTGCAGAGTCTGGGACTGGAGGCGCGCCCCACCCTCAACCCGTCGATGCTGCTCGGGACGGTGGAAATGACGCCGCTCGAGGTGGTGCAGGTGTATACCGCGCTGGCGAACGGCGGCTTCCGCGCGCGGCTGCGCACGGTGTTGGCGGTGCTCGACGAACGCGGCCGCCCGCTCAAGAGCTTCAATGTGCAGGTCGAGGCGGCCGCGCCGCCGGCGGCCGTCTATCAACTCGACCGGATGCTGACGCTGGTGACGACGCACGGCACCGGGCGGGGTGCGGCCAGCCGCCTGCCCAAGGGCACCATCGTCGCCGGCAAGACCGGCACGTCCTCGGACACCCGCGACAGTTGGTTTGCGGGCTTCACCGGCACGTATGTGGCGGTGGTGTGGGTGGGCTATGACGACAATCGCCCCACGGGCCTCACCGGCGCGGCCGGCGCGCTGCCGGTGTGGGCCGACACCCTCTCCAGACTCAAATCGGCTTCCTTCGAACCGGTGCCGCCCGAACTCGTCGAGGATCGCTGGATCGGGTTCGCGGACGGTCTCGAGACCTCGCCCGCGTGCAGCGCGGACGCGGTCGCCGTCGCCCTTCCGAAGGATGCGGTGCTGCCGGCCAAACCGGACTGCAGGCCCCAGACAAGCGCCGGTGCCACCTCGCCAACCGTCACCGTGGGTGACAAGATCAAGACATGGCTCAAGAACGTCCTTCATTGATCTGGGCGGCTGCGCTGCTGCTCGGGACTGCCCTGCTGGTGGGCGGCTGTCTGGGGCCGGAACCGCGCCCCACGCCGCCTGCCGGAGCCCTGCCCCCGGTGTCCCCGTCGGGACTCCCGCCCCCATCCCCGCCGGCGACCGCGCCCGCCGCACCGCCGCCGCCGGCGCGCCCGGCGGCGGCCCCTCGCGAGAATCATCTGTCGGCGGCCACCCGCTCTCTCGTCACCCAGGCGCGGACCCAGATGGCGCGTGGCGATCTCGACGGCGCTTCGTCGACCCTCGATCGGGCCTTGCGTATCGAGCCCAACAATCCTCTGCTCTGGGTCGAACGGGGGCGGCTGCGGATCGCCGAGAACGACGCCCGCCAGGCTGAAGGCTGCGGACGCAAGGCCCTGTCGCTGGCGGCCGGCGATCGTCGCACCCAGAGCCAGGCGGGACGGTTGCTGGCCGATGCGCTGCGCGCGCAGGGGCGCAATCAGGAGGCGCATGATGTGGAAAACCAGCCGTACATGCACTGAGTGCATCGTCTGAATCGAGAGTTCACGTGAAGGGATGGTTCATGTCGGGGATCCCGGGCGCGGCGGCGACGCTGGATACGGCGGCGGGCTGGGATCTGCCGGCGCCGCACGTCACCTCGCTCGCCGTCGCGCCGGCGGACATCGACGCCTACGACCACGTCAACAATTCCGTCTATATGACCTGGTTTGACCGCGTCGCGTGGAAGCATTCGGCGGCGCTCGGACTGCCCGTCGAGAGATGCCTCGAACTCGATCGTGGCATGGCGGTATTGCGCAGCGTGATCGCCTATCTGCGCCCCGCCGTGCTGGGCGACACCGTGCATGCGGCGACCTGGCTTTTGCCGGCCGGGGGGAAGCTGCGGGTTCGCCGGCGTTTTCAGATACGCCGCGATGCCGATGGCGCCACGCTGTCCCGCGCCGAGATCGAATACGCGTGCCTCGAATTGTCGAGCGGGCGCCCGGCCCGATGGCCGCCGGAGTTTCGCGGGCGTTATGTCGCACTCGACGCCGTGGTGAACGCCGCCCGGGACTTGCCGCCGGTGTAATCGGCGCTCCCGGGTTGCATACGCGAAGATACGGATTCACACTCGGGATCAATCGGGGGATCAATATCCCCGCGGATTCGTTCGCGGGGGAGTTTCTGTGATCGAGACTGGGCCGGCCCGCCGCCGGACGTCGACGAGGCTTGCACATTCGAAGGTGACATGATGACCAAACAACTGTACCCGGTGCCGGAGAGTTTCGAGGAAACGGCGCTGGTCAAACGGGCCGTCTACGAACAGTTGTACGCCGAATCCGTGCAGGATCCCGAGGGGTTCTGGGCCCGCATCGGGCGGCGCCTCGACTGGATCAAGGAGTTCTCGCGGGTCAAGGACACGAGCTTCCGCGAGTCCGACTTCCACACCCGCTGGTACGATGGCGGCCGGCTCAACGTCAGCAGCAATTGCCTCGACCGGCATCTGGCGACGCGCGCCGAGAAGACCGCCATCATCTGGGAGGGCGACGATCCGGCGGCCTCGCGCAAGCTGAGCTATCGCGAATTGCACCAGCGGGTCTGCCAGTGCGCCAATGCGCTGAAGTCCCTGGGCGTCGTCAAGGGCGATCGCGTCACCATCTACCTGCCGATGATTCCGGAGATCGCCATCGCCATGCTGGCGTGCGCGCGCATCGGTGCCATTCATTCCGTGGTTTTCGCGGGCTTTTCGTCCGAAGCCCTGGGCGGCCGCATCGCCGACTGCGGCTCGCGCGTGGTCATCACCGCGGATGAGGGGCTGCGCGGCGGCAAGCGGGTGCAGCTCAAGCAGTGCGTCGACGGGGCGCTGTCCATCGAGGGAACCGACTGCGTGAAGCACGTCATGGTGGTGCGGCGCACGGGCACCCGGGTGCCCATGTATTCGCCGCGCGACGTCTGGTACGAGAAGCTGGTGGATGCGCAGAGCACCGTATGCGTCCCGGAAGTGATGGACGCGGAGGACGCCCTGTTCATCCTGTACACCTCCGGATCGACGGGCAAGCCGAAAGGCGTGCTGCACACCACGGCCGGCTACCTCGTGTACGCGGCGTTCACGCATCAGATGGTGTTCGACCTGCGGGAAGAGGACGTCTATTGGGCGACCGCCGACATCGGCTGGGTCACCGGCCACAGCTACATCGTGTACGGACCGCTCGCCAACGGCGCGACCACGGTGATGTTCGAGGGTGTGCCCAATTACCCGGACACCGGCCGCTTCTGGCAGGTCGTCGACAAACATCAGGTGTCCATCTTCTACTCCTCTCCCACCGCGATTCGATCGCTCATGCGCGAGGGCGAAATGCCGGTCAAGGCGTGGTCGCGGGCATCCCTGCGGCTGCTGGGGTCGGTGGGCGAGCCCATCAATCCCGAGGCCTGGGATTGGTATCACCATGTGGTCGGCGACGACCGCTGTCCCATCGTCGACACCTGGTGGCAGACGGAGACCGGCGGGATCCTGATTTCTCCGCTGCCCGGCGCCATCGCGCTGAAGCCCGGTTCCGCCACCGTGCCCTTCTTCGGAGTCAAGCCGGCCATCGTCGACAACGAGGGCAAGGTGCTCGACGGCGCGTGCGAGGGCAATCTCGTGTTGCTCGATAGCTGGCCCGGTCAGATGCGCACCGTGTACGGCGATCACCAGCGCTTCATCGACACCTATTTCAAGACCTTCCCGGGCATGTACTGCACCGGCGACGGCGCACGCCGCGACGCGGACGGCTACTATTGGATCACCGGCCGCGTCGATGACGTCATCAATGTGGCCGGGCACCGCCTGGGCACCGCGGAAATCGAGAGCGCACTGGTCGCCCATCCGCAGGTGGCGGAAGCCGCCGTCGTGGGATTTCCCCACGACATCAAGGGGCAGGGCATCTACGCCTACGTCACATTGATCGCGGGCATCGAGCCATCGGAGCCGCTGCGGGTCGAATTGCGCGACTGGGTGCGCCGCGAAATCGGACCCATCGCGACGCCCGATGCGATCCAGTGGGCGCCCGGACTGCCCAAGACGCGTTCCGGCAAGATCATGCGGCGCATCCTGCGCAAGATCGCGGCGAACGAGCACGATCAACTCGGCGACATCTCCTCCCTCGCCGATCCGGGCGTGGTGGACCAGTTGATCGCTGCGCGGGCGCAGCCGCAAGCCTTCGCATCCGCGCCGCCGGCGAAGGACGGCGGCGCGGCGCGAGCCGCGCGGGCACCTTAGCCGATACCCCCGGGCCGGCCTTCGCGGGGGGGGCGGAACTATCGTTCGACCGCGATGGCGACGCCCATGCCGCCGCCGATGCACAGGCTCGCGAGTCCCTTGCGGGCATCGCGACGGATCATCTCGTGCAGCAGCGTCACCAGGATGCGGCATCCGGACGCTCCGATCGGATGGCCGATGGCGATCGCGCCGCCGTTCACGTTGATCTTCGAGGTGTCCCAGCCCATCTGCCGGTTGACGCCGATGGCCTGGGCGGCGAACGCTTCGTTGATCTCCAGCAGGTCGAGCTCCTCGTGCGACCAGCCGGCCTTCTGCAGGCATAAGCGGGCGGCAGGCACCGGACCCATGCCCATGAT
>JBBIKV010000008.1:1340-19872 GCA_037445285.1 Nevskiaceae bacterium | reverse complement strand
CGCCGGGTCGACGCCGGCCGAGGAGTACGCGCGCACGCGGGCCAGCGGCCGGAGGCCGAGTTCCGCCGCCTTGCGGGCCGACATCATCATCACGGCGGCGGCGCCGTCATTGATGCCCGATGCATTCCCGGCCGTGACCGTGCCGTCCTTGCTGAACGCCGGCCGCAACTCGCCGAGCGCCTCGACGGTGGCGCCGGCGCGGACGTATTCATCGGTGGCGAATACGGTGGTGCCCTTGCGGGTGACGATCTCGAACGGCACGATCTCGGCCGCGAAGCGGCCGGCCTTTTGCGCGGCCTCCGCCTTGTTCTGGGAGGCCGCCGCGAATTCGTCCTGTTCGCGGCGTGAAATGCCGAATTTTGCGGCCACGTTCTCCGCGGTCGTTCCCATGTGGTACTGATTGAAGGCATCCCACAAGCCGTCGCTGATCATGGTGTCCAGCAGCTTGGCGTCGCCCATGCGAAAGCCGTCGCGCGACCCCGGCAGCACGTGGGGCGAGGCGCTCATGTTCTCCTGGCCGCCGGCGATGACGATCTCGGCATCACCGCACTTGATGGCCTGCGCCGCCAAATGCGTCGCCTTCAGACCGCTGCCGCACACCTTGCCCAGGGTCATGCCCGGCACCGAGTCCGGCAGCCCGGCGTGGATCAGCGCCTGGCGCGCCGGATTCTGTCCGGCGCCCGCGGTGAGCACCTGACCCATGACGACCTCGGAGATTTGACCGGGCGGCACGCCGGTGGCGTGCAACAGCGCCTTGATGACATGCGCGCCCAAGTCGGTCGCCGAAACCTTCGCGAGCGACCCGTTGAACTTGCCGACCGCGGTGCGCAACGCGGCGGTGATGACGACGTCGTTCATCCGCCGCTCTGCGCCGGCTTCGCCGCGGCCAGCGTGGCGAATTCCTGCGCGCGCACGCGCAGCTTCTCGCTCAGGGCCGTCGTGAGTTCCACCTGCTTCGTGAAGAAATCGGCGGGCGTCGGTGCGCGCAGCGCCAGTTGGGCCTGGGCGAGACTCCATTCCAGGTAGTCTCCGGCGACTGCGTACTGGTAGCGGCCCACCTGGTCGATCGCCTTCACGCCCTCCTGTTGGGCTTTGAGTACGGGTGCGAACGCGCTGCGATAGGTTTCGAGGATGGTCTTCGGGTCAAACGGGGTGTCGCTCATGGTTTTCTCCAGCTCAAAGGGTCGTTGCGCGATCGATTATAGGCCGGATTGTATGCAACGCAAGAAAGGTTGACAGACCGGCACGCGGACATTTTTTTAGCGTAATCGATTGTTTGTCGTTCATATAAAATTGACATTCGATGATGTGTGGTTCGATTACATTGCGCCGCAAAAAAATCGGTTTCGGCGTTCACATGTAGACGCCGCCGTTGACGTTGATCTGTTGGCCGGTGATGTAGTCGGCGTCGGCCGCGAGGAACAGCACGGCTTTGGCGATCTCCTCGGGCTGTCCGAAGCGCCCCATGGGAATGCGCCCCAGGATCGCCGTCCGCACCGGATCCGGCACCTTGGCGAGCATGCTCGTCTCGGTGAATCCGGGCGCGAGGGCGTTGCAGGTGACGTTGTAGCGGGCGAGTTCCAGGGCGGCGGTCTTGGTGAACGCGATGATGCCGCCCTTGCTCGCGGCATAGTTGGCCTGCCCGAAATTTCCCGCCTGGCCGACGAAGGAGCTGATGTTGATGATGCGGCCGTACTTCTGCTCGATCATCAGCGGCATCACGGCCGAGACGCCAAAGTAGCAGGCGTTGAGATTGGTGTTGAGCACGGTGAGCCAGTCGTCGTCCGTCATCTTGCGCAGCGTCTTGTCCTGTGTGATGCCGGCATTGTTGACGAGGATGTCGAGGCGCCCCCATGTCGCCTTCACCTGGGCAAGCAGGCCGTTCCACGTCTCGCGCTCACCGACGTCGCCCTTGAACAGAATAGCCCGGCCTCCCGCCTCGGACAGCTCCTGGGCGAGCGACAGGGCGTCCTCGTCGCTCGAGTGATAGTTGATGAGGACCTCCGCGCCCTCGCGCGCCAGGGATTGGACGATCGCCCGGCCGATGCCCCGCGCCCCACCGGTGACCAATGCCCGCCGCCCCTCCAGCTTGTTCATGCAGACTCCCTCCTCGTGTCCCGCGTGCTGCCTCGCCGATTCGATGGAATCGGTATAGGAGCCGTCGGCGCCGACGGGCAATCCGTAGTTGCCGCAGCCGGCGCCGCCGCGGCGCGGATCGCATCAGGAGGCCGTGCACGTTGGGCTACACTGGTGGCGTGACCCGTACGATCCGCCCCGGCCCTCCCCCCGAGATTTCCGCCGCGGGACGAACCGTCGTCGCCTCCTATTCGAATGGCGCGGGCACCCGCGCCTATGAGGTGTATGCGCCGCCGCCGCGTACCCCCGGCCCGCGGCCGCTGCTCGTGATGCTGCACGGATGCGCTCAGGGTCCTGCCGATTTCGCGGCCGGCACACGCATGAACGCGCTGGCCGACCTGCATGATTTCGTGGTGGTCTATCCCGCCCAATCGACCGCGGCGAACCCGATGCGCTGCTGGAACTGGTTCAACGTGCAGGATCAGTGGCGCGATCAGGGTGAGCCGTCGCTGATTGCCGGCATCGCGCGCCAGGTGACCGCCGACCATGCCCTCGATGCGGGGCGACTCTGCATCGCCGGCTTCTCGGCGGGAGGGGCCATGGCGGTCATCGTCGCGCAGACCCATGCCGAGATGTTCGCCGCATTGGGGGTGCATTCCGGACTGCCCTACGGCGCGGCGCAGGATGCGGCGTCGGCATTGGCGGCGATGCAGGGCGGGACCGCCGCGCACGGCAGGGCCGGGGCACGGGGCGGGTCGGCGCCGCCGGTGTCGCCTGCGATTCCCACCATCGTGTTCCACGGCGACGCCGATGCCACGGTCAACGTGGGCAACGGCGCCGAGATCGTGCGGCGAGCCGTGGCCCGGGAAGTGGAACTGCACGGCGTGCTGCACGCCGGGGTGCAGCATCGACAGGCGGCGGGCGGGCGCGAGTACACGGTCACGGAGTACCGCGGCGACGCCGCGCAGCCGTTGATCGAGTACTGGGTCGTCCACGGTGCGGGTCACGCGTGGTCGGGCGGATCGTCCGGGGGGGGCTTCACCGACCTCGGCGGTCCGGATGCGTCGGCGGAGATGGTGCGCTTCCTGGGCCTCAGCGCTCCGCGAGCCACCGGGCGATCGCCGCCGGAACTTCGCGCTGCGCCCGGGCGCTGATGTACATGCCGATGTGCCCCAGGTCGAATTCGATGACGCTGTAGTCGTCGCTGCCCACCAGGTTCTTCAGGGCGGCGGACGCCGCCGGCGGAACCAGGTGATCGCGTTTGCCGATGAGGTTCAAGATCGGCATCTCGAGCGTGCGCAGGTCGACCTTGCGGCCGGCGATTTCCAGGCGGCCCTGCATCAGGCGGTTCTCCTGATAGAACCATCGCACGAATTCGCCGAAGGCGGCTCCCGCCTGGTCCGGGCTGTCGAAAATCCACTGTTCGACACGCATGAAGTTCTCGAGCGCCTCGCGCCCCGGCGCGCCCGTCAGCAGGTGGACATATTTTTGGTGCGCGAGCCGGAAGGGCATCAGCGACACGAACACCTGATTGAGCGCATCGCCCGGGACGTTGCCGTCGGCGACCCATGCGTCGATGTCGATCTTGTCGACCCATTTCGAGAGCAGATCCGCCGGCGTTCGAAAGTCGACCGGCGTCACCATCGTGATGAGGTTGCGGACGCGTTCCGGGTGCAGTGCGGCGTAGCACAGGCTCAACACGCCGCCCTGGCAGACGCCGAGCAGCGTGAGTCGGGGCGCCGCGTGCGCCGTCAGAATCTGGTCCACGCAACCGGCGAGGTGCCCCTCGATGTACTCCGCCAGCGTCGTGAAGCGGTCGGCCCCATCCGGGTAACCCCAGTCGACGAGGTAGACATCGAGGCCGGCGGACAACAGACCTCGGATGAGCGACCGGTCCGGCTGCAGGTCCATCATGGTCGGCCGGTTGACCAGGGCGTAGACGATCAGCACCGGCACCGCGACGGTGGGCCGCGCAATCGGCCGATAGCGATACAGCACGAGCTTGCCGCTACGCCACACCTCCTCCCTCTCGGAGCAGCCGCTCGTCATCGGGTCTTCTTGCGCCGGGGCCGGATTTTGGGCGCCGGCGCCGGCGCGTCCGGTGTTTGTCGCGTGGCCCGAAGCTGCGCCTCGACGAGCCGCAGTCGCCGCTGCAGGGTGTTGATCTCCGAGCGCGTGGGAAGGTCGAGCAGCGCGGACGACTGCTCGACGATGGCCTTGAGTTCCCGGCGCCAGCGGCTGCCGGCATTCACCGAATCGGCGAGGGCCTGGCAGAACTCGGCGCCATGGGCGATGCGCGAATAGGCGTCTTCGGCGCAATCGATCCAAGCGTCGTAGAGTCCGCGGATCGCCTCGGCGCCTTGGCCCGGTGCGGGCGGTCGCCCGAGCCGGGACGCGAAGGCGTCAGCCGCGTTGCGCAACGCATCGAGCCACAGACGCTGCAGGCGGCGCTGGGCCTCGTCGAGCGCCTGCCATGCCTCGGTCAGGCGCTGCCAGCGCAGTTGGTGTTCGCGGCCGGCGCCGAAGGCCAGGGGAGCCATCGGGAGGTCCGGCTGCCCGGTTGCCGCGGCGGGGCGCGTGCCGTTCAAAGGGGATTGTAGCGTGGCAAACAGGTCGCGCAGCGCGTCACCGAAGACGCGTGCCGCGCCGGCCGGTGCCGCGCCGGGCGCTGCGGTATCCGCGGCACTCAGGAAGGCGCGGGCCGCGCGGTTGAAGCGTTCGGCGAAGTCCATGGGCGGCGCGGACGCCGCGCCGGGATCCCCGGGTCCGCCCGGCGGGGCGGTGAACTTGCGCCACCGTTGCCAGGGGTCAGTCTCCAAATTCCACCCCTCCGTATGCAGTGCAACACGATACCATCGATGGATCGAAAATCCCAAGATCTCCAAATGGAGAGATGTAACACATTGTTTTTGATTCTTTTTAGGTATCTTTACAAAGATGGGTTATGTCATTCATTCGCCAAATAGTTGTGCATCGCGAAAGCTTGCCCTAGGATGACGACCCAATCCTGGACCGCCCATGCAATCAGAACGTCTCATCCGCAAATACACCAACCGGCGTCTCTATGACACCGTTGCGAGCCGCCACGTCACCCTCGAGGACCTGCGCAAGCTGATCGTCGCGGGCGAGAAGATCAAGGTCGTCGACGACAAGTCGAACGAGGATCTGACGCGCGCCGTGTTGCTGCAGATCATCTCCGAGCAGGAACAGTTCGGCTCCCCCGTGCTGGGCTCGGAATTGCTCGAGATGATCATCCGCTTCTATGGCCGGCCCGCGCAAGCGCTGCTCAGCCGCTACCTCGAACAGGCCTTCACGACGATGCTGCGACAGCAGGAGGCGATGCAGGTGGAGATGGTCAAAGCCCTGCAGACGCCGTTCGCGCCGTTGACCGACCTCGCGCGCAGCAACATGGAGCTGTGGGAACAAATGCAGGCCGCGACGCGGGACGCTTTCATGGGCCGCGGGTCGGGCGACAAGGCCGCGCCGGACAAGGCGGCGCAGGACGGTACTTCAAGCGATCGGACGCCGAATGGCAAACAGAAGGGTGGTTAAGCATCATGGAAGTTCGTGGCAAGACAGTGGTGGTGACGGGCGCGGGCCGGGGCATCGGCCGGGCGATCGCGCTGCAGATGGCGCGGCGCGGCGCGGACATGGCTCTTTTCGACCTGAACGAGGCGGATCTCGACGAGACCGCGGCCCTCTGCAAAGCGGAGTCCGTTCAGGCCCGCCGCTATCGTGTGAACGTGGCCGACGAGGCTGAAGTCTGCGGGGCCATGACGCAGGTGGCCGCGGATTTCGGCCGTCTGGACGGTCTGGTCAACAACGCGGGGATCGTGCGCGACGGCTTGCTGGTCAAGGTGAAGGATGGCGCCGTGGTCGGTCGCATGAGCAGGGATCAGTGGGACGCGGTCATCGGCGTGAACCTGAGCGGCGTGTTCTTGTGCGCGCGCGAGGCCGCCGCGCACATGATCGAACTGGGCAATGGCGGCGTGATCGTCAACATCTCCAGCATTTCGCGGGTCGGCAACGCCGGACAGAGCAACTACAGCGCCGCCAAGGCGGGTGTCGAATCGATGGGGGTCGTGTGGGCCAAGGAACTCGCCCGCTACGGCATCCGCGTCGGGTCGATCGCTCCGGGCTTCACGCACACCGAGATTCTCGCCTCGATGCGTCCCGAAGTGCTGGACAAGCTCACGGCGCCCGTGCCGCTAAAGCGCCTCGGGAAGCCCGAGGAAATCGCCCATGCCGTATCGTTCATATTCGAAAACGACTTCTTCACCGGGCGATGCCTGGAGATCGACGGGGGCCTGCGCCTCTGAGGTCCCGGCATCGGCTGCGATGCCGAGCGCGTCGCAGATCCGGGTCTTCGCCGACCGGACCCGTTCGGCCGATGCGGACAGGAGCCGGTCCGTCGGGGTGCTCGATCCGGCGGCGAGGCCCAGCCGGTTCATGACCAGCGCCTCGACCGCCTCCGCCTCGTATTCGAACAGGGTGCAATCGACGCCGGGGCGTGGGTCCCGGTGGACCAGCCAATGCGCCAGTTCGTGCACCAGGGCCGAAAGTTCCTCCTGCGGGCTCAGGCCATGGCCCACCAGAATGCGATCGCTGCAGACGCGGCCATGCACGCGGTCGGGCAGCGTCGAACGCAGCACCTGCGCGCCGGCTCGCCCGGTATAGGCCTCCAGGGATTGAATCAGCACGTCGACCGAGGGCATGCGATGGACTCCGGGCGCGAGGTGAAATTCATTATCCACGTGTCGGGCGACGTCGTCGATAACTGCGGTCCGGACTAATGCGCCGCAACCAAGATCCCCATGATCTCGATTAAATTAAATACAATTAATATAATAAAAACATATAGTTATGTATTATTTATTGATCGAGTCGCCCGCCCATGATTCTTCTTGCGTTGCATACAAATCGCGATATAATGGCGCCGTACCCCCAATTCTCTGACGAGGAGACCGAAATGAGCGATTCCCCCTTTGATCCGAAGACCATCTTCGAGGCCTACCGTAACGCGTTCGCACCCGCGTTGAAGGCGCAGCAGGAAGGCATCCAGGCCATCGACCGCCTGGGCCGCTATCAGTACGCCGTGGCCGGCGACTACTTGGAATGGAGCCTGGCGCATGCCAAGGCGGCCGTCGGTGCGCAGACGCCGGCGGATCTGGTGTCCAAGCAGGTCGAACTGGCGACCGCACTCAGCGAGAAGCTGCGCGTTCGCGCGCAGGAGTTCGCGACCCTGGCCACCGATGCACAGGCCACCTTCACCCAGGTGGTGACGGAAGCGACGGCGAAAGTTGCCGAGATGAGCAAGGAAGCGACCAACAAGGTCGTGAACGTCGCCAAGAAGGCGGCAGCCTGAGCGAGCACCGGGAGCCGGCGGTGGGCCGGCTCTCGTTGCGGCCGACGGCGGGGGCGCCCGATGGCGCTCCCGTCCTCTCCGGTCACATCGTGCGGAACGATGCGACCGACATTCGACAATAAGACGGAAGGCGCACCGCCATGAATTCCGATTCGAACCCCGACACGGGCGCCGCCGCAACGGCACCCCGCGATGCCGATGAGTGGTCCCGCGTCTTGCGGACCCAGCTGGCCACGTTTTCCGGAGGCCTGGCTCCCGACGTCTATGTCAATGCCTGGTGGGATTGGTACTTGAATTTGAGCACCGAACCGGCAAAACAGTTGAACATCGCGCAGGACGCGTTCTCCAAGGCGCTCGACAGCTGGGACTTCGCGCTGCGGGCGGCCGCCGGCGAGCCGCTGGCGCCGGCGCCGGGCGATGCCCGATATGCGAACGAGGCGTGGTCCCAATGGCCCTTCAACGTCATCGCACACGGCTATCGCAACACGGTCGACTGGTGGCAGAACTCCTTGTCGGAGGTGCCGGGCGTGGCGCCGGGCAACGAACGCACCCTGGAGTTCATGGCGCGCAATGCCGCCGAGCTGATCTCCCCATCGAATTACCTCGCCAGCAACCCCGAGCTGTGGGAGGCGACCCGCGCCGAATCGGGACAAAATCTGGTGCGCGGCTTCAAGCATTGGGTCGAGGACGTCGAGGGAACGCTCTCGGGCAAGGGGTCGACCGGCACCGGGGCCTTCGTCGTCGGGCGCGACGTCGCCGCGACGCCCGGCAAGGTGGTGCTGCGCAACGACCTGGTCGAGCTGATCCAATATTCGCCGCAGACCGACCAGGTGTTCGCCGAGCCAATATTGATCGTCCCGGCGTGGATCATGAAGTACTACATCCTCGACCTCTCGGCGAAGAACTCGCTGGTGCGGTACCTGGTATCCCAGGGGCACACCGTGTTCATGGTGTCCTGGAAGAATCCGAACGCCAGCGATCGCGACCTGGGGATGGACGACTACCTGAAGCTGGGCATTGCCGACACGGTCGATGCCGTCTCCCGGATCGTACCCGGGCAAAAGATTCATGCCGCCGGCTACTGTATCGGCGGCACCCTGCTCTCGATCGCCGCGGCGGATTTTGCCGCCGCCGGCGACCGGCGCCTGGCGAGCGTGACGCTGCTCGCCGCACAGCAGGATTTCAGCGAACCCGGCGAGTTGTCGCTGTTCATAAGTCCGAGCCAGCTCGACATGCTCGAGACGGTCATGGAGCGCGCGGGCGTGCTCAAGAGCGAACAGATGGGCGGCGCCTTCGCGTTGTTGCGGTCACGGGACTTGTTGTGGACGCCGGCGGTCAACACCTACCTGAGAGGCCGGCGCGAAACGCCGAACGATCTCATGGCATGGAATGCCGACGGGACGCGCATGCCCTGCCGCATGCACTCGCAATACCTGCGCGGTCTGTATCTCGACAACGCCCTGGCGCGTGGCGAGTTCAAGGTGCAGGGACGCGCCGTCGATTTGAGCGCGATCACCGTGCCGATGTTCGTCGTCGGGACGGAAACCGACCACGTGGCGCCGTGGCCGTCCGTCTACAAGGCGCGCGGCCTGACGCGCTCCGGCGATTACACGTTTCTACTGACGTCCGGCGGGCACAATGCCGGCATCGTCAGCGGCCCGGTACACCCGCGGCGGCGCCATCGCGTCCGCACCTGGTCCACCGTCGGCGAGACCCTGGCGCCGCAGGTGTGGTTCGACACGACACCGCCCGTCCAGGGTTCGTGGTGGCCGGTGTGGCAACGCTGGCTCGCGCAACATTCCGCGCCGGAGCGCGTCGCGCCGCCGGCGGCCGGTTGCGCGGCGGCGGGCCTGCCGTCCATCGCCGATGCACCCGGCGAGTACGTCCTGCAAAAATAGCGGCCCTGCAAGGATGGCTGCGCCGGGCCGGCGGGCGGCCAAGCCCGCCATCATGCGCGTCGCCTGGCTCCTCCACCATCCCCTCGCGGCGAAATCGATCGCCGCGCACCCCCGTGCGGCAAAGGCTTGGCGGGCGAATGACGTTTGGGTGAGAATCGGACGGCCCGCGGCAACTGTGCGAGCGCGAGGAATCATTCATCGAACGATCATCGAAGCGGAGTCAGAGGGGAGTCTCATGGCGACTACGAAGAGAATTGCGCTCGTCACCGGCGGCATGGGCGGCCTCGGCGAAGCGATCTGCATCAAACTGGCGGCGCTGGGCGACACGGTCGTAACGACCTTTTCGCCGTCCAACGGCAAGGCCCAACAATGGCTCGGCAGCATGAGGGAGCAGGGATTTCACTTCCATGCGTATCCCTGCGACGTGGTCGATTGGGAGTCCTGCCGCGCATGCATCGGCAGGATCGTGGAGGAACTCGGGCCCGTCGACGTGCTGGTGAACAATGCGGGCATCACCCGCGACATGACGTTCAAGAAGATGGACAAGATCAACTGGGACGCCGTGATGCATGCGAACCTCGATTCCTGCTTCAACATGACCAAGCAGGTCTGCGACGGCATGGTGGATCGCGGCTGGGGCCGGGTCATCAACATATCGTCGGTCAACGGCCAGAAGGGCGCCTTCGGACAAACCAACTACGCCGCCGCCAAGGCCGGCATGCACGGCTTCACCAAGGCGCTCGCCCTCGAGGTGGCCCGCAAGGGCGTGACCGTCAACACGATCTCCCCGGGGTACATCGGTACGCGGATGGTGACGGCCATCCCGAAGGACGTGCTCGACACGAAGATCATTCCGCAAATTCCCATGGGGCGCCTCGGAAAACCCGAGGAGGTGGCGGGACTGGTCGCGTACCTGGCCAGCGAGGAGGCGGCATTCCTCACCGGCGCCAACATCGCGATCAACGGCGGTCAGCACATGCATTGACGGCGGGTCCGGGGCGCCGCGCCGGCGCCGCGGCGGGCTTCAGCGCCGGCGCAGGAGTGCGTAGGCAAATACCTGTTCGGAGTCGGCGGGCGTCCGATGTCGCTCGGTGCGTGATTGTACGAGCGCGAACGCGGGTGCGAAGATCGCGGCGGTCTGCTCCGCCGAGCGCCGCACGACGGGGAGGCCGCTGCAGCGCTCCGGACCATCCGGCGCGAATCCGGCGATCACGGCATGTCCACCGATGGCGAGCGCGGATGCGGCGATTCGGGCGTAGCGGGAGACATCCGCGTCGCGGGTGAGAAAGTGCAGCACGGCACGGTCGTGCCAGAAGTCGAATCCGCCCGCCGGGAGCGCGATGTCGAGCGCATCGCCGGCGTACCACGTGACGATCTTCGCCCGGTCACCGAGTCTTTCCCGTACATGCGCCAGCGCCTCCTGCGAAACATCGAGGAGGCTGATGTTGCGGAGGTTGCGGTCGAGCAGGTCATCGACGAGCGTCGATGCACCGCCGCCGATGTCGATCACGCGCGACTCGGCGGTCATTCCCGCAAGGGTGAGGAGTTCCAGCGACAGGTCCAGGTGGGGCCGATACCAACTGACGCCATCGACGCGCTTCGTCCGATAGACGTCTTGCCAATGTGTCCTGCGATCGGGGCTTTGATCCACCATCGGCATGGTCGCACACCTGCCCATTGGAATACCATCCGCGTTCAACTCAACCCAGGAGCGATCATGACCAGCCCGATGTATACGAACTCAGTCCCCGTGTTCAAGCAGATGCTGACGGCCTTGAAAGGCATATTGGCTCAGGCCGACGCGCATGCTGCCGCCAAATCGATAGAGCCCGAGGCCTATTTGCAGGCCCGCCTGTATCCCGACATGTTCCCGTTGGTCAAGCAGGTGCAGATCGCCGCGGACTTCGCGCGCGGAATCGCGGCACGCCTGGCGGGGGTCGACATTCCCACGTACGAAGGCGGGGAAAAGAGCTTTGCCGATCTCGACGGACTGTTGACCCGGACACTGGCATTTCTGGAGGGCTGCGACCCATCACGGTTCGAAGGCGGCGAAACGACCGAAATCGTGCTGCGACCCGGCACACCCAAGGAGAAGAAGCTGACCGGGCAGGCATATCTCGCCAACTACGGCCTGCCGCAATTTCTCTTCCATGTCACGACCGCCTATGCTCTCCTGCGCCACAACGGGCTGCCCATCGGCAAGCGCGATTACATGGGGGCGTATTGAATCGAGATCAAAGCCGGTCGTCCGGTGCGGCGGTCGATCGATCGCGCCGCGCCGGGGCCGTTTCCCGCAATGCGAGCGCCGTGAGGCCCGCTGCCGTGCACAATCCCATCATGATCCAGAGCGGTGCCGCGAGCCCGGCCGCATCCGCCGCCCAACCGGCGAGCGCGGGAGCCAATACGCCGCCGAAAATTTCACCGGCGCCCATCACCAACGCGATCGCCGTCGTCATATGCACCCGGCTGACGCTCTCCGAGGGAATCGTCCCCATGAACAGCGGGAACGTGCCGTTCAGCGTCCAGCCGAAGAAAAACAGCGCCGCCAAGATCCACACCGAGCCGGAGTAATAAAGCGCTCCGAGCGGCAGCACGAGTCCGAGGCAGGAGGCGCCGATCAAGACCGGTTTGCGTCCGATGCGGTCGGAGAGACCCGATACCGCAAAGCTGCCGACCGTGGCCGAAATGCCGAGCGTTCCCATGAGCCAGCCCATCTCGCGCGGCGCGAAGCCGCGCACCTTCGTCAGGTACAGGGGCGTGAAGGTCCAACAAATCACGAGGTACGCGACGAGCAGGACGGCGATGACGGCGCACAGCGGCATGTTGCGCCGGGCGAAGATTGCCTTCAGCCCCTGCAGCAGCGGGGGAGCGCTCCCGACCTCGGCGGATGCCGTGGGCGCGGGGTCCCGGACGAAGCGCCACAGCAGGAAGGCGGAGATCAGCCCCGGCACGCCGGCCAGATAGAACGCCTTGTGCCATCCATACGCGGCGGCGAAGCCCACCAGCAGCACCGGTGCGGCGAACGATCCCAGGAGGTTCGACCCGAAGTTCTGCATCACGCCCATGGCGACACCGCGCCGCTCCGCGGGCACCGCCAGCGCCGTGATGGACTGGGAAATGGGCGCGATGCCGCCGTCGGCCAGACCCATGAGGAGGCGTGAGCCGATGAGCATGAGGAACGACGTCGCGAGTCCCGTGGCGAACGAGCACAGGGAGAATGCCACGGTGGCCGCGACGAGATAGCCCTTGCGCCGCCCGCTGCGGTCGGCTCGCGCACCGATGAACAGCGCCGACAATGCCCACGCCAGCGACAGCGCCGAGGAGGTCAGTCCCACCTGCGTGTTGCTGAGCCCGAGGTCGGGCTTGACGAAGGGCATGACGAAGCTCAGCGCATTACGGTCGAAGAACAATATGCCGAAGTTCAGGCTCAGGAGCGCCACCAGGAGCACCTGGTAGCGTCCGGAGGCCGGTGGGACCTCGCCGTGCGGATTGCCTGCGCTCGTGCCCTCGCGCCCGGGCGCGCTCAAAACGCCCCCGGGAAATCGCCGCCGTCGAGCAGGATGTTCTGGCCCGTCATGTAGGCGGCGGGCACGCTGCAGAGAAATGCGCAGACCTGGCCGAATTCCGCCGCCGTGCCGAAGCGCCTGGCCGGAATGGCCGCGGCGGCCGCGGCGGCAAGCGCCTCCTCCGACTTGCCGCTGACTTGGGCGATGCGGGTGAACCCGCTGCGCAGCCGCGCGGTGTCGAAGGAGCCGGGCAGCAGGTTGTTGATGGTCACATTCCTGTCCGCCACGCTGCGGGCGACGCCGGCGACGAAGGCGGTGAGTCCGGCGCGGGCGCCGCTCGATAGGTCGAGGCCGGCCAGCGGCATTTTGACGCTGCTCGAGGTGACGTTGACGATCCGCCCGAAACCGCGAGACGTCATGCCGTCGATTGTCTTTTGTATGAGTTCGATGGGCGCGAGCATGTTCATGGTGAGACCCGTCAGGATCGCGGCGCGGTCCAGCTTGCGAAAGTCCCTGAAGGGCGGTCCGCCGTTGTTGTTGACGAGGATATCCGGCGCAGGGCAGGCGGCGAGCAGCGCCGCGACGCCGTCCGGGGTGCCGAGGTCGGCGATCACCGGATTGACCTCCACGCCGAAGTCGCGCCGGATTTCCTCCGCGGTCTGGTCGAGCAGGGCCTGGTTTCGGCCGTTGATCACCAGCGAGACGCCGGCTTCGGCGAGCGCCCGGGCGCAACCCCGGCCGAGTCCCTGACTCGACGCGCAAACGATGGCCTTGCGGCCGCGAATACCCAGATCCATGGTGCTGTTCCGTCGACAAAAGGGCGGACATGCTGCCGTCCGGGGTACGGGGTGTCAATGCACTTCGCCGGAGCCGTGGCGGCGTCCCGCACGGCCCGGGCCGGCGCGCCGGCGCGGATATGCCTGCCTCATACGTAGTGGGCACCCGATCCCAGGGGATCCCCGGTCTTGCAGAATTCGTTCGAATGAATGGATCATGGCGGCCATGAACGATCGAACCGGTCCATGAACGGGCGGGGTGGCCCATGAACGCGCGCCCGGCGGAAGCGCGCCTGATCGAGGTGGCGATCGAGCAGTTTGGACACAATGGCATGAGTGCGGTCGGCACCCGCGCCATCGCCGATGCGGCCGGCATGCAGATGTCGGCGATCACCTATCACTTCGGCGGCAAGCAGGGGTTGTACCGCGCCTGCGCGGAGCACATCGCCGCGCGGCTGAGCGATTACCTGGCGCCGGTGCTGACTCTCGCCGAGGCGCGGGAGGCGGAGTCGGGTGGTGCGGCGGGCGCGCGCGCGGCGCTGCTGGCGCTGCTCGGGGGCATGGCGACGGTGATGATGCGGGACGAGATCGCGCCCATCTCGCGCTTCGTCGTGCGGGAACAGATGAGTCCGACGCCGGCGTTCGACATCATCTACGACGGCGCCATGCGCAGGGTCGTCGATCACATGGGGGTGCTGGTGCAGCGGGTGGCCGGGGGTGCGTTGAGCACCGAGGAATTGCGGGTTCGCAGCATTGCCTTGCTGGGCCAGGTGTTCGTGTTCCGCTTCGCACGCGCGGCGCTCCTGCGGGCCACCGGCTGGGAAATCATCGGCGTCTACGAGATCGAGGCGGTGCGCCAGGCGGTGCTCGCACACAGCGCGGCGATACTCGCGGCGTTGGAGGCGCGGACATGAGCACGCGTCTGCGCATCGTCGGGTTCGCGGCTCTCGCGGTGGTGGTCATCGCCGCCCTTGCCACGCACGGCTTCGGCGTGTTCGCGAAGTCGGATGCCGGCGCGCTCGAACTCAGCGGCAACGTCGACATCCGTCAGGTCGATCTGGGCTTTCGCGTGGGCGGCAGGATCGCGGCCATGCCGTTCGAGGAGGGCGCGCGGGTGGCGGCCGGAGCGATTCTGGCGTCGCTCGATACGCAGCCGCTCCGGGATCAACTGGCGGTGGATGAGGCGCAGATCGCGCTCGCGTCGGCGCAACTCGAGCGGCAGCGCAACGGCAACCGCGCCCAGGACATCGCGCAGGCCGAGGCGAGGCTCGCCGAGCAGCGGGCGCAGCTCACGAAGGCCCGCGAGGATCTCGACCGGCGCGCCGGATTGGTGGCGAGCGGAGCGATCAGCAAGGCGGCCTTCGAAGCGACGCACGCAGCATATCTCGCGTCCGAAGCGCAGGTCCGGGGTGCCGAACAGGCCGTGTCGCTGCAGCGCGCCGGAGCGCGGCACGAGGACATCCGGGCGGCCGAGGCGCAGCGCGCCCAGACGCTCGCACAGCACGAAAAGACGCTCACCAGCATCGCCGATTCCGAATTGCATGCGCCGAATGACGGCGTCATCCTGACGCGCGCGCGCGAGCCCGGCGCGATCGTGCAGGTCGGCGAGACCGTCCTGACCCTGACGATCGACCGGCCGATGCGGGTGCGCGCCTATGTCGACGAGGGCGACCTCGGCCGCATCTCGCCGGGAATGGCTGTGGTGGTCAGCACCGACGGGACCGCCCGCCTCTACCACGGCACGATCGGCTACATCGCCCCTACGGCGGAGTTCACGCCGAAGACGGTGCAGACACGGGACCTGCGCACCGATCTCGTCTACCGGCTGCGCGTCATCGTCGAAGACCCGGATGACGGCCTGCGTCAGGGTCAGCCCGTGACGGTGAAAATCGCGGCGGCGCGGCCCGCGGGCAGGCGCTGACATGGCGGAGGTCGTGGCGAGCGCCACGGGGGTCGTCAAGCGCTTCGGCACGAGCGGAGCGCCGGCGCTCGACGCCGTCGATCTGCGCATCGAGGCGGGTCGCATGACCGGATTGGTGGGCCCCGACGGGGCGGGCAAGACCACCATGATCCGCATTCTGGCCGGTCTCATCCGGCCGGATGCGGGCGAGGTCGTCGTGCTCGGCCGCCCCGCGCAGGACGCCGACCGCGCGCAGATCGGCTACATGCCGCAGCGCTTCGGACTCTACGAGGATCTCACGGTGCTCGAGAATCTCGATCTGTTTGCCGAGTTGCGCGGCCTGGCCGATGCGGACCGCAGGGCGAGCTTCGACAAGCTGCTCGAGTTCACGGATCTGCGCCGCTTCGGCGGACGCCTGGCGGGCAAACTGTCCGGCGGCATGAAACAGAAGCTCGGGCTCGCCTGCGCGCTGGTGCGCCGGCCGCGGGTGCTGTTGCTGGATGAGCCCGGCGTCGGGGTCGATCCCGTGTCGCGCCGCGAACTATGGGCCATGGTCAAGGAGCTGATCGGCGAGGGCGTGGGCGTGCTGTGGTCGACCGCCTACCTGGACGAGGCCGAGCGGTGCGATGCCGTCTATCTGCTGCATGAGGGCAAGCGGCTGCATGCCGGCCCCCCCGGCGAATTCACGCAGGCCGTGCAGGGCCGGGTGTTTCAGCTGCCCGTGGAGCCCGAACAGCGCCGGCCGCTGCTGCGTCGCGCCCTCGACCAGAAGTCGGTGCTCGACGGCCTGATTCAAGGCGATTCGCTGCGCCTGGTCATGCGCGAGGGGGTCCCCGGCAGGAACGAATTGGGCGACCTGGCCGCGCAGGCGCGTCCGGTGAAGGCGCGTTTCGAGGACGCCTTCGTCGACCGGCTCGGGGGGGGATCCCGTGGCACCAGCGAGCTGGCCGCGAGCTACGGCCGTGTTCCCGACAACGACCAGCCCGTCATCGTCGCCGCCGGACTCACCAAGGCATTCGGCGATTTCACCGCCGCGCGGGACATCAGCTTCGAGGCCCCGCGCGGTGAGATCTTCGGGCTCCTGGGTCCGAACGGCGCGGGCAAATCCACCACCTTCAAGATGTTGTGCGGACTGCTGACGCCGAGCTCCGGCACGGGCAGCGTGGCCGGATACGATCTGCGCACCGCGCGCGCCGATGCGCGCCAGTCCCTGGGCTACATGGCGCAGAAGTTCTCGCTGTACGGCGACCTCAGCGTGCGCCAGAACCTCGATTTCTTTTCCGGCGTCTACGGGCTCGGCGGAAAGGCGCGGCAGGACTCGATCGACCGCGTCATCGACGTCTTCCACCTGCAGCGCTACCTCGGCGACGAAGGCGGCAGGCTGCCGCTGGGCTACAAGCAACGCCTGGCGCTCGCCTGCGCCGTCATGCACGAGCCGCCGGTGCTGTTCCTCGACGAGCCGACCTCGGGCGTCGATCCGATCGTGCGGCGCGAGTTCTGGTCGCACATCAATGGCCTCGTCGAACGCGGCGTGACGGTGCTGGTCACGACCCATTTCATGGAAGAGGCGGAGTATTGCGACCGCATCGCACTGATTTACCGCGCCAGGGAAATCGCGACCGGCAGTCCCGATGAACTCAAGGCCAGGGCGGTCGCGGCCGGCGCGGCGGCGAACCCGACGCTGGAGGATGCCTTCATCGCGCTGCTGCAGGACAGCGACCGGCGCGATACGGAGGCGGCGGCATGATCCGCTTCGACGCGCGGCGCTTCGCGGCCCTGCTCGTCAAGGAGTCGCTGCAGATCGTCCGCGACCCGTCGACGCTGCTGATCGCGTTCCTGCTGCCGCTGATCCTGCTGTTCCTGTTCGGCTACGCGGTCAACCTGGACACCGCGCGCACCCGCCTGGGGCTGGCGCTGCTGGACCGCAGCGAGGCCGCGACGGGCCTTGCGACCGCGTACCGCAATTCCCGCTGGTTCGACATCCGCGCCAGCGACAGCGTCGCGCCGCTGCAGGCCGACCTCGTCGCCGGCCGCGTGCGCGGCATCGTCGTGATCCCGCAGGACTTCGGCCGGCAGGTCGCCGCGGGCGGCGGCGACATCGAGGTCATCACCGACGGTTCGCTGCCGAACACCGCGAGCTTCGCCGCGGCCTATGCGGAGGGCGTGCGCGCCAGCTGGGCCGCCGGGCGTGCCGCCGAGCAGGGCAACGCCGCCGCGGCGCCGCCGATCGACGTTGCCGCGCGCTACTGGTTCAATCCGGAGCTGACCAGCCGGTATTTCCTCGTGCCGGGATCGATGGCGATCGTGCTGACGATGATCGGGACGCTGCTGACCGCGCTGGTCGTCGCGCGCGAGTGGGAGCGCGGCACGATGGAGGCGCTGCTGGCGACGCCGATCAGCATGGCGGAATTCATCGCGACCAAGGTCGTGCCGTATTTCCTGCTCGGGCTGGGCTCCGCGCTGGTCTGTACGCTGCTCGCGATCACGGTGTTCGGCGTGCCGTTCCGCGGCTCGCCGTGGGCGCTGCTGCTGATCGTGTCCGCCTTCATGGTGCCGGCCCTCGGCCAGGGGCTGTTCATCTCGGCCGCGATCCGCAGCCAGTTCGTCGCGAGCCAGGTCGCGCTGCTGACCGCGTTCATGCCGGCGCTGCTGCTGTCCGGGTTCCTGTTCGAGATCAGCTCGATGCCGAAGTGGATCCAGCTGCTGACCTACGTCGTGCCGGTGCGCTACATGATGCCGCTGGTGCAGAGCGTGTTCCTGGCCGGCGACATCTGGTCGCTGTTCGTGCCGAACATGCTGGTGATGCTGGGCTTCGGCGTACTGTTCTTCGCGGGCACGGTTCGCCTGACGCGCCGGCGGGTCGCATGAGCGGCGCAGGGTGGCGGCGGCTCAACTCGGCTAGCGTTGCCGGATCGACCGTACCCTCGAGGTGCAGGTGCAGCTCGGCCTTGGGCAGTGACGTGATATAGGCGCTGGCGGCGTTGGTTGGGCTTCGCTGATTCATCTGCCGG
>JBBIKV010000008.1:0-1330 GCA_037445285.1 Nevskiaceae bacterium | reverse complement strand
CCTCGCCGTGCTGCGCGACCGGCGCAGCCGCATCACGCTGGTGCTACCGCCGATCCTGCAGCTCGTGCTGTTCGGGTTCGCATCCACGCTCGAGGTCAAGAACACGACGATCGGCGTCTATGACCGCGACCATGGCGCGTGGAGCCGCGAGATCGTCGACCGCCTGGCCGGCAGCCCGAACGTCAGGCGCCTCGTGCGCCTCGACTCGCCGCGCGCGGTCGAGCGGGCGATCGACGATCGCGACGTCATCGCCGTCGTCAGCTTCGGCCAGACCTTCTCGGCCGATATCGCCGCCGGCCGGCCGGCCGTCGTGCAGGCGCTGTTCGACGGGCGCCGCTCGAACGCGAGCCAGATCCTCGGCGGCTACCTGACGCAGATCGTCGCCTCGGTCGGCGCCGAACTGCGGCCGGCGCCGGCGCGGCCGCCGGGCTCCAGCATCGTCGTGAACCTGTTCAACCCCAACCTCGACTACCTGTGGTTCACGATGCCGGGCCTCGTCGTGACGATCGCCGCGCTGTCGGTGCTGTCGGTCACCGCGCAGTCGATCGCGCGCGAGCGCGAGCTCGGCACGTTCGACCAGCTGCTGGTCTCGCCGCTGCGCGTGCACGAGATCCTGATCGGCAAGATCGCGCCGGCGCTTGCGCTGGGACTGTTCAACGCATCGGTTTATGCGGTGCTGATCCCGTTCGTGTTCAGGGTGCCGTTCACGGGGTCCGTGCTGCTGTTCTACGTGTCGCTGGCCTGTTACCTGACCGCGCTGATCGGCGCCGGCCTGCTCGTGTCGATCCTGTCGCAGACTCAGCAGCAGGCCTTCCTCGGCATGTTCCTGTCCACGGTGCCGCTGATCCTGCTGTCCGGCTACGCGGCGCCCGTCGACAACATGCCCGGCTGGCTGCAGGTCATCGCGCAGGCCGATCCGCTGACTCATTTCCTCGTCATCGCCGAGGGCGTGTTCCTGAAGAACATGCCGGCGGCCGAGGTGCTTGCGAATACGTGGCCGCTGGTGCTGATCGCCGCGGTCACGCTGACCGGGTCCGCGTTGTTGTTCCGTTCGAGTCTGGAGTGAATTCGATGCGCGTATCGCTGCCCGCCGCCGCCGCCACGGCCCTCGGCGTGACCCTGGCCACCGCCGCCTGCACGACGGCGCCGCACCATGCGGCACCGCCCGGTGTCGCCGCGAGCCCCGACTGGATCTCCGCTGCGTCGACCGATGCGCCGGATCCCGCGTGGTGGCGCGCGCTCGGCGACCCGGTGCTGGCCGGGCTCGTCGATGCGGCGCTGGCGCACAACCCGGACCTGCGCACCGCCGCGGCGCAGGTCCGCGAGGCCC
>JBBIKV010000007.1:0-87162 GCA_037445285.1 Nevskiaceae bacterium | reverse complement strand
CTCGGCAGCGGCGTGCTCGAATCGGCGGCCTGGATGGGATTCATGCCGGCGGCCGCCGAGAGGCTGTTGGGTGAAAAGCTGGTCCTGCCGTCGGTTGCCACGTGGTGGTGCGGCGAGAAGCTCGCAATGGATTACGTGATCGCCCACATCGACCGGCTGGTCGTCAAGCCCGCCTATCCCAACCAGAAATTCGAGGCGGTGTTCGGGCGCGACCTCGGCGGCACCGAACGCTCGGAGCTCATCAAGCGGGTGCTCGGCCGGCCGCACGCCTACGTCGCCCAGGAGCGCCTGGCGTTCTCCCAGGCGCCGGTGTGGCGGGACGGCGCCGCGCAGGGATTTGCGGCGCGCGCCCTCGGCATCCGGGTGTACGCCATCGCCACGCCCGCGGGTTACCGGGTCATGCCGGGCGGCCTCGCGCGCATCGCCGCCGATGCGGCGGACATCGTCTCGATGCAGCGCGGCGGGGGCAGCAAGGACGTGTGGGTGCTGGCGCCCGACCGCCGCTTCACGGACGAAGCCGGTGAAGCGAGTCCGGCGCCCCGGCAGATCGCGCGCCACGACGAGCTGCCCTCGCGCCTGGCCGAGAACCTGTTCTGGCTGGGACGCTACAGCGCCCGCTGCGAGAACAAGGCGCGGCTCCTGCGGGCGACCTTGGGCGTGCGCACCAACGGGTTGCTGTGGCCGCAGGCGCTCGAGACCAGCCGGACCTTCATCCCGATGTCCAAGGAGGGCGATGCGGCGCTGCCGGTGTTCGACGAGGCCAATCCCCTCGGACTGCGCGCGGACCTGCAGCGTCTGCAATGGTGCGCGGCGCAGACCCGCAGCCGGCTCTCCGCCGAGAACTGGCGCGCCGTCAGCGTCATGCAGCGCCAGTTCCAGGACGCCGCCGATCGCAAGCGCGATGCGCGCGAAACTCTGGATGCGCTCCTGTTGTCGCTGGCCGCGCTGTCCGGATTCGCCCTGGACGACATGACGCAGGATGACGGCTGGCGCCTCATGATGCTCGGGCGGCGCCTCGAGCGGCTGCAGTTCCTCGCCGAACTCCTGGGCCTGCGGCTCAAATCAGGCGAGTCGCCGGGCCAGGGTGAGCTGGAATGGTGGCTCGACATCGGCGACAGCACGATCACGTACCGCACGCGCTACCTCGCCTCGCCGCTGCTCGGTTCGACGGTCGACCTGCTGGTGTTCGACAAGACGAATCCGCGCGCGCTGGCCTATCAGTGGAACCACATGCAGTACTCGCTCGTCAGAATCGCGGCGTCCTTGGGCGGCACGCCGGACGACAGCCTCGACGAGGCCGTGGCGGTGGTCGAGCAAATGGAACTCGCCGCCATCGACGGCGACAGCCCCCGGGCGATGCGCGCGCGCCAGTCCCTCTCCGGCAGGTTGGAGGCGTTGGCGGGTGCGGCCGGGATCCTGTCCGACCGGCTGTCGCTGAAGCATTTCTCCCTCATCGACATCGAAATGCGCACGGTCGCGGCATGACCGGCACGGTGCGGTACCGGATCCGACACGAGACCGTCTACAGCTATGGCGGCAACGTCGCGCACTCCCATCAGCTCCTGCATCTCACGCCGCGGAGCGGTCCCCTGCAGAGCTGCCATCGGCACCGCATCACGCTCGCGCCGCTGCCCAGCACGCTGCGCGAAGACATCGACGCCTTCGGCAATCACGTGACGCGCCTGGAATACGATTCGCCGCACGACCGGCTGGAGGTGCTCGCCGAGGTGTGCTTGGACGTCCAGCCCGCGCCCGCCGTCGCCGCCGACGGGCTCGCCTGGGAGGCGGTGCGCGACAGCCTGGTGTTTTCGGGACGACCCCTGGGCGGGGAACTGCTGGACGCCTGCCGGTACCGGATGGAGTCGAGCTACGTCCGCATCAAGCAGACCTTCGGCGACTACGGCGAGGACTGTTTCGCACCCGGGCAGCCGGTGCTCGCCGCCGCCGAAGCCCTGATGCACAAGATTCACCGGGAATTCGACTATGCGCCGGGCAGCACGAACATCCGCACGTCGGCCCTCGAGGCCTTCGAGGCGCGGCGCGGGGTCTGCCAGGATTTCGCCCACATCATGATCGCCTGTCTGCGCGCGCGCGGACTGGCGGCGCGCTACGTCAGCGGATACCTCCGCACCCTGCCGCCCCCCGGCGCGGATGCCGCCTACGTGGGTGCCGACGCCTCCCACGCCTGGGTGTCCGTGTTCTGTCCGCCGTTCGGCTGGATCGACCTGGACCCCACGAACGATCTGCGCGTCGACTGCGGCCACATCGTCATCGCGTGGGGACGGGACTTCGGGGATGTGTCGCCGCTGCGCGGGGTGATCGTCGGCGGCGGCCGCCACCGCTTATCGGTACGCGTTTCCGTACAGGCGGAGTAAGATCGAAAGCAGCGCTCAAGTGTCAGGAGATTCAAGTTGGCCAAGCCGAATTATCGTCACGCAAAGAAACAGAAAGAGGCCGCGAGGAAGGCGCGCCAGGACGCCAAGCAGCAGCGCCGGGCGAACGCGCCGGAGACTCCGGAGTCGGTGGACGGCACCGGGACCCCGGCGCAGGCCGCTCCAGTGAAGACCGGCGCGTGAACATGCAAATCGCCATGATCGGGCTGGGCCGGATGGGCGCCAACATGGCCCAGCGGCTCCTGCGGGGCGGCCACCGCGTCGTCGGTTTCGACCCGTCCGCCGCCGCCCGCAAGGTGATCGAGGACAACGGTGGACAGACGGCGGCCTCGCTCGCCGAACTGGTCGCCAAACTGCAGGTTCCCCGCGTGTTCTGGCTGATGGTGCCGGCCGGCGCCGTCACCGACGGCACGATCACGGCATTGACCCCCTTGCTGACGGCCGGCGACACCCTGATCGACGGCGGCAACTCCAATTACCGCGACACCCAGCGGCGTGCGGCGGCACTGGCGCCGCAGGGCGTCCACTACGTCGATTCGGGCACCAGCGGCGGCGTCTGGGGTCTCGCCGAAGGCTACAGTTTGATGATCGGCGGCGACGCGGCCGTGGTCGAACGTCTGCGGCCGATCTTCGAAACCCTCGCGCCGGCGCCCGACAAGGGTTGGGGCCGCGTCGGCGCGGTCGGCTCGGGCCACTATACGAAGATGATCCACAACGGCATCGAATACGGACTCATGCAGGCCTATGCGGAGGGCTTTTCGATCCTGCAACACAAGACCGAATTCGAACTCGACCTGCGTCAGGTGGCGGAGATCTGGCGCTACGGCAGCGTCGTGCGCTCGTGGTTGCTGGATCTGACGGCCGCCGCGCTCGACAAGAATCCGACGCTGCAGGGGGTCGCGCCCTACGTGGCCGATTCGGGCGAGGGCCGGTGGACCGTCTCGGAGGCGGTCGAGCTGGGCGTCCCCGCGATCGTCATCACGGCGTCGCTGCTGGAGCGGTTCCGATCGCGCGACTCCGATTCCTTCATCGACAAGCTGCTCGCCGCGATGCGCAATCAGTTCGGCGGCCACGAGATCAAGAAGGAGTAGACCCGCCCCCGGCCGGCCACCCGCCGGCCCCGGGGCGCCCGGCGGTCAACCGCCGGCGAGTGCCTCATCCACGACGCTTTGCGCGTCGCGGAGCAGTTCCTTCAGGTGGGCCTCGTCGCGGAAGCTCTCGGCATAGATCTTGTAAATGTCCTCGGTTCCGGAGGGACGGGCGGCGAACCAGCCGCTCCTGGACATCACCTTCACGCCGCCGATGGCCGCGCCGTTGCCGGGCGCGTGCGTCAGCACCTGCTCCACTTCCTCTCCGGCGAGCATCGTCGAACGGATCTGCGTGCGGTCGAGTTTCGCGAGCATCTTCTTCTGCGCCGGCGTGGCCGGCGCGTCCACCCGGCTCGCGAACGGTTCGCCCAGGTCGCGCGCGAGTTCGCGATAGGCCTCCCCGGGGTCGCGGCCGGTGCGTGCGGTGATTTCGGCCGCCAGGAGGGCCGCCGACATGCCGTCCTTGTCCGTGCTCCAGGCGCCGCCGTCGAAGCGGTTGAAGGACGCGCCGGCGCTCTCCTCGCCGCCGAAACCGAGGCTGCCGTCGAGCAGTCCGGCGACGTACCATTTGAAGCCGACGGGCACCTCGTAGAGGCGCCGGCCCAGGCGCGCCGCCACACGGTCGATCATGGCGCTGCTGACGACCGTCTTGCCCACCGCGGCGTCGGCACGCCACGCCGTGCGATGGCGGAACAGATAATCGACCGCCACCGACAAATAATGATTCGGCGGCATGAGGCCGGCGCCCGGCGTGACGATACCGTGGCGGTCGTGGTCCGTGTCGCAGGCGAAGGCCACGTCGTAGCCGTCCTTGAGCGCGATCAACGAATGCATGGCGTAGGCGGATGACGGATCCATGCGGATCTTCCCGTCCCAATCCAGCGTCATGAAGCGAAAGGTGGGGTCGACCGCGTCGTTGACGACCGTCAGGTCGAGAGCGTAGAGCTCCGCCATCCGGGCCCAATAGTGCACGCCGGCACCGCCGAGCGGATCGACTCCCAGACGCACACCGGAACCGCGGATCGATTCCATGTCGATCACCTGCCCGAGATCCTGGACATAGGAGCCGAGAAAATCATGGGTGTGCGTCGTCGCGGCACGCCGCGCCCGCGCATAGCCGATGCGCTCCACCCCCTTCAGGTCCGCGCCCAGGAGTTCGTTGGCGCGCGCCTCCATCCACGCGGTCACCTGCGTATCCGCGGGGCCGCCGTTCGGCGGGTTGTATTTGAACCCGCCGCTGTCGGGCGGATTGTGCGAGGGCGTGATGACGATGCCGTCGGCCAGACCGGCGCCGCGCCCGCGGTTGTACGTCAGGATGGCGTGCGATATGGCGGGCGTCGGCGTGTACTCGTCACCGGCCGCCGTCATCACCTCGACGCCGTTGCCCGCGAGAACCTCCATGGCCGAGGCGAACGCCGGCGCGGAAAGGGCGTGGGTGTCGAAGCCGATGAACAGCGGCCCGTCGATGCCCTGTGCGCGGCGGTACGTGCAGATCGCCTGGGTGATCGCCAGCACGTGAGGTTCGTTGAAGCCCAGATCGAACGACGACCCCCGGTGCCCGGAGGTGCCGAAGGCCACGCGTTGCGCCGGAATGCCGACGTCGGGCCGTTCGCTGTAATAGGCCGTGATGAGCCGCGGCACGTTCACCAGGCTGCCGGCGGGCGCGGGACGGCCGGCCAGCGGATCGATCCGGGTGGTCACGGCGCACCGAGCGCCGCGCCCTTGTCGGCGATGCGCTGCATGAGTTCGGTCCACGATTTCACGAACGACCGCGCCCCGTCGACCTGCAATTTCGCGGCCAGCGCATCCACATCCACCCCCGCCGCCGCAAACCGCGCGAGCACCTGCTCCGCGTCGCCGCCGTCCCGCGGGATCGCCCCCTTCACGCTGCCGTGCTGCGCGAATGCCAGCAGGGTCTTTTCCGGCATGGTGTCGATGGTGTCGGGGGCCGCGAGCGCCGTGACGTACAGGTCGGCCGGTGCCTTCGGATCCTTCACTCCGGTGCTGGCCCAGAGCAGGCGCTGCTTGCGCGCTCCCGCGGCGGCAAGGGCGAGCCAGCGCGGCGTGCGCAGCAGCTCGCAATGGGCGCGGTAGGTGGCGAGGCCGACGGCCACACCCAAACGATTGCGCAATTCCGCCGGGACCTCGTCGCTCACCGCCCGGTCCCAGCGGCTCACGAAGACGGATGCGACCGAACCGATGCGCAGGTCCAGGCCGGCCGCCAGTCGGCGCTCCAGGCCGCGCATGTAGGCGCCGGCCACGGCGAGGTATTGTTCGCGGCTGAACAGCAGCGTCACGTTCACGGGCACTCCGGCGAAAATCGCCGCCTCGATCGCGGGCACGCCCGCCGCCGTTCCGGGAATCTTCACGTAAAGGTTGGGGCGTTCGGCCTGGCGGTGGATCGACAGCGCGGCGTCGAGGGTCGCGGGGGTGTCGTCGGCCAGCAGCGGGGAGACTTCCATCGAGACCCACCCGTCGGTGCCCCCGGTGTGGTCGAACACCGGGCGGAACAGGTCGGCCGCGCGCCGCAGGTCTTCGAGGGCCAGTTCGATGAACAGCGCTTCGCCGCGCAGGCCGGCACGCGCCTTGGCGCGGATTCCCTCATCGTAGGCGGAGCCGCCGCCGATGGCCTCGTCGAATATGGTGGGATTGGACGTCAATCCCGTCACCGACAGCTCCTCCACGTAGCGGCGCAAGGTGCCGGAGTCGAGGAGGTCGCGGGTGATGTTGTCGAGCCAGATGCTCTGGCCCAGATCGTGGAGTGCCTGCGTGGGTTTCATGGTCGCACCTGAAAGTCGGTTGGGTTGAGGCTGAGCAGATCGCCGATCTTCTCGATCACGCGATCGGGTGGTGGGTATTGGGTGGCCGCCCCCGGGGCGAGGGCATAATGTCCCTGCCGGACGAAGACCGTGGTCAGATCGTCACCGAGCACCGTCTTCATCGCCGCCAGCAGGTTCGGCTTGTCGTCCACCATGACGTAGTGCGCCGCCGGGTGGCGCAGCTGCACGTGGTCGAGCACGCGCTCCTTGTGCAGGTAGATGAGCACCTGCCCCGCCACGGCATCCCAGATTCCCGAGCGTTGGATCTTGCGGGGTTGAAACACGACGTCGCCGTCGGACAGCACGACCGGACTCGCGAACGACGCCAGGTGGGCGATGGCGGCCAGAGCGTCGGGGTAGACGAGCGAGTCAAACGGGTAATCCAGGAGGAAATCGGACATCCGCAGCAGCTTCGGGTCGTCGTCGAGGCCGCTGCGGAACAGTTGCAGGCTGCCCAGATAGTCGGCGAGACCCAGTTGTTCGCGGCGGTCCGCGAATATCCGCCAATAGCGTTCGCGCTCGGCCGTGCCGAAGGCCTGTTCCAGCCGCAGGCCCAGATCCGCGCCGAAGCGATCGTTGTCGAGCAGGGTGTTGTCGACATCCAGCAGAAACACGATTCTCGCGCCCGCCGCCGGGCTCCTCAACATGCGGGCGATTTCTCGGCGGTCGGATCGTGCCAGGCATCGTCGCCGTTCACGATGGCCGCCGCCGCCGCGGGTCCCCAGGTGCCCGGTTCGTATTCGACCACGGGACGGGGATCGCTCAACACCGGATCGACGACGCGCCACGCCGCCTCGACGCTGTCGTCCTGGGTGAACAGCGACGTGTCGCCGCGGATGGCGTCGCCCAACAGCCGCTCGTACGGGGATTTCTCGGTCTGGGTGTGGTGACGCGCGATCAGCTCCACCGGCTCGCCCCGCATCTCCTCGCCGTTGCGCTTCACCAGCGCACCGGCGCTGATGACCACCTCCGGGCTGAGGCGCAGCCGGAAGCGGTTGCCGGGCAGCGCCGCGCCCGCATCGAAGATCGACAACGGCGGGCGCTTGAGATTGACGACCACCTCGGTGGCCGAGATCGGCAGGCACTTCCCCGCGCGGATGTAGAACGGCACGTCCGCCCAGCGCCAGGTGTCGATGTGCAGCCGCAGGGCCGCGAAGGTCTCCACCTGCGAGTCGGCGGCGACACCCTTTTCGCTGCGATAGCCGCGAAACTGGCCCCGCACCACCTCCCGGGGATCTAGCGGCCGCATCGCGCGGAACAGACGCAGCTTCTCGGCCTGCATGGACTGCGATTCGTGGCCCACCGGGGCATCCATGGCCAGCAGGGCAATGACCTGGAGCAGATGGTTCTGCACGACGTCGCGGATCGCCCCGACCTCCTCATAGAATCCGCCCCGTCCCTGTACGCCGAATTCCTCGGCCATGGTGATCTGCACGTCGCGTACGTACGTGCGGTTCCAGATCGGTTCGAGGAAGGTGTTGGCAAAGCGGAAATACAGCAGGTTTTGCACCGCCTCCTTGCCGAGGTAGTGATCGATGCGGAAAATCGAATCTTCTGCGAAGACCGAGTGCAGGGTGGCGTCGAGATCCCGGGCGCTCGCGAGGTCGCGGCCGAACGGCTTTTCGACGATGACCCGGGCGCCGTCCGAGCATCCCGATTTGGCGAGGCCTTCGACGACGCTGCCGAACAGGCTCGGCGGGATGGCGAGGTAGTGGATGGGGCGGGTGGACGCGCCCAGGGTCCTCTTCAGCTGCGCAAACGTCGCCGGATCCCCGTAGTCGCCGTCCACGTAGCGCAGCAGTGCCACGAGTTTATCGAAACAGGCGGCCTCGAAATCGCCGGCTGCCTGCACGCTGTCGCGCGCGCGCTCGCGCAGCTTGTCGAGCGTCCATCCGGCCCGCGCCATGCCGATGACGGGAATGTCCAGCGTGCCCCGGTGCACCATCGCGTAGAGGGCGGGAAATATCTTCTTGTACGCGAGATCCCCGGTGGCGCCGAAGAACACGAAGGCGTCCGACTTCCGCGGACCGTTCATCGGGGTCCGTCGCCGAGTCCGCGGCGCAGCCGCTCCAGTTCGTCCATCAGTTCGAGCGCGAGTGCGACTCCCGGCAGATTGATCTCCAGGTCCCTCTGCAGGCGCAGCGCCGTGCGCGCACGGCGCAACGCCGCTCCGGAGAAGCGCCATTCGGCGGCGTCCACGCGAATGACGTTGAGCACGCCCTCCTCGACGAGTTCGACGATGTACGTGCGGTCGACCGCGCACAGGCGGCTCAAGTCATCGATGCCGAGCGCCGTGCAGTCGTCGAAGATCTCCGCGGGCAACGTAGCTGGGTTTTCGGATCTCATGACCGATCACACTCCGAGGCTGGTGCGAGGATTGAAGGGCAGGGCCTGCGCGAGCGCGCGGTAGGCGGCTTTCGCCGCATCGCCGTCGGCGGGAGGCAGGGCTATTTGCAGCACCACGTAGAAGTCGCCGGGCGTGGCCGCGGGAATGCCCCGGCCCTTCAGCCGCAATTTCGTGCCGGCGTGAGCGCCGGCCGGAATCTTCAGATCCACGGTGCCGCCCGGGGTCGGGGACTTCACCGTGGCGCCGAGCGCGGCTTCCCACGGGGTCACCGGCAGTTCCAGAATCAGATCGCGTCCATCCACCCGGTACAGGGCATGCGGCTGGAATTCCACCTCGATGTACAGATCGCCGGGGGCGCCCTTCGCACCCGGATTGGAACCCTGACCCGCCAGCCGGATGGTCTGGCCCGGCAGGATCCCCTTCGGCACCTGGACGTTGAGCACGCGCTCCTTCGACACCAGGCGGCCCTCCGGATCGAGTTCCGGGACACGCAGGCTGAAGGTCCGGGACCCGCCCAGCAAGGTCGCCTCGAGGTCCAGCAGAATCTTGGCGTGATGGTCCTCGCCGCGGCCGTCGGAGCCGCGCCGGGCGCCTTGAAATCCCCGGCCCGCCCCGCCGAACAAGGACTCGAAGAAATCGCTGTAGTCCTGCCCGCGTCCGCCGCCGGCACCCGCACCGCTGAACTCGAAACCCGCGCCCCAGTCCGGCGGCGGCCTGAAGTCCTCGCCGGGGCGTGGGCCCTGTCCCAACTGGTCGTAGGCCGCGCGCTTTTCCGGGCTCTTCAGGACTTCGTAGGCCTCCCCAAGTTCCTTGAAGCGCGCCTCCGCGTCCTTCTCCTTGCTGACGTCGGGATGGTACTTGCGGGCGAGCTTGCGGTAGGCCTGCTTGATCTGGGCCTCGGTCGCGTCCCGCGCCACGCCCATCACCTTGTAGTAGTCCTTGAACTCCACCGATCACCCGTGGCACGCCCCGATGCGGGATAGCCCCCCAAGGATACTATGCGTGCACCGGGCGCGGATCATAAATCCCATGTCAGCAGTTTCCTACACCGGCCTGTCCCGCGCCGGCGGCATCACAGCTGGTAGGCAACGGTCAGCAGGAGTCCCTCGCCCACGTCCCGCCACAAACCCGGCGGACGGTCGTCGAAGGGGCGTGACGTGGGCACCAACGCCAAGATCCAGTCCGCCAGCCAGTCGATCTGCGCGGTGTCGTAGAAGATCACCGCCGACTCATAGTTGAGCAGCAGACTGCGTGAATCCAGATTGACCGAACCGCACAAGGCGATGCTGCGGTCGAAGACGATGGCCTTGGCGTGGTTCATGCCCGGGAGCAGGTGGATCGACACGCCCGACTTGCTCAGTGCCCGCAGCGACCGGTTGCGCACGAAGTCCGCGAGGACGTGATTCGATTTGGCCGGAATGCACAGGTCGATCCTGACCCCGCGGCGCGCCGCGAGCCGCAAGGCCGTTTCCAGGCTGACATCGGGAACGAAGTAGGGCGTCACCGCCACGATCCGTTCGCCCGCCTGGAAACAGGCGTCGATGAGCAGAGCGTGGACGGTGTCCTCGATCTGATCGGGACCGCTCGGCAGGAACTGGGTGCGGCCGTCGGCTGAGGGCGGTCCTGCGAAGTCGTCGACGGCGGCCGCGGCGCCGCCGCCGGCAGCCTCCCAATCCGCCTCGAACTGCGACGCGGCGGCCGCGGCCGCGGGTCCCGTCAGATCGAACGACAGGTCGGCCCACGGCGCGGCGCCGGCTGCTCCCGTGAAATATTCCGCGGCCAGATTGCGGCCGCCGGCCCACAGCCGCCGGCAGTCGGCGATCACCCACTTGCGGTGATTGCGCAGGTTGCGGGGCCCCTGGGTCCTGCGCGCGAACAGCGGACTGAAGACGGCGGTCTCGACGCCGGCCGCATTCAGCCGGCGGAACCAGGAACGCGGCAGCTGCAACGCGCCGACCCCATCGATCAGAATGCGCACGCGCACCCCGCGCCGCGCGCAGGCGATCAGGAGATCGGCCACCTCCCGCCCCAGGGCATCGCGGCCGACGAGGTAGGTGCAGAGGTCGAGCCGGCGCGAGGCACCGTCCATCACCGCCTTCAATCCCGCGTACGACTCGTCGCCGTCTCGATGAAACACCACGCGGGAGGGCGCCGCCGGCGGCAGCCCGAAGCTTTCGATGAGGTCCTCGGCCCAGTGCTGCGCATAGGATCGTTTGCCCGACCAGCGGGAAATCTGCCGTGGCAGCTTGCGCCGGCCGAACATCAGGTACATCGGCAGGACGGCGTAGGGCAGTGCGATCATGCCGAGCACCCAGGCAATGGCGATGGCGGGGGGCCGCCGCTCGTGCTCCACCCGGGTGGTCAGCACGTAGGTGAGGACGCTGAGGACGATGGCGAGCGAATGAAACGTGACCCTGGGGAACCAAGCGTTCACGGAGAGTCAGCCATCGAGCCGCCGCAGCACGCCCGGCAGCATGTCCGGCAGATCCTCCGCCAGCAGTCCGGGTCCGAACGCGGCGGCGGCGGCCCCGTGCAGCCAGACACCCGCGGCCGCGGCCGGGAACGGATCCATGCCCTGCGCGAGCAGCCCCAGGATGAAGCCGGCGAGCACATCCCCCGAGCCGGCCGTGGCCAGGCTGGCCGGTGCGTTGGTGTTGATGATGACGCGCCCGTCAGGCGCCGCGATCACGGTGTCCGCGCCCTTCAACACGATGATCGCGCCCGATGCCCGCGCCGCCGCGCGCGCCCGCGTGGGTTTGTCGCCGGCGACCTGGAACAGCCGGGCGAATTCACCCTCGTGCGGCGTGAGGATGCAGGGACCGCGGATGGCCCGCGCCAGCGGCTCGAGATCCTGCGCAAAGACGCTGATCGCGTCGGCGTCGAGCAGCACGGCACGGCCGGTGGCCAGCATGGCGAGCGCCCGCTCCCGGGTGGCCGCATCGACCCCGGCACCGGGACCGATCAGCAAGGCCGTGTATCGTCGGTCGTCCAGCAGGCGCGCCAAATCCTCCGGGCGCGACAGCGGGTGCACCATGATGCTGGTGAGGGCCGCGGCATAGATGGGCAGCGCCACCGCGGGCACCGCAATGCTCGTGAGTCCGGCGCCGGCGCGGGCCGCCGCGCGTGCGGCCATGCGGGCCGCCCCCGTCATCGGGTAGCCGCCGCACACCAGCGCATGGCCCCGGTGGTATTTGTTGCCCGCCGCCTGTGGTCGCGGCATGTGGCGGCGCCACAGCGCCGGGCCGTTCTCCCAGGTATCAACTTCGAGGCGGTCGAGCACCGGAGCCGGCGTGCCGATGTCGGCGACCACGACTTCACCGCAGAGTTCGCGTCCGGGCAGGAGCACGTGACCCGGCTTCTTGCGGGTGAACGTCACCGTGCACAGGGCGCCGACCGCGCCGAGACTCTCGCCGCCGTCGCCCATGACCCCGCTCGGCACGTCGATGGCGATCGACGGCAGGCGCAGCCGCGCGGCAAGCTCGAGCGTCTGCCGTACGTTCTCCTCCAGCGTGCGGTTGAGACCCGCGCCGAAGAGGGCGTCGACCACCAAATCCGCGTCCTCGACCGCCGCCGGTCCGAGCGGCTGGACCGGACAGAGACAGCGGGCGGCGTGATAGGCGGCGTCCCCGGTCAGGCGCTGCCGGTCACCGAGCAGGGCGATGTGCACCGGCCAGCCGGCGGCCGCCAGTTCGGAGGCGACGACGAAGCCGTCGCCGCCGTTGTTGCCGGGTCCGCACAATACGCAGACCCGCCGGACCGACCAGCGCCGCTCGACCTCGCGCGCCACGGCGGCGCCCGCGTTCCGCATCAACTCGTGGCCCGGGGTTCCCCCGGCGGCCGTCAGGCGATCCGCTTCGGTCATCTGCGCGACCCGCAGCAGGGCCGTCGTTTCCGTCCTGCCGCCGGGCACGGTCATACGGCCCGGCCGACCAGTGCGCCGACCGCCGCGGTCACGCTCATGGCGAGCGCGCTCCACAGCGCCACGCGCAGCGCACCGGCGACCATGTGGGCGCCGCCGGTCTTGGCCGAGACGGCACCGAGCAACAATAGGCATCCCAACGACGCCGCGACCGTGCAGGCGACCAGCCCGGCGGGCGGCACGGCGACGGCGACGAGCAGGGGCAGCGCCGCTCCGGCGGTGAAGCTGCCGGCGGACGCCAGGGCCGCCTGGATCGGGCGCGCCCTCGAATCCGCCGACAGGCCGAGTTCGTCACGGGCGTGCGCGGCGAGGGCGTCGTGCGCCATCAGCTGCTCCGCCACCTGGGTTGCGAGCGCGGGTTCGAGGCCGCGACGCACGTAGATCTCCGTCAGTTCGCGACGCTCGCCGGCAAAGTCGTCGCGCAGTTCCGTGCGCTCCTGCGCGATCGCCGCGGCTTCCGTATCGGCCTGGGAATGGACGGAGACGTATTCGCCGGTCGCCATCGACATGGCCCCGGCGACGAGTCCGGCCACACCGCTCAGCAGGATGCCCGCATGGTCCGCGTGCGCGGCCGCGACGCCGAGAATCAGGCTGGAGGTCGAGACGATGCCGTCGTTGGCACCGAGCACGCTGGCGCGCAGCCAGCCGAGGCGGTTCAGCGCGTGCAGCTCCTGGCGGTGACGGCGCATGCGGCGAGGCTCAGGATCTTCCCGTCTTCGGACCGAGGAAGTACCAGAGGATGAAGCCGAGCACCGGCAGCAGCAGCACCAATACGGTCCACAGCACCTTGCGACCGGTGTCGGCCGCACTCTGGAAAATATTGACGATCGCCCAAACGTCGGCGACCAGAACGATCAGGCCGCCCAGCCCTTGATACTGCATGATTGACCCCTGTGTTGTCGGACATGCCCACGCTACACGTTTGCGGGCCGCCGCGGTGAAGTGTAATGCCTTCGCCACTCGAGGTCCGCCATGCCGCGTCGACGCGCCGCCGCCGCCCTGTCCCGCGGGGCGTCCAAGAGCCTCCGGACGACCTTCGGAATTCAATGGAAAATCATGGATAATCATAAAAGTGGAGTATATTCATCAGATGAATTATTGATGGCCGCGCGGGCCGCTCGCATGGTCGTCAAGTGGCGGTCAAATGCCTGAGGCATTCGTTGTAAAATTGACAATGCGTCTCGGGAGATCCTTAATGACTTCTCGAGGCGGTCTCAATATGCTCGGGGGATGACGGTGGGAGAGACGTGCGAATGAGCGGCGCTGCCGCGGCGGCCGGCACCTTGGAGGTGGCTCTCGCGCATGCGGCACGACTGCTCAGCCGCGATGCCGAACTCGCCGCCGAGCAGGCGCGGGAAATCCTCAAGGTGGCGCCGGGTCATCCGCGCGCCCGTTTGGTGCTCGGCGCGGCACATCGCATCAACGGCAGAACTCGATCGGCGCTCGAAGTGCTCGAACCCCTGACGCGCGAACATCCGGATTCCGCCCCGGCGCACCTGGAACTCGCGATCGCGCGCGGTGAATCGGGCCGGGCCGGCGACGCGATCCTGGCGCTGCGCCGCGTGCTGCAGCTCGATGCGAACTCCGCGGACGCCTGGCGCCTGCTCGCCGATCACCTGGACGCCTCGGGCGACCCGGCGGCGGCGGATCAGGCCCGGGCGCGCTACCTCAAGGCGGCCACCCGGGATCCGCGCTTGATCGACGCGGCGGCGGCCTTGGTGGCGAACCGGTTGCCGCAGGCGGAGGCGCTGCTGCGGACCCACCTCGCGGGTCAGCCGACCGACGTGGCGGCGCTGCGCATGCTCGCGGAAATCGCGGGGCGCCTGCGCCGCTACGACGATGCCCAATCGCTGCTCGAGCGCTGCCTCGCGCTCGCGCCGAGCTTCGATGCGGCCCGCCACAACTATGCGGTGGTCCTGAACCGCCAGGGCAACCCCGCGGCCGCCTTGCCGGAGGTCGAACGGTTGCTGGCGGGGGAGCCGCGCAATCCGGGCTATCGCAATTTGCACGCCGCCGTGCTCGCGAATGTCGGCGCCTATGCCGAATCGATCCAGGTATACGAGGCCGTGCTCAAGGATTTCCCCCGGCAGCCCAAGATCTGGATGAGCTACGGGCATTCGCTGAAGACCTCCGGACGCCTGGAGGAGGCCGTCGAGGCCTACCGGCGGGCCATCGCGCTGGAACCCGCGCTGGGCGAGGCGTATTGGAGTCTGGCGAATCTCAAGACGTTCCGCTTCACGGCCGCGGACGTGCACGCCATCCACGGGCAGCTCGAGAAGTCGGACCTCGATCCGGACGGGCGCCTGCACTTCGAGTTTGCGCTCGGCAAGGCGCTCGAGGACGAACATTCCTACGAGGCATCCTTCGTTCACTATGCCCGCGGCAATGCGCTGCGCCGCCGGCAGCATCCGTACGATGCGCAGGAGAACACACGCTTCGTGCAGCGTTCGAAGCGGCTCTTCACGGCGGAGTTCTTTGCCGCGCGAGCGGGCGCGGGCGCCCCGCAGGCGGACCCCATCTTCATCGTCGGCCTGCCGCGCTCGGGATCGACGCTGGTCGAACAAATTCTGGCCAGCCATTCGCAGGTCGAGGGCACCATGGAACTGCCGGACATCCCGCAGATCGCCAACGAGATGGCGACGCGGGGCGACCGCGATGCCGGCGGGGGCGGGCTTGACGCGGGGGCCCGCGAGGCGCCGTTCTTCGACACTCTCGCCGGGTTCGGCCGCGGGGAGCTGCGCCGCCTCGGCGAGCGGTACCTCGAGTCCACGCGGGTCCACCGCAAGACCTCGGCACCCGTGTTCATCGACAAGATGCCGAACAACTTCGCGTACGTCGGGCTGATTCACCTTATCCTGCCGAACGCTAGGATCATCGACGCCCGCCGGCATCCCCTGGGGTGCGGCTTCTCGGTGTTCAAGCAGCATTTCGCGCGCGGCCAGAATTTCACCTACGACCTCGAGGACATCGGCCGCTACTATCGCGACTACGTGGAACTCATGGCACACGTCGATGCGGTGCTGCCCGGCCGCGTGCACCGGGTTTGCTACGAATCCATGGTCGAGCGGACGGAGGCCGAGGTCCGCCGGCTGCTCGACTACTGCGGCCTGCCCTTCGAGACCGGTTGCCTGCGGTTCTTCGAGAATGAACGTGCCGTCCGCACGGCCAGTTCGGAACAGGTGCGGCGGCCGATTTTCCGCGACGGCCTGGACCAGTGGCGGCACTATGACTCCTGGCTCGGACCCTTGCGCAGCGCGCTGGGCGACGTGCTCGATCGCCATCCGGCCGTGCCGGAGTTCGCCGCTCCGGGCAACCACATCATTTGATGCTCAATTTTATTCAACGGGATGAGGGGAAACACCATGAATCGTCGTCACATCAACACCACCGGGCCGCGCCTGCAGGATGAGGCCCGCCGCACCGCCGGCCGGCATCGAAGGCGGTTCTGCCGCCTGCCGCTGGCCTCGGCCGTCTCGGCGATCCTCGCCGGCGGCATTCCCGCCGCGCACGCCGCTTCCGACACGGACAACAACACGCTCGAAGAAGTCGTGGTGACCGCCCAGAAGAAGACCGAAAACCTGCAGGACGTGCCGATCAGCATCGAGACGCTCGGGACCGAGAAGCTCGAACAGCTCAACATCGTGAATCTCGACACCTACGTCGAGTACCTGCCGGGCGTGACGACCGTCAAGGGGCTGGGCCAGGGCGGCAACGGCATCGGCACCACGCACATGTACATGCGCGGCGTGGTGAGCGGCCAGGACGGCAACCACTCCGCCTCGCAGCCGAGCGTCGGCACCTATTTCGACGAGCAGCCGGTGACCACCATCGACGGTACGATCGACATCCACGTGTATGACATCGCGCGCGTCGAGGTCCTGGAGGGTCCGCAGGGAACCCTGTACGGCGCTAGCTCCGAGGCGGGCACGATCCGCATCATCACGAACAAGCCGGACACGAGCAAGTTCTCGGCCGGGTACGATGTCGGCGTCAACTCCGTGGACCATGGGGGCATCGGGTCGGTGGCCGAGGGCTTCGTCAACATGCCGCTGTCGCCGGTGATGGCGGTTCGCATCGTCGGCTGGGACGAGCATGATGCCGGGTACATCAGCAACGTCGCCGGGACCAATGCCTCGGCCGGCATCGTCGACGGCACGCGGACCTTTCCCACGTCGGGGGCGACGCTGAGCAATTCTGGTTCGATCAACAGCAATTACAACACCTCCGAGACCCGCGGCGGCCGCGCCGCCCTGAAGTGGGACATCGGCGACAACTGGACCGTGACGCCGACGTTCATGGGCCAATCAATGGCGGCGAACGGCTTCTTCGGCTACGACCCGGCGGTCGGCAGGCTGCAGCTCACGCATTTCGGCCCTGAGAACACCCAGGACTCGTTCACGCAAACCGCGCTGACCATCGAGGGCAAGGTGAGCGATTTCGACATCGTCTATTCCGGCGGCTGGCTGGTGCGCAACACGCATTCGATCGCCGACTACAGCGACTATTCCTATTTCTACGACAAGTACTACGGGTCGGGTGCGTTATGGCACGGCAACGGCGCGACCGCCGGCACGCTGGGCGGCCCCATCGAGCCGCAGGAATTCGTGATCACGACCGGTCACTACACCAAGTGGAGCAACGAATTGCGCGTGAGCACGCCGCAGCAGTACGCGGTCAAGGCCACCGTCGGCGTCTTCGCGCAGCGCCAGGTGCACGAGATCTGGGAGGATTACGTGATGCCGGGAGCGGGCGGCAATCCCTACACCTACAACACCCAGGGATTTGCCAAGACCTTGGCGATTCCGGGTCTCAACAATAACAGCATCTGGCTCACCGACGAGGAACGCGTCGACCGCGACTCCGCCGCGTTCGGCCAGGCAACCTGGGACATCGATTCGGCGTGGTCGGTGACGGGCGGTCTGCGCTTCTACCGGTACGACAATTCTCTGCAGGGCTTCTACGGCTATTCCTCGAACTACGGAACCCTGAGCGGCTACTACCCGGGCATGAACATCTGCGGACCCGTGGGCGGAACGCCGAGCACCAGCTACCAGCCGTTCCACAACGCGCCCTGCACCGATTTGAACGCCGCGGTGTCCGACACCGGACACACCGAGCGCCTCACGGTGAACTACAAATTCGACAAGGACCGCATGGTGTACGCGACCTATTCCACCGGCTTCCGGCCGGGAGGCGTGAACCGCGTCTACGATCCGGCGATCAACTCGATCTATCCGCCCTACAAGGCCGACCAGCTCAAGAACTACGAGCTGGGATGGAAGACCCAATGGTTCGACCGCCGGGTGCGGTGGAACGGTGCCGTGTTCCTCGAGGATTGGAACAACTTCCAGTTCTCGTTCCTCGGCCCCAACAGCGTGACGGTGGTGCAGAACGCCGCCTCGGCGCAGATCAAGGGCCTGGAGACCAACCTCGAATGGGCTCTGGGAGATGGCTGGCTGCTGAGCGCCAGCGGAACCTATCTCGACGCGAAACTCACCCAGAATTTCTGCGGCAGCTATGTCCCGGGCACGCAGACGCTGGCCACGGACTGTCCGACGCAGAAGAATTCCTACGCTGACGGCACGGTGACCGTCGGTCCGCTCGCGACCGCGGGGACGAAACTGCCGGTGGTGCCGAACTTCAAGGGGAACGTGATCGCCCGCTACAACTTCAACCTGGCGGATTGGAGTTCCAACGTGCAGGCGGCCTACGTGTACCAGACGGCGTCCAGTCCGTTGCTGTATCCGGTGTTCAATGAACACCTCGGCACCATGCCGGGCTATGGCCTGCTGAACCTGTCCGCCGGAGTCGAGCGCAACGGAATGCAGCTGCAGTTGTTCCTGTCGAATGCGCTGGATGCTTTGGGTCAGTTGACGCGTTTCGCCCAGTGCACCCCGACGACCTGCACGCAGCCGTACGTCATCCCGGTGCAGCCGCGGACGGTGGAACTGAGGTTCGGCCAGAAGTTCTGACGCGCGCAGCCGATCGCTGGCGGGCCGACCGGCCCGCCAGCCCCTTGGGTCGAGGTATCGATGTTCCAAAGATCACTGAGATGCGCCGCCGTGCTCGCCGGCTGCATCGTGTCGGCCGCATCGCACGCGGAGCGCCTGCCCGTGCTGCGGCAGATCGACCTGCCGCATCCCTACTACTACCGCGAAATGTATCTGCCGCAATTGACCGGCGGACCCGGCAGCCTCGCCTGGTCGCCCGATTCGGGTGAATTGATCTATTCGATGGCGGGGTCGCTCTGGCGGCAGAAGGTCGGCACCCGCTCCGCACGGCAGTTGACCGCGGCGGCGGCCTACGATTATCAGCCGGATTGGTCGCCCGACGGCCGATGGGTGGTGTACAGCTCCTATCGCGACGATGCCGTCGAATTGTGGCTGTTGGACTTGAGCACCGGCGCATCGCATCCGCTGACCCACAACGGCGCCGTCAACGTCGAGCCGCGATTCTCTCCCGACGGCAAACGGCTGGTGTTCGTCTCGACCCAGTTCAACCGCCGCTTTCACCTCTTCACCGCCGACCTGGTGGCGGGCGGACTAGGGAACGTGCGGCGCCTGACCGGCGAGCACGAGAGCGACCTGCCGCGCTATTACTACAGCCCCTACGATCACGAGATCAATCCCGTCTGGAGCCGCGACGGCCGCGACATTCTCTATGTGTCGAACCGCGACCATATCTATGGGACCGGAGGCATCTGGCGCATCGCGGCGGACGCGGACCCGGACCGCGGGGATGCGGGACGCGAGATCCATTACGAAGAGACGAATTGGAAGGCGCGGCCGGATGTGTCGCCCGATGGTGCGCGGGTGGTGTTCAGTTCCTACACCGGCCGCCCCTGGCACAATCTCTGGGTCATGCCGTCCGCCGGCGGCGATGCCTTTCCCCTCGCCTATGGCGATTGGGACCAGACCGGTGCGCGCTGGTCTCCGGACGGCAGCCGCGTGGCGTTCATCTCGAACCAGGACGGCGACACCCGCATCGACATCGAACGGGTCCCCGGCGGCGACGTCACGCCGCTCGAGATCGCCGACCGGCAGCATCTGCTGCCCATGGGGCACCTGAACCTGCGGATCGAGGATGCGGCAGGACGGCCGGCGTCGGCACGGGTCAGCATCACCGATGCGGCGGGACGGTTCCACGCGCCCGTCGGCGAGTGGATTCACGCCGACGACGGATTCGACCGCCACGAGCGCGCCTTCGAGAGCCATTATTTCCACGCCCGCGGCACCGAGTCGCTCGAGGTGCCGGCGGGTGCGACGAGCATCGAGATTCTGCATGGGTTCGAACGCCGGTTCGAGCAGCGCCGCGTCATGGTCCCCGCCGGACAAACCGTCGATGTCGCCGTCGACCTCGGCGAAGGAACCTGGACCGTACCCGCCCCGGGTCATTGGGTGAGCGCGGACGTCCACGTGCACATGAATTACGGGGGCGCCTATCGGAACACTCCGGCGCATCTCGTCCTGCAGGCGCAGGCGGAGAACCTCGGCATCGTGAACTCGCTGATCGTCAACAAGGAACAGCGCTTCCCCGACATCGCCTACGACGGCGTCCGGCAGGATCCGGCCTCGCGGCCGGACGCGCTGGTGGTGCATGGCCAGGAGTTTCACACCAGCTATTGGGGACATCTGGGATTGCTGGATCTTGCGGGCGGGGTGATCCTTCCGGGGTATGCGGGCTATCCCAACACGGCGGCGTCGAGCCTGTACCCCATGAACGCGGACGTGGCGGACATCGCGCACGCGCGCGGGGCGTTGGTGGGGTATGTGCATCCCTTCGACGATTACCCCGAACCGCTGGCCAGGCCGCACGAGGTGCTGACCAGCGAGCTGCCGGTCGACGTGGCGCTGGGCAAGGTCGACTACATGGAGATCCTCGGCTTCAGCGACCACCGCGCGACGGCGAGGGTGTGGTATCAATTGCTGAATCTGGGATTTCGCATTCCGGCGGCGGGCGGCACCGACGCCATGGCCGATTTCGCGTCGCTGCGCGGACCGGTCGGCATGAATCGCGTGTATGCCCGGGTTCCCGGGGAAGGGCTCGACCAAGCGCAGTGGTTGGACGCGCTGAAGCATGGACGCAGTTTCGCGACCAACGGGCCTCTCCTGGGATTCACGCTCGATGGCGTCACGCTCGGCGACGAACTGCACTACGGGGCCGCGCGGCCGCGGATGCGGTATTCGGTGCGGCTGCGCTCGATCGTCGCGGTCGACCACCTTGAAATCGTCTGCAACGGCCGGGTCGTCAAATCCTTCACCTCACGCCAACCCATCGATCACGGGGAATTCACCGGCAGCATCGCCCTGGCGCAAAGCGGTTGGTGCCTGGCGAGGGCCTCGACCGACGGTGCGCATCATCCCGTGCTCGACAACTACGTGTACGCGACCACCAGCCCGATCTACGTCACGATCGCGGGCCGGGCGCCGCGTTCGCCCGGCGATGCGCGCTATTTCGCGGCCTGGATCGATCGCGTGACCGAAACGACCGCCGCCCATCCCGGCTGGAACGATGCGGCCGAGAAGCAGGCGGTGCTTGAGCGGTTGTCGAGAGCGCGGGCCGTCTTCCAGGACATGGAATAGCGCCGTGCCGAATGTCTATGAGGAAACGGCGCCGCCGCCCGTAGCCGCGCCGCCGCTCGATGGCGACGCGCGCGCCGACGTCGTGGTGGTCGGGGGCGGATTCACCGGACTGTCGACCGCGCTGCACCTCGCCGAGCGGGGTGCGGCCACCGTGCTCCTCGAAGCCGAAGCACCGGGGTGGGGCGCATCGGGCCGCAACGGCGGGCAGGTCAATCCGGGATTGAAGGCCGACCCCGACTCGATCGAGAGGGAGTTCGGCCGGGACCTGGGCGAACGCATGAATGCGCTGTCGGGCAATGCGCCGGCCTTCGTGTTCGACCTCGTCGAACGCCTCGGCATTTCCTGTGAGGCCCGTCGCGGGGGGACGTTGCGCGCCGCCGTGCGCGCCAGGCAGGTGGCGCGCCTGCGCGTCACGGCCGAACAATGGCGCCGGCGCGGCGCTCCCGTCGAGGTACTGGAGGGTGCGGATCTGTCGCGGATGACCGGCACCGCGCATTACGCGGCGGCAATGTGGGATCGCCGCGGCGGCGATTTGAATCCACTGAGCTTTGCCCGGGGACTGGCGCTCGCCGCCCGGCGTGCGGGCGCCAGGATTCACGGCGGGACCCGCGCCTCGAGCCTGAAGCGCGCGGGCTCAGGCTGGGCCGTCGGCACGGGAGCCGGCACGGTCACGGCGCCGCACGTCGTGCTTGCCACCAACGGCTACACCGACGATCTGTGGCCGGAGTTGCGGCGCAGCGTCGTGCCCTTGTTCGGCGCCATCGCCGCCACCGCGGCGTTGCCGGCGCCGCTCGCGCGCGCGGTCATGCCCGCTCGCGCCGTGCTGTACGAGATCGGCGCCATCACCGTCTATTACCGCATCGATGCCGCCGGGAGGCTGTTGATCGGAGGGCGGGGACCGCTTCGCGAAATCTCCGATCCCGCGGCGATACGCCACTTGCGGGACTATGCCCGCGCGCTCTGGCCGGGACTGCGCGAGGTGGCGTGGACCCACGCCTGGGGCGGGCGTCTCGCGATGACGCGGGACCAGTATCCGCACGTGCACGAGCCGGCGACGGGGCTGTTGGCGTGCCTGGGTTACAATGGCCGCGGTGTCGCAATGGCGACCACGATGGGGGCGCAGCTTGCGCAACGCATACTCGATCCCGGCGCTTCATTCCCGATGCCGATCACGACCATCGAACCGATCGGCCTGCACTCGTGGTGGCCGCTGGCGGTGCGCGCCGCCATCCTGCGCGGACGGATCGCCGACCGACTCGGTCTGTAGGGTGGCACGCTCGCGAGGCGGCCGATGACTCCGGCGCGTGATCCGGCCGGCACGATCGAGGAGGCTCTGACGCATGCGGGTCGGCTCCTCGAGGGTGATGCCAGCCTCGCCGAGGCGCAGGCGGTCGAGATCCTGAAGGTGGCTCCCGATCATCCGTTGGGCATCCTGATCCTCGGGGCGGCGCGGCGGGCCGCCGGGAACTCCACGGGAGCCATCGAGCCGCTGCAGCGGCTCGTCGCCCTGCAACCGCACTCGGCCGCCGCGCACGTCGAACTCGGCCTGGCCTTCGCCGATTCCGGACGCCACGAACCGGCCGTCGCCGTACTGCAGCGGGCGGTCGCGTTGAAGCCCGACCTGCCGGACGTTTGGCGTGCGATCGGCGATCAACTGACCATGCTCGGAGATCGTGCCGGAGCGGATCGCGCCTACGCACAGCACATCAAGTCGTCGACCAAGGATCCGCGCCTGATGGCGGCGGCGGCGGCATTGTGCGGGAACGACATCCCGCGGGCGGAGCGGCTGCTCAAGGAGCACTTGAAGCGGCATCCGACCGATGTGGCGGCGATCCGCATGCTCGCCGAGGTGGCCGGGCGCATCGGTCGCTACCAGGATGCGGAAAATCTGCTGATCCGCTGTCTGGAGTTGGCGCCGAGTTTCGACGGTGCGCGGCACAACTATGCCATCGTGCTACACCGCCAAAACAAGCCCGCCGCGGCATTGAAGCAGATCGAACTGCTGGCGCAACGAGATCCACGCAACACGGGCCACCGGAACTTGAAGGCGGTCGTATTGGCTCGGATCGGCGAATACCGGGAGTCGATCGAGATCTATGCGGATGTGCTCGAATCCGATCCGCGGCAGCCGGCGATATGGATGAGCTACGGCCATGCCCTGGCAACGGCGGGCCGCGAAACCGAAGCCATCGCCGCCTATCGCCGGTGCATCGAACTGGCGCCGCAGTTCGGTGAGGCTTATTGGAGTCTCGCCAATCTGAAGACCTTCCGCTTTACCGCCGAAGAAATGACCGCGATGCAGGCGCAATCGACCCGTGCCGGGTCGAGAGACGAGGACCTGTTGCATTTCGAATTCGCCCTGGGGAAGGCGTTCGAAGATGCGGGCCGCTTCGAGGAGTCCTTCGCGTGCTATGCGTCGGGCAACCGGCGCCGGCGCGCGGGCCTCGACTACGATGCCGCTGAGACGTCGCAGCATGTCCGACGCTCCAAGGCGCTGCTGACGCGGCAGTTCTTTGCCGAGCGCACGGGCCATGGGCTGCCGGCGCAGGATCCGATTTTCATCGTCGGGCTGCCGCGGGCGGGTTCGACGCTGATAGAACAGATACTCTCGAGTCACTCGGCGGTGGAGGGCACCATGGAACTGCCCGACGTCATCGCCCTGGCGCGACGGCTGAGCGGAAGGAAGTTCAAGACGGAGGAGTCGAACTACCCCGAGGCGCTCGCCGGACTGAGCGCCGGGGACTGCCGGGCTCTCGGCGAGGAGTACCTGGAACGCACGCGCATCCAGCGCAAAACCGACCGGCCCTTCTTCATCGACAAGATGCCGAACAATTTCATGCACATAGGGCTGATCCGCCTGATGCTGCCGAAAGCCAGGATCGTGGACGCGCGCCGTCATCCGATGGCCTCGTGCTTCTCCGGATTCAAACAGCATTTCGCCAAGGGCCAGCACTACACGTACAGCCTCGAGGAGTTGGGACGTTATTACCGCGATTACGTCGATTTGATGCAACACTTCGATGATGCGCTGCCGGGAGCGGTCCATCGGGTGTTCTACGAGCGGATGATCGAGGATACGGAGGCCGAGACCGTGCGGCTGCTTGCCTACTGTGGGTTGGCCTTCGAGCCGGGCTGCCTGCGTTTCTACGAAAACAGCCGCGCGGTCAGGACCGCCAGCGCGCAACAGGTCAGGCAGCCGATCTTCCGCGGGGGATTGGAGCACTGGCGCAGTTTCGAGCCCTGGCTGGATCCGTTGAAGCAGGCCTTGGGACCGGTGCTGACGGAGTACCCGGGCGCTTCGTCGATTTGAAATTGTATGATCGTACAATTACAGCTTACACTCCGGGCTGGACGATCTCGATAATAAATTGGGGATGCAGCGATGACTCGAAGCCGAAAGAGGAAGCTGATGCGCCTGCGCGCGCGATGGGCCGGCATGCCCCTGGCGTCCGCGATGCTCGCGGCCGGCCCCTGCGTGGGCGCCGACCAGCCGGACGCCAACACCCTGGACGAAGTGGTGGTCACGGCCCAGAAGCGCTCGGAGGATCTGCAGAAGGTGCCGATCAGCATGCAGGTGCTCGGAGGAGCGAAACTGGAGGAGCTGCAGGTCTCGAGTTTCGACGACTACGCGAAATTCCTGCCGAGCGTCAGCTTCCAGTCCTTGGGTCCCGGCCAGGCACAGCTGTATTTCCGCGGCATCGCCAGCGGCGGCGACGGGCTGCATGCGGGTTCGGCGTCAGCGACGGGACTGTATCTGGACGAGACTCCCGTCACCGCGCTCGGCAACTCCGTCGATCTGCATGTGTACAACATCGAACGGGTCGAAGCGCTGGCCGGTCCGCAAGGCACGCTCTATGGCGCCAGTTCGCTGTCGGGCACGTTGCGCGTGATTACCAACAAGCCGGATCCCACGAAATTTTCCGCCGGCTACGACGTCAAGGGCGACAAGTACGGCTCCGGGGCCGGCGGGGGTGAGTTCGAGGGTTTCGTCAACATCCCGCTTGCGGACAACGCCGCCGTTCGGCTCGTGGGGTACTACGAGCACGACGGCGGCTACATCAGCAACGTTCCCGCCAGCCGCACGTACACACGCACGTCGACTAATCCGGCGCTCTATCCCGACCAGCCCCTGACGATCAACAACGCGGCCGTCGCCAAGAACGACTTCAATCCCGTCGACACCTACGGCGGTCGCGCCGCGCTCAAGATCGATCTGAACGACAATTGGACGGTCACGCCCATGGTGCTGTACCAGCATCAGACGACCAACGGCACCTTCGGGTTCGATCCCGCGGTCGGTGATCTCAAGGTGACCGACTTCGTTCCGGCGTCGACCGACGATCATTGGTACCAGACCGCGCTGACGGTCGAGGGCAAGATCAGCAATTTCGACATCGTCTACTCCGGCGGCTACTTCGAGCGCAGCACCCGGATCGCCTCCGATTATTCCGAATATTCGGTGGCCTACGATTATTACGGGTATTCGCGCTTCCGCAACAACGCGGGCAATCTCATCGATCCCACGCAGTCGGAATTGCAGACCGATCGTTACACGAAGATGACGCACGAACTGCGCGTCAGTTCGCCGGTGACCGACCGGTTCCGATACACGCTGGGCGCGTTCTACCAGCGCCAGACCGACAACATCCGCGACCAGTACATTCTGCAGGGGCTCGGCAACACGCCGGCGTACGATTTTTCGGTCACGGGGCAGACGAACACCCTGTATCTCACCCAGCAGGAACGGGTAGACCGCGACTATGCGGTGTTCGGCGACGCGACTTTCGACCTCACCAGCCGGTTGAAGCTGAGCGGCGGCATTCGCGGGTTCGTTGCCCGGAACACATTGAACGGCTTCTTCGGCTTCAACAACAACTATGTGGACCTCAACAACGGCGACAACTTCTCCCATGGGAGCGGCGAAAGCTCCTGCTTCAACGCCCCGGCCGTGGGCGCCAATCTGCCGTGCGTGAACACCGACAAGGGCATCCGCGAGGCGGGACAGACGCACCGCGTGAACCTGACCTACCAGGTCGATACCGATCGCATGGTGTACGCGACCTATTCAACCGGATTCCGGCCGGGCGGGAACAACCGCCGCGTGGGACTGGGTCCGTACAGCTCGGACACCCTGAGCAATTACGAGCTGGGCTGGAAGACGGGTTGGTTCGATCACCGGGTCAGGTTCAACGGCGCCGTTTTCTATGAGAAATGGAAGGGCGTGCAGCTTGGCGTGACGGGCCCGAACGGAATCACGGACATTTTCAACGTCGGCAATGCGACGGTGAAGGGCATCGAGTCCGACGTCACCTGGCTCGCCCTCGAACGATTGGAATTGTCCGCCTCAGGGACCTACGTCGACGCGAAGACCACCACGGACTTCTGCGGCGAGAACAAGGACAAGACGTCGCCCAATTACGGGCAGTTGCTGCCGAGCTGCGCGGGCGCCGCCGATGCGCCGAGCGGCAGCCGTCTGCCGGTGACGCCCTCGTTCAAGGGCAATCTGACGGCACGCTACGGATTCGACGTGGGTGCTTACAAGAGCTTCGCCCAGGCCTCGGTGCTGCACCAGAGCGCGGCCAATTCCGCCTTGGAGGCCGGCGTCGAGGCGATCATGGGGCAGACGCCGGCCTTCACCAGCGCGGATTTCTCGGTGGGAACGGCCCTGAACAACTGGACCGCCGAGATGTACATCGAAAATGCGTTCGACGAGAGGGGTCAGCTCAACCGGTATGGCGAGTGCGGCAATAATTATTGCTACCAGAACTACCGGGTCTATCCGATCAAGCCGCGGATATTCGGCGTCAAGTTCGGGCAGAGATTCTGAACCGGCCGGGCCGGCGGTCGGGACCGGCATCGGGCGCCGGCCCCGCCCGGCGCCGGCTTCAATTGTCGGTGTAGTAGTGCCGCAGCCGGTGCATGTCGATGATCACGTCGTAATGACGGCCCGCGGGGAGCTTGTAGCCCTCCGAGAACTCGTAGCGTGAATCGAGATTGGGCACGTCCGGGTGCAGGTCGTGCATCGCGCGCTTGAACATCTCCTTCGGCACCCACTCGGAATTCGAGGACAGCGAACCGAACTCATCGTGGTAGATCGTCGCGGTCGACACGTCGGCCGGCGAGGAGGCGATGGCGAAGATGCGCGGCCGGGCCGGCGCGTTGAGGTGGACGCGCCGCGCCCCGGACAGGATGAGCTGCCACTCGTTGCCCTGTGGGACCGCGATCAGCGCGTAGACGTGATGTTGGGCCGCGAAAAAGGCCGCGACCACGGCGGCGGTCCCCAGCAGCTTGCGGCGGGAAACGCCCCAGTGTTCGGTGAGCGCATGCACGGAGGCGACCAGGAAGCACAGGAGTACCGCCGTCATCGCCAGGATGGTGCGGTAGGTGGCGTAGCGTTCCGATGCGACCAGGCTCACTCCCAGCGCGAAGACCGGCAGTCCGAACAGGCCGGCGGCCCAAATCAGGCCGCGGCTGCGGCCGTGGCGTCGCCACTCGGCGATGAGCCCGCCCAGCAGGATGGCACCTACCAGGCCCGCGCAGGCCAGATACAGGCCGTGGTCGCGCAGGTTATTGTCGTTCAACACGAACAGGCTGAGGGCATTCGGCAGGGTTTCCCGCAGAAACCAGGCGACTTTCTCGCCCCAGTGGTGTTCGAAGGCGACCCGGCCGGACTTGACGAAGACTCCGCCGGCGTACAACGAGGTCATGGTGCAGTACGCGAGACCGAGGGCTGCGACGACGAAGCCCAGGTGCACGCCGAGCCAGCGCACGGTTTGTCGGGCACTGCGCCGTCGTTGCGCGATCAGCGCACCCGCCAGCGGCACGACGTAGAAGAGGGCGCTCGGCTGGTAGATGAGCGCGCTCACCACCATGAGGCCCAGCGCCAGCATCCATTGGCCGGTGGCGCGCCCCGGGCCGGCGCTGAGCCCGACCGCCAGAGCCCCCTCCACGGTGTAGAAGCCGCCGACGGCGAGCAGTGCGGTGGCGGCGTAGGGCCAGCCGACCGCCCAGCCGGCGATGACCTGCGCCGAGGGCACCAGTGCCAGGAGAATGGCGAAGCACAGGCTGGTGTTGAAGGACCACCCAAGGGTGCGCAGTCCCCGGAACATCACCAGCGAGATGGCGCCGAGCAGCATCGAGGCCAGGAGACGCATCCACTGAAGATTCTGCACGCTGGATGTCTGACCGTAGGTGGCCTGCAGCAGCCACCCATATATCGGCCGGGCGTGCGAGGCGCAGAACTGGACCACCACGCCGGGCTCCTCGTGAGCCTCGCGCAAATTCGAGTAGTCGTCGCGCAGGCCATAGTCATGGAACGTGGCCGGCCAATACGTTACCAGGGGCACCAGGAACAGCGCGACCGTCATGAGCCACGCGCGCGCATCCAGCGAATGATGACGCTCGGCGGCCGGGACATCGTCCAAGGGCAGCGCAATGGCGGGTTCGGTCAGCGCTTCGCGCAGGACGGGTTTCGGGCTGGGCATGGGATTTTCGGTAACGCCTCGTTGCTGCAACGCACAAAAATATTGACGCCCCCATCTATTTGCCGACGGTGCCGAGCGATCCAATCACCGAAAGATTTTATGGGGTGAGCCCGGAAAAATCCGTGTTGAAGTCGGCCCAGGCAGGTTAAATATTTGTTACCCGAGGTGCCCGACGCAGGGGCGGCGGCGAGACGGCTAGGCGGCAATACAGAGGTTTTTGCCGGCGTTTTTTGCCCGGTAGAGGGCGGCGTCCGCCCGGTCGAAGGCCGCGCCGCCGGCGTCCCCCGGCCGCAGTTCGGTGAGCCCACAGGACACCGTGACCTTCACGGGCGTGCCCCGGAAGTGGAATCGCAGCGCGGACACGCCGACACGCAACTCGTCGGCGATGCGCGCCGCGCGCTCGAACGGCAGGCCGGTCAGGAGCACGACGAACTCCTCCCCGCCGATGCGCGCCACGAAGTCCTCCGCCCGCAGACCGGACATGAAGCAGTTGGCGACGCTTTGCAGAACCCGGTCCCCGGCACGATGACCGTAGGTGTCGTTGATGAACTTGAAGTTGTCCAGATCCCACAGCAGCAGCGTGACGCATTGGTCGTCCTGGGAGCGTCGCAGCACCTCCTGGGCGAAGCGCTCGTCGAACGATTTTCGATTCGCCAGGCGGGTGAGCGGATCGAGCCGCGCGCCGTGCTTTTCCTTGTCCAGCTTCGAGTGCAGATCCTGGGTTTCCCGTTCCAGATCCGCGATGCGGGCCCGCATGCGCTCGGCGCGCCCGGTGTGTTCCATGAGCCGGCTCTCTTCCCGCGAGCGGAAATCCAGCACCTGTCTCGACACCGTTTCGAGGCGCGCGCACACAGTGGATTGCAGCACGCGCAGTTCGGTGGCGCTGTGCACCTCGGCGGTGAGTTCCCGCACCTGGGACATGACGGTGTCGTTCACCGAGGCCGTGTCGGCAAACCGGGATCGGGCCTCGTCGCCCGATTCGGTCAGGAAGCCTGCCATTTCCTCGAGACGTTTGGTGACGTCCGCCAGGACCGCCGCCGCCTGCAGGCGCTCGCGGGCCAGCGCTTCGCCGTGCGCCGAAATCAACTCCGCCATCCGCTCGAGGATGCGGGCGAGTTCGGCGTCGCTCCCGACGCGGGACAGGAGGGCGATGAGCTCCTCGCAGACCGCGTCCTGAATGCCCACCGAACGGAGATGTTGCAGCACCTTGGCCGCCGCCGTACTCGTCGATTGCCAGCGCATCCCGGCGGCCGCTCCCGCCATCGGGACCGGCGATACCGCATCGACCGCGACCACGGCGCTGGTCAGCGATGCGGCCAACAGTTCCAGTTCCGACGCGTCGGCATTGCGGCGGTTGGCCGCGGCGAGCGCGACCAGTTCGTCATCGAGCTGCGGATCGACCCCCATGCCGGCGGCGCACAGGCGTCCCACCAGCCGGCGCAGCGCCTGTTCGATCTGGCGCCAGCGCCGCTCTCCGGCTTCCATTTCCAGAAGCGAATCGCGATATTTTTGCTTCCAATCGTTGTCGGACACGAGCTCGCGGTTCATTCCGTGATTGATGGGGACAGGAGTCGGCAGCGCCGGCCCGATCTTTAACCTAACGCCTGCGGGCCCCCGGCGCCGCGACGCGAGACACAATTGCGGGGTCCCGAAATGAGTGATCCAGGTCCCATCGGATGACGGGTGCTTCGCGCTAGGCTTGCCTGCAAGGAAGACTCCAGCCATGCGACTCGAATCCGCGATCTTGATTGCAGCGCTGGCGCTGCCGCCCTGCGCCGGAGCGCATGCCCGCATCTACGGCTACGTGGACGCCGACGGGGTCCGGCATTTCACCGACATGCCGGACGACAACCGCTACCGGCTGCTGGTGCTGTCGCCGCGGGACTTGACCGAAAGCGGCGAGCATTACGATCCGCATCTCCTGGCGCGGGCCGCCCAGTACGATTCGATCATCGAAACGGCCGCCGTGTCGAGCGCCGTGCCGCCGAATCTGCTGCGTGCGGTGATCGTCGTCGAGTCCGGGTTCAATTCGCGCGCGGTATCGAAGCGCGGCGCCGTCGGCTTGATGCAACTCATGCCCGCGACCGCTTCGCGCTTCGGCGTTTTCAACCTCTACGATCCACGGGAAAACGTGCATGCGGGCGCGCAGTATCTCAAATTCCTGATGAATCGCTTCGGTCACGACGTGAGGCTGGCGCTGGCGGCCTACAACGCGGGCGAGGAGGCCGTGGATCGAAACGGCGGCCGGATACCGCCGTTTCGGGAAACCATGGCCTACGTGCCGAAGGTGCTCAGGATCTACCAAATGCTCACCGAGCAGCCCCGCGCGACGTGAGGCGGCGGCCCGCAACCTGTCGGGGAGCCCCGGGATGTCGGGTTGATTTGTCGGCGACATGGCCCCATGGGGGCCAGTCGTGGAACATGAATACTTTGCACCGGGTCTTGGCGACGCCGACGCGGCGGTGACGGTTTTTCGGGGCTCGCGGGCCGAGTGTTTCGAGTTCAGCCTGGTGCTGGACGCCAGGGCCGTGCCCCACGAACGCATCGATTCCGGCGCCGAATGGCGGCTCCGGGTGCAACCCGCCGTGGCCGACCTCGCCACGGACGAACTGAACCGCTACCGCTCCGAGCGCGGCGCCAGGCGCGACCCTCCTCCCGCCATCGTCCCCTTCGGCGGGAGCCGGATCGGCGCGGCACTGTATGCCGCGGTGCTGATCGGCGTGGCGTACTGCGCGGGTATCGCGGCGTTCGACACGGACTGGTTCGCGGCCGGTGCGCTGTGGTCGCACGCGGGTGCCGCCGCCGAAGGGTGGCGCGCCGTCACGGCGCTCACGCTGCACCTGGATCAGGAGCACCTGCTCGGCAACCTGTTGTTCGGCGCCGGCGTCGGGATCCTCGCCGGCCGGATGTTCGGCCCCGGCGTCGCGTGGCTCGGCATCGTGATTGCCGGCGCCGCGGCCAACTATGTGGACATGCTGGTGTCGCCGGCCGGGCATCGCGCGGTGGGCGCGTCGACCGCGGTGTTCGCGGCGCTCGGCATGCTCGCGGGATTCGGTTGGGGACAACTGAGCCAACGATCCGACCGCCGGCTCTACCGCTGGGGACCGTTGTTCGCGGGATTCTGTCTGCTGGCCCTGCTCGGCGCCGGCAACGAACACGTCGATGTATTGGGCCACTTGCTGGGATTTCTCGCCGGAGTCCTGCTGGGGTGGCTGTTCGCCCGCGGCGGTGTGCCGCGCGGCCGCCGCCTGCGCCCGCAGTGGGCCGCCGGGTCCCTCGCCGTGTTCATCCTGGGCGCGGCCTGGTTCGTCGCCCTGCACCGGGGCCATTGAGTCCGCGGCGCCGGGGCCTCAAGCGGTGGGCGCTTCCGGGGCGAACATCCGATCGAGGGCCTGGAAATGACGTCTCGCATATCCAAGCACCTGCGCGTCGGTCGGATGATCGGCGTTTTCCACGGCCACGACCCCCTTCGCGAGGGACGCACGCTTCTCGCGAAGGAAGTCCGCGAATTCCTGTTTGGTGTGGGCGGGTCCCATGATGAGGATTTCGTGGGTGCCTTCGAGGGCCTGGGCGACCTCCTCGAAGAACTTCGGATCTCCCGCATGCTTGTGGCCGCCATGCGTGCTCTTGCGATTGTGGATCTTCTCGTGACGATCGTGGGCGTGGACGACGGTGCTCTCGGCTTCGGTCGACGTGAACCGCCAGGTGGTGGCCTTCAGATGATCGATCCAAACCACGGAATGATAGTGCAACATGCGGTTTCCTTGGCGACGACGCAGACGCGCCCGCTCGTGATTGACGGATCAGTGTGTGCGGCCCGGGGTGCCCGCGCAATCGGGCTCGTACGTAAGTGTTTGTCCTACAGGCACCTCGGGATTTTGACACGGACCTGATCCGCTCGTTGTAACGAACACTGTGGCAGACTCGCCGCATGCCCAATGTACTCACCTTGAACGGCGGCTCGTCGAGCATTCGTTTCGCGATTTACGCCGCGCGCGTTGCCTCGGATGCGGGCGATGGGTCGGGGAAGCTGCTCGAGGGCAAGGTCGACCGCATCGGCGTGAGCGGGACCGTCATGACATTTGCCGAGGTGCGGCGTGGCGGCGGGCCGCGCGGGACGGTCGCCTTGGAGGCGGCAGATCACCGCTCGGCGGCCGCATTCCTGATGGACTGGCTGGGGCGGCAGCCGCTGTTCGACGCCGTCGAGGCCGTCGGTCACCGCATCGTGCACGGCATGGACCACTCGGCGCCCGAGCGGATCACCCCGGATCTCGTGGCGGAATTGCGCCGGATCACCGCCTTTGATCCGGAACACCTTCCGCGGGAGATCGAATTGATCGAAGCCGTCGGCCGCGTGCGGCCGACGCTCCCGCAGGTGGCCTGTTTCGACACCGCGTTTCATCGGGGCATGCCCCGCGTGGCGACCATTCTGCCCATTCCGCGCCGTTACGAATCCCAGGGCGTGCGGCGCTACGGGTTCCACGGTCTGTCTTACACCTTTCTGATGGCGGAACTCGCCCGCTGCGGCGTCGGGGCCGCGCGCGGCCGAGTGATCCTCGCGCATCTCGGCAACGGCGCCAGTCTCGCGGCGGTGCTTGACGGCCGATGCATCGACACCAGCATGGGTTTCACGCCGGCCGCGGGGCTGGTGATGAGCACGCGATCCGGCGATCTGGATCCCGGGATCCTGAGCTTTCTGGCGTCCAGCGAATCGATGGACGCCGCGTCCTACCAGCGCATGGTCACGCAGGAATCCGGTCTGCTCGGGGTGTCGGAGACCAGTTCCGACCTGCGCGATCTGATGGCGCGGGCCGCCGATGATGTGCGCGCGGCGGAAGCGGTGGAATTGTTCTGCTATCAGGCGAGGAAGTGGATCGGTGCCTTTGCCGCGGCGCTGGGTGGCATCGACACGCTCGTGTTCAGCGGCGGCATCGGCGAGAACGCCGTGGCGGTGCGGGCAAGGATCTGCGAGGGGCTGGAATTTCTAGGAGTCGGATTGGACGGCGACCGCAATGCGCGCAGCGCGGCGGTCGTCTCGGCGGCGGGGGCCGGAGTCGTCGTGCGCGTGATCCGCACCGACGAGGAGTCCGTGATCGCGGCCGAGACGCTGCGCATGTTGAACTGGCACACGGCGAGGAACGACTGAGCAATGATGCAAACGAATCCATCCGGCAGGACATTGGACCTTCTATCCCTGCGCAACACCGACGCCTACTGGCGGGCGGCCAACTATCTGTCCGTGGGCCAGATCTATCTGTGCGACAACCCGCTCCTCAAGGAGCCGCTGGCTCCCGGCCACGTCAAGCGCATGCTGTTGGGTCATTGGGGTACGACACCGGGCCAGAACTTCCTGTACACCCATCTCAACCGGGTCATCCGCAAATTCGACCTGGACATGATTTACATGTCCGGCCCCGGACACGGCGGCCCGGCCGTCGTCGCCGGCACGTACCTCGAGGGCACCTATAGCGAGGTGTATCCCAACGTGAGCCGGGACGAAGCGGGACTGCGGCGCCTGTTCACCCAGTTCTCGTTTCCGGGGGGAATTCCCAGCCACGCCTCCGCGGAGTGCCCCGGATCGATCCACGAGGGCGGCGAGCTCGGTTATTCGCTGAGTCATGCGTTCGGCGCGGTGTTCGACAATCCGGCGCTCTGCGTGGCGTGCGTGATCGGCGACGGCGAGGCGGAAACCGGGCCGCTCGCCACGTCATGGCATTCGAACAAATTCCTGAACCCCGCGACCGACGGGGCGGTGCTGCCGATCCTGCATCTGAATGGGTACAAGATCGCGAATCCGACCGTGCTGGCGCGGATTTCGCGGGAAGAATTGGACCAACTGCTGCGCGGCTACGGCTGGACGCCGCATTACGTCGTCGGCGACGACCCCGACACGATGCATGAGCTCATGGCATCGACGCTGGATGCGGTCGTCGCCGCATCCAGAAGGAGGCGCGCACGGGCGGCAATGCTGAGCGTCCGCGCTGGCCGATGGTCGTGTTCGGCTCTCCGAAGGGCTGGACCGGACCGAAGAGCGTCGACGGCGTGCCGAACGAGGGCACGTTTCGGGCGCACCAGGTCCCCATCCCGGATCCGGCGAAGAATCCCGCCCACCTGGCCCAATTGGAGGCGTGGCTGCAGAGCTACCGCCCGCAGGAGTTGTTCGATTCCGCGGGCCGGCTGCGCCCGGAGTTGGCGGCGCTCGCGCCGTCGGGCGACAGGCGCATGGGCGCCAATCCCAATGCCAACGGCGGCAGGCTGCTGCGCGATCTGCGGCTTCCGGACTTCACCGAGTATGCCGTCCGCGTGCCCGTGCCGGGCAGCCAGGGAATCGGTGATACGCGGGTCCTCGCGCCGTTTCTGCGCGACGTCGTCAGATTGAATGCGGCACCGCGGAATTTCCGGATCTTCGGGCCGGACGAGACCATCTCGAACGGTCTGGAGGCGGTGTTCGAGGCGACCGACCGGCAGTGGGAGGGCGCCACGGCCGTAAACGACCAATATCTGGCACGCGCGGGCCAGGTGCTCGAGATGCTGAGCGAGCATCAATGCGAAGGCTGGTTGGAGGGATATCTGCTGACCGGCCGCCACGGTTTGTTCAACTGTTACGAGGCGTTCATCCACATCGTCGATTCGATGTTCAATCAGCACGCCAAATGGCTGAAGGTCACGGCCGGGCTGCCGTGGCGCGTCAAGATCGCATCGCTCAACTATCTGCTGAGTTCGCATGTGTGGCGCCAGGATCACAATGGATTCACGCACCAAGATCCGGGGTTCATCGACCACGTGGTCAACAAGAAGGCCGAGGTGGTTCGCGTGTACCTGCCCCCCGACGGCAACTGCCTGTTGTCCGTCGTGGATCATTGCCTGCGCAGCCGCCACTACGTCAACGTGGTGATCGCGGGCAAGCATCCGGCGCCGCAGTGGCTGTCGATGGACGCCGCGGTGGCCCACTGTGCCGAGGGCATCGGCATCTGGCAATGGGCGAGCAACGATCAACGGGGCGATCCCGACGTGGTCATGGCCTGTGCCGGCGATGTGCCGACCCTCGAAACGCTGGCTGCCGTCTCCATTCTGCGGCAGCACCTGCCCGAGCTCCGGGTGCGTGTGGTCAACGTGGTCGACTTGATGAAGCTGCAGCCCGACTCCGAGCACCCGCACGGGTTGAACGACGAGGACTTCGACTCGCTGTTCACGCTCGACAAGCCCGTGATTTTTGCCTTTCACGCGTACCCTTGGCTGATCCACAGGCTGACCTACCGCCGCCGCAACCATGGTAATTTCCACGTTCGGGGCTACAAGGAGGAGGGCACGATCACCACCGCCTTCGACATGACCGTGATGAACGATCTCGACCGCTTCCACCTCGTGATGGACGCCGTCGACCGCCTGCCGCAGACCGGCAGCCGGGGCGTCTACCTCAAACAGCAGCTCAAGGACAAGCTCATCGAGCACAGGCGCTACATCGACAAGTTCGGCGAGGACATGCCGGAAATCAGGGAATGGAAATGGACGCTCTAGATCCGCCGCCGGCCGCCGGTTCCCCCTTCCCGCGCGGCGCCACCTGGGACGGCCGGGGCGTGAATTTTTCCCTGTTCGCGGAGAGCGCGGAGTGCGTCGAGCTGTGCCTGTTCGACGGGCAGGGCCTGAACGAGGAGCGCGTGCGCATCCGGGAGCGCACCAACGGCATCTGGCACGTCTATTTGCCGGACGTTATGCCCGGCCGGCTGTACGGATACCGGGTGCACGGGCCCTACGAGCCGCAGCGGGGGCTGCGCTTCAACCCGAACAAGCTGCTGCTCGACCCCTACGCCCGGGCGATCGGCCGGGGCCTCGAATGGGCCGACGAACTGTTCGGGTATCGTGTGGGCCAACCCGACGGCGATCTGGCCTTCGACGAGCGCGACAGCGCGCCGTTCGCACCGCTCGGTGCGGTGATCGATTCCGCCTTCGATTGGTCGGGTGAGGTGCGCCCCGTCCACCCCGCGCAGGAGACCCTGATCTACGAGGCGCACGTCCGCGGACTGACGATGCGCCATCCCGACGTCCCAGAAGAGCTGCGCGGGACCTACGCGGGGATCGCGTCGGCTCCGGTGATACGCCATCTGCGGGAGCTCGGCGTCACCGCCATCGAGCTGCTGCCGGTGCAATATTTCCTGGATGACCGGCATCTCGCCGAGTTGGGGCTGCGCAATTACTGGGGATACAACACGCTGGGATTCTTCGCCCCGGAACCGCGGTATGCGGGCCGGCACGTTGCGCCCGGCGACGTCGTCCGCGAATTCAAGCAGATGGTCAAGGACCTGCATGCCGCGGACATCGAGGTCATCCTGGACGTGGTCTACAACCACACCGCCGAGGGCAACCAGGACGGACCGACCTTGAGCTTGCGCGGGATCGACAATTTGGCCTACTACCGCGTGGTTCCCGGCGATCCACGCCACTACATGGACTTCACCGGCTGCGGCAACACGTTGAACATGATGCATCCGCAGTCGCTGCAGCTGTTGATGGACAGCCTGCGGTATTGGGTCACGGAGATGCACGTCGACGGCTTCCGCTTCGACCTTGCCTCCGCGCTGGCCCGGGAACAGAAGGACTTCGACCGGCAGGGCGCGTTCTTCGACACGATCTACCAGGACCCGACGCTGGCGGCGGTGAAGCTGATCGCCGAGCCCTGGGACCTGGGCGACGGCGGGTACCAGGTGGGCAATTTCCCGCCCGGATGGATGGAATGGAACGGGCGGTACCGGGATGCCGTGCGCAAGTACTGGAAGGGCGACATGGGTCTGCACTCGGAGATCGCGACGCGGCTGGCGGGCAGTGCGGATCTGTACGAGGCCGCCCGCAGGCCGCCCTCGGCCAGCATCAATTTCGTCACCGCTCACGATGGCTTCACGCTGCAGGATCTCGTCAGCTACGAACAGAAGCACAACGAGGCCAACGGTGAATCGAACCGCGACGGGGCGGACGACAACAACACCTGGAACTGCGGCGTCGAGGGCCCCACCGACGATCCGAAGATCATCGAACTGCGGGAGCGCCAGAAGCGCAATCTATGGTGCGCGCTGATGCTGGCGCAAGGAACGCCCATGATTTCCGGCGGCGACGAGCTCAGCCGCTCCCAGAACGGCAACAACAACGGCTATGCCCAGGATTCCGAACTGTCCTGGTATCCCTGGGACCTGGATGCGAGGGCGCGGGAGTTTCTCGGCTTCGCGCAGCGCGTCATCCGGTACCGCCAACAGCACCCGAATCTGCATCGCTACACCTTCTACCACGACGATCCCGATGCCGTGCATCCCGACAAGAACATCGTCTGGTATCGGGCGGACGGCAAGCGCATGGAGGCGAGCGATTGGGAGGACGGCGGGTGGATGCGGACGCTCGGCATGTTCCTGAACGGCATGGCGCCGGAAATCCGCAGCCGCGACGGCCGCGGCGTCCGTGACAAGGACTTTCTTTTGCTGTTGAACGCCCATCACGAGGCGGTCGCGTTCCGCATCTCCTACCAGCTGTACCATTCGGGCTGGAAGATCGCCTTCGACACCGCCCGCCCCGACCTGCCGCTCGAGGTGGAGATCGTCAAGCGCAACCGGATCGTCGACATGGCACCGCGTTCGTTCGTGGTGCTGAGCCACGAGCGCCAGCCGAACACCCGGCCGCCGGACGCCGCCTAGGCGGCCGGGGCGGCGAGCGCGGCGGGCAGGATGAAGCGGTGCGCGTCGGCGGAATGCGCCGGCTGTGACCGCCACCAGGCCGCCGTCAACAGCTCGCCGTGGTGGCGCACGAAGACCTCGCGCAGGGCGGGCGGAATCGACAGGAACGGCAGCCATTGCTCCGGAAACACGTCGTGCGGGCCGCAGTGGAACCACGGCTCCGCGCTGTTCTCCTCCTCCTCGCTGCGGGCCTGCGGCAAATCGCGGAACACGCAGTCCGTCACGAGACACAGCTCGTCGTAATCGTAGAAGATCACCCGCCGGTGGCTGGTGACACCGAAGTTCTTGAGCAGCAAATCGCCGGGGAACACGTTGCTGGCCGCGAGATCGCGCAGCGCATTGCCGTAGTCGATGATCGCGGCCTCCGCCGCCGCCGGTTCCGCCTCGCGCAGGAACAGATTGAGGGGCCTGAGGCGCCGTTCGATGTAGCAGTGTTCGACGATCAGGTCATCGCCCTCGATCCGGCAGCTCCGGCTGGCGCCGGAGAGCAGTTCCTCGAGGAGGGCTGGCATGAAGCGCGCGCGCGGCAGGCGCAGGCGTTTGAATTCCTGGGCATCCACCAGGCGTCCCGCGCGGTCGTGGCGGAACACGAATTGGTAGCGCTCGATCACCTCTTCGCGGGTGCTGGTCTTCGGCGCGCCGAAATGGTCGCGGATGACCTTGAACACCAGATCGTGGGAGGGCAGCGTGAAGACGATCATCACCAGGCCGCGGTCGCCGGGGGCGTGCACGAAGCTGTCGATGGAGGTGTTGAGGTGCCGTTGGAGGGCGAAATAGCGCTCGGTCTTGCCCTGTTTGGCGCGTCCCAGCACCGTGTACAGTTCATCGATGGACTTGCGGGGCATGAACGAGCGCAGCAGCGTGATGGCCGCGCTGACCACCGGCAGGTCGACGTGGAAGTAGGAGCGTGCGTAGCCGAACAGCGAGCCGACCTCCGCCCGGGACAGCATGACCGCATCCACCCGCACGCCCTGGTCCGAGTTGGAGAACGCCATCACGAGCGGAGTGATGGAGCTGTCGCCGATGATGCGGCCCACCGCGAACGCGTGCATGCCGCGGTAGAACACCGGCTCGATCAATTCGATGGACTCCGGTGCACCGCTTTGCCGGCCGGATTCGAAGTAACGTCCGATCTCGGCGCTGATGCGATGGACCGCCGCGTCCTGATCGTTCATCGCCGCACCGAACGGCAGATCGGCGAGGATTTCGCGAACCGCGGCGGGGAGCGATGAGCCGATCCGGTAGACGCGGATCGGCACCGAGCCCGAGGCCCGTCCGACGTTGGTCGCGCAGAACTCGACCTCCGTGTTCACGCCGACCGTGCCGAACAGTTCGCGGCTCACGGAGTTGAAGAAGGTCCGGTAGAAGTCGCTGTCCGGCCGCCTCGCCACCAGCATGTCGTAGGCGCGTTTCATGTCCGACCAGAGGGCGACGTCCGTGCGCCGGTCGAGCAGTTCGGTGCCGATCTCCACCACGCAACGGGTGACCCGCTGGTCGTAGAGTTCGATGCGGGCGACCGCGTCGCGCTGCGCCGACTGCCAGTCCTCGGCCAGGAAATTGAGGGCCGCCCGCCGCGTGATGCGTCCAAATTCTTCGTTGTAGGAACGAAAGTGCTCGGCGATCTGGGCCGCGCGCGCCTTGGTCGATTCGGTATCGTTTTCCTGAAGGATCATTCCGCACCCCCGCCAGTTCCGCGCCGCGGCTCGAGCGGACTTGCATCGCGATGGGGTACGAGACTAAAGTGTTTGACGGGAGTATTTACACAATAGAAATTTCACAATGTGAATTTCACATGGATCATCGCATGACGTCACATGATCTTCTGGACCATCCGGGGGGGCTCGAGTGGCGGGACTGATTCGCCAGGGGCATTTCTTGGGTGCGAAGCTGCGCAGCCTGCGCAAGCGCAATGGGTTCACCCTGGACGAACTGTCGGCGCGCTGCGTGCAAATCGACGCCGAAGGGGCTCCCTCGGTGTCCTATCTGAGCATGGTCGAGACCGGCAAGCGCATGCCGTCGGCGCAGATGCTCGACATGCTGGCGGGGATCTTCGGCAAGGAATCCCGCTGGTTCCTGGACGAGAACACCGAACTGGAAGTGGCGCCCGCGCAGCGTGACCGGGGGGGGCTGGAGGCGATGCCGCTGGAGCCTGCGTTCCTGTTCTCGCATGAGCTGATGCAGAATGCGCTGCCCGAACTGCTGTCGCAGACCGGCACCACCGGTCGGCAGTTCGCGCAGCTGCTGATCCGCGTATGGCAGGAGACCCGTCACAACAGCTTTCCGGACATCGAGCGGGCGGCCGAGGAGTGTGGTGGCCGGGAGATGCCCCTGACGCTGGATGCCCTGATGGCGATCTGTACCCGCCATGGATTGCAGATCCGCTGGTTCAACGGCGACGCGGCGGGCGCCAGGTCTAAGGGCGCTGCATTGATTCGTTCGCGTTTCGAGGCGCCGGGGACGGTGTTGGTCAACCAGCGCCTGCGCCATCAGGAGGAGCGCTTGAAGTACGAACTCGCGTTCTTCATCGGCCACAAGGTGCTGCACAACGGCGACGGCGCGATCTCGCCGCACAGCGCCATGCATTCCGGGGACGGCGATGCCTCGCAATCCACCGCGGGAATGGGGGCGCAGGACGTGCTGTACGCCTGGCGCGATTTCGAGTGCAGTTTTTTCGCCGGTGCGCTGCTCTGTCCGCGCATCCCCTTCCGGCGCTTCTTGATTCGCGAGGCGCACAGCGTCTCCGCCGGCCGCAAGCTCGGCGTCACGCCCGCGCTCGTCATGCGCCGCATGACCGCGGTCTCACCGTACCGCCACTGGCATTTCTTCGACGCCTACCCACCCGGCTATCTGCGTGCCGTGTATCGCGGCAACGGCATCCCGCTGCCGTGGGGCAACATGAGTCTGGTGTCCGATCCCTGTCCGCGTTGGGCCGTCTTCAGGCTGTTGCGCGACCCGCCGCCCTCGCCGCCGCTCGTGCAGAAGCCGAAATCGCAAATCTCGGTGATGCAGGACGGCAAGCGCGCACGGCTGTATTGCTGTCACTCGCTGCTCACCCGCGACGCCCTCGACGAACTTCACGTGCTGTCCGTGGGAGTCGATCTGCTGCCGGCCTTGGAGGCCCAGGGTTTCGACGGCGAGGGTGTGGTCGCGGCGGTCGCCGATTCCTGCCGCGCCGGCGGGGGAGACGGCGGGATTCCGCCCGCCGCCGCAGCCAGCATCCGTTCCGCCTCCCAGGTCCTCAATATTTCGTGGATTGCCGATGCGCTCGATTCCCCCGCGAGCGTCATCTGCCCGCGCAGCGGCGCGTGTCCCCGCCAGCCTCACACCTGCACCCAGCCGGCCGCTCAGAAGGCAAATGTGCCGGGCGCTCCGTGAGGCGCACGTGACGCGGCTAAAGCTGCTCGGCAACATGAGATTCTCGTTCCCCGGTCCCGGTTCCGCTTGACCATCCCGCGCATCCTGGTGGTGGACGACAACGTTCTCAACGTCGAACTCGTGAAATTCGTCATCGGCACCGACGGGTGTCTGATCGAGTCCGCGCCGGATGCCGCCGCAGCGCTGTTGCGCATCCAGTCGTTCCACCCGGACCTCATCCTGATGGACATCCAGATGCCCGGCATGAACGGCCTCGAGCTCACCCGGAGGATCAAGTCCGACGCCATGACCCGGCACATCGTGGTGCTGGCGTTCACCGCCTATGCCATGCAGGGGGACGAGCAAAAAATGCGCGACGCCGGCTGCGACGGTTACGTTTCGAAGCCGATCGACGTCGGAACCTTTGCCCGCCAAGTCCTCTCCCATCTCGAGACCGGGAGGGGCTGAATCACCGGGCCGTCAGCTTCGCGGCGGTCTGGGCGATCAACATACCCTGATGTCTGGCGCCCGCCAGGTCGATTGCGCTCGGCTGGCGCTGTCCCGTGCCTCCCGCGATCGTGGTCGCCCCGTAGGGGCTTCCGCCCACGATTTCATCCAGGGTCATTTGTCCCTGATGGCTGTACGGCAATCCGACGACGGTCATGCCGAAATGCAGCAGATTGGTGATGATCGAGAAAAGGGTGACTTCCTGGCCGCCATGCTGCGTCGCAGTCGAAGTGAAGGCGCCGCCCACCTTGCCGTTCAGGGCGCCACGCATCCACAATCCGCCGGCCTGATCGAGAAAGGCCGCCATTTGCGATGCCATGCGCCCGAAGCGTGTCGGACAGCCGATGATGACGGCGTCATAGCCCGCCAGATCATCGATGGCGGCGACCGGAGCCGCCTGGTCCAGCTTGAAGTGCGCCGCTTTGGCGACCTCCGGCGGTGCCGTTTCGGGTACTCGCTTCACGTCCACGGCGGCGCCGGCCGCTCGGGCGCCCTCCGCGACGGCGTTCGCCATGGTCTCGAGATGGCCGTAGGATGAGTAATACAAAACCAGCACTTTCGCCACAGGAGCCTCCGATTGTCAGTGGGTCGAATCGATGCTCAGCATAGGCGGCGGATGATTCTATGACTAGATGGCATAATCGGATCAAACCATGCCATGAATGAGAGAAGTCAGGTGTTGGATCTCAATGAGGTACGCATGTTCGTGCAGGTGGTGAGGGCACGCAGTTTCGTCGAGGCGGCGCGCCGCCTGAACGTGCCGCCCAATACCTTGAGCCGCCGCATCCGCAAGCTGGAGGCGTCGCTGGGTACCCGCCTGATGCAGCGATCGACCCGCAAACTCACGCTGACCGCCCCAGGGCAGGCATTTTTCGATCGCTGCGCCGATGCGGTCGACGGCGTGCTGGAAGCCGGCCGCAACCTGGTCGACGGCAGCCGCGATCCCAGTGGGTGCGTGCGCGTTGCGGCGCCCGAGGATTTTCTCGACCTGTTCCGTATGCAGTGGGTGACCGAGTTTTTGGTCCGGCATCCGCGGGTGCAGCTCGATTTCGTCCTGAGCGACGCGCGCGCCGACTTGATCGAGGAGGGCATCGACGTCGCCTTTCGCGGCGGGGCTGCCCCGGATGCGGCCACCGCATTCCGCCACATCACGCCGGTGCATTTCGATCTGGTGGCGAGTCCCGGCTATTTGGCCGCGCGAGCTGCGCCGCAGTGCCTGCAGGATCTCGAGGCTCACGATTGTTTGACGATCTCCAGCCGGCAGCGCGGGGCGGTCTGGACGCTGACCGGGCCGCGGGGGGAGGAGTCGGTGAAGGTCGCGGGGCGGTTCAACGCCAACAGTTCGCGCATCCTGCTGCAGAGCTGCCTCGCGGGACTGGGTGTGGCGCTGCTGCCCTCGATGCTCACGCATGCCGATCTGTGCGCCGGCCGCCTCGTGCACGTCCTGCCCGACCATCGCCGGCATGGCTCCGATTTCAATATCGTGCTTCCCAGCCGCGAACAAATCCCCGCCGCGGTGGCGGCGTTCGTGGATTTCGCGGACGGGAGGCTGCGCGCGCTGTTGTCCGACAAGGCGCGTCCGGTCGAGCCGGCGCGTGCACCAAGGAGGTGAGTCATGTCTGCGCAGGGTAAATGGAATGTCACGATCAAGACGCCGATGGGGGACAAGACGGGCGTGCTGGATCTGGTCGTCGACGGGGAGAAGCTCTCGGGGTCGCTGTCGGACGGCGAGCATTTCGCCGTCATCGGCAACGGCAGGATCGAGGGCAACCGGCTCGAATGGTCGGCGAAAATCACGAAGCCCATGCGACTGAGCTTCAAGTTCACCGCGACCATCGATGCCGACCGCATCCAGGGCAGTGCGAAGCACCTGTTCGGCAGCGCGCCGTTTCATGGAATCCGGGCGTGAGCGAGGCGCGCAACGGCCGCCCGCGGCGTGAATTGCCATCGGCGCATTCCTTGGAGACCTGCAACCGGGTATCTTCGCCGACATGAAAATCTATTCGTGGAACGTGAACGGCATTCGTGCCGTCCACCGCAAGGGGCTGTTCCTGTCGTTTCTCGAAGCGCATCAGCCGGACATCCTGTGCCTGCAGGAGACCAAGGCCGAGCGCGGGCAGGTCGAGATCGATCTGCCCGACTACCACGAATATTGGAATTCTGCGGTCAAGAAGGGCTATTCGGGCACGGCGATATTCTCGAAGCAGGAACCCGTCGCGGTCATCAACGGATTTCCGGGGGATTTCGCCGCGCGCTTCAGTTTTGCGGACGAATTGCAGCGCGACAGCGCGGAGGAGGGCCGGGTGATCACGGCGGAGTACGCGAAATATTACGTCGTGACGGTCTACACGCCCAACGCCAAGGAGGATCTGAGCCGGCTGGCGTTGCGTTTCAAGCATTGGGATCCCGCATTTCTGGCCTATTGCGTGCAGCTTCAGGCGAAAAAGCCCGTCATCCTGTGCGGTGATCTCAACGTCGCGCATACGGAGATGGATCTGGCGAACCCGAAGTCCAACCGCGGCAAGAAGGGCTTCACGGACGAGGAGCGCAGCGGATTCCAGCATCTTCTCGATGCCGGCTTCATCGACACCTTCCGGCTGTTCACCCAGGGCAACGGCCACTATTCCTGGTGGAGCCATTTCGCCAACTCGCGGGCCCGCAACATCGGTTGGAGGATCGATTACTTCCTGGTGTCCTCGGGGCTGCGGGACGCCGTCAAGGCCGCGGCGATTCATCCGGAAGTCACGGGCAGCGACCATTGTCCGGTGAGCGTGACCCTGGGTTGAATCCGTACGCTGCGGTAATTACGTAGATGATTCGGGCCCGGGGTCATGCATATTCCCCGCACCGGCCCGAGCGGCCTTAAACCCCATCCAAGGCAAGACCCCAGAAATGCATAGCATGAAGTTCGCGGTGACGGTCCTACTGGCGCTCGCGTCGCTCGGCGTCGCGCAGTCGGCACCCGTCGACAACCCGGCAATGATCGCCCTCGCCACCCACGGTGGGTGCCTCACGTGTCATTCGGTCAAATCCGGCGCGTCGGCCGACGCGGCCGCCAAACCGGTGGGCCCGGCGTGGCAGGACGTGGCGGCCAAGTACAAGGGTCAGAAGAACGCGCGGCAGGTGCTGACCGCCACGGTGATGAACGGATCGAACCCCTACTCCAGCCATTGGAAGGGCAAGGTGAGCGGCCTTGCGATGCCGCCGAATGCGGTGGCCATCACGAAGGTGCAGGCCCGCCAACTGGTGCGCTGGATTTTGTCGCTCGACAATTAGCGGGCATTGCTGGCATCGTGCGGGGATGACAACGACGCAACCGGCGGCTGCCTGGCGCGGGCGGCCGCTTCGGGCCGTGCTGTTCGATTTGGATGGAACCCTGTTGGATACCGCCGCGGATATCGCCCGCGCGCTCAATCGTGCGCTCGGCGAGCACGGCTGGGCGCCCTTCGCCGTGGGCGACGTCGCCCGGATGGTGGGCCGGGGGTCTCCGGTGCTCATCCAGCGTGCGGCGGCCTCCCGCGGCCGTGAGTTGAGTCCTGCCGATCAGTCGGTCCTGCTCGAGCGCTTCTTCCATCACTACGGCGATTTGGAGGAGCGTGGCGAATCCGATGCGCTGCCCTACCCGGGAGTGGTCGACACCCTGCAGCGCCTCCATGCGGCGCAGATGCGGCTCGCCGTCGTCACGAACAAACACCGGCGTTTTGCCGCGGCGCTGCTGCATCGGCTGCATCTCATGCAATGGGTGGGCGTCCTCGTCGGCGGCGACACCTGCGAACGCCGCAAGCCCGATCCTCAGCCCTTGTTGTTCGCCTGCGAGTCCCTGTCGACCCCGCCGTCACAGGCCCTCATGGTGGGCGACTCGATCAACGACGTGCTCGCCGCCCGCGCGGCGCAGATGCCCGTCCTCTGCGTGCCGTACGGCTACAACGAAGGGCGGGATCCCCGCACCCTCGAATGCGATGCGCTGATCGACACGCTGGCCGATCTTCCGGGCCTGTTCTGGCCGGGCGGCCGGCCGGATCCGGCCGGCGGAGTTTAGAGTCCCGCGGCCGGTTCGTCGCGCACGTCGAACACCCGGAAGCCCGCCTTTTGGTACACGAGCAGGGCGGCCGGATGATCCCACTCATCCGTGTGCAGCCAGATGCGGTCCGGGTTCGACCGCCATTCGCCTTGCAGCGCCATGGCGAGCAGCCACGGGCCGAGACCTCGTCCCTGCACCTCGGGCACCAGCCCGAAATTCTTGAGCTCGATCTGCGGAAACGCGCTGCGGTCGAATTCGCAGAGGCCGAGCGCCGCGCCCGCCGCGTCCCGCAGCAGGTAGATCCTGAGGTGTTCGCCGCTCAACAGCGACTCGAGGTGGGTCCGTGACATCATCGTGCGCTGATCCCACCCGAGCGGTCCGCCGACGCGCCGGTAGAGCGCGAGGTAGGCATCGCCGGACGGGCGCTCGACCTCGATGCGCTCGCTGCCCCGGTGCGGGCCCGGCGGCGGCCCCGGTTCGGTCTGTTCGAGGTAGGTGACCCGAATCACGGATTCATGGCGGGTCCCCGGGCTGGGTCCGGGTCGGGCCGCGGCGCATGAGGAGGAGCGCGAGTAGGGCGGAGGCGATCATGAGAAACAGGCTGACGGCGTTCAGCACCGGCGTCGCGCCCTCGCGCATCCGCCCATACATCATGACGGTCAACGGCGGATCCGCCCCGACCAGCATCAAGGTGGTGTTGAAATCCTCGAAGGACATCAGGAACGCGATGGCCGCCGAGCCCAGCAGGGACGGGCGCAGATACGGCAGGAGGATGGTGCGAAACGCCGCCGCCCGGGATGCGCCGAGGTTCAATGCCGCCTCCTCCAACGTGGGATCGAAGCGCCGCAAGCGCGCGCCGATGGTGAGCGTGGCGATGGTCGCGATGAACGAGAATTGGCCGAGCACGACGAGGGGCAGGCCCGGCCGCAGAAAATCGAGCTCCAATCCGAACGTGTCGTCGGCGAATTCGGCGATGCGGCTCGCGAAGGCGAGGATCGAAATGCCGAGAATCACCCCGGGGATGACCAGCGGCGCGAGCATCAGGACCGACAGCGTCTGTCTGCCGGGAAAGCGCCCGCGCTCGAGCAGAAACGCATTGAAGGTTCCCAGCAGCACCGACAGGAGCGTGACCCAGGCGGCCACCAGGCAGCTGGTCCCCATGCTCGTGAGCAGCTCGGCGTCCGCGAACAGCCCGGTACGCCCGTGCGATGCACTGCCAAAGAACCAGTCCAGGGTGAATCCGCGCCAGGGAGGCGCCGGATAGGCGGCGTCGTTGAACGCGAAGACGCCCACGACCACGAGCGGCAGGAACAGGAACGCCAGGAAGGCGATCACGTAAGCCGCCGTCACGGCGCGCAGCCATGCGGGCCGGGGCAGGGAGGGGATCATGCGCGGCGCATCACGTCACCGAAGCGCTGGCCGGTGAGGCGCAGACCCGCGACGACCATCGCGGTGGACAACACCAGCAGCAGGAAGCCGAACGCGGCGCCCTGTTCCCAGTTGAAGCGCGTGATGAACTGGGTGTAGATCTGCTCGGTGAACCACTGAGAGTTTTTGCCGCCGAGCAGGGTCGGCGTCAGATAATTGCCGAGGGTGAGCATGAAGACGATGATGCAGCCCGCCGTGATGCCCGGCGCCGCATGCGGGATCACGATGGTGCGCAGTACCGCCGGGCCGCCGGCACCCAGGTCGTAGGCCGCCTCGATCAGCGCATCGTCGAGGCTCTCCAGGCTGGATATCAGCGGTATCAACATGAACAACAGCGAGGTGTACACCAGTCCCACCAGGATCGTGGCGTCGTGGTAGAGCAATTCGACGGGAACGGTGGTGATGCCCAGCGCCGTGAGCAGCGAGGGCAGGACGCCGGACTCGCGCAGCAGGATCATCCACCCCAGGGTGCGCACCGTCTCGCTGATCCAAAAGGGTATCAGGCACAGGATGAACAACAGGGAACCCGCCCGGCCGCGCGTGAGTTTGGCGATCGTCCAGGCGATGGGGAAGGCGAGCACCAGGGTCATCGAGGTGGCGATCACCGACATCACCGCCGTGCGCAGAAAGACCCGCCAGTACAACGGTTCGGAGAAGAACGTCCGATATTGCGCCAGGCTTGCGGCGTATTGGCGGGGGCCGATGCGCTCGCGGAAGGACAGCACCGCCAGATCGACGTGCGGCAGGACGATCAGGGCGCCGAGCCAGAGCAGGGCGGGCGCCAGCAACAGGCCGAGATTCAGCCGCGCGGTCCAGCGCGCCCGGGTCCCTGGGTCAGGCATCCTGTCCCGCCGCTCCGGGCCGTGCCGGAAAACACACCGCGCGATCGGGATCGAAGCTGAAGTGCACCGCCTCTCCGGGCTTGAGATCCGAGAACCTTCCGGTTTGCGGCAACGCGATGCGAAATTCGCGGTGGGTTGCCCGCTCCTGGAGGAGCACCGCGGAATTGGCGCCGTCGAACAGCAGGCTCTCCACCTGGCCCGAGTGGGCGGGTTGACCGGCCGGCAACTCCTCGGGCGTCCGTCCGAGACTCGCCACCTCCGGCCTCACGAATCCCTCGACCGGGTCGCCGACCGTCATCGCCCCGTGGCTCCGTGCGCGGATGACCCAGCCGTCCGCGGTGGTGATTTCGACGGGCGCACCGGCCGCGGAACCGCCTTCCGCGCGGGTGACCCGTCCGACGATGCGGTTGTTGGCGCCGACGAATCCCGCGACGAACGGCGTCTGCGGGCGGTAGTACAGGTCCTGCGGAGTACCCAGCTGTTCGAACCGCCCGTGGTTCATCACGCCGACATGGTCGGACAACACCAGCGCTTCCGATTGATCGTGCGTGATGTAGACGAAGGTCGTGCCGAACGCCGCCTGCAATTGTTTGAGCTCGATCTTCATGTGTTCGCGCAGTTTGAGGTCGAGGGCCCCGAGCGGCTCGTCGAGCAGCAGCAGCGTCGGCTCGAGCACCAGGCTTCGGGCGATCGCCACCCGCTGACGTTGTCCTCCCGACAGCTCGTCGACCCGCTTGCCGGCGGCGCCGGCGAGTCCGACGCGCTCGAGCATGGCCGCGGCGCGACGCGCGCGCTCGGGACGCGCGACGCCCCGTCGCGCCAGACCGAAGGCCACGTTCTCGCCGACCGACATCATCGGGAACAGGGCCAGCTGCTGAAAGACCATGTTGACGGGCCGGCGGTTTGGGGCCACGTCGCGCATGCTGCGGCCGCCGATCGCGATGTCGCCGCTGTCCGGCGCGATGAAGCCCGCAATCATGCGCAGCAGCGTGGTCTTGCCGCAGCCCGAGGGGCCGAGGATGGAGAAGAAACTGCCGCGCTCGACGGCGAACGACAGCGCATCGACGGCGGCATGCCCGCCGAAGCGCTTGTAGAGCGCGTCCGCCACGAGATCGGCCGCGCTCAATTGGCGGCCTTCACCCGGTCCAGCACCCTGCCTTCGATTTCCTCGAGGCCCACCGGGATCGCCGGATACCAGTGAATGCCCTTCAGGGCGGACTCCGGAAACGCGGCCGTGAACTGCGCCTTGAGGCGCGGATCGACGAAAGGCGCCGTGTCGCGGGCCGCCGAAAAATTGCCGACCGACTTGATGACCCTGGCCGCATTCTCCGGCCGCATCGTGAAATTGATCCAGGCATACGCGGCGGCGTCGTTGCGCCCGCGCGCCGGCAGCGCGAACGTGTCGAGCCAACCCAGCGCTCCGGAGCGCGGCACGATGAACTGGATGTCGGGATTGTCGCGGTTGAGCGTCCATCCCCCCGTATCCCACATCATCGCCGCGACGACTTCGCCGGAGCGGATGCCGTTGAGCAGCTGGTCCTTGTTGTCGTAGAAGAACTTGAAGTTCGGCTTGCACGCGATCAGCGTGGCGCCGATCTGATCCATGAGGGCGGCATAGGCCTTCGGATCGCCGTAGAGGGCGAAGGGGTTCTTGCCGGCTGCGAAGGCGAACGCCATGAGCGTCGGCCGCCGCAGACGGATCGCCGTCCTGCCTTTGAGTTCCGGTTTGCACAGATCGCCGTAGTCCGCCACGTTCGCCCGCTTGACGTTGGCGACCAGGCCGTCCGTGCCCCACAAATACGGAAGCCCGTACTGTTTTCCGTCGAGCGTCGTATTGCGTTTCACGACGTCGAGGAGCGCCGGCTGGAATTCACCGGTCTTGACCCGGTGCAGGTCGATCGGTTTGTAGATGCCGAATTCGCGCTGCGCCGAGGCGATGCGGTCCTGCGACGGCTGGGCGAGATCGTATCCCGCGCCACCCGTGGCGCGCAGCTTCGAGATCATCTCTTCGTTGTTCGAGAGGGTGACCTCGACGTCGTAGCCGGTTTCCTTCTCGAAGGCGGCGATGAGATCGGCGGGGACGTAATCCGCCCAGCTGAGGATGCGCAGCTTCTTGTCGTCGGCGTGGACCGGGCCCCCGCCCACAGTCAGGGCGACGACGAACAAGAATGCGGCGAAGTACCTCATGAATTCTCCCTTCGAGACCGGCGGGCCGGCGGTGCATCGTGCCAGGTTAGCACAACGATTTTGCGCCGGTCCGCGGCGCGCCCGCCTTCATGCCGGCTTCCTATTTCAGGGCTGCATGCACCACGGCGATGCGCCGCTCCGCCCTGACCAGGGTGGCCTGGCAGTCGGTTGCGTTCAATCCGACGCTCGCGAAGGCGTTGATGCCGTCCATGACGACCTCCCGGGGTTCGGGCGCCTGCAGGGCGTCCGCCAGGACCAGGCTGACGATGAGCACGTCCGTGAGCGTGGCGTCGTGTTTCCACCGGCGCAGGTGGTCGCGCTGATCGGCGACCGCCTCGCACATCTCCTCGGAAAATCCCCAGTTCTCCAGAATGGCCTTGCCGATGGGTGCCTGCCAGCCGCTGAGCAGATCGATCCACGATTGCCGGTTCTCGAGGCCGGCCGATTGACCCACCGCACGCGCCATGATGTAGAGGCTGCCGATGCCGTGCAACAGGCCCGTCAGGAATGCCACGTCGGTATGGACCTTGGTGCGTTCCGCGACCAACTGGCTGATCGAGGCCACCGCGATGCTTCTATCCCAGAGTTCCATGAGGGACTGGGTGATGGATTTCAGCGACTCTTCATGCTGCATCTGCTGGATCGCGTAAGAAATGGCGATGCTCTGCAACAGGCGTTGGCCGACCCGGGTGATGGCGGAGCGCAGTTCCGTCACGGGCTTACCGGCCGGATTGAACGCGGCGGAATTGGCGGTCTGCAGTATGCGCGCCGCCAGGCGCGGCTCCGCCCCGACCACCGTGACCACCTGTTCCGGCGTGGTGTCCGGCGCCATGAGGGTCTCGCTGATGCGCACCACCACGTTGGGGAAGCAGGGCAGGTCCACCTCGCCCTTGGAAATCTCCGCCGCCAGGCGCTGCAGGAATTCGAGCGCCGCCGCACGCTCCTCGGGGGATGCCGCCTGGCCCTGCGCCTCGACGGACGCCGAGCCCGACCGATAGGTGGGGGGTGCTGTCATCGGTCTGCTGGGATTACCAAGCCGGCGTCCCGCCCGGCCTCAGAAGGAATAGCCTCCGGACACGACCAGCGCCTGGGGTCCGAAGTGCAGGGTGCTCGTACGGACCACCCCGGCCGTGTCGGTCTTGATGTCCGAGTTCACCCGCGAAATGGAATAGGACGCGTTCACGAGCCAGCGGCTGCTGATGTGGTACGCGAGACCGACGGTGGCGGCAGGCCCCACCGAGGCGGTGAGCGAGAGTTTGGTGGGACCGCCGCTGGCGGCGTTCCCCTGTGCGGTCGATACGCGGTCGTAAAATGCCGTGTAATTGACTCCCGCGCCGATGTACGGCTGCCACTTCGAACTCTCGCCCAGGAACCTGTATTCGAGCAGCACCGTGGGCGACAGCCAGCGTGCCGTGGAGATGACCTGGCCGTTGTAGGGCACCGAGCCCACCGTGGCCGGCCCCTTGCCCTCGACCTTGCTCAGCGGCGGGTAGCCCAGCGCGAGTTCCACGTCGAATGCGGAGGACAGCCGGCGGACGTAGCCGACGTACAGGGTCTCGAGATCCTTGGCTTTGAAATTGACGCCGGCGGGCACGTACGGCCCGGCCAGGTCGTCGGCCTTGGTGTGATAGAAAACGCTGTAGGATCCCAGGCGAAAGCTGTTGTTCCAGACCGCGTCGTCGGCCGACGCCGATCCGGCGCAGCACGAGGCGGCCATCGCGGCGGCGATCAATAAGGATTTATTGTTGTTCATGATGGCAGACCCCCCCTAGAACTGACTGAAGAACGACCGGGCCGCCACGGCGCAGAACGGTGCGACGGCCGAGTGATATCCCAGCACCAACTGTTGTTCGGCCGCGGCGAGCGACAGCCCGCCTCCGGCCGGACTTTGAAGGTAGGCGAGCAGCTGCGCCTGGCTTTGAGCGAAACCCGTTTGGATCGCGGCAAACGGTCCCGCGGGGGACGCGTTCACGTCCAGCACCGTCACCAGTCCCGCGGGCAGAGCGCCCCAGAAGGCGGCCATGGTGCCGGTGTTGACGCTGAAGTACACCGTGGGGTCCGCATCGCCGCCGCACAACAGCGTCGGGGATTTCGGCGCCCAGCCGCCGTTGCGCAGGTCGTTCTTGTACAACGCCAGACGCAGGGGCTGCGTCGGCGCCGCGGCGGCCAGCGCCACCCCCGGCTGCGGCGTGGGGAAGGCGCCGTCCGGATTGGTGGCGGCATCCACCGCATAGCTCACGCGGTAGGCGTTGTTGATGAGATAGGGATTGCCGAAACCCGCCGCGAACAACGGTGTCCGCGGATCCGCCGGATTGCTGGGCACGGCGAGCGCCGCCGTCAGCGCCGCGGACAGGGCGGCCTGGCCCGGGATCGCGACGGCCGGCGTCGAACTGTCGAACAGGGCCGACAGGGGCAGCTGGCCGTTGGTGAAGATGGTGGCGATGGGCGTCACGCTGGGCAGCAACGTCTCGATGCCGGTGGCGTAGGCCGACGAATAGAGGTCGGTCGTCGCCGCATACAGGTTCCCATAGGCGCGCTGATAGCTCGTGGCGATCAGGGGCACGAACACGGTCGACCCCACGTTGACCCCGCCGAAGATGATCGCATCCCCGAAGGCTTCCATGGCATACGGTCCCGACATCGGCGCCGCCGCCGTCACGGCGGCGCCCGCGGCCTGCAGCGCGCGTTGCGTCGCCATGGCGACATGACCGCCTTCCGAGTAGCCCGTCACGAACAGTTTTCCGCCGTCGGTCGTGGCCGAGGAAAACGTCTTTGGCAGCGCGGTGCGCGCCGCCGCCAACATGTCCATCATCTCGCCCGACTGCTGCGCGGCGTTCAGGAAGGGATGATAGCCGAGGGTGGAGATGTCGTAGCCCGCATAGTTGGGCGCGACCACGATGTAGCCCTGGGCGGCGAACGTGGCCGCGATCAGCGCCCCCTCGCTGTTGGTGGTGTCGGTGATGTCCGCGATGTTCAGCGCCTTGTTCGTGTTCGTGCCGTGCGCGTAGAGCACGATGGGCCGCGGGCCGGAACACCCGGTGCCTCCCGTCGGCACCATCAGCGCGCCCGAGGACTCGGTGGACTCCTTGGCCCCGCCCGTGGTCCAGAACTTGAGGTAGTAAAAGTCGACGCCGCAGACCGGAGCGCCCGTCAGGGTCAGGAGCTGCGCGCCCGCGCTCGCGGCGCCGAGGCTCGCCTTGAACGTGGCGGCATCCAGGGACGCGATGCGGAACGGCGGATCCAATGCGGGCGTACCCGGCGCGGTGGAACTCGCCACGGCCGAGGTTTGGGAACCCGCGGACCCGCAGGCCGCCGCCAAGGCGGCCGCGAGCACGAGACCCAGAGGCCTTAAAAGCTTAATCATGTCGAACTCCCTTGTCGCTGCAGCCAAGACGAGGGGGATGTCCCGCGAGTGCCTGTACTTGTTATTCGCTACTTGTTATTCGATGGGCTGCGCGCATCCCGTCAGGGGATCAAGTCTACTCCAGCCGGGCCGCTCGGGCCATTCACCGGCGTCACGGCGTGCACGATGCCGGCAAGCCGCGGGCCGGGACCGCTTCGCGCCGTGCCAGGTGGGCATGAATCTGGCAGACGATCGCCACTGCGATCCCCTCCGGTGTGACCGCGCCGATGTCCATACCCACCGGGCTGTGGAGCCGCGACCGCAGTCCGGCCGCCACAGCCCCCAACTCGTCCGCGATGCGTTGCCGGCGGGCGGCGGGACCGAGCAGTCCGACATATTCTGGCAGCCCCGCCCCGGACAATTCGCTGAGATAGGCCACGTCCGAGGGCAGGTGATGGCTCATGACGACCGCGGCGTGGCAGCCGTCCAACTCGATCGCGGTGCGCAGCTGCCGCGCGTCGGCCCGCACCACGCATGCCCCGGGAAAGCGCGCCGCGACGGCGTAGGCGGGTCGGTGGTCGACGATCGACACGCGCCAGCCGAGAGCCAGCGCCGTCGCGGCCACCGGCTGGGCGTCCGGTCCGGCGCCGCAGATCAGCAGATGGGGCGGCGGGGGCAGGTAGTGCAGGTATGCGCGGGTGCGCCGCCCCGCGAATTCGCGGTCGAATGCCTGCGACCTGCGTTCCGTCAACGCACCCTGCGCCGCCGTCGCCAGTTCCCCCGGCGGCAAGGCCGCCCCAGGGTAGGTACCGAGTTCCAGGTCGCTCGATTCATGCACCGCCACGAGCGCCGTGGCGCGTCCTTGGCGGGTCGTCCGGCCGGCGTCGGCCAGGGCCGCGGCAGCCACCGTCCCGGGACCTGCGGGTTCGAGCAACACCCGCATCGCCCCCTCGCAGCCCGCGCCGATGCCGAACAGGATGTCGTCCGGGCCCCGCATGTCGTATTCAACGGTCCGCGGCACCCCGCTCTCGAGCACGCCGCGGGCGTGCAGGCCGAGGTCCGCCTCGAGACACCCCCCGCTCAACAAGCCGCAGTAGCTGCCGTCGGCCATGATGAGCATTCGCGCGCCGGGTTTGCGGTACGTGGAGCCCGCCGCGGCCACGAGCGTGGCGAGCACCCGGGGGGTCCCGTTCGCGGGCGTGCGTTCGAGCAGCAATTCAAGGCTGGTGTCGAGTCGCGCTGCGGTGCGTGGGTGCATGCCGCACGTTGCCATCCGATGGCGAAGCGGTCAAGATTCGGCGGATGACCGTGACGTCCGATACCCGCAAGCTCTACCAGCAGGTCGCGAGCACGATCATGGAGTCCATTGCGTCGGGCAAGCACAAGCCGGGCGACCGTCTGCCGTCGGAGCGCGACCTGGCCGCCGCGTTCAAGGTCAGCCGTCCCACCATTCGCGAGGCGATGATCGCCCTCGAGATTCGCGGTCTGGCCGAGACGCGCCATGGGTCCGGCATCTACGTGACCGATCATCCGCCCGCCCATGCGGGCGGCGGCGACCTGGACATCGGTGCGTTCGAGCTGACGGAAGCCCGGCGCCTGTTCGAGGGCGAAGCGGCGGCGCTGGCGGCGACGACGATCACCGACGAAACCCTGGACGAACTCGAGCGGATCGTCGCCGAGATGGTGGACGAAAACGCGCGCAGGCAACAGGACTGGACCGCCGACCGGCGGTTCCACATCGCGATCGCGCGGGCGACCCGCAACACGGCGATCGCCACCGTCATCGAGGACCTGCTCGACATGCGGCACAAGTCGCCGCTCTGCGTCTTCATGCTCGAGCGTGCGCGGCACGTCGGCGTGCAGCCGCGTGTGAGCGAACATCGCCGCATCCTGGTGGCGCTGCGCAAACACGACCCGAAAGCCGCGCGCAATGCGATGCGCGATCATCTCGCGCGGGTGATCGAGGATCTGCTGGCCGCCACCGAGCCCGAGGCGCTCGAGGTCGGCGGCAGATCGACCAAGAAGCGGCACGACTACATCCGCAGGCTCGCGATCTGAACGCGCGGCCGCCGCCCGCGGCGCCTCCGCCGTCCGTGTCGCGGCGCCGCGCATTGGCGGCGGCGGCCGCTGCGCTGTGCGCGGCGGCGCTGCCGGCGCGCGGCCGCGCTCGGCACGCGGCGCTCGACACCCGGGAAGTCGCGCCGGGCATCCATATCCGCCGCGGCATCGATGAAGACGCCAGCCGCGCGAACGGCGGCGCGATCGCGAACATCGGCTTCATCGTCGGGCGCGACTCGGTCGCAGTGCTCGACACCGGCGGCAGCCTGGACGACGGCGAGCGGTTGCGCCGGCGCATCACCGAAGTGACGCGGTTGCCGATCAGCCACGTGCTGATGTCGCACGTGCATCCGGACCACGTGTTCGGCGCCGGCGCCTTCGTGCGCGATGCGCCGCAATTCATCGGCCACGCACGACTGCCGAACGCCCTGGCGCAGCGCGGGGAGTACTATCGGACGAGATTGGAGGGGATTCTCGGTGCGGGCAAGCCCGGTCCGCTCGTCATGCCGACCCGGCTGGTCGCCGATCGGGATCGAATCGATCTCGGCGACCGAGTGGTGCTGCTCGAGGCGCACGACGTCGCGCATTCGGATTGCGATCTCAGCGCCTTCGATCCGCGCAGCGGCACGCTGCTGCCGGCCGATCTGCTGTTCGTCGAACGGATTCCCTCGCTGGACGGGCGCCTCACGGGATGGCAGAAGGCGCTTGCGGGATTGAAGTCCATCGGGGCGGCGCGCGCAGTACCCGGGCACGGCCCGGTGAGCGTAAACTGGCCCGCGGGGGCGGCGGACCTCGAGCGTTATCTCGACGTGCTCCTGCGGGAGACCCGCGCCGCGGTGAAGCGCGGCATGGACATCGGCGCCGCGGTCGCCACGGTCGCCCGGTCCGAACGGCCCCGGTGGAAGTTGTTCGACGATTATCACGGCCACAACGTCACACAGGCGTTCAAGGAGGTCGAATGGGAATGATGCGCGGAATATGGGCGCCGGCGGTGCTGGTGATCGGACTGTGGGCGGGCGCGGGACAGGCCGCGTCGGCGCCGGATGACGAGGAGGCCGGCAGGGCCGCCCGATGGGTGGAATTGCAGCATGCCCTGTTCGAGGGCCGTCCGGTTCAGGACGGCCGCGGATGGATCGAGATCGAGGCGCCGGAGCGGGCGCTCGACGCCGCGTTGGTGCCGGTCAACCTCAAGATCAAGGGCGACAAGCCCATCAAGGGCGTGTATCTGGTCATCGACAACAATCCGGGGCCGCTCGCCGGGCATTTCACCTTCGGACCGCTGGGGGACGCCCGCTCGCTCAAGCTGCGCGTGCGGGTCAACGCGTACACCTACATCCATGCGGTCGCGGAGACCGCTGACGGGCAGCTCTTCGCGGCCGCCCGGTTCGTCAAGGCGGCCGGCGGCTGTTCCGCGCCGTCGGGCGCCGACACGCAACAGGCGCTGCAGGACATCGGCCACATCAAGCTGCGGCTCCTGCAGCCCTTCGTCGCCGGCCGCACCCTGGAGGCGCAGTTGATGATCCGGCATCCGAATTTCAACGGCATGCAAATGGACCAGATGACGCGCTTGTATACGCCGGCGATGTTCATCCGCAACGTCGATGTGAGCTACGACGGCGTGCAGGTGATGCACCTGGATTCGGACATTTCGCTGAGCGCGGATCCGGTGATCGGCTTCGATTTCACCCCACCCGCGAAGGGACAGCTCAAGGTGCTGGTGCGCGACACGAAGGATGCCAGCTTCGGACAGAGCTTCGATGTACCGACGGGTTAGCGCACGGCGCCTGCCGTGGATGCTCCCGTGGATGATGCTGTGGGGCTGCGCGACCGCCGCGAGCGAACCGCCGGGGATCTGGCAGGGCGATCCGAAGGCGCCGGTCCCTGCCAGCCTCCACGGCGGGCGCGTCGTGCACGCCAGGGACGTCGAGGCGCTGATCCGCCGGGGCGGAGCGGTCATCATCGACGTGTCGAGCCGGCCGCTGAAGCCCGCCGGGCTCGCACCCGGGGCGCCGTGGCTGCCCCTCGCGCATCGGGCGCTGCCCGGCGCGCAATGGCTGCCGGGAACCGGTGAGGGCGTGCTGACTCCCGCGATGGACGCCTTCTATCGCGACCGCCTGCGGCGGGCGACGGCGGGCGACGCCGGCACGCCGCTGGTCGTGTATTGCCATGAGCGGTGCTGGCTGAGCTGGAACGCCGCGAAGCGCGCCATCGGCTATGGTTACCGCCGCGTATCGTGGTTTGCGGATGGCATCGAGGGGTGGAGCGCGGCCGGGCTGCCGACGCAGGTGGTCGAACCGCAGTCACCCGTCTCGCCGACGCTCGTCGTTCTCGACATCGAGTTGACGGGGGACCTCGGCGGCCCCGAATTCACCGCGGAGCATGCGGCGCGGCTCGTGAGCGAAAGTGCGCGCCTGCGGGACGATCTCGGAAGGACCGGTTTGTACACGCTCGTGGATGCGCGGCCCGCGGCGGACCTCATCGCCCGGCTCGAGTCCCAGCAGGCCTATCTGCACGACTGCAACGGCTGCGATCTGGACATCGGCCGGCGATTGAATGCCGATCTCGTCCTGGTCGCCTGGGTGAACCGCGTGAGCGGCCTGATCCTCACCCTGACGTACGAGATTCACGACGTGAAGACCGGGCAGATCACGGCGCGAAAGTCGTTCGATTTTCGCGGCGACAGCGACAACGCGTGGAATCACGCGGTGGACTACATGGTAAGGGATCTGCAGACGGCTGCCGGCGCTACGCCGGGGGCGTAGGCGTCGCGGCGCCGGACCTTCGCGCATCATCAAGGGAGCCATGTTTCATCAACCATTGACGCCGGTGCAGGGCAGCCTCGGCCTCTCCGCATTGGTGGCGCTGTTGCCGCTCGCCGTTCTGCTCGTGATGCTCGGCATCCTCAAGAGACCGGCATGGCAGGCGGCCCTCGCCGGATTGGCGGCGGCATTCACCGTCTCGGTCACCCTCTGGGCGATGCCGGTGCGCGCGGCGTGCGCCGCCGCGCTCGACGGGGCGGTGTTCGCCCTCTGGCCGGTGATGTGGATCGTCGTCAATGCCCTGTGGCTGTACCACATCGCCGTCGCCTCCGGGCGATTCGAGGCGTTCCGCGTCTGGGTCCTGACGCACCTGCCGAACGACCGCCGCGTGATCCTCATCGTGATCGGTTTCTGTTTCGGTGCGCTGCTGGAGGGGATCGCCGGATTCGGGGCGCCGGTGGCGATCACCGGCTCGCTGCTCATCATGGTGGGGTTCGCGCCGCTCGATGCGCTGGTGTTCGTATTGATCTTCGACACCACGCCGGTGGCCTTCGGCGCGCTCGGCGTGCCGGTGACCGTGTTGAGCGCCGTGACCGGATTGCCCGCAGCGGCGCTCGCCGCAATGATCGGCCGGCAGCTGCCGCTGATGGCGATGATCCTGCCGTTCTACGTCATCGCGCTCTACGGCGGCTGGCGCTCGGTGCGCGCGCTGTGGCCGGTGCTGACGGTGGCCGGCGTCAGTTTTGGACTGACGCAGTTCGTCACCTCGAATTATCTGGACTACACCCTCACCGACGTGCTCGCGGCGCTCGGGTCGCTGTTCGCCACCGTGTCGTTCCTGCAGGTGTGGCGGCCGGCCGTCGTGGCCGAGTTCGAGGTGATGGGGCCGCGGCCGGAAGCGGCGGCGTTGCGCCGCGGAGGATCGTGGCAGGGGTGGCTGCCCTGGCTGATCGTGTCGGTCACCGTCATCCTCTGGAACTCGTTCAACGTCGCCTCGTTCGGCCAGCGGAACATTTCCTGGCCCGGGCTCGACAACGTGGTGGCGATCACGCTGTATCACGACAAGCCCTATGCGGCGGTGTGGGTGTTCCAACCGCTGGCCACGGGCACCGCCATCTTGTGCGCCGCCCTCCTGACCGCGCTCGCCGTCGGCCTGCCGCCCGCCGAATTGCTGCGGTGTGCCGCCCGGACCCTGCGGCAGATCTGGCTGGCGGTGGTCACGGTCATGCTCGTCGTCGCACTCGCCTACGTGATGAACTACGCGGGTCTCGCCTACACCCTGGGCCTCGCGGTGGCATCGACCGGCCGCGCCTTCGTTCTGTTTTCGCCCTTCCTGGGCTGGATGGCCGTGTTCCTGTCCGGCAGCGACACGTCGGGCAATGCGCTGTTCGGCAACCTGCAGGTGGTCGCCGCCCGGCAACTGCACCTCGACCCGCTGCTGTTCGCCGCGACCAATTCCTCTGGAGGGGTGCTGGCCAAGATGATCTCGCCGCAGAACATCGCGACCGGCGTGTCGGTGACGAATCTCAAGGGACAGGAGGGCGCCATCCTGGCGCGCACGTTCGTGCACAGCGTCGTTCTGACCTTGATGCTGGTCGCGATCGTCATCATCGAGCAGTACGTCGTCCCCGGCATCATCCCCCGCGTCCCCGGTGGACGCTGAGCGCGCCGCCCCCGGCTTGCGATCGATCGCTGTTAACATGGGGGGATGTCATCCCCCGATCCAACCGGCCTTGCGTTGGCCGGCCCGGCGACGGCCGCCGCCGCGGTCATGCCGCCCACCGGACTGTCTGCCGGCGGTTATGCCGCGCTGCCGCCGCGGTTCTTCACCCCCACCACCCCGACGCCGGTGGCTGAGGCGCGCCTCATCAAATGGAACGCCGCGCTGGCGGCCGAGCTTCAGCTGTCGGTCGACGGACTCACCCCCGAGGCGCTGGCGGCCATTTTTTCCGGCAACCGGATCGTGCCCGGGTCGCATCCGCTCGCGATGGCGTATGCGGGGCATCAATTCGGACAATTCGTGCCGCAACTCGGCGACGGGCGCGCCATCCTGCTCGGGGACGTTTGCGACCGCTCGGGCCGGCGCCGCGAGGTTCAGCTGAAGGGGGCGGGTCGCACGGCGTATTCCCGCGGCGGCGATGGCCGTGCGGCCCTCGGGCCGGTGCTGCGCGAATACCTGGTCAGCGAGGCGATGCACGCGCTCGGCATTGCATCGACGCGGGCCCTGGCGGCTGTCGCCACCGGCGAGGAGGTGTTCCGGGAGCGGCGGCTGCCGGGCGCGATCGTGACGCGCGTCGCCGCCAGCCACGTGCGCGTGGGCACGTTCCAATATTTCGCGGCGCGCGGCGACGACGCAGCGGTGCGGATCCTGGCGGATCACGTCATCGAGCGGCATTACCCGGAGGCGGGCACGGCCGCCAACCCCTACCTCGAACTGCTGCGGGCGGTCGTGCGGGCGCAGGCGTCGCTCATCGGCGCCTGGATGAGCGTCGGGTTCATTCACGGCGTGATGAACACCGACAACATGGCGGTGTCGGGCGAGACCATCGATTTCGGTCCGTGCGCGTTCATGGATGCGTACGATCCCGCGACGGTGTTCAGTTCCATCGACCACCGGGGCCGCTACGCCTACGCGAATCAGCCGGCTGCGGGCCAGTGGAACCTGGCGCGGCTGGCCGAGACGCTGCTGCCGTTGATCGACGCGTCCGCGGACCGCGCGATCGAACTGGCCACGGAGGCGGTCACCGCGTTTTCCACGGAATTCGATGCCTGCCGGCTGGCCGCGATGCGCAGGAAGCTCGGACTCTTCCTGGAAGAGGAGGGTGATCCGGGACTGATCCAGGACCTGCTCGACGCGATGCAGGGCGGTCACGCGGACTTCACGCTGACGTTCCGCCGGCTGTGCGCCGCCGCCGAGAGCGAGGCCGGCGATCCCGCGGTCGCCGCCTCGTTCGACGATCCGTCCCCGTACCTGCAATGGGCGCGACGCTGGCGGTCGCGGATGGCGCGCGAGCCGCAACCCGGCAGCGACCACGCCGCCTTCATGCGGCTGGTCAACCCGGCCGTCATTCCCCGCAATCATCGACTCGAGGCGGTCATCGCGGCGGCGGTGGAACAGGGGGATTTCGGACCATTCGAGGAACTGTCGCAGGCGTTGTCGCGACCTTACGAGGAGTTGCCGGCGTTCGCCGGCTACATGAAGCCGCCGCGCTCCGACGAGCGCGTGCTGCACACATATTGCGGGACTTGAGATGATGGACGACGAGACATTGGAACGGATACAAACGAAGATCTCATTCCTGGAACGGGCGAACACGGAGCTGAGCGACGTCGTCTTCCGGCAGCAACTGGAGATCCGCGCGCTCGGCGTGCGGCTCGAGCGGCTGTCGGAACGCCTGGAAAGCGCGCACTCCGACGAGCGGCAGCGGTCGGCCGACGATGAGCGGCCTCCTCACTACTGACATGGGCGTCTCGACGACGCCGTACTGGCAGGAATCCGGCCGGGTGGAGGAACGTATCCGCGCCGCGCCGCCCCCGGCGGTCGACGTCCTGATCGTGGGCGCGGGATATACCGGGCTCTCGGCTGCACGCGAGACCGCGGCCGCCGGTGCGAGCACGTGGGTGTTGGAGGCCGGTGCGCTCGGCGCCGGGTGTTCCGGCCGCAACGGCGGCCAGGTGGCCTACAGCATCAAGCCTTCCCTGGCCGCGCTGACGGCCCGTCATGGCAGGGAAAGGGCCATGGCGATCTGCCTCGAAGGCCGGGAGGCCTTGGAGTATCTGCGTTCGCTGGCGACGACTCAGGGCTTCGACTGCGATTGGCGACCCCACGGCTGCTTCTTCGGGGCGCATACCCCGCGGCACTTCGCCGCCATGGCGCGCGAAGCGGAACATCAGCCCCCGGGCCTCGAACAGCGCATCTCGGTGGTTCGGCGTGCCGACCAGCATCGGGAGATCGCGAGCGACGCCTACCATGGCGGCTGCGTCTACCACGACGATGGGTCGGTCGACCCGATGCGTCTGCTGACCGCCCTGCTGGCGCGCGCGACGGAGGCCGGCGTATCGGTTCTGGATCATTGCCCGGTGCAGGCGCTGCAGCCGGACGGCGACGGGTTTCAGGTGCTGACGCCGCGCGGTGCGATCCGCGCGCGCAAGGTGTTGATCGCGACCAACGGCTATTCGGGCCCTCTGTCTCCCTGGCACCGCCGCCGTGTGATTCCGATCGGCAGCTACCAGATCGCCACCGAGCCGCTGGGGGTGGACAGGGTCCGCGAGCTGATTCCGCAGGCCCGCAACATCGTCGATTCGCGCCGGGTCATCGTCTATTACAGGCCCTCTCCCGACGGCGAACGCCTCATCTTCGGGGGCCGGGCGGCGCTGGCCGAGAAGGATCCGCTCGCCTGCGTCCCGAGATTGCGCCGAATGCTGGCCGGGGTGTTTCCGCAGCTCGCCGGCGTGCGCATCGCCCACGCCTGGGCGGGCTGGGTTGCCTACACGTTCGACAGCCTGCCGCATCTCGGCCGGCAGGACGGAATATATTATTGCATGGGGTACTGCGGGCAGGGCGTGCCGCTCGCCCCCCACTTCGGACGGCGGATCGGACAGCAGATGATGGGCCTCGCGGAGGGCCGAACCGCCCTTGACGACCTGCCTTTCCCCTCGCGGCCTTACTATGGCGGCGTCCCCTGGTTTCTGGCGCCCTCCGTGCTGGCCTATCGCGCGCTGGATGCGTTGGGCCTGTGACGAAGTACGCCTCATTTGCCGACCTGGCGCTCCACGAGGCGCAGGGCGAGGATTTCGCCGTCAGGGTGGCGGAGCGGGCCGGCGCCGCCGTGATCGTCGTCGCGCCGCACGGCGGACTGATCGAGGTCGGCACCTCCGAGATCGCGGACCTCATCGCGGGCGTCGAACACAGCCTGTTCTGTTTCGAGGGCATGAAGCCGTACGGCCGCAATCGCGACCTGCACATCACCAGCCACCGGTTCGACCACCCGGACTGCCTTGCGATGGCGGCGCGCCACGACAGGGTGCTCAGCGTTCACGGCTGCCTGGGAGCGTCGCAGATCTTCCTCGGGGGACTGGACATGGAACTCGTCGAGGCGCTCGGCGAGCGCCTGGCGGCCGCCGGCTTCGAGGTGGTGCGCGACGGCCACAAATATCCCGGAAGGCACCCCCTCAACATCTGCAATCGCGGGGCGCGGGGCCGCGGGGCACAGCTGGAAATCACGCACGATCTGCGGGTGTCCAGGCATCGCGAGCGGATCGCGGGCGCCGCCCGCCGCGCACTGGCGGATGTCGGCGTGCAGCTCGGTCCCGCGCGCTAAAGAAAAGCGGGGTCAGGCCGATTCCCTGGGCTACGCACGGCGCCATTCCGGGTCGGGACCAGTGGCGCACCACTGCGCATGGAGAGGCGTCGTCGAATGCTTGCAATTGTCCTGTTGGCCGCGAGCATCCTGGCATTGGGCGCTTGGCTGATGCACCGTCGCGCGGCGCCCGCCGGCGCCGCCGTGCCCGACAACGCCTGGACGCCTGAAGCGATGCGGCCGCCGCCGGCTCCGGCCGCGGCGGCCGAGCCGTCATCCGCGGCGGCGCCGTTCACCTTCGATGCGAGCGTGATCCAGCTGGCCAACCGTCTCGCCGCGGAGCGTCTGTGGAAGCTCGCGTTCACGGCGCCGCTGCAGGTGCAATGCCCGGCGGCGGTGACCGCGCGCGTGCGCAACAACATCGAGGCGATGCTCCTGGTCGACACGGTCGACCCGAAGTATTTTCCGCGACGGCCCGCCCTGTTGCCGCAGCTCCTGCAGGCGGTGGACGATCCGGCCGTCCGCTCGGAGAAGATGTCGCGGATGATCGCGCACGATCCGGTGCTGACGGCCGACGTGCTGCGGCTGGCGAATTCGAGCCGCTACCGCCTGTCGCCCACGCCCATCGAGACGATTCAGCGTGCCATCGTCGTGTGCGGCGTGGATGCGCTGCGCGGCATGCTGGCCGCGGCGCTGATGCTGCCGGCGTTCCGCGCCACGCGCCGGAATTTTCCCCGCCTTCCGCGGATGCTCTGGGAGCGCACCGAGCGTGCGGCCCGCGCGGCGGAGCTGTACGCGATGGAGACCCAGCCGCAGGACCGGTTCGAGGCGCAGCTGGTGGTGCTCTTGAGTGCGCTCGGGCCGCTCGTCGTGTACGGCGCCGCGCTGGACGTCTTTGCGCGGAATCCTCATTTCGCGCCGAACGGCGCGCTCTGCGTGGAGCTCATCGGATCGCTCGCCCCGCAGATGTCGAGGCGCATTGCGTTGGAATGGCAGACCTCCGCCCGGCTGGCGGGGGCGCTCGAGAATTCGCCGGCGGAGCCGCTGACCGTGGCGCTGCACGTCGGCGAACTGCTCGGCACCCTCAGCTATCTCGAATCCCAGACGGTGATGTCCCGCGACGACCGGCTCGAGGCGATCACGGCGGCGGGCATCGCCGGCGAGTCCACGTCCCGAATTTGGGCCGGTCTGACCGCAAACCCGTAGGCTCTCCTGTGGCATCATCGGCCGCATGCACGACCCCATCGACTGGATCGACAGGACTGCGAGCCTCCAGCCGCAGCGGATTTTCCTGCGCGGCGCCGCGGGACTCGCGCTCACGTACGGGGACGTGCTGCGGGAAACCGGACGCTTCGCCTCGGCCCTGGAATCGAGCGGCGTGGTCGCCGGCGACCGTGTCGCGGTTCAGGTGGAGAAGTCGGCGGACGCCGTGCTGCTCTATCTTGCCTGCCTGCGCATGGGTGCGGTGTTCGTGCCGATCAACGTCGCCAACACGTCGCATGAGGTCGAGCACTTCCTCCTCGATGCGCGGCCGCGCCTGTTCGTCGTGCGCCCGCCGGATCGGGACACGCTCGCACCGCTCGCCCTGCGCTGCGGGGTTCCCCATGTCCTGACTCTCGGTGCGGCCGGCGAGGGATCGCTGCCGCAGCTCGTCGCCGGCGGCGGTGCGCGGGCCGCGTCCCCGTTCGCAGGGGGCCGGGATGCGCCGGCGGCGATCGTCTACACCTCCGGCACGACCGGACGGTCGAAGGGGGCCGTGCTGACCCGCGGCAATCTCGCATCCAATGCGGCGGTGCTCGCCAAGGCGTGGCGGTTCACGCGCGACGACGTGCTGCTGCACACGCTGCCCTTGTTCCACGTGCACGGATTGTTCGCGGCGATCAACACCGTCCTGGCATCGGGTTCCGCGCTCATCCTGATGGCCAAGTTCAGCGCACCGGAGGTCCTGGTGCGCCTGCCCGAGGCGACCGTGTACATGGGTGTGCCGACGCATTATACGCGGCTCCTCCTGGAGCCCGGGCTCGACCGGTCCGCGACGTCGGGCGTCCGGTTGTTCGTCTCGGGATCGGCTCCGCTCCTGGCCGAGACGCATCGCGAGTTCGAGCGGCGTACGGGTCAGGTCATCCTCGAGCGCTACGGCATGACAGAGACCTTGATGATCACCTCGAATCCCCATGCGGGGCCGCGGGTCGCCGGCTCTGTGGGTCCGCCGCTGCCCGGCATCGGCGTGCGCGTCTCGGCCGCGGACGATCAGCCCTCGACGATCGGCATGATCGAGGTGAAGGGGCCGAACGTCTTTGCCGGCTACTGGGGCGATCCGCAGAAGACGCGGGCCGAGTTCACGCAGGACGGCTGGTTCAAGACCGGCGATCTCGGGTACATCGACCCGGACGGATACCTCTTCATCGTCGGCCGCGCCAAGGATCTCATCATCAGCGGGGGCTACAACGTCTATCCGAAGGAGGTGGAGGCCGAGCTGGATGTCCTGACCGGCGTGTTGGAAAGCGCTGTGTTCGGCGTTCCGCACGCCGATTTCGGCGAGGGAGTCGCGGCCGCGGTGGTCGGCAAGCCGGACGCCCGGATTTCCGAAGCGGCCTTGATCGCCGCCCTGAAGGGACGCCTGGCGGCCTACAAGATTCCAAAGCGCATCGTCATCCTCGAAGAGCTGCCGCGCAACGCGATGGGCAAGGTTCAGAAGGGCGTACTGCGGGCCGCCCATGCATCACTGTGTTCCGCCGTCTGAGCGGGCCCGAGCGCAGGCGGCGCGGGCGATGTACCATGTGGGGCCATGCGCGACACGCCCCTCAAAGTGATCTCCTCCATGGCCACGCGCGACGTCGTGGCAGAACTCACGGCGCAATACCAGGCGCTCACGGCGCAGGCCGTCACGGCTGAAGCTGCCGGCGGAGTCGACGTCGCCAAACGCGTCGCGGCGGGCGAGGCGATCGATGTCGTCATCCTGGCGAGCAATGCGATCGACAAGCTGTCGAACGACCGGAAGCTGCTGCCCGACAGCCGCGTCGACCTCGCGAGGTCCGGCATCGCCGTCGCGGTGAAGGCCGGCGGCGGCCGCCCGGACATCGGTTCCGAGGCGGGTCTGAAGCAGGCCGTGCTGGACGCGCGTTCCCTGAGCTATTCGACGGGACCGAGCGGCGTGTACCTCGAGCAGATGTTCGAACGGTGGGGCATCCTCGACGCCATCCGCGCGCGCATCGTGGTACCGCCCCCCGGCGTTCCCGTCGGTTCGCTCGTGGCCCGCGGCACGGCCGAGATCGGCTTCCAACAGCTCAGCGAACTGTTGAATTGTGCGGGCGTCGACGTCGTGGGAGCGCTGCCCGCGGCCCTGCAGAGCATCACCGTCTTCTCCGGCGCCATCGCCGCGGGCTGTGCGGATCCACGCTCAGCCCGCGGCCTGCTGGATTTCATGGCATCGCCGCGGGTCGCCGACGTCAAGCAGCGGCATGGAATGGAAGCCGCCTGAGCCGCCCGCCGCCTCAACCCAGGGTCACGGGGACGAACAGGCGGCTCTCGCCGCGCTGGATCAGCAGCGCCACCTGCTTGTCGCGCGCCCGCACCATCTCACGCAGCTGCTCGACGGATTGCACCGGGGTGCCGTCCACCGACAACACGACGTCGCCCGGCTGAATGCCGGCGTCGGCCGCGTGGCCGCGAACGTCCTCGACCAGCAACCCGCCCGACACGCCGCTCTGGCGTCGCTCCTCCGGCTTCAACGGCCGGACCGCGAGACCCAATCGGCCCTGCGCCGAGCCGCCGGCGGCGGCGTCGGCCACCACCGGCGCGGCCGCCGACCCGATCGTCGCCGTCAACGACAGGGTCTTGCCGTCCCGCCATATGCGCAGCGATGCCTTGTCCCCCGGCGTCGCGGTACCGACCCGCGCCGACAATTGTCCGGCGTCGACGATGGACTGACCGTTGAAATCGAGAATCACGTCGCCGGCCTTGAGGCCGGCGCGTTCCGCGGCGCTGTCGGGCTCGACCTTCGCGATCAAGGCGCCGTTCGGCGCGACCATCTTGAACGAGTCCGCCAAGGACTGGTCGAGGGTCTGCACTTCGACGCCGAGCCGGGCGTGGGCCACCTTGCCGGTCTTGACGATCTGATCCTTGACCTGGACCGCGAGGTTGATCGGGATGGCGAACGACACCCCCTGGTATCCCCCCGAATTGCTGTAGATCTGGGCGTTGATACCGACCACCGCGCCGCCGGCGTCGAACAAGGGCCCGCCGGAATTCCCCGGATTGACCGCGGCGTCCGTTTGAATGAACGGCACATAGCCGTCCCCGGGGAGCGAGCGGCCCTTGGCGCTGACGATGCCGGCGGTGGCCGTTTCCTCCAGGCCGAAGGGCTCGCCGATGGCGAGCACGTAGTCGCCCACGCCGATCTGATCGGAATTGCCGATCCGTACGGTCGGCAGGTCGTGCGCGGCGATCTTCAGCACGGCAATGTCGCTGCTGCGGTCCGCACCCAGCACCTTGGCCTTGAATTCACGGTGGTCCGAGAGTTTGACGGTGACCTCCTTCGCGCCGTCGACGACGTGCGCGTTGGTGAGCACCAGGCCGTCGGCGGATATCAGAAAGCCGGAGCCCTGGCCGTGCATGACCCCGCGATTTCGGGGCAGGGGGATGCCGCGGAAGAACTGCGACAAGGGGTTGTCGTCGCCGGCATTCGGATCCCCCCATTGCGGCGGTTCGGGGTTCGAGGCTTGCAGCGTCGCCACCGTGGTGATGCCGACCACCGCGGCTTGGTTCTGGGCGACGATGGCCCGATAGTTAGGCGCCGTCATCAGCGGTATGGGATGCCCCGCAACCGGCGCGCCGGCCGCCGGTCCGCCGGCCCCCAGTTCCGCGGCGTGCAGGAGAGATTGGGCCGACAGGCCCGTGGCGGCGCCGACGGCGATCAGTCCGATGGCCGAGAGGCCCAGGGTCTTTTTCCGAAGTTGCATGAGTGTCTCCGTGCGGTTGGAAAGGGGTGACAATTGCTCCAGGCCGCAGAGTCTCAAAGTTTCCTTAAACCAGACTTAAGGCCGCCGCGCAAAGCTGACCGTGGCACGCAGCCCGCCGCCCGGCGCCTCGTCGAGCGCCACCTGGGCATCGTGACGCGCCGCGATCGATCGGACGATGGCCAACCCCAGGCCCGTGCCGCTCTCCTGCACCGCCGCCTGCCGATAGAACCGGTCGAAGACCCGCTCCCGCTCGGCCGGAGCGATGCCGGGACCCGTATCGCAGACCTCCAGCCGCACGGTTTCCCCGGCCGACCGGCAGCCCACCCGGACGGAGCCGCCCGAGGGGGTATAGCGGACGGCATTGTCGACCAGATTTCGGGCCAGGACGCGCAGCGCGTCGTGATCGCCCAGCACCTCGCAATGCGGATCGGCATCGAGACCGAGGTCGACGTTGCGCGCCGTCGCCAGCACGCGGGTGTCGGCGATCGCCTCGGCGGCAACGGCGGCGAGGTCCTGCACCTCGTGCCCGGCCGCCCCGGTGCGCGGCACCCCGGCAGGCCGGACTGCGCCGTTTCCGTAGTCGCTGCGGGCCAGCGTGAGGAGCTGCTCGACGAGATGGATGGCGCGCTCGACGGCGGCTCCGAGCCGCTCCCGCGCCTCGTGGCGCGCCGCCGGATCGGGAGCGCGATCCAGCAGCTGCAGCTGCAGCCGCAATGCCGTCAGCGGCGAGCGCAATTCATGCGCCGCATCGGCGATGAAGGAGCGCTGCGCGGAGAAGGAGGTTTCCAGCCGCGCCAGCAGCCGGTTGAGCTCACCGACCAGCGGCATGATCTCGGTGGGCAGATTCGCATGGGTGAGCGGCGTGAGGCTGCGCGCATCGCGGCGCTGGATCTCGGCGGTCAGCTCCCGCAGCGGCGACAGGCCGCGTCCGACGATCCATGCGAGGAACGCCATCATGATCGGGAGGAGCAGAATCAGCGGCGCGGCGACATGCAATGCCGCCGCCCGCGCCAGCGCCTCTCGCACGCGCAGCGGCTGGGCGATCTGTATGACGCCGTCGGCGGTCTGCAGGCCGTACGCGCGCCAAGCCTCGCCGCGCAGGGAAAGATTGGTGTAGCCCAGCACGACCTGATTGATCAGCGGCAGGCCGGGCCGCGACAGGTAGATCCGGGTGCCGAAGGGGTCCCAGATCTGCACGACGAAATCCGAATCCCCCTGGTCCGGCGGTACTTCGACGCGGGGCGACATCGAGATCTGGGAGCGCAGGGACAGCGCCATCTGGCGCAGCTGGTAATCGAACAGATCGGACGTCTCGTTCAACACGCGTCGATACGTGGCGATCGCCGCCACCAGCGAGACGAGCGCCACCAGCACGGCGAGGGCGATCAGGAGCCGGGCGCGGATGGATTTCATGTCTTGGGCACGAAGTAGCCGACGCCGCGCAGGGTGCGGATGGCGTCGCCCCCCAGTTTGCGGCGGAGCGAGTGAATGTAGACCTCGATGGCGTTGCTGCCGATCGGCTGATCCCAACCGTACAGACGCTCCTCCAACTGGGCGCGGGACAAAACGGCTCCCGGACGCTGCAGAAGCGCCTCCAGGACCGAATACTCATGGGCCGACAGGCTCACCGGCATCCCCTTGTGTTCGACGGAATGGGTCACCGGGTCGAGACGCAAATTGCCGTGGTGAACCAGAGGATCGCCGCGGCCCGCCGCGCGGCGCAGCACGGAGCGCATCCTTGCATTGAGTTCGTCGAGATCGAACGGTTTGGCGACATAGTCGTCGGCGCCGGCGTCGAGTCCCGCGACCCGGTCGGAGACGTCGTCCCTGGCGGTGAGAATGATGACCGGCGTGGTGTCACCGCGCTCCCGCAGTTCACGCAGCACGCTGATGCCGTCCCGCGACGGCAACCCCAGGTCGAGCAGCACCAGATCGAAAACGGTCGTGCGCAATGCGGTGGCGGCGCCCCTTCCGTCCCGGATCCAATCGACCGCCGACCCCAACTGGCGCAGGGCGGTCTCCAGACCTTGACCGATCATCGCATCATCTTCCACAAGCAGGACTCGCATGGTTGGGCTGACCTTAGCGGCGACAGGGGTGCGGCGCGCGAATTATAGGATGTCCGTCCCTCAAGTTACGGGTGGGGTTACCGATAGTTCGCGGTGAACGAGGACAAACGGTGACGGTGTGGCTGTTCTGATACCCAACGCAAAGGTCGCGGCAAGATGGCACGGTGCACTCGAGGCGCGCTTGCGGCACGCGCCGTTGGAGGCGTTCCTGCGGTCCCGCGGCCAGACGTGCGCGCCCGCCGGCGATGCGCGCGTCACCGACGATCTGGCGACGGCGACGGTGTATCTTCTGCAGAGGGCGATCGATGGACGGCCCGGCCGGGTGGCGGCGGTCGGCCCGCTGGTCTGCGCCGTCAGCGACGGGTTGGCGGCCTTGATCCGCGAACCCTGCGCCTGGCGCATCGCCGCACTCGTCGCCTCCGCGAGGGTGCTTTCCCCGGCCATGGGTCTCGGTGCCGCCGCGGACCTGTCGGCCGCGGCGGTTCGCGACTACAGCAGGAGCCTGGGCGGTCAGCCGACCCATCCGGCTCTGCCGCGCATTCGTGCGGCCGCCGCCCGGGCGGTGCGCAGCAACGACGAGCGGCAGGTGGTCGAGGCCGTGGGATTGATGGCGACCCACCTCTTCGGGACATCCCCGTCCCTTTCCGCCGCCCCTCAGACCGCGCATTCGACGTAGGCGCGTGCCCGCGGTGTAGGACGATGGCGCGGTCATCGTGCGTTATCCTCCTATGCCTTTGCGCCGCCTGCGGCATTGACACGACGGGCGCCGTCTCACAGAGTACATTGCCGGTCGACGGCGGCGATGCAACGCCCGACTATGACGAACGATCCACTCTGCGACACCGATGCCGGTTTCGATTCCCTCCACCGCCTGTATGGGGCGGCACTGGCGGCCATCGCGGAGGCGGTCATCACGGTCGACCGGTCCGCACGCGTGGTGTATCTGAATCCGGCCGCGGAATTGATGACCGGCTGGCCCGCGGGCGAGGCGGTCGGCAAGACCCTGGCGCAGGTATTCCTGTTGGTGGATCCGGCGACCGGCCGTCGCCTCGAGCGTCCACTCGAGCAGATCGAACGTGCGGAGGAGCGGCCCGGCCGCGCCGCCCATCTCTCATTGGTCGACCGGCGCGGCGCGCAGCTCGCTATCGATTGCCGGGTCGTCCCGATGCAGGACGAGGCGGGGCGCACCGCGGGCACGATCCTGGTCTGCCGCGACGTGTCGCGCCGCCGTGCGGTCGAACTGGCCCTGCAGAACACCAACGAGTCGCTGCTGGTGAACGCGGACGCCCTGTTCGAGGAGAAGGAGCGCGCTCAGGTCACGCTGAATTCCATCGGCGACGCCGTGATCAGCACCAGTTTCAGGGGCCGGGTGAGCTACCTCAACGTGGTCGCGGAAAGATTGACCGGATGGGCCCAGGCCGAAGCGTCCGGCGCCCCGCTGGACGAGGTGTTCCCCCTCGTGGACGCCACGGATCGGCGGATCATTCCCTGTCCGACGACGCAGGCCATCATCGAGGACCGGACGGTTTCCTTGACGAGTCCCTGCGTTCTCGTCCGGCGAGAGGGGTCGCATCTGGCCGTTGAAGTGTCGGCCTCGCCGATCCACGACCGGAACGGCGGCGTCATCGGCGCCGTCATGGTCGCCCACGACGTCACCGTCGCGCGCGAACTGTCGACCAGGCTCGCGCGGCTGGCCCAGCACGACGTACTGACCGACCTGCCGAACCGCTCGCTCTTCTCCGAACGGCTCGCGCAGGCGATCGACAACTCGCGCATCAACGGCACGCTCGCGGCGCTGCTGTTCGTCGATCTGGACCGCTTCAAGGACATCAACGACTCCCTGGGGCACGCCGTCGGCGACAAGCTGTTGCAGGGCGTCGCGCGCCGCCTGCTGAGCTGCGTGCGCAACTCGGACACCGTGAGCCGCCAGGGCGGCGACGAATTCGTCGTGGTGCTCGCCGGGGTGGCGCGCGCGACGGATGCGGTGGCTTGCGCGAACAAGATCCTGGTGGCGCTCGATGCCCCGTTCCTGCTGGGGGAGCACGAATTGCGGATTTCCGCGAGCATCGGGGTGGCGATCTATCCGGACGATGCCGCGGATGCGGATGCCTTGTTGAGATGCGCGGATTTCGCGATGTACCAGGCGAAATACGACGGCCGCAACACCTTCAAATGCTTCACGGCGGCCGTCGCGGCGGACGCGGACCGGTAGGCGCCGGATCGACGGGCGAGGCGGGCGGCACGGCACGGCGCGGCGGTCAAGGCGCTAGGCAACGTAGAAAAACGCGGTCATCATGCCGGCATGGATACCGATTCAAGGGAAGGGCCCCTCGCGGGCGTGCGTGTGCTCGATTTCACGCGGGTGCTGTCGGGACCGTACTGCACCGCGCTGCTCGCCGATCTTGGCGCGGAGGTCGTGAAGGTCGAGGCGCCGCAGGGCGATGAATACCGCCACGTGGGTCCGGCCCGGGCCGGCGAGAGTGCGCTCTTTCAGCTGGTGAACCGCAACAAATGGGGCATGGTGCTCGACCTCAAACGGCCAGACGATCTCGCGACGGCCAGGCGGCTGGCCGACATCGCCGATGTCGTCGTCGAGAACTTCCGTCCCGGGGTCGCCGCGCGGCTGGGGCTCGCCTACGCGGATCTGGCGCGCTCCAATCCGCGCCTTATCCATGCCAGCATTTCCGGTTTCGGCCAGGAGGGCTCGCGCAGGGATCTGCCGGCCTTCGACCTGGTCGCCCAGGCGCTGTCGGGCCTGATGGCGATGACTGGCGATGCGGCGGGGCCACCGCTGAAGGTGGGCGAGTCGATCGGCGATCTGGCCGCCGGACTGTTCGGTTCGTGGGCGATCCTCGCCGCCCTGTACGAGCGCCACCGCAGCGGTGTGGGCCGTGCGCTCGACATCGGGATGTTCGACTCGCTCGTGTCGCTGATGCCCACCGCCGTCGCTCAGTGGATGTTCGGCGGCGCCGCTCCGTCGCGGACCGGGAACCGTCATCCCCTGTCGACGCCCTTCGGCGCCTACCGGGCAGCGGACGGCCACGTGGTGATATGCGTGCTGAACGAACGGCAGTTTTCGAGCCTGACGCGCTGCATGGGCCGCCCGGCACTGGCGAGCGACCCCGAATTCGCGAGCGATGGGCTGCGGACCGTGAACGAGGCGAAGTTGACGCCGCTGATCGAGACCTGGCTGCGGACCCTGACCGTGGCGGCGGCGGTCGGAATCCTGCAGGAGGCGGGCGTGCCGGCGTCGGCCGTGGAGGAGCCGTCGGACGTCTTCGACGGCGGGCACGTGCGTGAGCGCGGCATCCTGTCGAGCACGGTTCACCCGACGCTGGGCGCCATCCCCGCGATGGAACAGCCGGTGCACTTCGGCGGCCTTGCCCGGGGTCGCCAGCGTCCCGCGCCGGCCTTGGGCGAACACCAAGCGGCCGTGCTGCGACGGTGGCTGGGCCGGGAGGCGTCCGGATGACCGCGACCCAGGATCTGGATTTCACGGAGGAGGAACGGGCGGCCGTCCAGGCGGTAGGGCGCGTCGCGCGCGAGGTCCTCGGCCCGTCCGCGCGCCGCACCGACGAACTCGCGGAGTTTCCCCGACAGCAGCTCGCGGCGCTGGCGCAGATCGGGGTGATGGGGCTCAATCTGCCGGCGCGGTGGGGTGGTCCCGACCTCGCCGCGCCGGTGCTGTCGGCCTGCGTCGAGACGATTGCGGCCGCCTGCGGTTCGACCGCCTCGGCGCTCACGGCACACTTTCTCGCCACCGACGCGATCCTGCTCGGCGGCGACGATGAATTGCGGGCCCGGTATCTGCCGGCCGCCGCCGGCGGCGCGAGCCTCGGCGCCTTCGCGTTGACCGAACCTCTGGCCGGCTCGAACCCGGCGGACATGCGTTGCCGGGCGACCGCGACCGGGGACGGGTACCGGCTGCGCGGCGTCAAGCACTTCATATCCAACGGCGGGATCGCCGACTTCATCGTCGTGTTCGCCGTGACCGACCCGGATGCCGGACACCGGGGCATCAGCGCGTTCGTGATCGACAAGGGCACGCCGGGGCTCACCGCCGGGGCCGCTGAGAAAACCATGGGACTGCGGGGCGGCCATATCTTCGAACTGTCCTTCGACTGCACGGTTCCCGCCGCGCAGCGCGTGGGAGCCGAAGGCAGCGGCTTTCGCACCGCGATGAAAGTGCTCGACAATGGCCGCATCGAGGTTGCCGCGATGTGCCTGGGAATCGCGCAGTCGGCCCTGGATGCCGCGATCGCATGGTCCCGGCAGCGCCGGGTGGGCGGCCAGCCGCTCGGCGGCTTCCAAGGCATCCAATGGATGTTGGCCGACATGGCCACCGAGTTGCGTGCCGCGCGCCTTCTCACGCTGGATGCGTCGCGCAAGCGCGCGTCCGGAGTGCGCCACTCGCTAGAGGCATCGATGGCCAAGTTGTTTGCCTCCGAGGTGGCCGGCCGCGTCGCCGACCGGGCCCTGCAGATTCACGGCGGGTATGGGTACACCGGCGCGCTGCCGCTCGAACGCCACGTGCGCGATCTGCGCATCATGAGGATCTACGAAGGCTCGTCGGAGATCCAGCGGACCGTCATCGCGAGGGCGTTGGCCGGGCCGGAGGCGGTGTAGGAGCCTCGGGGACGTCGTTTCGGGGCGCGCACCGGTACCCGGCCGGCAGGGGTTCGCTCATAATAGGCGGATGGCCGGATGCGGTTCACTCAAGGAAAGCGATCATGAAACTGGCAACCTCGATCATCCTGCTCGCGTGTCTCATGTCGGGCTGCGTTTCGGGCAGCACGGTATCCCATGCGGACGATCCCGCGGCGGCGAAGCGGGATCAGGGTCCCGTGTTGTGCCGCGACGGAACGCCGCCCCCCTGCACGACGCGTGATTGAGCCGGCGTGAATTCGTCCCGGTGCGCGTCCCGCGCACCGCGGCGGCTACGCCGAGCGCAGCATGTCCGCCATCCTGAATAGGGCGGATTCGATGCGTTCGCGCAGTTCGGTCTCGACGCCCTCGTCCTCGAGCGCGCGGTGCATGCAGTACAGCCACTGGTCGCGTTCGGTTTCCTCGATGCGATAAGGGGCATGCGCGGTACCCATGCACTTGCGGTCGCTGCGCTCGAAATACAGGTTCGGGCCGCCGAGCCAGCCGCTCATGAACTCGAACAGCTTCCGGCGCATCGGCGCGAGGTCGCCGGAGTGCATGGCGCGCACCACGGCGGCCTCCGGCGCCTCGCTCATGACGTCGTAGAATCGCTCGGTGATGCGGCGCAGGGCCGGTGCGCCGCCGAGCCGGTCGTACGGGCTCGGGTCCCTCGCGGGACTCGGGCCGGGTTCCGTGCGAACGGTCGAGTTCAAGCGGTCAGGCCGCCGAACTGAGGGCGGCCGCGGGCGCCGCCGGCAGGGCTTCGAGCGCGAGCACGCCGGTGGCGGTGTTGGAGATCGGAATGTGGTAGTTGCTGTGCACCTTGCGCACGCTCGCGTTGCTCGTGGTGAGCGCGGCGCGCATCGCCAGCCACATCAACAGCTCGACTCCCTGCGTGCCGGTCTTCTCGACGAGGTCGTGGATGCTGAATTGCGTGGCCCATTCCGGGTTGGTCAGCATGCTGTCGAGAAACTGCAGATCGAAGTCCTTGTTGATGAAGCCCGCGCGTTCGCCGTCCAGCTGATGGGACAGGCCGCCCGTGCCGAGCACCGCGACCTTCTTGCCGCTCTTCCAGCTGAGGATGGCCTCGCCGACGGCCTTCCCCAACGCGTAGACGCGCCTGGCGGAGGGCAGCGGAAACTGCACGGTATTGATGCACACCGGCACGATGCTCACCGGGCATACGCTCTCGGGCCAGAGCAGTTTGAGGGGCAGGGTGCAGGCGTGATCGATGAGCAACTCCTGGCAGGTGACGAGGTCGAAGTCCTTTTCCGTCACCGAGTTGATGATGTGCCAGGACAGGTCGAGGTCGCCCTTGTACGGCGCGAGCGTCGGGATGCCCCAGCCCTCGTCGGCATTCTCGTACTGCTCCGCCGCGCCGACCGCGAACGTGGGCATCTTGTCCAGGAAGAAGTTCAGACCATGGTCGTTGTAGAACACCACGACGACGTCGGGCTTGACCCGGCCCAGCCATTGGCGGATCGGCGGAAAGCCGTCGAAGAAGGGTTTCCAATACGGGTCCTGCTGCAGGCCCTTGTGGATGGCGCCGCCGATGGCGGGGATGTGCGACGTGGCGAGGCCACCGATGATTTGTGCCATGGTGCGGTCCTTATTGGTTCGCGGCCGAGCGCAGCTTGGCCTGGAATTCGGCCTTGGTCATGCCGGTTTGCTGGGCGCCGATGTCCTGCATGTCGAGACCGAAGATGCCGGCGAATTTGGCGAGATAGTAGGCGTTGCCGCCCGCCGCGATCAGGCTCAGCACGTGGCGGGCGCGGATGGCCGCCTTTTGCTGGTCGTTGAGCCCGTACTTGGTCATGTAGGCGTCCTCGTTCGCGAGGAATTCGGCGCGATTGGCGGCGTCGTTGAACGAGTAGCACATCTTGTTCAGACGATAGCCTTTGCGGGCCTGGTCGCCATCGAAGGGCGTCGTCCCCGGAATCTTGGGCGCGGCTTGGGTCACGTGGGTCTCCGATGATTGACGGTTTGCTGTGCGTTGCTCGACGACACTATCCCTGACGCATTGTAAAAAATGAACTGATGTTTCATCATCTGATACATGAGTAAAATCGATTGGTCGGCGCTGGATGCGGGACTGCTGCGGCTGTTGGTGACGGTGTTGGACCGCGGTTCCATCACCGCCGCCGCCCAGACTCTCGGCGTGACGCAGTCGGCGGTCAGTCACCTGCTCAACAAGCTGCGCGCCATCACCGGGGATGCGCTGTTCGTGAAGTCCGGCCGCGGCATCGTCGCGACCTCGCGCGCCGAAGCCCTGGGCGTGCAGGCACGGGACCTGCTGCGGGACCTGGAGCGCTTCGCGCGCTCGGCAGGCTTCGATCCCGCGCGGTGGCGGACGACCTTCACGATCGCGGCGAACGACTTCCAGCGCGACCTGCTGCTGCCCGCGTTGGCCGAACGCCTGCGGACCCAGGCCCCCGGGGTGGTGCTGCGCATCGTTCCCTCCGGGGTGCCGCTGCTCGAGACCCTGCGCGCCGATGCGCATCAGCTCATCGTCAGTCCGCGCCCGCCGGATGGAACGGACGTCATGCAGAAACGCCTGTTCGTGGACCGTTACCGCGGCTTCTTCGACGCCTCGGTGCGCGACGCGCCGCGGAACCGCGCCGAGTATCTGGCCGCGGAGCATGCGACCGTGCTGTACGAGCCGCGGCGCAGCCTCGATCTCGACCAGCACCTGGCCGCCGGCGGGTTCGAACGCCGCATCACGGTCACCGTGCCGGGCTTCAGCGCACTGCCCTCCTTCATCCGCGGCACCGCGCTGATCGCCACCGCGCCCGGACTGCTCGAGAGACGCACCATGACCGGCCTCGGCCACTTCCGGCCGCCGGTGCCCTGCCCGGAGTTGTCGATGTACATGATCTGGCACGCCCGTTATCAGCAGGATCCGGCGCACTCCTGGCTGCGCGACCAGCTCGAGGCGTGCGTCCGACCCGCGTTGGTTCTTGCCTGACGACCCGGCAAGGATGCCGCCCGGCCGTTGCTATCGCGGCGGCGGACCGCGGACGATCTCGACGAAGCCGTCCGGCCGCAGCCGCCGCGCAAATGCGGCCTTCACGTCCGCCGCGCCGAGTTCGAGGTACGTGCGGGCCGCCCGATACGGCTCATCGAGCGGCAGTGCCAGTTGTGCCCGCGCCAGCAGTCCCCGGGCCACGGCGTCCTGGCTCGCTTCGCCCAGGGGGATTTGACGGAGCAGCAACGCCTTGGCCTGCTGCAATTCGTCGGGCGACACCTCCTGGTCGCGCATCCGCTCGAGGTCGCGTTGGATCAGATTGCGCGCTTTCGAGACGTTCTGCGGATCGCAGCCATAGGTCACCGTGTACGTGGCCCGCGTCTTCGCCGCGTCGATGTCGACGTCCACGTCGTACACGTATCCGGCGACCTGCCGCAGATCGTGGTAGAGACGGGTGGCGTAAAAGCCGCCCCCCAGGACGTGGTTGCCCAGTTCCAGCGGGTAGTAGTCCGGGTCGAAGCGGTTGAGGTCGAGCTCCTGGGCGAGGAGGACGGTGTCCTGCTGCGCGCCGGGATCGGCGACCGTGACGGCCGCCGGCCCATTGGCGGGAACGGCGGGCAGATCGATTTGCGGTTTGGGGCCGGTCGACCGCCAGCCGCCGAACCATTTCTCGATGACGCCGCGGGCGTCGGCGGGCGAGATGTCGCCGATGACGATGATGGTGGTCAGGTCGGGGCGGATCGTCGCGGCGTGATACCGCTTCACGTCCCCGAGCGTCACCCCGTCCAAGCTCGCGGGAGTGGCCTGGCGCAGCGCCGGGTCGCCGGCGGGCAGCAGGGCCAGGTCGAGCGCGCGGGTCGACCGGTACTCGGGGCTGGTCAGATTGCCGGCGATGAATCTCGAGGTGCGTTGCTTGAACACGTCGAACACGCCTTCGGGCAGCGCGGGATGGAGTTCGTTGTCCGCGAGCAACTCGACCCCCCGTGAGAAATCTTCCTTCAAAACCCCCAGCGAAAACGAGTAGCCGGCGGTCTCATCGGCCGCGATGTCGTCCAGCGCCTTCTGGAAGGCGAGTCGATCCCGCGTCGTCGTGCCGTAGCCGAACAGTCCCCGGAGCAGGTCGGCGACGCCTTCCTTGCCTGCCGGCGTCTGGGTGTCGTCGTCGTGCTCGACGGCACCGAACAAGGACACCGTGGGACTGATCGGATCGGTCTTGACGATCAACCGGAGGCCATTGGGCAGGGTCACGTCGGTCACCCGCACGTCGGTTACCGGCCCGTCGGCCGGCGCCTCCTCGAGCCGTGCGAGGCCCTTCTGCGCCCAGGCCGGAAGCTGCACCGGTTCGGCGGGCGCCGTCGTCACCTGCTCCGCACCGCCGTACCCCCGGGCGGCGACCGGCTGACCCGTCGGCACGGGAACCAGCGTGGCGGTGATCGAGTTCGCCTCGGTCAAGTAGCGCCGTGCGACCCGGTTCACGTCGGCGGCACTGACGCGCCTCACCGCGTCGATGTCATCGTCCGGTGAACTGCGGCCCTCGGCAGCCAGCGCGTTCGACCAGAGATGGGCCAGCCCGGGAATCGAGTTGCGTTCGAATTCCGCCGCCGCGATCTCGCTGCGCTTCGCGGCCGCCACCAGTTCTTCGGGAACCCCTCCGGCCGCATACCGGGCCAGAATGGCGCGCATCTCGCGGAGTGCCGCGGCGGCATCGGCACCGGCCGGCAGGGCGACCAGTCCGAAGCCCACGCTCGCCTGCGGGTAATTTTCCGTCAGACCGAATTCCGCGGCCAGCGCCCGGCCTGCCGGGACCAGGGCATAGAGGTCGGCGCGCCGGCTGCTCAACACGTCCGCCAGGACCTGGATCGGCGCATAATCCGCGGAGTCCGTTCCCGGCAGGCGGTAGGCGATGAACCCGAGGACGTAGGGGAGGTCGCTGGCGAGCGTGAAGCGCTCCGATTTCACCGGCCGCAGGTGGATGGCCGGGGGCGGCGGGACGGGGCGGGACGGAATGCCGCCGAACATCTTCTCGACCTCCGTCATGCAGGCCGCGGGATCGACGTCGCCGACGACGACGAGCAGCGCATGGCTCGGGGAATACCATGTGGCGTAGAAGTCCCGCAGCATTTTGCCGGTGGTGGCGTCGAAGGATTTCCGGGTGCCGAGGGAGTCGTGGGCATAAGGAGTGCCCCGGAACAGGTCCCGGTTCAACCGGTCGAGAAACTTGTACGTGGGGTTCGACAGGTCGCGCGCCACCTCCTGTTCGATGGCACCGCGTTCCCGGGCCCATTCATCCGGGGTGTCGTCGATGCCGCGCAGACAGGCCGCCTGCGCTTCGAGCGCGACGGCGAGATCCGCGGCAGGGACGGTGGCGAAGTACTGGGTGATGTTTTGCCGCGTATCGGCATTGTTTTCGCCGCCGAGTTGCGCGTAGACGGCGGCGGTCTGGCCGGCGCTCATGCCGCTGCAGCCCCGAAACGCCATGTGCTCCTCTGCGTGCGCCAGGCCGGGGAAACCCGCGGGACTCTCCTCGCCCCCCGCCAGGATGTTCATCTCGACCGTGACCACCGGGGCGAGGGCGTTGCGCAGGATGACCACGCGCAAGCCGTTGGGCAGCGTGCCGCGCAGCGGCGGCGCCGGCTCCGCCAGGCTCGGCGAGACGAGGGCGGCCCATAGCAGCCCCAGCGACACCACGGCGCGCGGTGTCACGTCGAGCCGCGGCCGCCGCTGCCGCTAGCGATAGTAGGGACGATCGCCGATCACGGTGGCGCGGTGCATGATGCGCCGTTCGGGCAGATAGTCCGCGACCGCGAAATGCTGGGTGATGCGGTTGTCCCAGAACGCGATGTCGTCGACGCTCCAATGCCAGCGGATCGTGAAATCCGGCCGTCCCGAGTGGGCGAATAGCAGGGCGAGCAGCGCATCGCTTTCACGCGGGCTGAGTTCGTTGATGCGGGTGGTGAACCCTTCGTTTACGAACAACCCCTGCGCTCCGGACACCGGATGTGTGCGCACCACGGGATGGGTCACGGGCGGATGTTTCGCCACCGCGCGGTCGTAACGCTCCTTGAACCCCGGATCCGAACCCCAGCGGCCGGGGGGGAAGGATTTGACCACCGAATGCTCGGCGGTGAGGCCCGACAGGAATCGCTGCAGCGGCTCGGACAGCGCGGCGAACGCGGCCGAGCAGCTCGACCACAGGGTGTCTCCGCCGACGCTCGGCAGTTGCTTGGCGGCAAGAATGCCCGCGAGCGGCGGCGTCTGGGTGAAGGTGACGTCGGTGTGCCAGTTGTCGTTGTCGGGCAGGAACCCTTCATGCGTGTCGATCACCATGATCTCGGGGAGCTCGGGCAGCACCGGATAAATCGGGTGCACGTGCAGGTCGCCGAAGCGCGCCGCGAAGCGGCATTGCTGCTGCGGCGTGATCGGCTGGCGGCGGAAGAACAGGATCTGGTGTTCGACCAGCAGTTCGGACAGACGATCGATGGTCGCCTGCGGCAGTTCATCGGCCAGAGTGACGCCCTCGACGAGGGCGCCCAAGGAGCGGGTGAGGCGGGAAACGGTGATGTTCATGGTCGTGGAATCATGCCATACGGGCCCCTTCGAGACCATGGCCGCATGGTGCGGGATCACCGGAAGCGGACGCCCTGGCGCGCGAGCTCCTGCTGCACGGCGCCGATGTCCAGGCGATCGAAGGCCTCGTCACGCTCGAGCGATATCGCCGCGGCGACGCCGGCGCCCTGGCCGCTCACCGCGCAGCACATCATGTTGCGCGCGGAGGCATGCGAGACCTTGTCGCCGCCGATGCAGCGGCCGGCGACCAGCAGGTTGCCGACCCCGCGCGGCACCAGGGCCCGGTAGGGCAGGTGCCAGTAGCGGCCCGTCGTCGGCAGGATCAGGATCCCGTAGCCGTCGATGAATTCTGGAAAGATGCCGATCGCATCGTCGAATCGACCCTGTTCCCTCACGTCATTGCCCGTGAGGTTGTAGAGCGCATCGATCTTGCGGGTGTCGCGGATGCCGAGGGTCATGCCGAAATTGCGCAGCTTGGCATTCTCGCAGCCGGGCATGAAGCCGCGCAGGGCTTCGAGGGCGTGGATTGCCTCGCGCCGCCCGCGCATCTCGCCGACGGTGAGGTCATCGGGGTTCGTGCCGTCGATTTCCGGCACATGCACCAGGTTCAGGTACGTCAGGTCGCCCTGATCGGTCACCGTACCCCAGGTGCCGGCGATGGTGCTCAAATTGGGCGGGATCAGGCCCGCCGCGAGGGCCTGCTGGAAGGGCTTGCGCAGGAAGGGCGAGAACAGGGCGTCCTCCTTGCCCGTGGTCTCGTAATCCCATTCGCCGTTGCCCGACCAGTCGCCGTAGGTTTGCGGATCGGCCTTGACGGCGTCGATGAACCGTCGCTTGTCGACGCCGCTCATGGAAAACATGACCGACACCGCCATCATCTCGTTCCGGGGGGATTTGCGCACCGGTGCGCCCGCCCGGGTCGCGAGGTCGGCATCCCCGGTGGCGTCGATCACCCGCTTGGCCAGGATCGCCTCCCGGCCGGCCTTGCTTTCGGTGATGACCCCCCGGATGAGGTTTCCTTCCATGATCGGCGCCACCCCCAGGCGGTGCAGCAGCGGGGTGACGCCGGCCTCCTCGACCAGGACGTCGGCCACATGCTTGAACATTTCGGCGTCGAGCGCGTGGCTCAGGGATTGGGGTTCGGGCATGGCGGCGCCCATGGCCTTGGCCCGCTCCTCGAACTCGATGCCGATGCCTTCGCAATCCACCGTCCGCTCGTGGCGGTACCAGGCAAAGCCCTCGACCCCCACCTGGGTGATGTTGCCGCCGAAGCAGCCGTGGCGGTCGACCAGGGCGGTGCGGGCGCCCGCCCGCGCGGCAGCGAGCGCCGCGGCCAGCCCCCCGGGGCCGCTGCCGACGACCAGGACGTCGGTTTCCAGGATCACGTCCACGGATCGGGCCGGCTCGGCTATTGTCTTCATTCGTCAGGGTTCCTTCGGGGTCGGCAACGGGGGGAGTCTCCGGGACGGTCGCCGTCAGCGTCAAATCCGCCGGCTGTCACTTAACCGCAACATTTCGCTTCTAACCTTCCGCTCGGCGCGCAGGCGTGTTAAATAGGGGCGGGAAGAAGGCTCTGCGTGGGATGGCCCGGCCGGTGTTGTTTTTTCATTGTGGAGCGCATCAATTCGGCGCAGGCGCGCCTCAATTTGGTGCGCCGCGATGAATCGTTTTCGTTCCCGTGTCTGCCGATCTGTAGTGATTACAAGTAATCGAAGGGAATTAAACTCAATGAATTCAAATCAGAAACTGTCGTATGCGATTGCTGCGATTCTGAGCGGATCCGGTTTGGGGATGGGCATGGCGCATGCCGCCACGGCCGCGGCCGCCGACGCCAGTGATTCCGAGGGGATCCAAGAGATCACCGTGACGGCGCAGCGCCGCACGGAATCGATCCAGGACGTGCCGATCACGATCCAGGCGCTCACCGGCGACACCTTGAAGCAGCTCAACGTGCAGACCTTCGACGACCTGTTGCGTTACACGCCGAACGTCACGTTCAGCGGCAACGGCCCCGGCACCGGCAACATCTTCATGCGCGGCCTGTCCTCGGGCGGTTCGGGCAACCAGTCGCAGTCGACGACCGCGCCGTTCCCGAACGTGGCGCTGTATCTCGACGACCAGTCGATGCAGTTCCCGGCGCGCAACAACGACGTCTACATGGTCGACATGGAGCGCGTCGAGGTGCTGGAGGGCCCGCAGGGCACTCTGTTCGGCGGCGGCTCCCAGGCGGGCGCGATCCGCTACATCACGAACAAGCCGAAGCTCGACGTCACCGAGGGCAACGTCAATGCCGGCTACGGCACGACGGCCGGCGGCGACCCGAACTCCAACGTCAACGCCACCATCAACATTCCGCTGATCGCGGATACGTTGGCCGTGCGCGCGTCGATCTTCAACGATCACCGCGGCGGCTACATCGACAACGTCCCGGGCACGATTCAGCTCGGTGCGACGTCCACCCATCCGGCCAGCGCCATCGGCAACAACGCGGCGCTCGTCGGCAACAATCTGAACCCCGTGAACTACAGCGGTGCACGCTTGTCGGTGCTGCTGAAGTTCAACGAGGACTGGAACCTGCTGTTGCAGCAGAATTACCAGAATTTCAATGCCGACGGTTATTTCAGCGAAGAGCCCATCAGCCCGAACGGCACGGCCTTGGCGCCCTACAAGATCTCGGCGTTCTCTCCGGCCTACGACAAGGACCGGTACGAAAGCACGGCGTGGACCTTGAACGGCAAGCTCGGTGAATACGTCAAGGCCGTGTACACCGGCAGCTACATGGTCCGCCACATCGACCAGCAACAGGACTACTCGAATTACCTGACGTCGAAGCACGGCTCCTACTACGACTGTTCCGGCCAGGGCGCCGGGTACGCGTATTTCCGGTCCAAGAAGCCCACCACGTGCTATGCGCCCGTCGGTTCGTGGCGCGACCAGGTGGAGAACACCCACCAGAGCCACGAATTGCGCTTCACCACCAGCGAGGATCTGCGGGTGCGCGCCACGTTCGGCGGCTACTGGGAGAAGTTCGACATCAAGGATCGGATGGACTTCAACTACATGCCCATCCCGCAGTGCACCCCGGCCAATCTCGCCACCTCGCTGGCGGGCGGGCCGGACTGCACCGAGGCGGTGGGCCCGGTCCCCGGTTTCTACGCCACGGACCCCTCGTTGCGAACGGGTTCCAACACGGCATTCGGCGAGGACGTCGAGCGCGGCTACACCCAGCTGGCGGAATTCGCGTCCGTGGACTTCGACCTGATTCCGAAGGTCCTGACGTTGACCGGTGGCACGCGTCACTACCATTACGACGAATATGAACATGGGTCCGAGTACTACAGCGCCACCTCGAGCATCCTCAACGTTCCGAACGGAACCCCCTACGGGGCGAAGGGCGCCGCCGCCTACGGCTTCGGCATCAACCTGAAGAAGAGCGAGAGCGGATTCAAGAGCCGCGGCAACCTCACCTGGCACATCACGCCGGACATCCTGGCGTACTACACCTGGTCGCAGGGCTTCCGGCCGGGCGGCTTCAACCGTACCGGCACCAGCCCCGACGGCAGCACCGTCAATCTCAAGGCCGTGGCGCCGTATCTGGCCGGCGGCGGAGAGAAGCAGTTCTACAAGCCGGTGGGCTACGATTCGGACAACCTGGTCAACAACGAAATCGGCGTCAAGAGCGAGTTCCTGAACCATCGCTTGCAGGTCAATCTGTCCCTGTACAAGATGAATTGGAGCAACGTCCAGCTGCCGCTGTTCGACCCGGTGCATCTCGGCAACACGACGTTCGACATCAACGGGCCGACCTACGAGGTAAAGGGCGTCGAATTGCAGATCGTCGCCCGGCTGACCGAGGGCCTCACGGTGCAGGGCTCGAGTTCCTGGAACAGTTCAAGCCAGACGAATGCACCCTGTCTGACCGCCAACCGCGCGACGGCGAACGGCGCCGCCGTGGGATCCTGCATCACGCAGGTCAACGGCAATCCGTACACCAACCCGTACGGCGTGCTCGGCACGGCGCCCGCGTACTCGCCGCCGCTGGAGTTCAACCTGCGGGCGCGCTACGACCTGACGTTCAACGACTACAAGCCGTACGTGATGGTGGGGGCCAACCACATCGGTTCCATGCGCAACGAACCGGCCAGCTTCCCGAACGGCGACGCGCCGGGAGCCAATCCGCCGACCACCACCTTGCTCCTGTACACGATGCCGGGATACACCACCTACGATGCGTCGGTGGGCGTGGCCAAGGACAACTGGACCGCGGAGCTGTCGGGCAGCAACCTGACGAACTCCGATGCCAGCACGAACACGTCGTCGGGCCAGTTCATCAAGACGGTATTCCCGCTGCGGCCCCGGGTGCTGACGTTGGAATTCGGCTACAAGTTTTGAGTGCGACGCGAAACGAAGCTGATGGTTCTCTTTGTCGGAGGCCATCAGTTTTGGTGCCGCATGAGTGATGGGGGAAGGCCCCCCGAGGTCGGTGTGCAGACACAGACCTCAAACCGCCCAGGTGCTGCTGTGGTTCAAAAGATCATGGTAGTGAGCAAGTCTGGGAAAAGGCGCGCGAATAGTGCGTCAGGTGAGTGTCGAGAAGGTGAACGAAAGTGAACCGTCCGAGGACGCATCGTGATGTACAGAAGTGCTGTCGAAACTGTGGGCGTTAGAAACCTGCAGGATATGAGTCTGAGAGGGGATCTGCTTACTGCTCAGACGGCAGCCGGTGTAAAGGCGGCACGAGCTCGACATGGGCGCTCATGGGGAACGCGGGAAATCTGACGCTGTGATGTGTAGGGAAATGACAAGTGG